>NZ_AUGY01000047.1 GCF_000422905.1 Paenibacillus alginolyticus DSM 5050 = NBRC 15375
AATCCCGTTCTTCTTCTACCGTATTGAAAATCGTGCGAGGACGTCCTGTAAGAGGTGTAGTTGTCTTCTCTGATCGTACCTTAAAGGCCTCTCCGTTAAGCCATTTCTTCACCCATACCTTCAATTGAGTACAGTTTCTAATGTCTAACTTTTCAGCTACCCTTCTATAGCTGGATGATCCCTTCATGTATTCCTGAACGGCAGCTAACTTAAATTCCTCCGTATACTGATTAAATGTTTGTCCTTTTTTAGCCATAGAAATATCCCCTCCAAGTTGTACTCATTTCCTTATGGTACCATAAGGTTTTTTTTGAGTGTCTACTTAAAGGGGATATTACCATTTTACGTAAGAGGAAGGCTTTTTTTACATATTTTGAAAGCGCTTACCATAGTGACAAAAAAAACCGACTTACACCGCCCTTAGGCTAGATAGACAAGGGCAACGCAAAGTCGGAATAGCACTTATGGGGACTGCTTATAATTTCTATGCTTAACCTGTTCTCCTCCGTGGAAACACACGTTTTGCAGAGACAAAGTGGAATCGTTGTATGATAGAAGCCCGTCTTAAATATTTGATCTGAATTACCTCTACCTATAATTGAACTACATTGAATACAATATACAATATCTGAATTCATGATATTCCTCCCCCTTGAGTGCTCAAAATGTCGTATGTTGTTACATTCTGTATATATATTGATTATAAGATACGTTTTGTAACATTGCAAGGGGCTGAATTCATTTTCTCGTGTATAGATATAGAAATTATGTATTCATTCGCATATTTTTATTCGACATTCATTGGTTTTTATACTAACCTTATGAGAGCAACAAACGGATTAGCACAGCAGAGCGGCTTTATCTTCCCCTCAACATATCAAATCAACTGTATTTAAAGCTGATGAAGGTTCTGGGGTGTAGCTTTTAGAAAGCTTACCATATTCCGTATTCTGCGTGACCGCAAGTTGATTAATGGCATAGAGCATTTCTGAATCAACATGATCTTCAGATTTAATAACTGCTTTATAAGTATATTCATTATCGTTATTGCTTTCTAATTCTATACGACCATTCACTTGAAATAATTGACCGAAAATCGAAAATTCAAAACCGTAGATGACTTGATGGTTGGTTGGCAAACATAGGGGACTAGCAAATGTGAATTGGGACTTTTCAAGTGCTATAATTTCAATTAGTGCATACTTGCTATTAATGAGTTGATTTCGAATTCGAAGAATATTCAACTTTCCATCCAGCGGTACAACTAAGGACAGTTTACGTTTTCTCTCCAACGCCATTTGCCTCATCCCTCCTTTTTGTTACATCTTGTATCTAGTCAATGAATCTCTGCTTTGCTATAATAGTTCTCTGTATATAGCCGGAAAAACAGTGGTAATAATGTTAAAGAATAATTAAACAGTGAGGAATGATCACGCTGAAATACGGAGATCGCATTGCCCTTTTACGCGAAAAAAGAGGATTAACGCAAGAAGAACTATCCAATAAAATTGGCATATCTAGAGCAGCCCTTTCTCACTACGAAACAAATCGACGTGAACCGGACTATGAAACGATTAACAAGATCGCCAATTTTTTCAATGTTACTGTGGATTATTTGCTTGGCCGGACTGACCAGCCGCAAACCGTTCTAGATCATGATGTTAGAGAGTTTGTAGAGCATCTCGATTTAACGGATGAGAGCATTTTGAAAAAGTTTTCATTAACCGTGGATGGTCGCGTACTGACCCCAGAGGAAGCAAAACGATTCATCGCTTTTGTAAGAGCTGAGCGTTCCTTGGAGTAGATTGTGAGGAAGACATCATAACTTGATCCTGAAACTTCTGCTGGTCGATCCCTAACTGCTGAAGAACATGATGAATTTCCACCGAAATCTTTTCTTCTTGTTTCATAAGAAACTCCACTCCCAACGCTCAGCTATTAATTTAAAAAAAGAATCACATTCTTATTAATAGTCATGATACAATATGTATCTATCTCGAGCCACTACTTTCACCAAGTGTCAACTTAGCTTGACTCTCTATTCCCTCACGCCAATATACTTTAATGTTACTGATGGAGCCGATTGATTGAATAAATCTCTGAGGACCGAAACGTTTTTGGTTCTTAGGTAATAATGATAGCCGTAAGTTTTTCGAAGTGTGTGTGTACCTATGTCGTTTAATCCAACTTGCTTGGCTGCTTCATTTAAAATACGATAAACTCGTATTCTTTTAATCGGATTGCCCGTTCGTTGGGATGGAAATAAATAAGCATCAATATCCATATATTGGATATATTCCTCAATATATGCTTTCAGCTGTGGAGAAAGTTGAAACGTCTTTGCCTTACCCGTTTTCTCTTCCTTAATGCTGACTACACTTCGATCCTTCACATCGCTCACTTTCAAACACAACAAATCACTTAGATGGAGCCCCGAATTAATCCCAATGGTGAAAAGAAGCCAATCTCGAATCGATTGTTCTTTCAAAACGGCTTGTATCTGTTCGATTTTCTCTTGTTCTCTAATAGGTTGAACAACCTGCATGAGTTGCACCTCGCATGATTTTTAATCAATTCCGTTTGTATGTTACGAATTGTATCTTATTGCAGCTAGAAAACTTCTATTTCTGCACTATCATTCCTCCTACTTATATTATGTTACATATTGTATCATAAAATAAAAGAATGATCTATGCCTTTTATAGTTCTCAAAACCTAATTTTTACTGTATAATTCTTAATAAAGAACGATTGCGTGCTATAACTTATCGGGAAGGGAGGTTATGTACCGTGTTAAAAATCGTTAGAATTTCTTGCATGATTTTACTCTTAAGTGCAATCATGTACCCTGCGTATGCTTCCGCCTCAGGTAATGACTCCGGAAATTCTCAGAAATCCAGCATTTTTTCTCAGATTTTTTCAATTTTTACAAGTAATAAAGGGACCAGTAATGATCTAAGTAAATTATGGAGTACAAGTACATACCAGAATAATAACAGCAACAATAATAACAACAGCAACAAGGACAAGAATAAGGACAATAATAATCACAACAACAACAATAACAACCATAATAACAATAACAATAACAATAACAATAATAATAATAATAATAATCACGATAACGAACATGAAAAAGATAACGATAGTAAAGATTCGTTTGATATTTGGAAAAAGTGGTTTTGCTATTGATGAAAACAAACTCCGTTGGCTTAAGCTGACGGAGTTTGTTTATGCTTTTGGCAGCTTCGTTTCTAGGACAAAGACTGTAATTTCGGGTCGACAATTGAACCGAATCGGGAACAAAGTCGTACCTATTCCGCGGTTGGTGTAGACGTGAAACTCACTACCTTCAAAGGCGTACAAACCAATAGGGTACTTTTGTCCTAGGTCCGGCGTAAATATACTCCCATACAATGGAATCCTAATCTGTCCGCCATGGCTGTGTCCAGAAAGCTGCAAATCGACCTGGCTTGCCAACGATGTATCGGCGAAATCCGGCTCATGCGCAAGAAGCAGCACGAAATCGTCCCTCTGTACACCTTGCAAGGCTAAAGGCAGATCTGGGTTACCGTAGAACATTTCATCTATTCCAACGACCTTTATGCGTCCATTTCCACGTTTAATAGATCGGCTCTCGTTGACTAATACGGTAAAACCAGATCGCTCGAGTACATCCCTTACTCGATTGCCATCCAGTCGCATATCATGATTACCAAGCACAGCAAATTTACCCATTCCTGCTCGGAGCCGCGATAGGATCGGAATCACCTCATCACTCACTTCACCGAATTTGGAATCAAATAAATCTCCTGTAAAACAGATGATGTCGGGCTCTTGCCGCTGCAGCAGATCAACCACTTTGTTCATCTGTTCCAGACTATAATACTTACCAATATGCGTATCACTGAATTGGACAATACGTACGCCTGCAAATGATGAAGGATAACGACGGTAAGCAAGCCGAACCGTTGTCGACTGAATCCAATACCGCTCTCCGAAGATGCCATATAAGCCACTAACTCCCGTTAATATGGCTAAGGATTCAAACGCATACAGACTTTTCTTGAGAAACGTCCTGCGATTTATGCGATCATTCTTCACGTTAGGTTTCCCTACCCTCATCTTTGTTTTGAGACTATATCTAAATTACGTGTTTTTTGTCGAGGGGATCCATTTAAACAGCGATACAATTTGTATAATTTTAATATAATCGGGATTGATTTCACAGAAAAAACATGCGATAATAAATCAACAGATACAAATTGTATCGCGATAGATGATTTGGAGGGGTCGTTTGTGAATCCGATAAACCAGCTGGATACCGAAGAATTTGATATGGAGTGGGTTAATCTTATTATGAGTGCACGTAAGATGGGTCTTACGATGGAAGATATCCGCGCATTCCTAAGAAGCCCCTTCCAACCCACGACAATTTCACTTTCAACTGAAAACGATCGCTTCATGTCCTCAAAGGGATTCATTAAACAATCTTCCTAGAACTATTCGTCGTTCGGACGCTTCATTCTCCATTTATTGAAATCCAGAAATTCCCGAAACTGCTGCTTATCAACACCAGAAGTCATGGCTTCTTTAATGATCTCATACCATTCCTGATCAAGCTCACGGTCATTAAGAGCCATTTCTTCCTGATCATCAATTAACCTGTCGACAGGTACTTTCAGCACAGCTGCTATTTTCTCAAGAAACTGAATCGAAGGATTCTTCTGAATGTCCCGCTCCAAGCTGCTAATATAAGATTTAGCAACCCCTGCACGTTCCGCCAGTTCTGTAAGAGACAGACCCTTCTCTTTCCTCAATTGTTGAACACGTTTTCCAATCATATCAGATCTTCCCTTATAATGAAGTTATGTTGCTCTTGATGATATTATATCAGAATTTCTTCTAACGAACAAATTTGTTTCTTATAAAGAACGACAAAGCCCCAAAAAGGGGCAATTTGAGTTACTACTAACTATTTATCGTCTTCTGATATAAACGATAATTCTAAGAAATATCAGCGCTGCTAGTGAATCCAGCAGCACATCCTCGACTAATGCGGACCTTCCCGGTATGTAGGACTGATGCCATTCATCAACTACGGCCATTAAGGTCGTGCAACTCCAAGCGAGCCAGATCGATCGCCTCCGAATCGCTACATAAATTATGATACTGAGCAAGCCAAACATAAGTACATGGGCGGATTTGCGAATAATCGCATTAGTTACATAGGCGTTATGTTCATTCATTCCTGTTATCTGCTGGATTTGCACTTTGGTATTCTCGCCGGTAAAGGTCTGAAGAGCGGTGAAAATAAATATGGCTCCTAGGAACACACTTAATACACTCCACCAGAACAGCAGTTTCATACTATTTTTTATCATTATTCCACTTCATAAACTCTATTAAAATTTTAAATTCATGGATCCGTTCCTTATCAATGCCTGATTGCTTCAAATCAGAAATAAAATCCATCCACTCTTGATCGAGCTGTTGGTTTGTTTCTACATCAGCGGCAATTTTTAATAGCGTTTTCAAGTCTACCTTTAGAACCAACGCTATTTTTTCCATGACATGAATAGAAGGGTTCTGTTTTAGATTTCTTTCTATGTTGCTTAAATAGGATTTGGAAATACCGGTCCGCTCTGAAAGCTCGGACAACGTATACCCCCTTTGCTTACGAATGCTTGAAATGTTTTGACCGATCATGGTTATCATCACTCCACAGTGACACAATTGGGTAGATTTATTTGCTCGAAGTTCCCTTTAACCAGGACATCATTCGCCCCTTGATTTCCGGTATAATGGATAATTACACACATGGTTAGTTCCTCCTATTTATTAAATAATTACTTTGAATGGCATCTTTTGCATAATCGTTTTCTTGATACAAGTGATCACCCGCTGTTGTTCATCCTCCATCAACTGCGATCCCGACGGCAAGCATATTCCTGTTTGAAATAATCGTTCCGACACGCTCTCGTTGTTGCCATACGGATAGTACCGCGCTCCTTCAAAAATCGGCTGCAGATGAAGCGGCTTCCAGACTGGACGGGCTTCGATGTTTAGTTCTGTCAGTGCTTCTAGCACTTCCCTTGCGGTTACCCCAGCTTCTTTCTCCTCAATCGTTAATACGGTGAGCCACCGATTCGAGCGCGTGTTGGCTAGTTCCGGCATGAATTGAATGCCAGGCATATGTGATAAGGCTTCATCATAACGGTTAAATACCGCTCTTCTGGCATTGACTCGCTCTTCCAACACCTCAAGCTGTGCTCTGCCTATTCCAGCCAATACATTGCTCATTCGATAATTGAATCCCAATTGACTATGTTGGTAATGGACGGCTTGATCCCGTGCTTGTGTAGCGAGAAACCGAGCTTGCTTTAATCCCTCTATATCATCGGAAACCAGCATTCCTCCGCCTGAAGTCGATATAATCTTATTCCCATTGAATGAATACACACCGTATTTTCCGAAAGTCCCACTTGCTCGTCCTTTATACATAGAACCCAGTGATTCGGCTGCGTCCTCAATAATGGGAACATCGTAGGATTCACATAACGACATGATTTCGTCCATTTTTGCACTTTGGCCATATAGATTGACAACTATAACGGCTTTAGGCAATTTTCCTTCTAGAGCAGCATCTTGCAAAGCGATTTCCAATGCCCTGGGTGACATGTTCCATGTCTCGGGCTCAGAATCAATAAATACCGGCCTCGCTCCACAATAAACAATCGGATTTGCGCTAGCCACGAAGGTGAGACTTGAGCAGAAAACGCTGTCCCCTTCTTTGACCCCGATCAGTCGCAATGCCAGATGGATTGCCGCGGTCCCTGAACTGACGGCTGCTGCTGCATTAGACCCGACATGTGAAGCAATCTCTTGCTCGAATGCATCTACATGCGGTCCCAGAGGGGCGATCCAATTCGTATCAAAGGCATCCTGGATATAACTCATTTCATTCCCGCTCATGTGTGGAGGGGAAAGATAAATTTTTTTGTTATGTGTAGTCATACGTTAATGCCACGCCCTTTCCATAGTTAAAACGAAAAAAACGCCTTTCGGCGCCTCAAAGATATACGCCATCGCCATCCTTCAAAGCATGGGCTCTTTTATCACCTAAACAAACATGGCTCTTGCTATCAATCTCGCGGGAGTTCCAACAGCGGTGCTATACGAGGGGATATCACTGATAACCGTCGCACCGGCGCCTATTACTGCCCACTCGCCTACCTTTATCCCAGGAATGATGGTCGCTCCTGCACCTATCATAGCTCCTGCTTCCGCAATAACTGAGCCTGTTAACGTGGCTCTCGGGGCAATGTGGACATAATCCCCAAGTTGACTATCGTGCTCAACGATTGCCCCTGAATTAATGATGACATGATCGCCTATCACTGCGTCGGCATTGACAATCGTGCCCGCCATGATAACCGTTCCATCCCCTATAGAAGCACTCGTGCTTACAACGGCTGTATCATGTATGAGTGAAATATAGCATTCCTTGGATAAACCAAGCTTCGCAACAATCAACTTTCGAACTTCGTTATTCCCTATCGCAATAACAAATTTAAGATGATTCATTCGGTTCAATAAAAGGTGTGCAGAAGAAATCGGCCCTATGTATATGTCATTGATTACAGTAAGTTCATCGTACTTATCGTCCAGAATGGCTATGATCTTGTAGTCACTCTTAGAACGAATTATCTCCCTTATCACTTTACTGTGACCGCCTTCACCAATAACAACAAGCCCCATCTTGCCTCACCTCTTTTCATGAGAGATTTGAGCCGGAAAACTTCTCCATGGTCACATGATTTCCGTGACTGATCCCATCCGACCTGACGACTTTGACAAAGGTTAATGCTAGAATTTTGACATCCAACAGGAAGCTTTGATTTTCCACATACCAGACATCCAGCTTAAATTTATCTTCCCACGAGATTTTATTCCTGCCATTAACTTGAGCCCATCCGGTAATTCCGGGTCGAACTAGATGTCGTTTCGCCTGTTCTTCGGTGTATAAGGGCAGATAATCCATCAACAGGGGCCTTGGCCCAACTAAACTTAAATCTCCCTGGATGACATTAACCAATTGTAACAATTCATCTAAACTGTATTTTCTAAGAAACATGCCAAATGGGGTTAATCGGATCGAATCAGGCAATAAATTGCCCTCATGATCCCTTGCTTCCGTCATGGTCCTGAATTTATAAAGATTAATTGGTTTCCCGTGTAATCCCGGTCTTTGCTGCTTAAATATGACCGGAGATCCCAACTTTATCCTAACCAATACAGCAACGATCCCGATAATCGGAAGAAAGAGTACGAATAAGGGAATGGATACCAACAAGTCACAAAATCGCTTCATGAATGATCTACTCCTATTGATTTGGGCTGAAATATTGGGATTTGATACGGTCAAGCTTCCATAACAGATAATTCATTTTCTTAAAAGAATGACCATCTACGGCAATTAGCCATTGGTTATCATTCATCTGAAGCTGGTCGATATGGTGCATCCCATCTTTTCTCCAATCATTCTCTTTATCGGAGCCTTTTAAAATACAGGAAACCTCTTCTTCCTCGTATTCAAACTCTGAGAGTTGATTGACTTTGAAGATACGGACTGAATCTCCATAATGTGGATAATTAGCTTGTGTATATCTATATACGTTTCCATTTGCAACGACTAGTCTTCCTCCTGGTCTGCTAATCATCTTGTTATTTGACAGGATCGGACTTTGAGGATGTTCGCGCCAAGATCCCATTAATTGATCGGAGTAAAAAAGATGAAAATCCCCTTCATCCGTACCTGCAAATATCCACCATTTCCCATCCACATGTACAATAGAGGGATCTAAATACCTACCGCTGAACAACTCACACTCCACTTCCCATTCATAGGGGAAATTTCGTGATTTATACAAGAGAACACCATTTGCTTCCGCTGTCTCCGGTAACATATAGTATTCATTCTCATAGGCAAACACTTGGGGATAGGATAAATGGTAATTTTCGCGAAGCACTAACCGTTGATAGTTCCACTCGGCTCCATCGGAACTCGAAGCTAAACCTATTTCCCCTCGACCCGAAGCCTTATTTAGAACCTCGAAGAACAGATAGAATGTAGCATTATGTTGGATAATAAATGGATCAGCGACAAACTCTGCCGAAACGTCCGTTACATCTGCAGCACGTAAAGAGGGAGTGTCCAATTTGCTGCTTGGAGGAGCTTCAGATACAAAGTCATCCGTGGTGAACACGGTAATCGACCAGTTGGATACAATCATCCCTTTCAGAAATAGCGAATATACATTTTTTAATCTTCTAAATATTTTGAGGCTTATTGTAGGAACGATGAATAATTTCTTAACCTCCACAATCCCACCTACTAGGAGGGTATGAATGATATGATTATGATGATGTAAGCTATCTGAAATATTCATGTAGTCCTCAACACTTCTTCCTCTTCGATATAACCGCATGGATTATTGGATTGCCATCGCCAGGCATCCCGACACATCTCCTCAATGCCTTTCTCAGCGATCCATCCCAGCTCCCGTTCAGCCTTAGTCGGGTCCGAATAACAAATCCCGATGTCCCCAGGTCTTCGATCCGTCATCTTATACGGAATGCGTCTGCCCGTTACTCTTTCGAAAGCAGAAACCATTTCGATAACGCTATACCCTCGTCCTGTCCCAAGGTTGTAAGCTTCCACACCAGTAGTTGCCATGACCTTCTCCAGCGCCTTCAAGTGTCCACGTGCTAGATCCTCTACATGGATATAGTCCCTTACACCTGTACCATCCAAGGTCGGGTAGTCATTCCCATAAATCTGTAGTTCCTTTAACCCCCCTACCGCCACCTGCGTGATAAAAGGCATCAGATTATTCGGGATACCGTTCGGATCCTCGCCTAATCTTCCGCTGCTATGGGCACCAATAGGGTTAAAATAGCGCAGGATCGCGATGCTCCAATTGGGATCGGAAACGTACACATCCTGCATGATTTCTTCAATTATTAGCTTCGTGCGCCCATAGGCGTTCGTTGCACCAAGTGGAGATTTCTCCGAGATCGGTACGGATTCCGACATGCCGTATACCGTAGCAGAGGAGCTGAATATCATTCTTTTTACTGCATACTCCTGCATAAGTTCGCAAAGCACGAGCGTCCCCGTGATATTATTATGGTAGTAACGAAGCGGTAAACGAACGGATTCACCTACTGCTTTAAGCCCAGCGAAATGAACCACGGCTTCAATTTTATTTTGCTTGAAGACATCTTCAAGACTCTGCCGATCTAATAGATCAATCTGATAGAATTTGAAATCTTTTCCCGTTACTTCGTTTACTCGCCTTAAGGATTCCGAACTGCTGTTGCAAAGGTTATCCACAACGACTATTTCATATCCAGCATTCAATAACTCCAAGCAGGTGTGACTGCCAACATATCCGGCTCCACCCGTTACGAGAACTGCCATTATTTGACCCCCAAACTGTTTATCAGAATTTCAAGTAATCACTTGTATAAAAAATGTGTAAAGTAACCACGTTCTCATAGTAAAAATAAATCAGATAAAAGCCTATAATCGCGTAGTATATAAATTTCTGTTGTCTTTTCACGAATAAACTGATAACCCATGACATGAGAATGACATTGTATAATCCGAAATAAATGGTAAATCTTGCGAATATCCAATTTTGTGTAGCGACGGCCATAACAATAAAATTCAATAACGACATATTTACGACGTAGTCGCCATGGGGAAATATCTCCCTAAGTTTGTGTCTACCCAGATAAGCAAATATCAATGGAACTGCTCCAACAGCTACCCTAATGACGTTAGCTCCGCCTTCTTGGAATTCCTTATATTCGCTATAGTGCGTATCCGCGATAGCTGCGAAAATGGCATCTGAAAGTACGTTGTATCCCAGAATCAACATAACCGCCAGAAATAGGAGAACAAAAGTGGATGAGGTCCATGCTTTCCTTCTCACAATAAAGTAAATAGGAATAAGGATTAGGGCACTCTCATGAAACGTAGAGGCGAAGGCAACCACGAGAAAATACTTCTGCCAACTTCCTGCAAACAAATATTTGGTAGCAGCGAATACAATGGCTGAAGCTAAAAATTGCCTGACTCCATTCATGGAAACAATGTAAAGTCCTGATGTTATGTAGATATAAATACTCACTTCAAACAATCTAGAATACTTGTATAACACATAGACGATAAGGACATTGGTCACTAACGCTGTAATAAATATTAACAACTGGGGATCCTGGGTAAATGATTTCAATATCATTTGCATGATTCCGAAGCCAATATCCTTCTCAGCTTTCACTTTTTCCCAAGTAAAATCACTTAACGTGTAGGAATACATATAAAAGAAGGTATCTCCAATATTATTACGGAGTCCTGCTATCATGACGAATGTTGCCATCACGATTGCAGCCAGCCATTTATTGGGCTTATACCATACAGGTCCACCGCCGATTGTCACTGGTGTGGCCAAATGCCTTGAAAAGAAAGATGCGATATAGACGACAACCAGATTAACCCACAGTATGACCATATTTGATTTCCTTTCGAGTCTTTAAGAGATTCTTGTTTTTCTAATCACATACCAATAGAGCATGACTCCAAGGGGAATAGCGAGAAAAGTGAGAAGCTTGGCAGGTGTTTCCTGCATAAACCTACGATTACCTGATGTCATACTGCTCGATACATAGTGGATCGATTGCCTGAATTTAAAGAATAAGCTGGCAAAGGGCAGTTTCATAAGCTCCTTACGGTAAAAGGCAAAACCGTTCGGATTCTTGTGGTATTGTTTAAGCATGTTCATCGAGGAACCATCCGGTAAATACTCCACGCAGCAAAGCACTTCATTCATGAGCAGCATTTCATACTGCTGATCCAACATGTAGTACTTATAAGCTAAACCAACATACTTTTCATTTTCGAAAATAGGATAAGGATACTGCCTAGTTAATTCAGTTCGATAAACCAGCTTCTTATCACCGGTCACACGATGTTTACTATACAATTCAAACAGTGTCGAGCTCTTGAGATCTTCTGGCAACTTTGAGCCGATGATGCAGCCATCAGTAAAAGCATCAAGACCAATGATGCCACTCACTTGTTCGCTGCCGTGCAGCTCCCAAAAGGAGTTTATTTGTTCCACGGCGCCATCCGGCATATAGTCGTCAGAGTCAATACATACATTCAACTCCGTATCAATTAGCTTGTATGCCGTATTATGAGCTCCATGCATACCTTGATTGTCCTGCCGATGATAACGGATATCGATCTCATCTTCTGCCATCCAGCCTGCTACCAATTCACTCGTATTATCTGTAGAGCCATCATCTATAATTAACCAAATGAAATCTCTGGAAGTTTGCCGCTTCAGACTCTCATAACAAACGTGAAGACAATATGCTCTATTATAAGTCGGTGTAAATACAGTAAGCTTCTTCATCATTCACCTCGATATACCTAAATAAAAACCCTCTGTCCATGCCGCAGTGTTCTTAATATCGTAACCCTTGTTCGATAAGGATAAAGCGGGGATTTGCCTTGGTAATTTCCTTGCGATTACACTTTTCATTCGATCTACCCAAAGCAATTTGTCACCCAGCGATAATCTCTCTACCAAATTAATGCCCATATCCACTTCTTGGGTAATTTCATCGGAAATCAGACAAGGCAGTCCAGCGCCCTGCGCTTCAATAAGCGTAACGGGCAGTCCTTCATGTAACGAAGGAAATACGAACATATCAAAAGCTTGAAGCAGTCTCGTAACATCACTTCGCACGCCAAGAAACTTCACCTTACTTTGCAGCTGCAAAGCTTTCACTTTCTTCTCGATCTCTGGACGCAGCGGTCCATCCCCTGCCAAAACAAGCACTGTATCCGGCTGCTCTTGGTTCAACTGCACGAAAATATCAATGAGGAAGGAATGATTCTTCTGATGCGCGAATCTCCCCACATGCCCGACGACATAGCAAGCTGAGGGAATATTCAGCTCCCGCCTTACTTGCTCCCTAACCTCCGGCGAGTATGCGAATTTATCACTCTCAATCCCATTCTTTAAAATCACGACTTTATTTTCCTTGTTTGCAAATAACCATTGGGCTGCTTTATTCGAACATGCCAAAAAGTGTGTTGCACAGGACGCTATAAATGTTCCGGCAACCCACTTATATATTTTGGCAGCAATCCCGCCCTCGCTGCTCGTGTTATGACTGTGAGCAATCCGTATCGGTGCTCCCGCTTTTTTGGCGGAACGCAATACGAACCCACTCATTTTATCCATATGGGCGTGCACAATTTTATAATTGGGATATGTAAGAAAGAATTGATCCAAAGCTTGGATATATTTGGTATGGCCAATATCCGATACATAGGGGATTCTGTGAATGATTCCACCCATCTCTATAATCTCGGCATCATAGGCTCCTACTTTACTGGTTAGAAAGTCGAATTGAACCTTGGAACGATCCATATTGCGATATAAATTCATGAGGAGTGTTTCCGCTCCGCCTCGATTCATATTGACTACAACGTGTAGAATTCTTATTGGATCGCCCACATGCCCTCCACCTTTTCGCCCATATATAGGGAATATATCGTGCTTTTCTCATTTAGTATCTGCTGGGTGGCGTACTTTCGTTCAACCATTTCTCTACCCAACATACCCAGCTTCACTCTTAATGGCCTATTATGAGCTAATAGCTTGATCTTCTCTGCCATTGCCGCTTGATCATTAGGCGCTGTGATCCAACCATTATGGTCATTATGAACCAGTTCTTTGTGGCCTCTGTTCTCGCTAGCGATGATGGGAAGTCCACATGCCATAGCCTCCATGATATTCACCGGCAGCCCTTCACGAAGACTGGAAGCAACGGCAATATCACACATCGGCAATAGGCGATCAATGTCATTGCGAAAGCCCAGAAAATCAACCCGATCTGTAATACCGATCTCCTTTGCAAGCTCTTGGCACAGTTCTTTCATTGGACCCTCGCCAGCAAGCAGGAGTTTGACATTAGGAGCGTCATCTTTGACCGAAGCTAGAGCTTGTAAAAGCAATCGTTGATTCTTGTTCGTATTAAATTCAGCCGCATAGAATAGGAGGATATCGTCGGGTTCATAACCGATTGCCTGCTTCATTTCACGCTTATGTGATTCTTGGACAGGTCTGAACCGTTCCGTATTCACGCCTACGCCATGCACATACTCAATTCGACTTGCTCTGAATCGGCGATTAACGGCTAATTGGTAGTCTTCCTCATTGATGGTAATCAAGCAATCCGTGAAATACGAAAGAAATTTCTCAAGGGGATAGTAAACTAACCAATTAAGAACGGGTGCTCCTTGGCAAAAATGAAAGCCATGAGCGGTATATATGACCTTAGTCCCATTTCTCCGCGCATTCCTCGCTGCTAAACGAGCCAGTACACCGCCCATCGGGGTATGGCAGTGGATGATATCATACTTGTTTTCGTCAATAATTGACTTAAGCTCCGTATAGGCGTTAATGTTGGTTCGATGAAATGGTGAGCGTTGAATCGGAACGTTAAACTTCGCGTCGACATAAGGAAGATCCATATTCCCGTTAGCGGCAACATGGACCTCCCAACCCTGCTCTTTAAACCATTTCATGTAGGGCACATGAAAAGCTTTAAAATGATAATCAACTGTGGCACATAACAGCACTTTCTTAGGCATTTGCATCCCCTACTTAATTAATTCTCTCTCCAAGGTGGAAGACAGGTATTTCAGCAATTCGTATCTTAAATCCTCGCGCTGCAGGGCATAATCAATCGTTGTCTGTATGAAACCTAACTTATCGCCCACATCGAATCGCATGCCTTCAAATTCATAGGCATATACCGACTCAAGTCGATTTAATTCTGCAATGGCATCGGTAAGTTGAATTTCACCACCGGCTCCCGGCTCTTGATTATTGAGAATGTCGAAAATCCTCGGTGTCAGGATATATCGGCCCATAATCGCAAGATTAGACGGCGCTTCTTCTTTCTTGGGCTTCTCAACTAGATGATTGATGCTATATAAACGCTTCTCAATTTCGTTTCCATCGACAATTCCATACCTGGACACCTCTTCATCGGATACGTGCTTCACTCCAATAACGGAAGCATGGCGAGATTCATATTGATCCATCATCTGCTTCAGACAAGGCTTTTCCGCTCGAACGATATCATCCCCTAGCAGCACAGCGAAAGGTTCATCCCCAATGAAATTGCGCGCACACCAGATGGCATGTCCCAGACCCTTGGGTTCCTTCTGACGAATATAATGAATATCAACTTTGGACGACTTCTGAACTTCAGTTAATAAGTCAAACTTCTGCTTTTCCAATAAATTTTGTTCAAGCTCAAAGGAAATATCGAAATGATCCTCAATGGCCCTTTTCCCTTTACCCGTCACGATAATAATATCTTCAATGCCTGACTCAACGGCTTCTTCAACGATATATTGAATGGTTGGTTTATCGACAATAGGCAGCATTTCTTTGGGCATGGCCTTGGTTGCAGGTAGAAATCTTGTCCCCAGACCAGCCGCCGGAATAATCGCTTTTCTTACTTTCATAGCTGTTTGCTCCTTTTTAGCCAATTGAGACTAGTTTCTTTGGTAATGGAATGATATTGCTATTTCCTAAATTTACGAGATATTCTCTTAGGCTCTCTTTATCAAGTGAGGTGTAAATGGAAATCATCTCCTTGATTTCTTCTACATAAAGATCCGCCGTTTTACCTATATAAATCTTGGGATATACTTGCTGTTCGTCGATTTCGTCGGCTTTCAGCAGCTCTTCATAAAGCTTCTCACCCGGTCTCATTCCGGTAAATTCAATCCCGATATCCTCTAGCGAGTTGCCGGATAGCTTGATGAGATTTTTCGCCAAATCTACGATTTTCACCGGCTCTCCCATGTCTAGGATAAAGATTTCTCCGCCTTTCGCTAAGGCTCCGGCTTGGATGACCAATCTGGATGCTTCAGGAATCGTCATAAAGTAACGAATCATGTCGGGGTGAGTAACTGAAACCGGACCGCCTTTTTCAATCTGATGCTTAAACCTCGGAATAACACTGCCCCTGCTTCCTAACACATTGCCGAAACGAACAGCAACGAATTTGGTATTGCTGCTTCTATCCATATCCTGAATAATCATCTCAGCCATTCTTTTGGTGGCCCCCATGACGCTGGTTGGATTCACCGCTTTATCCGTCGATATCATGACGAATGTACCCACTTCGAATTTACTGGCCGCTTTGGCAACGTTCATGGTGCCGATTACATTGTTCTTTAACGCTTCTTCCGGGTTCCGCTCCATGAGCGGTACATGTTTATGGGCAGCTGCATGATACACGACATCAGGCCGATGTCTGTTCATGATCGACATCATCTTCCATGAGTCCTGAATGTCAGCAATTTCCGTTATGAATTCAATTTCTGTATGTACGCAAATGTCCTTTAATTCCATTTCGATCGAATAAATACTGTTCTCCCCATGTCCTAAGAGAATCAGCTTCTGAGGATGAAACTTCGTGACTTGTCGACAAATTTCCGAACCAATTGAGCCTCCAGCACCAGTTACTAGTACCACTTTGTCCGTGATAAATTCGGAAATACTTTCAATATCAAGCTCTATGGGTTCCCGCCCCAATAAATCTTCAACCTGAACGTCCAAGAAGTGATTAACGGAAAGCTTACCCGTTACTAGATCCTCTAGCTTAGGCAGTGTTTGTGTCTTGGCTGCCGTCTTCGCACATTCTTGGAATATGAAGTTGAGGTCCTTTTTACCTAGAGAAGGAATAGCAATAATAATATTGTCGATTTGCAGCTCTTTTACCGTCATCTCTATGCGATTAACGCCGCCAACGACGGGTATTCCCAGAATATCCAGGTTATGCATTCGCACGTTATCATCAATAAATGCAATAGGCTCTAGATCCGCGTCATTATTTTTGATCAATTGTCTGGCAACCATCATCCCTGCCGAACCGGCACCAACGATTAAAGTACGCTTTTTATTCACTTGTTTATTGATATAACGGTTCCTAAGGAGGCGCCAACAGAAACGAGATCCACCAATCAGCATGATGTGGAGCATCCATGTGACTGCGAGTAAACGGAAGTAGATATCCTGCACAATGATTTGCTGAACAAACGCCACGGTAATAATAGAAAACGTAATCGCCTTTACAATAAACAACAATTCCCCGATGCTCGCATGTTCCCAGGCTTTTTTATAAAGCTTATACACAAACGAAAACACATGATGACTAATGAGCAAAGTAATGGAACTAACGACCAAAGGCAGCGTTATGACGTTTAGATCTGCGCTCAATAAAAGTCGGCTAAAAAAAATGGACGTTAATACAATGAATGAGTCTACGAATATTAATAGAGATAACCTTTGTCGGTATGACAAATAAATCCACCCTCTCACTAAAGTTCTTAAGTATAAGGCCTTTGGAGAAAGACCATATAATTAAATCCTTTAATCCTATATAGGGCATCTAACCCTTCCTCGCACCACACTTTTGACGACTCGCGTCTAAGGTCAATTCAACCCACAGCATGGTCGAGTGCTTCCATTGATAACGGTAAGGAGGCATCACCGGCGGTTGTTACTCCATATAATTGTTCTTTATAAAGAACTTTACGACTTAGGTCTGCCGTTATCCTATTATAAAGAACATTTTCGTCACATTTATTCTTTATAAAGAACAAAATCTCAGAAAAAATGAATGTTAATTTGCCGCCACTTCGTTTATTTCATTGTAGTTCTTTATAAAGAACGTGTCAATATAAAAATAATCGTTCATTCACCTACTCTTAAACCCGAACTATTTCATCTAGTAAATCATACAATAGAAGAAAAATAGAAAGAGGTGAACATAGATGATAAAAGCTAATCTCGGCGACCTTGATGATATTGATTTGTCAAGCAAACTTCCGACGAACAATGACATCCTGACTTATGACAGCAATCAATCGAACTGGATTCCAAAGAAACCATCTATGGATAATGTTATCTCTAGTCCTTATGTTATAGATTTAGGCAGATGGACTATCAAAAATGATGGGACAGAATCTGCTTCCACTACCAAAGGCATCAATGACGCACTAGTTTGGGCAAAATCTCAGGGTATTAATCATTGTATATTACCAAATGGCACCTATAAATTAAAGATGGATAACACATCCTTCTCCTGTATTGTCATGCAAAGCGGCATGCATTTTGAAATGGCTGCTGGATGCGTTCTACAATTAGATACGAATTCTTCGCCTTGGTACAGAATCTTTTATTTGAAAGGGATTACAACTTCAAAGATCTCTGGCGGAACCCTCATCGGGGATAAAAAAACACATATCTATCAACTTGGAGTAAAGTTTGTAAGAGGCGGGGTTAATGCGGATGGTTCACTCAATAATAATCCGAATTTTATTCGGAGCGAAATCGTCGATCGATATGCGAATCCTGGATTACTTAAAATCTTCCGATTATGGAATATCAGCGGTATAACAAACACAGGTTATAGTTTCTATCAATATAAAGATACAGTATCTAGCAGCACCTTAGCTGGGTTTAGAACAAATGGACTGTTCGCTCCCGCCGCTCCAACTGGACGTGGTTGGTTCGCAGAAATCGAAAATGCAAACAAGATGATTTTTGCTATTGATATTACATCATCACCACTAAGTGATGCTCAGATTTCACAAATCAACGCCAAGATTGATGCCCAGAATTATACTCATGAATTTGGCCATGGCATTGAACTGGATGGCTCTAATTATATCGAAATAGATCGTGTAGAAATTAGTAATTGCACTGGGGACGCAATCTTTTCTACCTGGTTGGAATACAAACTGAATCCTGCCGATTATACTCAAGAACAAATGGGATCCAATATCTATATTCATGACTGTAATCTACACCACTGCAGGCGGCAAGGTGTTTCTATCGTGGGGTCAAACGACGTAAGTATTATGAATAATAAAATACATCACATCGGTAAAGCTGATGATGGCGTTACAGAAGACGGAACTTCCCCCATGTTTGGAATTGACATCGAATCCATGTGGTCAGAAACAAATATACCCACATGGCGACCTGAAATAAATCAATCAGGCTTAGAGCTAAATACTCGAATTTATATTAGAGACAATTATATATCTAACAATAGCCGCGGACACTTCGTAAATGCGGATGGTATTAATGTGGTTTTAGAAAATAACACATTTGAAGGTTATAATGTTGGAGGGATTAGTTCCTATCAGAATAACATGTATGTAAAATACCTTAACAACACCATAATTGGTTGTGAACTTGTAGTTAAAGGAGATAATTTTGTAAATGGATCCGTATGTAATAACGGAAATATCAAAATTGCTGATATTGCTGGGGCAGTAATCACGAATTGCCAGATAAAAAATGGCTTATTCTATGGTTCAAGTGTATACGGGTATTTAGGGACCCCGACCGTTGATGTGACTACTGGGACTTTCTCATACAGTTCGCCACACGGAATGGGCAATGGGGCAAAGGTTTCCTTTGAGCAATGGATTGGCAAAGTTCCTTCTGGCATTAGTGTTGATAAACTTTATTATACCGTAAACATAAAGGCGAATAGTTTCCAAGTCTCAGAGACGTTAAACGGTAACCCTGTTACTATAACTGACAGTGGAACAAGTGGATTTAACATCAGTCGATATAATTACGGTAGATGCTACATTTCTGATATTACGGTAGAGAGAGATTGGAGAAATGATAATACTTTATCTCCAAACTTCCAATTACTTCTAACTGGTGGCGTTATTAGGAATATTACAGTTAAGAACTATGAAATAGATATACGCACACCAATGAATTACACGGGGAGACCGATATCCGTCGATGGAATTATGCTAATTGAAGGTGGAGCCAACTTTGAATCTTGTCTTTTAAGCAATAGTTCCTTTGTAAGAATTAAAACGAGCATACTTGGCGGAGATATTTCCCTTGGCTCAAACGACGTGCGTTATACAAGAAAATTAATAGTGGATAACTGTTTATTTCAAAACATCGGGATTAATTTCAATGGAAGCGTGGTAAATAATCGTAGTACATTTGTTAATTCAACGATTGGAAAAATAGATAATACGAATACCTCTATCATCAACAATAGCTATTTAGAAAATACCAAAATCAACTTGCATTGGCTCACACGAGATAAATCAATGACGATTGCCAAATGTATTTTCAACAATGTGTCAACTGATACAAACGCAAATACAAGATTGATTGACAACATCAGCCTATGACCGCAGAGTAAAAAGGAAGGCAGGGGAACAACGCCCTAAATCCTTCCTTTTTTTGATTTATTACAATTCTTTATTATTACTTATGATATCGTTCTCTTTTAATTTCAATTTAGCCTTATTCAAAATATTGTTTGCAATATTGAAGGCTACCGCACCCGTTCCTGCATATATCGTAGAAATACCTACTGCTTCTATGTTTGTAGTGATGGTATTATTTCTAATCGATGCGGATAAAATGTCATTTGGTTTCATTCTTTGCCAATAGTCATTCATTTTAATAATTTCTGTAGATTTTGTGGTGATACCATTAGCAACGATTACATTGTTCTTAATATCTACCATTTTAGCAGAATTCACAGAAATCGCCGATTTGTTCCCAAGAATATCAAAGGTTGAGTCTGAAACCGTAAGACTTAAATTCGCATTGCCGGAACTGAGTCCAACATTGCCAGAAAATGAGCATTTATTGAATACATATTTACCCGATTTTTCAGCACTTGGCCCCATTTGACCTCCATCATTCGGTCCCTTGAATGCACAATTGTTGTAAGTTCCCGGTGGCAGTTCCAGTCCGTAGGTTGAGTTGTAGCCAGTGACTGTAAGGTTATCAAATATATTTCCTTCCACGTTTCCACCAGAAACCGACCTCAAAGATGGTGCTCCGTTAATCGTTACATTGGTTAAATGAACGGGGTTTTTCCAAATAGATAATCCTGCATCTACTGTTTGGTTAGTAATATTGATTTTCACATCAGAAGCGGTTACACCAAAGGGGATAGTGCTGCTTATCTGGAATTTAGCGTTTGTAAACGTCATTCCCTTAATATTAATATTAGGTCCTCCTAGGAATGTAAAGGAGTCACTCATCTGATTGTCTAGAAATGTAACATCATGATAGGCATAAATGCTAGTTCCTTCAAAATTATTATTTTTAATTATTGCCCCTTTAAATGGTTCTGAAACTGCGAGTCCAATTGCTCCACGTGAAGCTAAATGGTTATTTTCTAACGTAGCATCATGTCCATCGTAAAAAATAACGTCATATCTGCTGTTCTTATAGAATTTATTATTTTTAATTGTAATATTTTCATTTATGTAGCCGTTATCTCCTGCGCCACCTTCAACATCAATTCCTGCCATTGGAGCTGTACCATCTTTGCCACCTATGTCATGGAACGTGTTATTTTGCACTAGCACATTTTTGCCACCACTAATTGTTAATCCCTGCCTGCGATTGAATGATGATTCAGAGTTTTGAACGACAACGTTTGTCGATTGTACTCTATTCCACATTTCAAGATACTGTCCCTTTTGCAAAGTTCCATTAAAAGCAAGCCGAACGGAATTAGCTCCTGCAGGAATGTTAATGTACTTACCTTGTGCTTGCTGCTTGAGTTTGGAGTGGAAAGAACCATCGGCTTTATAGAAAAGGATATCAAAATCGTTCGGGAGTCGTTGCCCGTTGTCAACAATTAAGGTATGCGTCAAATCAAACGTAGGATGAGTAAGTTTCCAGCTCAATTTGGTTCTGACTTTCGATCCATCGGGTACAGGAATTCCACGATCATCGATATTACCCGACTCAAAACCGGTTTCATATACATCCTGCATCGTTCCTCCTCCACCCCCGACGCAAAGTCCGTCTCCAGTGAAGTTTAGTGCCTTTACCCCATCGATCGTAACATTGAAAGAACCTCTTGTTAGAATGCCGTAGCCACTTTCGTGCGTGCCACCGCTTGAATAATCATGTGTGTCTCTGTCGCCGCGGTACGTGCCACCTTTAATAACGACATTTTTGACTCCAACACCTACGAACAACGTCGAATAATCCGCGAAGCCATTTGTTTCTTTTTGGATAACAGCGTTATTATCAAGCCAGAACGTCATATCACTGACCATGTTGATACGCCCGTGAGAATCCCAGGTTCCATTCGTGCCTTTTGCAATAAGGTATGTTCCTGCGGGGACTTTGAATATCGTGTATCCTTGGTCACGAGCCCACTCAAGTGCATTATTAAATCCATCGGTGGTTTCTTTTGCATGAGTTTTATCGTTGTATATATGCCATTTCGTTAATTCTAGCTCGTAAACTCGTCCTTGTGTCGGAATAGGGGAGGTCGTCAGTGCATTAGAAGCAATAGGGCACGCTTGAAATATTAACATTAAAGCTGAGCATAAAACGAATAGCCTTCTAAACATTTTGAATTTCAGTCCTCTCATATCTCACATAGGTTTCTTCAAGAATAACATATGATTGGATATTTTTGTAATGATCCTGATTGTTAAGATTGCTCTACTCTTGTTTGCCGATAAATTATTGCTTCCTTTTTATTTGTACCAAATCGAATTCTTTTACGCATTGGCTCCTCATAATATTTATATATCAATGCACTTAATAGTAGAGAAAGCAAAAAGCAAATCAAAAAATTGACCGATTTATCTAGATTTAGATAACTAAAATAATTAATAACTAGTAGATGAATCATGTAGAATGAAAAACTTATCTCCCCTAAGTAAACAAGAAATTTATTAGATAGTGCTTTCGAAAGAACACCTCCTTGATGAGCAAAAGTGTAGATCAACATGCACCAGGTTGGCACGAAATATACACCTCCTACAATGCCTATATCAAGTCCAACCGAGGCTAGTAATGCACCTACAAATAGTAAAAGACTTAAGATCTCGATAATAGTAAATCGTGTTTTATTGACTGTGACCCTATTAGATTTCTCAACAAAGATTAATGCTAAAAGTATACCAGTTGAAAATTCGAAAAGTCTTGTTAATGGAAAAATATGAAGCAACCATACTAGAAAATGACTATCTTCATTCAAGTTTGCATTTAAAATAAACAAAACTATCCAAACAGCAATAAGTACTAAAATAGATTTAAGAATGTTCGTTTTAATCTTAATTTTGGTGAATATCCAAAGTAGAAAAGGAAGTAATAAGTAGAATACAGCCTCCACCGATAACGTCCATGACACACCATTAAAGTTAAAGTAAGTACCTCGATCAGGAATAAAGCTCTGCACTAATAGCAGATTAATAGCCGAAATAATGGCAAGCTTAATAAAGTACAACCCATTCGGATGAAAATAAAAAATAACAAGAGGTGCAGAGATTATGAAGGTTAGTAAGTGGACCGGATATATTTTTGCAAATCTAGCAATATAGAATTTTTTTATGCTGATGTAATTGATTTCCATGAATTTTGAGTGGTAATTATATGCCAATATGAAACCAGACAAGATAAAAAAGAACTGCACGCCTGCAGAGCCTAATTGGAATTGACTGAAATATTCTAGGTGGAAAATGAATACCATTAATGCAGCAATATATCTAAAAGATGTCAAGGAATTTAACACGTTGTCCTCCTCTTAGCTTTTTCTTACAGATTGATTGGGAATCATAGCGAGTGTGTTGCTTCTCTTATTAAGGACTTTATACAAGACTATCGTTGCAATCAAGCATTCCATAAAGGTTAACGTCAAATACACGAGATCTTGTAATCCTTTCATCTCCGTCACATCCCAGTTTAACAAGAGGAGGTTTCCCCTCATGAGAAGAATATGTCCGCAGAACGTCACGACGCTGAATAAATTGATAAAGTTATGATAAGTCTTGATGGCTAGACTCTTGATGTGAATCAGCCAGTAGAAGAAAAGGATCGTGTTAGGAAGGATACTAACGGTAATCTTGTATTCGATACTCCATTCAGTGAACCAAAAAAGATAAAAAAACTCCACTGTTGAGAGAATTAGTGTGGGAATAATCAGAGTCCACACGCGAGTTTGGTAGAACTTCTCTTCATATTTTGCAATGATCATTCCCGTTAAAACAAATGTGAAGCCAAGTCCCAGATATCGGTAGATGAATAGTTTCATATATTCAAAGAGCGAGCTGTCATGGGGAGGATATCCGTCGATGCTGACTACAAGTATTGAACGAAAACTGCCGGATATGAGTAAGCTCAAGAGAAAACCGAGAATCGCCACAATAACAGCAATGCGCATCCCACGTCTCTTGTACAGCCAATAACAGATGAACAAACTGAATAAGAGTGGCGGTATAAACCATAATTGAACAGATGGGCCATTCAACACAACTGCAACAGCTAAAATTTTAGCTTGAAGAACGAGATTACTGAAAGTAAATCCGCCTCGAATTAGCTCTGGGACGATACTTTCCGCTATAAATAGCAAACAAAAAGGGATGTACATCAACAAAATCCTCATTATGTTCCTTCTTATATACGCCCCTGAGTCGCTGGCATTCGTCCATCCTTTGTAAGCCAAAAAGCCGGCGACAACATAAAAACAAGGAACAACAACCCCTAAGGACAGTGTAAGAAACCGCAACTGTTGGTCTGATACAGAGCCTATATACTTGTACAGCATAGAGTGGAAAAGTAGGACGAGCAAGCAACCAAACAGCTTAAACATTGTAATTCCTGGATAATACCTACGCATGATTTCTAACCTCTCCTATCCCATGCATCGCAAGCACTTTGATATCAACAACGGATATTTTACCGGTCGACGATAATGGCAGTTCAGGAAGAAATACAATGTGTTCAGGGACCTTAAATGCAGACAAATGAACCACCAGATTATTTCTAATCGACAGTGCGGTCAGATCCGAACCTTTCTTTGCTACAATACATGCACAGACTTGCTCTCCATATAGGTCGTCGGGAATTCCTATAACAAATGCGTCTTCTACATCTTTGTTCAACAATAGCAAGCTTTCTATCTCGAGTGGTGAGATCTTCTCTCCACCGCGGGATATCAGCCGATGAAGTCTTCCGGTAATGGTCAGTATGGAGTTATCGTCTACGAAGCCTGAGTCTCCTGTTCTATACCAACCATCTTGGGTGAAGTAAAGCTTGCTATGGTATTCATTCAGATAGCGCATGACCCTATGACTTCTTACCGCAACCTCTCCATGTTCGTGGCTAGGCAGCGTTTCCCCCGTTTCCGGGTGCAGGATTTTCACTTCTACTCCACGATCCACTTTGCCTGCTAGGCTGTAGCTGTTCTGCTCGAACTTCTCGAATTGGACTAACCCACTTAATAAATGAGATCGAGTTAATAGTTTGAACAAAAGGAACAATAGCGGGTTTCTGTGTCCCCCAATGAAGCAAGTGCCGTTCGCTATTGAGCCCGCTTCTGATGTGCCATAAGTGACCATAAAAAATAATAACCGAAGCTCGTCGTTGACTCTGCGGAGTAATGAGCAATTTACTGCTGCTGACGTGAAAGATATGCCGATGAGAGACGATAGTGAAGAGAAGTCTCCCTTTGAAGCAGACAGCATCCGCTGAACCATATATGGCGTACCAACTAAAATCCGACATGCTTGCTTCTCGATTACCTGACTAGCATGCAAGGGGTGAAAGTGACTTAGCATCACAATACGAACATTACAAGCTTTTAGATTCGTAAATATGATTCCAAACCCTCCAAGATGGTAAAGCGGTAATAAACTTATTACGGAAAAATGCCGAGCTATTACGTCAGTAAACCGCTGTAGTAAGCTGGCTATCTTTCCAGGTTTTTGTCCCATAGGGGAAGATACCAAGAATGAAGCTGTGGTACGCAGAACTCCTTTCGGGGAGCCTAGAGTACCTGACGTGTAAAGTAGAATTAGCGGATCATTTGCAGTCGTCGACCGACATGCATTGAGAAATTCTTCCTCTTTTGCATAAGAGGCTAGTGCTAATAGATCGGTGAAAGGACGCAGCGGCGAAGGCAGACCTGCCTCCCCGTCCACAACAAAGATATGAGTGGGAAGCCACGAAGAGTCCATTATGCTATTATAACAATCAGAAAGGATCTCCATTAGCATTAAGGGATAGTTCAGATGGTGCCCTTCTTTTCCAATGATTATAACTGTGGGAGTTGAGCTTTGCAGATAGGTTCGAATTTCATCCTTCTTGGAATATGTATTTAGCGGCACAATAACAGCTCCCACACAGGCTGCTGCAAACATAGAAAGGATCAGTTCCATTCTGCCCGTCATAAGCAGTGCGATCCTATCCCCTTTCTTAATACCCAACTGCAGAAAACCACTTGCGATTAGCTGGACTTCATTCCATATCGTTCTCCATGAATAATGTTGGTTAAGTTCCGGGAAGCTGTATGCAATATCGGCAGAACAGATATTTGCTCGCTTATTCAAGAGATAAGGGATTGTATCCACATTTAATTTGGGATCTATCATCAAAGCTTCTCCTTTGGATCTTGCCTAATTAAAATAGCTTCACTTATCTTAAATATCTAATAAAAGCACTTCGTATGTTCGTAATAAAGAACAACTGTTGGTGGGCTAACCATCGTTAATAAACAAATTTGCTATTTTTAGTGCGATTCAGTACTGCTTTTTGGAATTAATTTATGTTGGAATTTAAACACAATACTTGACATAATGCCAAATAAATATTTAAATTCCTCACTTCTATGAAATATGAATATATAAATTAGATTTGGTGTGATCAGACAAATAAGCGCCTTTACACCTAATGAAATTAAAGTATGCGCAGTAATCAGATTTGATAGATAAGATGTCAAAATGCAAGTACCTACTCCTATAGCTGCATAGTAACCATACCTAAGAAAATAATGAATGACTGGTATATGAAATACTTTCTTATATACGAAATAGGGAGTCGTCCAGAATGGAACTAGTATTGCGCTTATCAAGGTTCCAATGAATACACCGGCAATACCAATGTATTGTACCAAAATAATTGAACAGGCAAGATTAACTACAGCCTGACACAGCGGAATGTACCTGTCCTCATGAAATATTCCTGCTGTTGTCTTCACAGTGCTAATTGAGTTTCTCATTCCTCTTTCATAAAATGTAAGCGCCAGCACAATCAATACAAGCTTATTCATCAGAAACTCAGAACCAATCCATATTTTAATAAAAGGCTCAATAATAACGAATAAGACAATAGCAAATAGAGAATAGAGCCAGAAATTTAGAAGCATTGTAACTTTATATACACTGTAAATTTTCTCTTTACTTTCCTTGGCTACTAAATTGCCTATGCTGTGATATATATTATTAAAAATTTGATTAATGAACGTTCTACATATCTCAATTAACATGAAATAGTTTGAGTATAAACCTACAGCTGCAACACTCACATAATAAGAAATAATTATATTCTGAGTACCAAAAATTAAATAGGTTCCTACGTTCTGTAGGATGATTGCTTTAACATTTTTAATAATACTTCTTTTTGTTCCTTCATCTAGCCTTGTTATCACTTTATTTTTTAAGAAAGGATACATCTTTCCAACGATAAAGAATACTAAGGTAGAATTAATTATTGTGATTGCACAATCAATGACAAGGTAGAATATGTAATTCTTTGTAGTGTATAAAATACCTATTTTAAGTGAGGTTGAGAGGATGGCTGAGATAGAAAAAATGCCAGTGACTATATAACCTTTCTGATACACATTTAATAAATTGGTTCTATAAGAGAATAAATATGGGATTACTGTATTGATTAGAAAAAGCAAATATATTCCATAAATATTATGAACATTAGCGTCTTTAACAAAGTCATCGAGGAATGGTACAACAGCAAGACCTAATAAAAGAATAATCAAAGCTATTATCATATACGTTTTTTTGTATAATTTCATAAGTACACTAATTTTATCTACGTCGTTTTCAGCAACTGGTTTATAGAGACTGTAAATAATGCTTGATCCTATCCCTGCCTCTGCCAAAGAAAGCATTGCTAATATATTCGTAAACAGTCCATTTATCCCCAAATAATCAATACCTAAGGTATGGATGAATACTGTTCTGGAAAAGAAACTTAGTGCAGTAATGATAAGTTGATTGCCAATCCCCACGGATATATTAACCAAAGAACTTTTTACTCTCATTTTTCATCTCCGCATCTCGTTCCATATTTATTCATCGTAACCAAAGTCATTGTCTAATTCTTTTCTTATGATTTCGATTTGTTCCTGTGTTTTATTTGGCCAGTATGTGTCATACACTGGTTTAACCTTAAGATTTTCACGATGCTTATCCAAGTAATCGGATGTTTTTCCGATAATTCGAGCAGGATTTCCAGCTACTATGCTGTTATCGGGAATATTCTTTGTTACTATGGACCCAGCAGCCACTATGACATCATCGCCTATGGCAACGTTGCATAATACGACACTGTTGTAACCTATAAATACCCTGTCACCTATTTTTACTTTCCCAATTTTTGCTTTTCCAAAGTGTAATTTAGTGCTTGCATCATGAGCTAGTATCGTACTATTTGTTATAGTTACATCATTGCCTATCTCAACCAACCAACAATGACCATAGTCTATATGACTATTAAAAAAATTGAAATTCCTACCATGTTTTAATCCTCTATCTCTTAAGATTTCCAATTCTGTTTTTGGAAATAACTTGTTTCTCACCCTTGCTTTTATTGATGTTACTAGTCTTTTTATTATCATTTTTTCACAACCTCGTTATGAAGAATTTATTTGATTGTACTTTTATTACCGGTTTCGTCCTCATACAACAAATCCAATTTCTTTCAATAATTCTTCATGCATTTTAGCTTTATTGTTTGGACTTATATTTCCACTTATTGTGTAACTACGATCATACGTCTTACTTTTTTCTAGTAAAATTTTAGCTTTATCTCTATACTCTTCAACTGTAGATATTACTCTAGCAGGGTTACCCACAGCTACACTACCTTCTGGGATTGACTTCGTCACAATACTTCCAGCACCAACTATCGAATTCTTGCCAATTGTAACACCGGGCATAATCAAAGCTCTTGCGCCTATAAATACGTTATCTTCAATAATGATGCTTCCTATTTTTGTGTAATTCATCATCTTTTTAGTACTAGCATCATGAGTCAATAAGTAGGCTTGAGGAGCTATAGTCACATTATTCCCTATTTTTATTAACCAACAATGTGAGTAGTCAAAGATTACGCCCGGTTGAATGTCACAATTTTCTCCGATTTTCATTCCCATTCTTATATAATCTTCAAGCCAAATTTCTTCTAACAAATACTTTCTTAATCTTGCTCGAGTGAAATTAATTAATCTTTTTATGATCATCTCTTCACAACCTTAAGACCATTATAGGAATTCATCATTCGAATACAGAATCCTTGCGTAAATGGAAGTATGTTAAATAACATGGAATAGACACCTATATCTTTCGTGTCTCCTTGAGAAAAATCAACAGCACCATTTCTTCTTGTAACCTTCATCAAGTAATTGGTTGCTTTATTTGCGCTGTCTAAACATAATTCCGAAATTTCATCGATTTGGGACGCATTTAGCATGAACCATCCTAATGTAGCTGTTGTTGAAGAATCAGGCCTGCATTCTCCTCTGGTAACTGTCCAATTCCAATTACCTTGCTCTTGTTGGAACTGTACCGCGGCCGTTGCAAACTTTTTCACACTTTCTTCCAATACGGGCTTATAAATATGATCATTTGGCAATTCAAGCCATGCGTCGATAAGACCTATTGCATACCATCCAAGTCCTCTACCCCAACCATAAAGTCCTAGCGGGACGTTGCGATCTACTTGATAGGCATGACTTGGTATATGATGTCCTTCCAGCATGCCTTGCTCTTCATAAGCCTTTATTTGCTTAACCGCCAAATCTACACATTCATCAACATGATATCGAATACCATAAGATACTAAAAACGGGCAAATAAACCCGATAGTGTCAACATACCGATAACCCTTCATAAATTTACGGTAAGCTACTGTACCATCGTGTCCGATATGTTCTTTTATCATAGCCCAGATACTATCAAGTGCTAATTTATAGTTATCCGTTTCGATAAAGTCTAATTTCATTAAAGCATACGCTAATATGGCCGCATCTACATGATTAGGCATATGAAGCCACTTGCCTTGACTATCAAATTTCAAGCTTAAATACTTTCTAAGCTCGCGCTTCACATCATTATCGTCATTATGTATTAAATATTCCGACATTCCTAATAAAAGCGATGCTTCTTGCCAATGTTGAATGGCACTTTTCGTGTAATTTCCTTTTAGCATATCGATTACGACTAATCTTGTATGGTCCGTCACCTTAATCTTAGGCGTTGTATTCAGCCACTTCAGACCTAATTTTGTGATCGATTTATTCCATAATTGTTTATCCTGATATCTTCCAATATGGATTCTACTGAGCCAATCCTTCCCAATGGGGACTATATCAATTAAGATAATTATTGCAATTATACAGAGTAGTGCTAAACCTATTATTTGAATAATCATTTGCTCTGTCCCCTTTAATTAATTAAACATTTCATAAAGCTTATGAATCTCCGATTCCGTCCCTAATTGTTCATTGGATAATTGAGAAGTAAAATGTTCACGCAAAGCCTCGTTATTGATGAGTGACGCAATTCCTTCATATAATGATTTTGAATTCATTTCCACGATAAGGCCGTTATCCTGATTATTTATTTGATCCTTAGCCGTACTAAAGTTCGTTACAACAATAGGTTTATGTAAAATTTTCGCTTCATCTATAGCAATTGATTTCCCCTCAAATCGAGATGGCTGTACATATATATCTGCTTCTCTTATGTAAGGGTAGGGATTTTCTTTAATGCCCAAGAGAATGAAAGTTTCTTGGAGATTATTTTCATCTATCATTCTTTCGAGCTCTTCTCTTTCTTCACCCTCACCTATGATATACCATTTTACTGAGTATCCATTTTTGACGAGCTCTTTACATGTTTCTACGGCTAGTTCAAAATTCTTCTGTTTGTTTAACCTTCCCACAGAGACGATCTTAACTCCTTCATCCCACGTAATTCTCTGCTCTAATGACATTTTGTTTATCGTTGAAGGAGATACAATGTTATACATGATTTTCACCTTGTCGTTATACATTGGAAACCTATTTCTTAAAATATTTCCGCATTCTTCTGAAACTGTTACTAAATTCTCTAGTCTTTCAAAGTAAGGTTGATCCAGAAAAGGATCCATGCCTAACTTGTCATAATCATTATGGATAAACCCAATCTTTGTATTTGCATCAACCTTATCTACGCAAAAATAGATAGGTGTCTTTTCAAGATATCCAACAGCTATATCGTACTTTTTATTTATATTTTTCAACGATTTCGATATGTACATCCAAACTCTCTGCTCACATCGAACTCGGTTTTTTTCCGTTTTAATAATGATACCAGCTAGCAATCTAGATATCGCTATATCTAGTCTTCCATTCTTCAAACAGTCTAGGAGTGCTAATTTAATTGACATATCAAAGTATTTATACTCGTTTGGTTCTTCTAACAAATTTACGTTATTTGGGATTTTGCTAAGAAATAATCCTTCATGTTTCATTAAAAATAAGTCGACATCATACTTAGAATAGTCAATTGTATCCAATAGTGATATGAGTGCCTTTTCAGCACCGCCACAGTTTAAGTTATTCATCACAAACAATACACTTTTCTTCACTAGAGACCACCCTATTTAAATATTTCGTATAGCTTATTTATTTCTTCCTCTGTACCCAACTTCTCTATAGATAAGCTGCTAATAAATGACTCTCTTAAACTTGTATCATTAATACATGTCTCAATTCCACCAGCTATACCCTGCTCTGTCATTTCTACAATAAGACCATTTACACCATTAGTTATCTGGTCCTTAGCTGTGTCATAATTGGTTACAACTATCGGTTTATGAAGTATCTTAGCTTCATCTATTGCTATGGATTTACCTTCATATCTAGATGGTTGGACATAAATATCCGCTCCTTTTATATATGGATACGGATTTTCTTTAACTCCTACCAAAATAAAATGTTCCTTTAAACCACAATTCTTTATTAACTTTTCTAAATTCTCTCTTTCACTTCCATCACCTAGTACATACCACTTCACTTTATAGCCCTGTTCGACTAATTTCCCACAAGCGTTAATCGCAAGGTCTATCCCTTTTTCACTACTTAATCTAGCAACAGTAATAATATTAGTGACATTCATATCATAGGTGAAATTACTATCCAGCTCCCGATTAGACTGATGTTTGATGATTTTAGGCGATACGATGTTGTATATGACTTTTATCTTATTCTTTAGAGGTTCAAAGTTATCTTGTAGAGACTTGGCACATTCTTCGGAAACAGTTACAAGCTGGTCTAATTGCTTAAAATACGGTTGGTCGAAATGAGAATCCATTCCCGAATCTGAATAGTTTGTATGAATCCATCCAATTTTTTTCTTGGAAATCACTTTATCGACGACAAAATAAATGGATGATTTTTCCAAAAAGCCAATTGCTGCGTCGTATTCTTTTTCTAATGTATCAAATGATCTCTTCTGATATTTCCATGCATATTGCTCCGACAAGGTAGTGTTCTTTATAACTCTATTCATTAAAGTAAACATAAACCTAGAGTATGCTAAAGCGATTTGACGATTTATTAGAAAATTCTTCAACGATGTCTTTAACTTCGATACAAATATGCGGTGTATATGAGGCATCTCCAGTATATTGACTTCTTCCGGTACAGCATTTAGAAATACACCTTTACGACTAAATAAAAGTAAATCTACTTCATACAGATCATAATCAATCTGAGATATTAAATTGACTAAGCTTTTTTCCCCACCACCGGCTGCTAAGCTGGGTATGACAAATAATATTTTTTTTTTCATCATACACACCTCAATTTCATTGAACTAATTTGTCTAAATACTCTACGGCTTTATAGGACATTTGTTTAATGCCTGGAATGGATACTTGAAGCTTCTTTCTGATTAGCTCTTCTTCTCTCATCATCTCATCAAACTTACTTATTAACTTCAAACTGTTCGATATTTCATCAATGCTCAAGACTAGCTTTTCTTCACCGAAAATGTCCTTGGCTATCCCCTTCGACTTGACGCTATATCCTAGTACCATAGTTGGAACAAAGTTGGAGTATGCAGCTATCGTTGCATGTGTCCTAGCTCCAATAAAAAACCTCATTCTAGAGATATATCCTTTATATTGAGTCGCATTCAAATCACTGGGTAAAAGGATTACACGATCACTATGTTGAAATTCTTCGTAGTACTTTTGAAGAACTTCATAGTCATTATTTCCACCTTCTATAACATGAGGGGTAAGGGCAATGGTCATGTCTGTCGTCTTCAAAATATGAGTGATAAGATCTCTTACTGCCTCTTGAGATTTTGTGTTTTTCTTCCATACTAAAGGGCTGAAGTTAAGACCAACGGTGTTACCAACCTGCCATCCACTCGGCAACTCTAACTCTTCCTTTTCCATTGTAAATGCAGCATCCGCGCATAATTCAACGTTTCTTAATCCTTTGCTTCTCAGCATATGATACGTCAATGTTTCTCTAGCAAGAATCAAATCAAACAATTTGAGATCTTCCAATTTTCGGTCTGACATATCTTCTTGACCAATGGAACAGCCCCATAAGACCAGCTTCTTTCCCTGCGCCTTCACCCTCTTGTTGATTTCGTACCATCCAGGCTGTTCACCATAACAATAGTTATCGCCACCAATAGAGAGACAAATATCCATATCCGGGATATGTTTAACGATATTGTTATGGATCTTGCCCAGGGCATAAGATTCGTCTTTAAACAGCTTCACTTTAATAGAGGAAAGGAACCATTCATAAGAGTATCTCTTAATGCCACGTGCAGAACCATCATAGATCCCATCTAGTTTGGAGATAATCCGATCCGTCTCTGGTTTTCCCGATGCTAGAAACACCTGCGCGCCATTCATTTTTTCTTTAATTAGATTCGTTGAGGAACGTACGATTGCCTCGCATCCCCTATTTAGACTTCCATCGTGAGCAAACATCATAATCTTCATCCTCTAAACTCCTTTAATACGATTTATTTCTTAATTTGCTATATGTCGCACCACAATAGAGGCCTATAATTGATCTCCTGTGAATCATGTCAACAATAAACTTCTCATATCTGCCTAGTGTTCCGTAAACTTCATTATAAAAAAAAGGTAATGCTTCCCTAACATGGGGATTAGCAATCATCTGGCTGACATATTTCAATCTTTGGCTGAAACTTAACTCATTAGATGATTTCAAGTAAACATAGGCGTAGGCCATCACACTATTTATTAGTCTAATCGACCTTAGCTGTTTGATCTTCATTGGATCTATGTAGCTGATACTCCAATCTGATATTTCCAGCGTATACACTTCTAATGCTCTTTTAAAATAGTCCTTTTCTAAGATATTTCTTGTTGCACTTCCGGCTACTTCCCGATAGTGATAGCCCGTATAATCGATATACATCGCACTTAAAGCATGTCTAAAAAATTGCATGTTAAACAGTCCATCTTCACCTAATGCAACTTTTTCTGGAAATTTTAGATCGTTATCATGAATGACTTTACGTTTATAAAGCTTGTTGCATGCGGTATTTAACTGATCTGACTTCAAGAAATAGGTTAAAATCTCACGCTCTATGTATTCTCTCGCCAAAATGGATTGAAGAGGAAATGGATATCTTGTAATTACCTTGTGACCCTCAATCTCGCTTTCGAAATTCGAAATGACGACATCGCAATTGCCCTCAAGTGCAGCGTTATACAAGGTCGCATACATATCTGTTTCTATGTAATCATCTGCATCAACAAAGCCTATAAATTCTCCAACCGCTGCCTGCAGCCCAGCATTTCGAGCCATGCTCACGCCTTTATTCTCTTGGTGAATGAGTTTAATTCTAGGATCATTTTTAGAATAATCCTCAATGATTTGCCCACTCTGATCTATGGATCCGTCATTAACAAATATAAACTCACAAGCTTTTAATGTTTGACTTGTAAGTGAATCCAAGCAAGGGATTACATATTTCTCCGCGTTATATACGGGTATTATCACACTTACCTTTATATTCACGTTTATATCACTCCATAAAGCTTATCTAATTCATAACTATTACTAAATTCCTGATTGATATTATGGTTACTTATATCTTTTCTTAGCTCGTGTTTTTTATATAATCTCTCTATGCCACAGGCAATTCCATCTACGCTAAGCTCACAAATGATCCCATCATAACCATCCTCCACTTGACTCTTTGCGGTGGAATAATTAGTGATTAATATAGGCTTACCTAATATCTTCGCTTCGGTTACCGTAACAGCCTTGCCTTCATATCTGGAGGGCTGTACATATAAGTCACATGCTTTAATATACGGATATGGGTTTGTTTTCTTTCCCAATAGGATGAATTGATCGTCTAAGCCATTCATTGCGATCAACTCCCTAATAGCAGCCTCATCCCCACCGTAACCAACAATGTACCAGGCGATATCTTGATAACCTTTATCTTTTAGAATCCTTAATGCTTTAACAGCATTGTCGATACCTTTAGCATGGGATAATCTAGCTACTGTCACTATTTTAAACCTGTCATCATTCACCATAGGAATTGCTGCTTCTTGATCCGCCATATTCCTAATAAAATCTGGTGAAGTAATGTTTTCTATAACGACAACTTTGCTTTCTAATTCCCTATATTTTGATAAAAAAGAGTCCTTGCATGCGTCCGAAACAGCTATGATATGATCAAACTTTCTCCACATTTCCAGGTCCAACTTCACGTTGGTTTCCACATTGGAATAATCCGTATGTATCCAGGCTATTTTTTTCTTTGCCTTAATCTTCTCGGCTATAAAATAATGTGGCCATAAATAACTAATGGCTGCGTCATACTCTTTCTCGACTTTTGGTAAATAGGGCAGCGCATATTTCCACATCAATTGCATTTGGTAATATCCCGGCTCCGCAACTTGCCTGACTCGACCTAGAATATCCGCATGCACTTTTGATAAAATTCTGGAAAAGCCGATCGTATATTGTCTATCCTGAAGGGTCTTGGCAATTGATTTTCTAAATGTGCTATATTGAGGAATTTCGCCTAATAAATTGGCTTTATGGCTAATCAGGTTCATAAAATCACCTTGATGTTTATACAGCATGAGATCAATGGCATACTGCTTATAATCGAAGTGATCAAGCATACTAACCAGACTTCTCTCTACGCCACCAACTTCCATGTCAAAGGATGCAATCAATATGTTCTTCATTGAATCCCCCTAAGCGCTGCCCTTATTCTTGCGATATTATGTCCACCAATGATCCTTGCCAGGAGCAATTTCATTCGCCCCTTCCATCTCGCCTTGGGCGGCAACCAGCTCTTATAGAAGTGGTGCATGGCATACGTGTTTTCCGTCATGAAATTCCTGCAGTTAATGTAATCGTAGGGTGAGAAATACGTTTGCGGATAAAAGGTTCCAACACCTTCTATGTCTTGATAGCTGCCATTGGGAGTAACTCCCCAATCGCCTAATATCTTCGTTATCATGGCTACATTGGTTAGCGAATCAAAAGTCCCATCCGCAAGGATGAAGCTCTTTGTATGATAGGAATCCATAAATACTTGGATTAGCTTATTTTCTTTCGCGGCTCCGATCGTACTTGTTGCGATGTAGTTCTCTTGCTCGAACCCCCAGAATGACTCATGATGCAGCAGGTCATCAAAGGATTTGAACACTTCCACATCGGTGTCTAAATAAATACCGCCATAGTGATAGAGCACGTACACTCTCGCATAATCGCTGACGAACGCAAATTTGCCCGCTTCGTATGCCTCTTTAACATATATATTGCTGCTTGTGTCGAAGTTGTTTTCATTCCACTCTATGAATTGATAACCAGTTAGATGGTTATGCCAGCTTGCTATACATCGCTTCACGATGTCGGGCTTTTCTTTCCCGCCAAACCAGCAATAGTGGATGATCTTTGGAATTGGCATTGTTGGTTCTCCTCGTTAACATTTTCTTTATAAAGAACAATAAGTGAAATTAGCAGAATGTATTTTGGGCCTACATCCATTTTAGTTCTTTATAGAGAACATGTCAACATACGTCTTCGCATATTCCTCATGTTGCAACAGAACCCAGGTATGTGACTGAGGACTTATTCGTTTCTTGCATTTGATTTCCTAATAAACTGGCAAACAATCCTTCTTTTTCTCCAGTTAATTGGGTATATCCGCCACTTTGTATAATCCTTCCTTTATCTAACACAATAACTTGATCCGCATTACGTATGGTCGATAAACGATGAGCGATGACGATTATGGTCAGTTTTCCTTGCAGTCGCTCCAGCGCTTCTTGTATCTTCGCCTCATTCTCGGAGTCAAGCGCACTGGTTGCCTCATCCAATATCAGGATAGATGGTTTACGCAGTATTGCTCGGGCTAATACAAGCCGTTGTCTTTCTCCGCCGGACAGACGGATGCCTCTGTCTCCAATCAGCGTATCGAGTCCCTGTGGAAGTTTACTGACGAATTCGGCTGATGCAGCAAACTCGAGTGATTCCCACAGTTGCTCCTCAGTTGCGCTTGGATCAATCATCAGCATGTTATCCCTTATGCTTCCGTTAAAGAGGAACGGATCCTGGGGAACATAACTAATGGATTTCCTCAGAGCCAATAAATTAGCTTCCGTAAGGGGAACTCCATCCACAAGGACTTGCCCTCTCTCCGGCTTCAGCAGCCCCATCAAGATATCGATTAAGGTGCTCTTACCTGCGCCAGATCGACCGATGATCGCTGTCATTTGCTTGGACGGAATGCGTAAATTTATATCTTGGAGGGCATATAACTGTTCATTACGGTTATACCGAAAGGATACATCGCGACACTCGAGATATTCCTCAATACGTATCGGCTTCTCATGGTTATAGTCGCTACTCCCCTTGATTTCCCTGGCTTCCATACATTCATTTTGCAATTCCTTCAAAGACTTAAAAGCTGGTATTGCCGCAGATATTTGTTCCAAATTCGTTTGAACACCCTGGAATCGCGGCCAAAGCCTGAAAAAAATGAGAATGATCAACATGAGTTGCTGACCTTGGGTTTGAAAGAACATGTTAGATGCATAGATAAAAAAACCAATAATTAATGAGGAAGAAATCTTATAATAAAGCTCTGAATTTGCTCTTAACTTGGTTTGTTCAAATCGTTCCTGACTGAATCTTTGACTCCAATTTATGAGCCAAGTTCGGCGCGACTCCTCCAACATATTGCTTTTGATGTCTTTAATTCCATTAAAATGGTCCGTGATCCCCCCGATATAACTGCGTCCGAGCTCTAACGATTGATTCCCCAGCATTCTTGATCGTTTAATAAATGTGCGGGAAAAGAAGGAAACGGCCAGCCCACAGATTAATACGAATATCGTCAACTTCGCGGATAAGAACAAAGCGATTCCAATTTGAATCAGAGTAAATACAATAGAGGTTAGGAATTGAAGGAAGATGTACGTTCCACTAGTCACGTGTCCTAATTCCCCTGTCAGTGAATTGATCAGATCCGATTTTCTTTTCTTGATGAAAAAATCCCAGTTCGCCTGAAGTAAAGCGTTATAAGTCTCTAATCTTACGTGATTAATAAAACCAGTGTGAATTTTGATATCCCGGAGATTAAGATTCCGCTGGATCAAACTTTGACCTGAGATAAGTATGACGTACATGCCCACGATCAACAGTAGTGCCAGTGGTTTAGGAATCTCATTGAAAATTTCAAAGATACCTAAATGAGAGATCCATCCCATCTTCATGTTCATGATTCCGCTAATATCCAGTAATGGGAGTAATAAAAAAATCCCCATACCATCAAGGAAGCTGATTAAAACCATCCCCAGAAGATTCACATATAAAATTTTACCGGCGTAGGCATGCAACTGTTTTGTAAAATAGAAGAGATGTTCCATTACGTTACGTCCCTCTCTGTGATATGGAATTTGTTTTTCGCCAGGCCCACAAGACAGGACGCAGGGGGAAATAGAGGAAGTGCAACCTTTTGGGTAATGTCAATGTATCGGCATCCTCTGGATAAGGGTAAAAGAAACTCAACACGAAAAGTATTTTTTGTTGAGCAGACATCAGTGAAAATAAATGCTTTTTATGATATTTGGACACGTGCTCCGGAACGGGAGCTGTATGCAGATTTACCATTTGACGAATGTAAAACAGTGCATCCGCAGCTAAGCGCTTTGCGCGCTTTCCTGTGGTCATTGACTCCATTTCAGCTGTCAAAGGAGTATGCAGCAGCTGCGCAGCCAAAATCATTGCTTGCGCCCCAAGATGAAGCTGTCTATTTTTCGTAAGAAGCGTGTGAAGCTTGGCATAATCAATATTCTGCCTGGTGATCCGATCCATATCTATCAACCAGCGAAGCCGCGACCATCCATGACGTGCCCCATGAGAAGCAAGAAATAGAAATAAATCCTCTCTCCCTAAATAATAGACAGGATGACTGGTAATCTTGCTTATCCGTTTTCTTTCCCATAATTCATCAAAACCTGGCTCTTTCCCGGGCCCTGGGCCTAATCTCCAATGAATTTCGAGTGTAACCCTTTTATCAGGGTGGATAAAGGTCGCATGATGATGTCTCCATTTCCAATCATCCAATATCGTATTGTATTCTTCTTCTTTCACATAGCCTTGACTTCTGAGCAGTTCATGGGCTTGGTCCACATGCTGTATCGGAATCAGGATATCCAAATCACGGGATGTACGAAGGGATATATTTCCATAAAGGTCATCTGCAAGAACTGGTCCTTTCAAGACGATCGTACGGATGTCAGACTCGGAGAACAGCTTACAAATTTGCTCCATCTCTGCACTCAATCGCAGCATGTTGAAGGTGTTTTCTTGATAATCCTTTTGCAGAGCATTCATGACATACGTGGGGATCCAAGCTGAATCTGTTTGCCGAAGATTGGTATATAACAGGGAAAATACCCTATGATGTCTTGCGAGCTGCAGAAAGGCTCCCCAATCGATTTCATTTGCCTGATCTTGATCTTTCCATAACATAGATTCCCCTTTATCCATTCTCATAATGGATAGCAATAACGTCAATTCTTTTGAAAAGTGCATCGAATCCGAACGGAAATCGTTTTCCATCTTAATCCCCTTCATTCTCTATTCACTTATATATTTGGCAAACTTGCCGACAACTGCGAATCGTTCCATTCCTTCTGCTCCGGTTATATAGAAGGGTCCGCTGCGAAGCCAAGCATGAGCAACCATTTTGCCTGAATCGTCCCTACCGGTCCCTAAATAGAGCGTGCTTTCGATCTGGCGCTTTTCAAGCATTTTCAAAGCGGCTATCGCTTTAACCAAACATTTGCTATCCCATAAGGTATGTTGACTCATAATCTGAATCACATCGTGCACTTTCAGCAATGTTGCTGTGTGCTTGTGGATCTGTGCATTCGAAGTTTCCTCCATTTGCGCTCCTAGTGAAGGTGCGACTTTAGAAAAGGGCAGGAAGATAAGAAAGCGTGCCCATCCCAAATATAAAAAAGCTTCTATAAAAATAAGCATTGTTTTCGTATCTAGTGAGAGAAATTTTTTCACCTTATTCAAATTGCCCATTGATTTTCCACGCCAATTAACTTTTCATCCATTAAATGTGTCAAAAAAGAGATAACCTGCTGTTCACACTCGCTTTGATCCACCTCATAATCGGCCACTAAGTTTGCAACTAACTGCTTAACTGCAATTGGCTCCTCGATTGCATCCCAAATTATCCCGCCAATTTCACCTAAATTGTAATATTTCCCATTTTGAACGCTCAGCATCACTTTTTCTCCGCCCATATCACTTACAATGTTTCCTTTACCTTGGACAACAATATCCTGCAGCGAAAGCGCTTGGTTTTTGATCATGATCTATGCCTCCAAATTTAATGTTTCCATAATCGTTGTTACTAATTGAGGCGCCGTGAAGCCAGATGCCGGGCGGCTTAGTTGGAACATTTGAACGTTATTTACAATACTTACAGAAGTGTTAAAATGCCATTCGGTCAATCCTAAGTCCGGAATAAGGAAATTACGATAGGTATGGTAGAAAAGGGTTTTGAATCGTTCAAGTTTTGCAATTTGACGAATAGCAATCTCTTTATCCTCTGTTTTCACTAGTTCAATTACGCCTGCAAGCGGTAATGAGCCTGTAAAGTATTTAGAGGACACGGGGATATAGTATTTATCCACTCTCCCGTACAAGGATTGGTACTCACTCGACTCCATGCCGAAGTTAGTGAGACTATCCTGCCATAGCTTCTGCTGGGGATAGGAAGAAGTAACATAGGGCATGTTTTCCCCTGAAAGCCATACAGCAATGACATCGTCACTTAGCAGCTGATAGCCTTCGTTAAGGAAAGCTGAGGCCAGTGTAGACTTCCCTGCTCCTGAATCTCCGATAATGGCATATGCTTTTCCTTGAATGGCCACTAAACTGCCATGCAGTGGAAATATCTTCCTTTGCATCAATATGACACCCATACAAGTTCCTAGAATAAGAAGTCGAATCTCGCCGTCCTTCGTTTCTTTCATAGGTGAGAACGTGATTCTTTTTCCTTCTTTGATTGAAAAGGTAGCAATTTCGGGAATATGAAAGATGACTAAATGATCTTTCACTACAAATTGATTAGGCTGAGCCGTTAGCTCAAAATAGAGCCTAGTTAGATCTTCATCCTTTTTAATTTCAATATCGATTTCTTCTATTTGTTCGTCCACTATAGTCAATTCCGGTAAAGCGACATCGCTTACGATCGTTAAGCCGAAGGCTTTGTAGACGACTTTTTTTTCGACTTCTATCATTTTTCCACTCCAATACATCCATTATTATGTTAAAGGCCCTTATACTCTCTTGATGTATAAGGGCTTTTAACATATGTACGAATTCGTAAGTAGCTTTGAATCTAAATCAATCTTAGCTCCATGTTAATTTGTCTTTAGGAGTACCTTCCGTATAAGCATGATCAAGGTGGTTACCATTTTTCGGATCAAGCATTGTTTGATTAACATCCAATACTTCAAGCTCAGGTTTCAACCATTCTTTTTTCATATATTTCACCTCCTTTCAAGCAAATTTTTTCATATATCGATATAGAATTAAACTGCGCATTAGAATCTTATAATCAGGATCCGTAGCGTCTTCCGGCCGGGCTCCACCCTCAGCCTTTAAGAGAGCTGCTTGGATGACTTTACCATCCAGAAACTTTAGAATGGTTTGGTCTGCACTAAGCTTCCTCAGCTCATCTACAAATGTATCCCAGTACGGAATCATACGATGCAGCCAGTCCGCTCCTTGAACTCCCCGATAATGTTGATTTAACCTAACTTTATCAGGCAATAATTTCTCAGTTGACCTTCTGATAAGAGCTCGATCCATGCCATTTTGAACATATTGTTCTTCGGGCACAGATAAACAAAAACGGATGACGCGCAAATCGTTGGTTGGATCGCGCTGCCATAATGCATAACGCAGGGACAATTTCGTTGTCAGCGTATTGGTAGCATTCCAATGGAACACATCTGCAAAATGCCTTCTTCTTAGTTCATAAATATTCGATGTGGAGAACCACCCTGTATGATCGATGCCAAACTCGCTTAATCTTTTGAAAACATTCGTTCTTTGCGCAAATTCCTCATTAATTATTCTTGGAAATGTATAGGGCTTACCCGAAGGAAACAGCCGATCAATAAATGGAAATGCGACTCTTGCCACAAGAGGGAGCCTTCGCAGTCTGGGTCCTCCCACGGTATTGCTATAGTGGTGCAATTCTTGAATGAGGTGAATCCACTTTATCTTTTTCAAAAGGAGCGCATAATGGTTCAAGGCAGATCCCCATGATATGCTTAAGTTCCCTCTCGCACCGCTTAGCAGTACCCCGATTCCTTCCTTTTGAGCCTTCTCAAACATACCTTTGATCCAAAAGGAGTTTTCAAAGTACTTGTATGGCATCTCCATCATTTCCAGGTAATCGTCGATTTCTGAGTAGGAGTTCGCCCCCTCAAAAGCTAAGTAATGATCTCTGATCCCACCTACATGCTGTACAGTCGATTGAATAAAAGGTCTTTCATCAGGCATTAGGTATCTAGGCGTATAATCTTCAAAATCATTTGGAGGAATATAACTGAATGTATGCAGTTGTTTCTTTCCCTCACGTAGACCCTTTGCCGCAAAGCTAACGATTGAGCCTGAATCTAATCCCCCGCTCAAGTGAGCCCCCACGCCACGGTAAGTACGCAAGCGTGCTGTTACAGCTTGTTGAAAGACTTCTTGAAACGCTTCTATATACTCTTCATTTGAGCTTAGTTTTAATTCCTTCCCAGAAGTTATGGTACAATATCTGGTAAGCGTTATTTGATCTCCAACTACGGAAATGCTATGAGATGGAGGTACTTGTTCAATATGTTTATTTGGCGTTAATGAAGCATCCACCGTATCCACCACTGAAGTGATAGCCAAGTATTCAGCGAGCCATTGTTCATTCAACTCCCTCTTCACATAGGGTAATAGTAGCAGTGGTTCGATGATCGTGCAGAAGGCAAATCGCTCGCGATTCCGGAAAAAGTACAGTGTTCGGCTTCCAGAAAAGTCTCTTGCACCAAAAAGCCGCTGGTTTCTTTCATCCCAAATCATAAATGCGAAGTCACCCACTAAATATTTCGGCGAGTCTACTCCCCATTTCAGGTAAGCAAGCAGTATCAGCTCGCTGTCAGGCATTTCATTTCTCCGACCATACTCCACTTGTAGTAGTTGAAATAATTCCTCACGATTATCAATGATCGCGTCTGCTGTAATGGCCAGCTTTCTTTCAGAATCATAGTACGGATTTCGTTCACCGACCGATTCGGGTGTAATCCACTGTGCATGACAGCCTAGGAAAACTTGCCCCTGCTTCCATGTCTGAACATCATCTGAAGGATACTTTGCAAATCCTTGCATCAATCTATGGCCATGTTCAGCATTCACTGGCTCTTGATCTAGGTGAAAGATTCCGGCTATTGCACTCATTCTTTTCCTCCACTTTGCTATCTGATAAAAGGGAATCTCGCCCTTTTGATGTTCTCATTAAAGAACGTTTCTATGCATGGATTTACTTCTATTGGCTTACATGACGATGTAAGAAATTCATTTACATTCCCTAAAGTCGTTCTTTATCGAGAACAACCTCAGAATATCATCTTCTATCATCACTGTCAACAACTTCCTACATCTTTTTGATCTTATGCGATAACCTCATATTTCCTATGCTATACGTGAAATTAACGAGCGCTGCCCAAGTATGCGCAAGCGAATCAAAATCGAAAAATTCATAATAGACCCAATTTACATATTGTATGTATGTCTTGTAATTTCGATCTCTAATTGCATTGTATTGCCACCAAAGGTTGATTCCTTTTTTAATGGGCAGCTCTTTAATGCCTGCTAGATGTGGAAAGTGGTGGTAAACAATGGCTAGTGTCCTGACGGTCCTTCTCAAGGTTTTGTGGGTAGCAGCATCCTTCTGTAAACGGATGTAATCAATTTTATCCTGCAGGATATGGATCATCTGGATGATATCCAAAAAATATTTAAGAGAACACAAATTATGCCTCCAACCATGCAAACAAATCATATAGAACGTGTGGTAATCCGATAATTCCTTGATATACCGGTATGATCCTATGGCTGTGGCTTGCTCCCAGAATTCATCCATATTTATATCAGATGTTTTTTCTTTCATCAAATCCCAATGTAACTCAATTGTCAGAGGAATTGGTGATTCAGGTATTTCTTTACTGAAGCTCCAATGGAAGTGAGAAGGAATCCGTTCCTGCTCTATATACCCCAGTGATTTTACACAATGAATAGCTCTTTCCAGATCAAAAGGTTGCACCAAAAGATCAATATCGGACGTACCTCTAGCTCCTAAGTGTCCAAAATACTTTTCAGCAAAGAAAGTGCCTTTAAGAGGGATCGTCTGAATTCCCGCTTCTTCAAGTTTTTCTAATGCTATTTTCGTTTGGCTTCGGATAAACATATTTTGATATATGGTGCCGTTATATTTTTGTTGTAACTGTTCCTGAAAAAACGGCGGCATTTGCACCAATTGTCCCCGCTGCTTTAATAACCAATAAATCTGCGGTGATATATCAAAAAACTCAATATCCTCGAGTGCCTTATCAAAAAACTCTATTTCCTGGGGTATGGGGACTCTTGGATCATATAACGCTTGTATCAAAGTAATGATCAACGAGCTCTCCCCTTTTCTGAATCTGATTTAAACCGCGATACAGTCCATTCTCCATCATTAAATCGTGATGACGTCCTGTTTGGACAATTTTCCCTTTGTCCATGACAATGATGACATCAGCATTTTGAACAGTCGATAATCGATGTGCAATGACAAGCGTTGTGCGGCCAGTCATTAATCTGTGTAGAGCTTCTTTTACTTGATGTTCTGTCTCATTGTCCAAGGCGGAGGTAGCCTCATCCAGCAGGAGGATCGGGGCATTTTTTAACACAGCGCGGGCAATAGCCATACGTTGTTTTTGTCCACCGGACAGCCTTACCCCTCTTTCCCCAATTTCTGTGTCATAGCCATGAGGAAGAGATATGATGTAAGGATGGATGTTGGCAATCGAAGCAGCCTGCATCATCTCCGCATCCGTAATACCCTTTCGAGCTAATAGGAGGTTTTCCCTTATCGTACCGCCAAATAGAAAGGTTTCTTGAGAAACATGGGCAAATAAACTCCTTAATTCGGAAGGCGAGAATGCTTCACTAGAACGATCACCAATGAAAATCTGACCTAATTGCGGTTTGTAAAATGCTAAGAGCAGATTAAATAATGTCGTTTTTCCTGCCCCGCTCAAACCGACTATGGCAACGACCTTTCCGGCCGGGATCTGCAAATTTAAATGGTCAAAAATGTTGTTATGTCCATCATAGCTAAACGTGATGTCCTGAAACTGAATAGACTTCTCCAATGGCATAGATTGGACGGCTAACGGTAAATCAGTTGATTCTGTTGGTTGCTCCAAGATTTTGAGTATTCTTTCCATAGCTGAAGATGATCTTTGAAAGCCTGCCCATTGTCCGGCGAGCTCTGTCAATGGATAAACCAAATGGTTAACCAGGTTAACAAAAATTAGCAAGGAACCTACTGATATTAAACCTAATGAGACGTAATACGAACCCATACAGAGACTTACAAGAAAAGTTATCGTAGAAACAGCATGCCCCCCTACATAAAACCATCCACGCAATTTTGCATTCCTTAACTCTAGGGCATAGAGTTCTTGATTTTTACTAACATATTTCGCAAATATTGATTTTTCCATGGTAAATGATCGAATGACTTGTAAACCATGAAATGTTTCATTTAGAAGGGTACTAATATTTCCAATCAGGTTATGAACCAATCTGCCATTGTTACGGAGTAATAAACCGAAGATAATACTAAATAGCATTGCAATCGGAGCGACTAGTACGCAAATGAGCGCTAATTTCCAACTAATTTGCATCAAATAAATCAAAACAGCTAAATAAATAAAGGGGAGTCTTATAAGGTCAATTAGGCTTCTGCCAATAACACCGTTAATGTTATGAATATCATTGGAGAAGTGAGACATCAGCTCACCAGAATGGTGGTTGGACACATGCTTTCCAGATAGAAGCAATATATGTTTAAATAAGTGTACGGAAAAATCCCTCTTCACAGCATTTGTTGCAATAGTTTCAAAAACGGTATTCAGATAAGTCGAAGAGATACTAAGAATAACAAAGCTAATTCCAATTGGAATTAACCACTTCATTCGTACGAAATTACTTTGAATAGCAGCGTCCGTCAGGTTTCCGAAGAACCAAGAATAGGCCAACGTTAGGGTGATATCAACGAATAACAAGAAAAAGAGAATGGCATACGCCTTCCAGTGCTGCAGCATATATGGACTCAGTAAGGTATAGGTTCTCTGAATATCCTTGAAAGTTATGTATTCCCTTACGGTTAATAGGTACCTTCGTATTATTCCAGTCATAGGTCACTCCATAGAAAGTCTAGGCTTGCGTGCTTTCTCTTCGATTTAAATAACCTCTTAACAATTGCGATATCATTGGGAATGCGAGGACAATTTGGCCCCAAACATATGAGGGTAGACTCGAAACATGGATGATCCGCCCATTCCGCCTAATCCAGGTCATCTTGCCAATTAACTGCTCCTGTGCAATAGCCTCATCATGCGCTAAGTTGGTATCTCCCTTACAAAGGTAATGCAACTGCTCGTTCCTAGTTACCAATCGGCAGAAACGATGGGCGACTAAGTTACCATGAGGTGTATGAAATAGGATGACATCGCCTTTCTTCAGGTTTGCAGCCTGCGTGGAAACAAAACGGCAAATATCCCCCTTCTTAATAAAAGGATACATACTCGTTCCACGAGCTGGAAGCTCGATCCATCCTCTTTTATTAATTGCATGAGTCATTATCTGTACAAATTCCTTATGAAACTGCATGTTGAACCAAGCCGCGTCCAATCATATCGTTCAAGAACGCTTCAATATCTTCTTCTACCGTTTCGTTGACAAATTCGTACTCCTTTCGAATTGCTTCGCTAATAGAGCCAACCGTCTGAGCTGCGCCAAGCAATGACCAGCAAAATCCACCCACTCCGTTTAACTTCGTTAAGGTATACTCATCTGTGTTCAAAATAATCCATTCCATATCTAATTGAATAGACTCATAATCATTCATCCGAAGGTACTGGGTCATTACGAAATCAACTCCCAAAATGTATCGTTTTTTTGAAAATGCAGCTCGCAAATCGAGACCGAATTGACCAATTGCTGCAATAATTGAAGTATGCCCCCGATTTCTTCAGGGCTGTGAGACCAATAAAACACTTTATCCATGAGATGAAGGAATCCATTCGACTTACTAAGCGGAACGATGTGATTATCGACGGCCTGATTCAATAAATATATCCCTGCTAACGGACTATTTTCTTCTGCGCCTGTTGTTCGGTCCAGCTCACTTCGAAATGGGGAGTTAAAGATGATCACCTTATCCGACGTAATTTTGACAACAGTTGCTTCATCGGAAAGAAGGTTACGAGGCATTGATAGTTTAGCGGCGGTAGATTTACCAGCACCTGAATGGCCTGCAAACAGATACGCTTTTCCCTTATCCATGACGCAGGAAGAATGAATTAACAGTCCCCACTTGTGATGAACCACATAGGAGCTGTACATATTCATTAGGGCATGCTTTAAAGCCAATTCATTGTTTACGGAAATAACAGCGTAACGATAATCCAATTCTGCTTCGATCAAATAATCAGCCCTGCGGAAGGAGATGCTATCGACTTCTTTGGTAATTTCGACGTCATAATCAACAAAGGAAATTCCATATCCCTCTTTGATATAAATAATGATATCAGGTTTACTTACGATCAGATCCGCAGCTGGGAAATTCTTACGCATGATGCACATTAATGCTTCTGATTGACAAATCAATTGAATGGCATGCTCACCAATTTGTGTATGAAAGAGTTCCATGCTTCATCCCCTGAGGTCGAATTGAAATTCGAGGTCAATAGCCTATTACTATTGACCTCCTTGGACAAACTTACTTATTCTTACCGTTACCGTTGCCGCCTCCGTTACCATTATGCGGTCCGGTGTACGGAGGGTTCGGATAATTAATGCCGCCATTCCCTGTACCCGGGTGATTTAGGTTACCTTTCCCCTTATTCCAGCTTTGAGCTGTCTCAAATCGAACGGGTTGTTGACTTAAAACCATGGGGCGCGCATACAATTTTTGTTCCCTCTTCGTATTTTCTTCCATCGTTTCACTCTCCTATCGTTTCAAAGTTTGGATAAGTCGTCTTGCTTCCCCGAAGGGTGTATCAATAATTTCGTATATACGAAGATATACCGTTGTTTCAAACCGATCCAAGTCAAAATTAATGGTCTGTGTGCCGCTAACCAGCTTGTTCTCACCCGTAAACGAAAGAACCTTCGTTACCATAATTCTGTTTTTGGCATCAGCCAATTCGAGCCTCATCTTGGAGAAGCTTTGATCGACGACGACTTCATCCTGAAGCTTGATATTGAAATCCAAATTCAGCTTATACGAGTAGGGTAAGCTTCCCGATGCCATATTATAGTTGGCTCCTGTCGACCAATCATTCAAAGTAACTTGAAAAGGGTAGAAGGCAAGGGACTTATCACTTGTCTCTTCCATAACCTTTGTTTTGAAGGCAGCCAGCGGAATATTGTAGGGCTCAACACTCTTCGTATCCAAAATCTGCATGGCCAACTGTTCACCTGTCTCCGTACTCGGAATGATAAATGAATAGTAAATGACGTAGCTAATATTAGGAATAAGCGTTTCTACCAGCGTACTTTGTCTGGTGCCTAAGTATTTATTACCGCTTTTGCTCGACAGCTCCGCCTGGAAATGAGGAACCTGCAATGGACTTTCGCTATGGTTGAGCAGCTTGAACTTAGCAACTGCTGCTTTAAAGCCGCCGCCAGCGCTTTCATGCAATTGCAGATCAACCATGGATACATCTACTTCAGGCCGAATCAACTTGTATAACGGATCAAACTTAATCGGCTTATTCCATTCATACTCTACTAAAGAATTCAAGTAGCGCAGATTACTGGCAGCTTCCGGCAATGCAATCGTCAATCTGCCTATTAAATAATTGTTGTGCGTTTTGTCATCAACCGCAAAGTCTTCGGGTGTCAGGATGGATAAGCTTTTCAGTTCCATCCTATTCCTGACTGGTATGGCATAGTGGACATATTGCTGCTCACCTGATTCAAGTAACAGCTTATCTTGTTCGAGCCGTTTGCCGGCATACACTTTTTTCTCAGATACCCCGTTTATTCGAAAATCGGGTATCGTTGTTTTCTTATCCCCCTTATTCGTTGCAAGCAAACCTACAATCGTCATAGGGCCATCTGGTGTATTTTGTTCATTCAGGCTAACCGGTTTGTATTCTACTGTGCTCGATAACACGGGAATCGTAAACGTATCTTCCCATTTCTTCATCATGGCGGGATCAGAAAGGACGGCCTTCTCCCCTTTCCATTCTATGGCGGATACGGGAATAGATAGGATTCTCTTTTCTTCTTTGGGATAGACGAATTCATCCACATCCAACCACGAGAGTTCGGTCAATGAAAAAGTGTCATAACGATCAACAACATTCATATAACTAAGCTCGGCAGTTTCTTTGGGTTGAATATTTTTGACATTAGCTTGACTAGGACGCATGATATATTCCAAGCCTTCTTGTGTCTTGACACGAACCTCATATTCCGGGACCCCCGTCAAGCGGTCTCCATCGTTAAATATGCGGACAACGGCGGCAATCCTAGTTCCTTCTGAGGTTGATTCATTTAAAATGCTTTTAACTTCCACCTTGATCGCATCGGTAAGTTGATAGCTAGTCGTACTCGATGACTGCGTATATTTCTCATCTGCCAATGCATGAAAGGACGCAGATGGAATAACGAGAGAGACGGATAAGATGAGCATGACCATGGTATGTTTCCAATTTATTTTCAATTCAAGTCACTCCATTTTTCATTATTGCTCTTCAATAGCCGTCATTTGGACTTTTTCTTTGTCTTTTAACTGATTAGGATTGGATTTAACGACTAATTCCCCTGCTTTGACTCCTGAAAGCACTTCTTGATTAGGTTCATTTAGCCTGCCAAGTTGTACGCTGCGTTTCTCGACAATATCGCCCGATAGTACGAATACGAAGGCATCATCACCCTCTTTAACGATACTATAGGTTGGAACGGTGGGAACGATTTGGTCTTTCTCCTCTGTCATTTGAATCCTTAGCTTCATGCCAGGCTTCAGGGTCAAATCTTTATTAGGCACTTCTAAGTTGATTTCATAAGCTTTCGTTTGCGGGTCGATCACTTTGGAGAGATAACTAATTTTCCCTTTATACATCGTCTTAGTTCCTGCTATATAGTAGGACAGCTCTGTCTTGCCACTTAAGTGTCTCGTTTCTTCTTCCGATAGCTGAGCTTTAATTTTAATCGGATCCAGTCTCTGAATGACACCAATGGTAGCACCCGGCTGCAAGCTCATCCAGCCCTCTAACGGCATCTCCGATAACAGGCCGCTCACAGGGGCTTTTACTTCAAGATTTTTCATGGATTGATCTACCTGCTGCAAGGTTACACGAGCATTTTTGAGCTGATCTTCCAATTCGGAAGTAGCATCAATCGGTTCCAAAATGCTTAGTTTCTGCTTGAGCTGATCCAGATCCATGCGGGCATTCATCATTTGGTTTTCCATCTGATACAGCTGGGCTTTCGTAACCAAACCAATATCATAGTCGTTCTTCATTTTATTGTAATTTCGCAGCAAGCTCGTCATGCCTAACTCCATTTTTTGAATGGCATTGCTCATTTCCAGCTTCTGGCTTTCCATTTCTTTTTTTGCTCTAATTTTTGCTTTTTCTATGGCTGCCTGGGCTGTTTTGACAGCAGCGTCCGCTGCTTCTCGCTGGGCTGAGATCTCGCTTGACTTTAATTTGACGATTACATCTCCTTCTTGCACCATATCTCCGCGCTTTTTCAGGATTTGATCAACGTCTCCAGCCATCTTGGCTACGACGTCGAATTGAACGGAAGATTGAACTTCAGCCGCACGTTCGAGCGGATCTCCAATTTTTTGATTAATGACCTTAAATACTTTGACATTTTTTAAAGCCTGCTCCTGAGATACAGCATTAGCATCCGGATTTAACGGGGCTGTTTCGGAGCATCCGGCCAGAATTCCAATGCTCAGCGTCAAGATGCAGGCGGTTCTCACGACTCGCCGATGCGGCTTTCGTCTTTTTTGTCTCATTAGCTATAAACTCGCTCCCCTTACTACAATTTTTTACCGACAAAAGCTACATATAGGTTTCCGCATGATGGTCTTTTATTTCGTTCATAACCACCCCAATCAGCTTGGCTTTCGCAAGCATAAGCTCCTCTTTCACCTTCTTGGCTGCGCCACGCTTCACCTTGCCATATTCCACAATGAGAAGCACCCCATCGCACTTGGTCGCCATTATTTTCGCATCCGTTAACGTTAAGACCGATGATGTATCCACAATGACCATGTCGTATCTGGTTCTCAGTTCTGCCAAGAGGTTATCCATCGCTTTGGATGCCAATAAACCGGAAGGATTCTGTTGGACAGGTCCCGAGGTCAAAATAGACAGATTTTCAACAATTGTTTCCCGTATGATCCCTTCCAATGCATTCTGATTAACCAAATAATTCGTCAATCCAATGCCATTATCTTCACCAAATGCAAGATGGATGGAAGGATTACGCAGATCCGCATCGAGCAGAATCACTTTCTTGCCAATCTGAGCATAAGCCACTGCCAAATTAATAGCTGTCGTCGTTTTCCCTTCACCACGGCCCGATGAGGTAATCGTAATCGTCTTCGCCTCACGTCCAAAAACGGAGCATTCGATATTAAATCTTAAAGACCGATAAGCTTCTGAGGTGGAGGAATCCGGATGAATTTGCATCATAATCGCAGAATTAGTGGATGGTTTTGGCATATGACGGTTCCCCTGCTTTTTTTCTAGATTTATTTTTCTGCTTAGTTCGTAGTGCTTTGCTTTTCACTTTTGGTATGTACCCTAAGGTTGATACTTCAAATACCTGACGAATGTCTTCATCTGTTTTTAACGTATCGTCCAATGCATCCAGCAGGAAGGTAAGACCGATCATTACAGCTAAGGAGCCTACAAAGCTTAGAATAAGATATTGATTTGATTTTTGGTTGATGGGTGCGGGATTGTCCTGTACTTTTGCTCTATTTAATATGGTTATATTATCCACTTTCATAATCTTGGGAATTTCGGTTTGAAAGACATCCGATACGGCATTCGCGATTCTCACTGCCTTTTCATGCGAGAAGTGTCTTGCAACGATCGTCATGACTTGCGTTTCATTTAAATTTGATACATTTACGATAGAGATGAGTTGGTCGGAGGAAACATTTAAATCGGGGTAACGTTGAACAACTTTATCCATAATAGCTGGGGTCCTGATGATTTCTTTATAGGTATTCATGAGGGCAATATTAACACCGATCGCTCCGTAATCGATCTGTTCTCTACCTAATTGGTCCTGTTCAACCGTCTTGTTAACGATCAACTTGGTCGAAGCTTGGTAAATGGGCTGATAGTTGGATGAAGTATACAAAGCAGTTAGAATCGTTGTCACCAGTACGACTAATACGATGAGCCACAAGCGTTTCTTTATAATCATTAAATATTCTTTAAAATTGATCTCCATGATTCCCCTCCGTAGGAAGTCTACTTGCATTTGGTAGAAAATAACGAAATCTTTGATACTATTTGTATCATGATGATATTACTACTTTAAGATACTTTTTGTATCATGTCAATAAAATATTTGCTACTTAGGTTCCAAAATGTATCAGGTAAAATCTTCATAAAAAAAGAGAAGAATTCCTGTTTTCAGGAGTCTTCTCTTAGGGCTTTAGCTCATTCCTATTGTCGTTATTCTACTTGATTCATTCGTTCGATTGGAGAGGGTTAGAGCCTGCTGCAGTAGCATCGCAAGCAGTTTCCGCATCGAGCCTATGCCAATTTTGCTCATAATATTAGCCAAATGTATTTTCACAGTTTTCTCACTGATGTAACAACTTTCAGCAATCTCACGGTTGGTGTATCCATGGGTAACAAGTAAAGACAGAATTTCAGATTCACGCTGCGTGAGGCCGTAATTCGCAAAAAACTGATGAAAAACCAGCTCTGGTTCCTTGGTTAGCTCCACATTTACGTAACTTTCATGTTCTGTAATCAACCTATTTGTCATCCGATAACTTCCTTTATATATGTCTAATTGATTGCCAAACGATCTCTCATATCACAACTTCACTTATATGGATGTGTCTTTCTCGACTTAGGTCTAGAAATGACCCCTCAATCTTTACAAGCGGGTTTGTATCATCCGTAGGGTTAATATAAACGACCTCGCCAGAGCGGCCGTCGGTTAGCTTTACTGTTCTGCCGATCAAATTATTAATCATATTGGTAAGAAATACTGACACAATGTGGGGGTCCAATTCTCCGAAAAACCCTTTCCTCATCCGACTTACAACCTCGTAAAAGGGCATCATTTCATGATAAGGCCTCTTCGAGGACATCGCGTGAAAGACATCGGCAACGGCTACAATTCGGCTCATTCGATCCAACTGGCTATCCCTTAATTGCAAGGGGTATCCGGTGCCATCTGCCCGTTCATGATGCTGTAGAGCAACCAGAGCTACTCTGTAGTTAATCCCTACCGTTTCCTTAAGCATGTTATAGCCTAGAATCGTGTGTCGCTTTATTTCATCGAACTCTTCTGAGGTTAGTTTCCCCGGCTTCAACAGAATCTCTTGCGAAATCTTGATCTTACCAACATCATGCATCGTTGCCGCCAGCGATAATAGCGCCACTTCATTATCAGCTAAATTTAACCATTTTCCAATCAGCGTTGAGAGTATGCCTACACCAATATTGTGCTTATGCGTGTACTCATCTTTCGCTTTGACAGCTTCAAACAATTGAAATAAATCGGGGTTCTCAGCAGCCTGCAGAACGATAGGAATCAATTCATTCTTGATTTCCAGCAGCGGAATCTTCTTCTGCGATTGAATACGCTCGAATAAGTCCTTGGCATATTGAGAAGCTTTTTGGACAAGGAGTTCGGAAGAATCTGGTGGGGATACAGAAACAAGCTTATGCTCATACATGGTTGTCGTAATGATTTCCATAAAGTCAATGCGATGCTGTCGAAACAAATCCAAATGCTCTTGATTGAGAACCGATTGACTTGGTACTAAGACAAGTCCATGGCTTGTTGTCACATCGTATTTCAACATCTTACCCAATAGTTCTCTCAATAAAGCCCGCTCCAATTATTTCAAAATATAACCATTTTCAATTATATACGACAAAATTAGTACAATCTATGGGAGCAGAATCCCGTATTTCACTGGAAAATGTAGGTTAAATCACCTATGTCATTTCTCGAAACCATCAAAAGTAGGACTATTGGTCTGCTTTTGTTGTTCAATTGACGTCAAATCCACATCGTGACATCCGTCTACCTTGCTGCATATAGTAAGTATCGACTAATCCGCTTCTACCTAAGGAGGAAATTACGCAATGGCTTCAGACAACAAACAAGATGAACTTCGTGAATTCGAAACTGAATCCGTACAACCTGAAACTTCGGAACAGTTCTATCCGGCTTCATATCCGCAAGCTTTTCCTTATCCGTATGGCTATACAGTGCCCCAAGCTTATGATTGGGTGCCAGCTTACGATCCGCGCGGCTTCGGATTTCCGGGCTTACCCGGATTCGGCATGACTCCTGGTGCTCCCGGAACCGGTATGACTCCTGGTTTCCCCGGAACCGGTATGACTCCTGGTACCCCCGGAGCCGGTATGACTCCTGGTTTCCCCGGTGCCGGCATGTCTCCTGGATTCCCTGGATCTGGCATGACTCCTGGCTTCCCTGGATCTGGCATGACTCCTGGGTTCCCTGGATCTGGCATGACTCCCGGGTTTCCCGGATCTGGCATGTCTCCTGGGTTCCCTGGATCTGGCATGAATCCTGGTTTCCCTGGATCTGGCGGGCAGCCTGGCTTCCCTGACCAACCTGGCTTTCCTGGGCAACAGCAAGGAGGAGAGCAAGCTCCAACTTCGGCGCCTCCAGCTTATACACCGCAGAAGCCGTTTAAATCGGAAGGTGCCTCCGCTTATGCCGTAGACCCGGGAAGTATTCGCCGCTGCTTGTTTAATTTCACTTATGTCTGGCTCAGCAACGGTCAGCAGTTCTGGTATTTCCCTACCTTTGTCGGACGCAATTCAATCGCAGGCTTCCGTTGGACTGGGTTCTCTTGGATGTATTTCGGTATCGATTTGCGCTTCATTGACTCATTTACTTGTTAAAATAATACGAAAAAGGCTGCTATTCTCATAGTAAATTAATACCCGGAAGATGGAACTTTGAAAAAAGTGACATCTCTCGGGTCTTTTTGCGTTTACAATCAATTCACAACTGGTATTCATAACTCCAAAATGCGAATTTTATTTCGAATTATTGACCATTAGCAATGAGCATAAAAAAAGATGACTTCCGGTGAATTCTGCGTACGGGATCCATCTTTTAACAGCTTAATCTAGGGTCTTTCTTCTAAGTATCAACGAATAGCGGCACATTATATCAATTGAATAACAGCCTTCTTTCTTATCAGCCTTCCTGCCAAGCAAAACGGTATCCAATCCCAGGCTCCGTAAGGATATACTTCGGTCTTGTCGGGTCCTCTTCAATCTTTTTCCTCAGATGACCAACATATACTCTCAAGTATTGGCTGTCTGATTCATACTGCTGACCGCCCCAAACTTGTTTGAGCAATTGTTTGTGTGTCATTACTCGTCCTGCATTCAATGCGAGAACTTTCAACAAATCGTATTCCGTAGGTGTTAATTTGAGTTTCTCATCATTTAGCTCTACACTACGTTGTGATAAATCAATAACTAAATGACCCAGTTTCAACACCGGTTCATCTTGCGTCTTGGCGATATGCCGTAAGGCAACTCGCATACGGGCCATAAATTCGCCCATGCCAAACGGCTTCGTTACATAATCGTCGGCGCCGCGATCTAAAGCGGCAACTTTATCCTGTTCCTGGTCATGAGCCGTAAGAATAATGATGGGCACCTGCGACCACTCGCGGATATGAGCCAACACCTCCATGCCCGTCATATCAGGCAATCCAAGGTCTAAAACAATTAAATCAGGGCGCACCATCGTAGCCTGCAGCAAGCCTTCTTGCCCAGTGGAAGCTTCAGCTGCTTCAAATCCATGTGCAATTAGAGTGACGCGCAGCAACTTTCGTATTTGTGGTTCATCATCGATGATTAGGATCTTCGCTCCTGTAGTTGTCATTCCCATCCCCGTCTTTCTCAGCGAATTGTAATGGCAAGCTTATCCGAATAGCTGTTCCTCGATTCCCATTGTTCAAGGCTGCAATATGGCCTCCATGTGCTTCCACAATGCTTTTACTGATTGCAAGCCCAAGCCCTGTTCCTGGGATATGTTTGGTTAAATGGCCTCTATAAAATTTCTCAAATACCCGCTCCAAATCAGCTGAGGCAATGCCTGCACCCTGATCTTTGATAGTCAAATCAAGCATGGCTTGGTTGTGATCCGCTTCAATCACAATTTCGCTTCCATCCGGCGAGTACTTAATAGCATTACTAATGACATTAATCAACACCTGTTCAATAAGAACTTCATCTAGAGGTATAGACGGAAGATCTGGCGCAAGACGTATGTTTACTTTTCTGTGCAGCAAAGCGTCGTTCAATTGCGTAAGCGCGACACCTACAATATCCTCTATCCCACACCACTGTTTATTTAAACGCAGCATGCCGCTCTCAATCCGAACCATGCCCAGTAAATTGCCGACCAACCGGTTCATCCGGGTAGCTCCCTCTCGAGTCGTTAGTAATAACTCTCGTCGATCTTCTGGACCGAAGACGTCTTCACCTTCTAGAAGTCCAGTTACTGAACCTATGATTGTTGCCAGAGGCGTTCGCAATTCATGTGAAAGCGAATCCAGCAGCGCGGTACGCAGCTTCTCTGATTCCGCAGTCAATTGCGCCACCTTGGCTTCATTCGCGAGTTTAACGCGAGATATCGCAACGGCCGCAAGATCCGAGAGTGCTTCGATGATCCGAATAAGCTCCGGCATATCCGACAAATGTCTATCGCCCACATGCACAGCAAGCACGCCATGGACCTGCTGATCCGTAGCTAAAGGGACATGCAGATCCGATGATTCACTGAGTGTAAGAGTCCCTCGTCCCGCAATGGAATTATGTTTGTTCACCCATGCGGCGATAGACAGGTGAGATTCATCACTGGCCCAATCTCCGCCATCCTTCGAGTAGGCTTCCAACTGCTGTTCACCCAACTGGTTGGGCAAAATGATAGCAGCCTTAGCTTGAAGCGTATCGGATATATGCTGAACAATCTGATCCAATAGTACATCTAAGTCTGAAAATGCTGTAATCTTACGACTTAGCGCATACAGAGCAGCCGTATTTGCTTCTCTCTGCTGGGCATGATGGATTTGACTCCGCAGCTTTGAAGCTAAGCTTGACGTTAGGGCTGCAACGGAAAAAAATACAATAAAAGAGATCACATAACGCAAATCTGCAACCGTCATGCTAAAGACGGGAGGCACAAAAAAGAAATCAAACGCCAATATCCCCATTCCCGCAGCAAAAAAGGAGGGGCCCTTCCCCCATCTTACAGCACTAAAAAGAACAGGAAATAAATAGAGCAGCGCAATATTAACTAAATCCAAAAAAAGACCAAAAACTCTTAGAAATAGGGTCGATACTGCAATATAAATAGCGATAATTAAATAAGATTTCCAGTTAATAAACTCGTTTGTTTTATTCTCCATGTGTTCATTTTACCTTATTTCCCGAAGTTTGCCACATCTCATAGTCAGCAACAATCAGCACATCCATTGTACTAGCAAGCGGCACAAGCTTTTTGACAATAGCGTCTTTCCACACAATAATTTGAGTGGCTCCCGCCTCACTTGCCTTGGAAGCAAAAACCTGCGGGATTTGGTTGCGGTTGGCCACCTCTTGGTATGAAAACTCTCCTCCGAGCCTACTGGTTAACCGCTCTAATGACTCTAGCTTCTGTTTCCACTCCTCTGCGCCTCCCACCGCAATAAAGCTTACATGCCAAGTTGCTTTAAGCCGATGCGCAATCCGAAAGCCGCGGCGAATTAAGCGATCGGCTTGTGAAATTTCCGTGACACACACGTAAATCACTTCTTTTCTGCGCCATGGACCACGAAGTGAGCTCTTGCGCTCCATAGATTCTAGACGTTCATCTACATCATCAGCGATTTCGCGCAGCGCGAGTTCCCGTAAAGCGATCAGATTCCCTGTTTTGAAGAAATTGTTCAACGCTTGATCCACCTTGACCATCGCATAAATTTTACCATCTCTCATGCGAAGCTGTAAGGCCCCAGGGGCAACATCGATCAACTGCACTTCGTCCGCCATGCGAAGAATACTGTCTGGCACAGTTTCCCTAACCCGAATACCCGTAATTTGTTCCACGGCATCATTTAAGCTTTCTAGGTGCTGCACATTAACGGTTGCTATGACCGATATGCCCGCTTCCAGAATTTCCATCACATCTTCATACCGTTTTTTATACTTACTGCTAGGTACATTCGAATGGGCTAATTCATCTACCAAAACCACTTCAGGTCTAAGACGTATGATACCTTCTGTATCCATTTCCTCCAGCTTTACACCTTGATACTGGATTTCTGCCCGCGGTATGATGTCAAGTTCCCCAATCTGTGCGATTGTCTCTTTTCTTCCATGGGTTTCAAGCAAACCAATCTTCACATCAATCCCCTTTTTGAGCAGATCGTTGCCCTCTCGCAGCATCGTATACGTTTTGCCGACACCTGGGGCAGCCCCAATGTAGACTTTAAATCTACCGCGTTTGATTTTTTCGATTTTCGCCTCTACTTCTTGTTTGCTCAATCGTTTATATTTGTAAGGTTCCTTCAAAGAGTGGATATGGGCTGGCAGAATGCGTTCACCCTCCTGAGAAGCACGATCAGCAATCAAGAACACATCGATATTTGTCGTTCTTTTTAACACGCCATTGATGACGGAGCCTTGTAAAAGAGTTTGCCATTTGGTTTGCTTAGAATGACCTAATACAATCCGTGTTACATGATGAGCTATCGCATAGTCGACCAATATTTGAGGGATGCTGCGACGGTTCCCAAAGGGCAGTTCCTCAAATTTGCCGCCTATTTTTTGGACAAGCTTCATAATCGCCCTGCGAAAAGTGGCCGCCTCCTTGGTGAGCGGCTTATTGAAATTACGCAGCGTGACCACATGAAGATCACCATTCAATCGCTTAGCGATCTGTTGTCCTCTGCGCACATAAATCGAACCATTCCAATGATACTGCGTTGTTACAAGGATGCGCTCGGTCGCACCAGATGGACCCAGAATCCCCATTTGTTCGCGATGTTCTTCCAGAGAATCATTAACGTCCTCAGCAACAAGACGAAGTGCCAGTTCTCGCAGCACGCCTAAATTACCGCGTTTGAATAACGCTGTATCCTTATTCCCCTTTAAATGGCCTTCTCCCAATCGACTTAATATTGTTTCAGGCGTCGCGTCGATTAATCGAACCTCATCAGCGAGTTCCAACGTATCTGAGGGAACGCAGTGCCCTACTTCAATGCCTGTTAGTTTATGAGCAACCTCCATCGCCTCTTCCAGCTCATATACATTCACCGTGGTTATAACACTAATGTCATTCGAAAGTAAAAACTTGATATCGTCTAATCGTGACGGAAACCGTGCGCCTTCTCGATTGCAATGGGCTAACCCATCTACGAGGACGACCTCCGGATTTCTCTCGATTAACGCATCCAAATTGAGATCTTTTTGCTCGACCCCGTCTTTGATCCAATGAATGCTTGGGACTCTTTCCAGATCCCCCAATTGTTCCACGGTTTCCGGTCTTTGGAGCGTTGATACGGCGCAAATGACCACATCGATCCCCTGCTGTTTGAGGTTTTGCCCTTCGCGAAGCATATGATAGGTTTTACCGGATCCACTGACGGCGCCGATATATATTTTAAAACTGCCGCGGTGGAGTTTAGAGATGGAATATAGGATTTCTTCCGGTGTTTTTCTTTTGAAACCATCCAAATGGCAACATTCTCCCTTCTCCCTAAAATGTGCAGAAACCACTCTCATAAATAACCGAGAGTGGTTGCCTGCTCATCTCACAATTTCACTTGCTTCAGCAGTTCCATATTTAATTCCGTCACATTGACTCTTGGCTCACCGAAAACTCCGAGTTGTCGCGTTTTGGAAAGTTGATCAACGAGATCATTGAGATTTTTCTCAGAGATCCCTGTTTCCTTGCTAATTCTCGGAACTTGGGCCTTAGCCCCCTCCGGAGATAAATCCGGATCGAAACCGGAGCCGGACACGGTTACTAAATCCGCCGGAATATCCGTTAGATTAGGATTTTCTTGCTTCAAAGCATCAATACTCTCTGCCATTGCCGCAGCATAATCGCTTGAAGCCACCGCTGTATTGGAGCCTGATGAAGCAGTCGGATCATACTTGGCGGCAGATGCTCTTGGATGGAAGAGCTTCGGTGACTCGAAATTTTGAGCCAATAATTCTGATCCAATCACGACACCGCCAGATTCTATGAGACTTCCATTTGCTTGTTTAGGGAATAACACTCCGGCTACACCAGTCGTTACGAGCGGATAGATGAGCCCACAGACGATCATGAACAATAAAGACACACGAACAGCTATAAAAACCGATTTCATAACGCTATCTCCTCGTTTCTCTTTAAACGATATTTAAACCGTGAAGCACCATATCTATGATTTTAATCCCAATGAAAGGCACGATCACACCGCCTAAACCATAGAGCAGAATATTGCGTGACAACAATTTATCTGCTGACATTGCCCGGTACTTAACGCCCTTCATGGCAATGGGGATGAGGAGCGGGATGATAATTGCATTGAATATGAGCGCTGATAAAATAGCCGATTCCGGCGAAGCCAGATTCATAATATTCAAGGCCTGCAGCTGCGGCATAGCTAAGATAAACATCGCAGGAATGATCGCGAAATATTTGGCAATATCGTTGGCAATTGAAAATGTTGTTAAAGCTCCGCGAGTGATTAGCAGCTGTTTACCGATGGAAATGACAGAAAGCAGCTTGGTTGGATCGGAATCCAAATCGATCATATTGGCCGCTTCTTTCGCAGCCATCGTGCCTGAATTCATCGCAAGTCCTACATCGGCTTGAGCAAGCGCAGGAGCGTCATTCGTTCCGTCGCCAGTCATGGCTACGAGCTTGCCTTCTTGCTGCTCTTTTTTAATCGCGGCAATTTTATCTTCCGGCTTCGCCTCAGCAATAAACTCGTCTACACCGGCCTCAAGTGCGATCGTTGCAGCTGTAAGAGGGTTATCCCCTGTACACATAACCGTTTTGATACCCATTGCGCGAAGTTCGGCAAAGCGTTCCTTCAAGCCCGGTTTTACCGTATCCTTGAGATAGATAACACCATAAATCCGCTCATTAACCGCGACAGCCAGCGGAGTGCCTCCGGCTTTGGCAATTCGGTTTGTAACTGCTTCTAAATCACTAGGAATTTTCCCGCCCATAGCTGCTACATATTTCTTAATTGCGTCGACGGCACCCTTGCGGATTTGTTTCCCATCAGCTAAATTAAGTCCTGACATCCGTGTTTCCGCAGTAAACTCCACCACTTCTGCCCCTTGATAGCTATCTGCTTGCCACGTCTCCCCAAGCTTATTCGCAAGCTCCACAATGGAGCGGCCCTCAGGAGTTTCGTCTTTCACTGATGCTTGTAAGGATGTAAACGTAATGTCTTTAGCGGCTACGCCATTCACAGGTATGAACTCCGAAGCCATCCGATTTCCGAAAGTGATCGTCCCTGTTTTATCTAGGATCATCGTATCGATGTCGCCAGCAGCTTCAACAGCCTTACCCGACATAGCAAGCACGTTGAACTGTGTCACACGGTCCATACCAGCGATACCGATAGCTGACAAGAGACCTCCGATTGTTGTCGGGATGAGACAGACCAGTAATGCAATCAGCGTGGAAATCTCCAATTTCACGTCCAAATACTTCGCCATGGGTACCATGGTCACAATGACGATTAAGAAGATCAACGTCAATACAGCAAGCAGCGTCGTTAAAGCAATTTCGTTCGGTGTTTTCTGCCGTTTGGCGCCTTCCACGAGCGCAATCATGCGATCCAAGAACGATTCGCCGGGATCGGTCGTCACTTTGACAACGATATAGTCAGAAGCGACACGCGTTCCACCTGTTACGGATGAGAAGTCGCCGCCTGCTTCCTTAATAACCGGAGCGGACTCACCAGTAATCGCCGATTCATCAATCGATGCCAAACCTTCAATGATTTCACCGTCGGACGGGATGATCTCACCCATTTCAATGCGGACCACGTCTCCCTTGCGGAGAGAAGTTGAAGATACTTCCTTATAAGAACCGTCCCTTTGCACCAAACGAGCTTTCGTATCCGATTTCGTCCTTCGTAGGGAATCCGCCTGCGCTTTGCCCCGCCCTTCAGCCAAAGCTTCCGCGAAGTTAGCGAAAAGCAATGTGAATAACAAGATCAGAAACACAGCGATATTATAACCCCGCCCTACTTCTGTGGTACCAAATAGATCGGGTGCGAGCGAAAGAAGAAGCGTAATGACCGTACCGATTTCAACCACAAACATAACCGGATTTTTGATCATCGCCCAAGGATTTAATTTTTTAAACGAATCAACGATAGCTTGATTCATAATTTCTTTTGTCATTGTTTTTTTGCGTTCTACAGCCATGGTAAATCCTCCTTGTATGCTAAGAGCAGTTCCTAATTCTTTAATGAATTGGAAATTGCTCTTATTATTTTTTGTTCCTTGAAAAATGAATTTGAACCGGTTGTGAACGTAGCTCAAGCGAAGGCGCGGGAGCCGTCCCAACGGGACGAAAATTTTTAAAAGGTGTTTACGATCTTGCGATGTCTTTGGGACAATGCCAATAGGTGCTACTGACGGGAATGTTCCTTACCCTCCTGTTGAACCAAGCATTTGGTTTCTTCCAATTTAGAGTGTTCCCTTGGCCTCTTCCGTATTTTCCTACACGCTGACTGTATCCCGTGCGCTGCCATCCCTTCCGCATTGCAGAGGAA
>NZ_AUGY01000048.1 GCF_000422905.1 Paenibacillus alginolyticus DSM 5050 = NBRC 15375
TGACTTTGCAACCACCTACATTGAAGCTGGATCAACGATTGCCAGCGATAGATATCGTTCTTATCAAGCTTTGGCCAAAAATGGCTTCCACCATGAAGCCAAAAAGTACGACCTGAAAGAAAATCCAGATCATCTAAAGTGGCTTCATACGATCATCTCTAATGCGAAAGCTTTTATTGGTGGTACCTACCACGGCTTAGATCCTAAGCACCTACAAGCATATCTCGATGAGTTTTGCTATCGATTCAACCGCCGTGAGGTCAAAAGCGAGTTATTCAATAGGTTAGTTCATTGTTGCCTATCGTCTACGACGATTACCTATCCTGAGCTAGTTGGATAATCAAATAAATAAAAAAAGTGGCGTGGGGAAAAGCAAAACATTTAGCGCTCTGTGCTGGTTGGAAATAATTAGTAAATAAAATAAGCGTAATATCTTGTATAATAGATAATATCATAGCCAGAATGATTGAACAGAATCTTCCTTTAAAATACATACCGTCCTTTATTGAGGACGGCTTTTGTGTGTTGACGGTTTTCTTTTATAGGAGCTATGTAAAACGTCTAACTAAGGAGTTGTCTCAGATTATACAGCAGGTTCAAGACTTTCTTAAAAACATGGATGTGGCTGTTTGGTCATTTGAAAACGATTTGCAAAAATTTGTATGTAATTCGGAAGCATTTTTCAAAATTACTGGGTATGCGCCGGATACAATTATAGATTGGAACTCGTGGATAAATTTGATTCATCCTGAAGATCTGCCTATTTTTGAAGCATCGTCAGCAATTGTGCTCCAAGGATTGCAGCATTCCACTGGATATCGGATTATTCGCTCAAATGGTGATATTCGATGGATTGAAGTAAAAGTGGAACCATTCATGGATAATATTGGATATAAGAAACGACTTGAAGGAATCCTCATAGATGTTACACCACTGAAAGAAGCATTATATAAAAGTGAGTTGCGGTATAAATCATTAATCGACAAGGATTATGCAGTTGACAGATTTGAAGAAAGCGAAACGATGTATCGGTTAATTGCGGAAAATACAACAGATATGGTACGCATCGTAGAAGTCAATGGAAAAACGATTTATGCGTCACCGTCGCACCTTAAATTACTGGGCTATTCGCCTGAGCAATATATCGAACAGGACATTTTCACTAAAATGATTCACCCGGAAGATACAGAAATGATTATTCGCGAATTTATGGAGATGGTTGCATCCAAGCAACCGCGTTGTGTCCAGTTTCGTGTTACCCATGCCAATGGAGAACTGAGATACTTCGAAGAATATGGCACCCCTGTCGTTAGGGATGATGGGAAAATTGAACATATTATCTTCGTGGCACGCGACATTACAGATAAGAAACTGACAGAGTTGGCATTAGAAGAAAGTGAAGCCAAATACCGATTGATTGCTGAAAATATGACCGATTTAATCGGTGTTGTAGATATACATGGAAAGCTTCTTTATGTTTCTAAAAGAGGGCTAGGGTATGACGATAAATGTATGATTGGAACTTCGGGATTTGATTATGTGTTTCCGGAAGATAACAATTTTGTTCGTGAACAATTTATTGAAATTATCCGATCAAAAACAAACGCACTTCTAAATTTTCGCTTTATTCATGCAGATGGACACACGATATATTCAGATTGCATGGCTACACCAGTTCTTAAGGAAGATGGTGAAGTCAAAAGTATAGTCATTGTGTCCAGAGATATCACTGATAGAGTGCAAATTGAAAGAGAACTTAAAGAAAGTGAGGATCGCTATCAGAGATTGATTGAGCTTTCTCCAAAACCGATTGCCACTCATCGGGATGGCGTATTTACATATATCAATCCATCGGGGGTACGTTTTCTGGGAGCAACAGGTGAGCATGAAATCGTGGGGAAATCCATCTATGAAAGGGTGCATCCGGATTACAAAGAAATGGCGAAAGAAAGGGTTAAGTTAGTAATAGAAGAAAAATATGTTGACTCTATTGAATATAAAATGATCCGACTGGATGGACAGACGATAGAAGCGGAAATTATAGGCATTTACGATGACACAGCACGATCCGTAATTGCTATTTTTAATGACATCTCAGAAAGAAAAAAGATGGAAATAGCTCTTCGAGAGAGTGAAGAACGTTATCGAAGAGTAGTGGAGCTCTCTCCAGTGGCTATCACTATTTATAAAGATGATCGGTTCACTTACATCAATCCCTCTGGGATGAAAGTGATAGGGGCAGAGAAGCCTGAGGATTTTATAGGCACAAACGCACTGGAATGGGTTCATCCAATCGATAAGGATATTGTTCGAGAATTTTTGAAAAATCGCTTACCTTTTGATTATACTGCCCCCAGAGAATATAAAATTATTCGTTTGGATGGTAAAGAGATTGATGTATCATTGATATCGGTCTATGATTCCCAATCCGATTCTGTGCAGTTTGCCTTCGAAGACATAACGGCTCGTAAAGAGGCGGAACGGGCTTTATCGGAAAGTGAGGAGCTTAGTCGCCGCCTAGTGGAGTTATCTCCGGAGGCCATTGTTTTGCATTGTGATTTTAAATTCAAATATGTCAATACCGTGGGTCTCAAGCTATTTGGGGCGTCTAGCATGAGCGAATTGAAAGGGAAAAACATATTAGACTACATTCATCCTGATTTTAAAGAGGAAACATCTATGCGTCTTTCCGCGATCTATGACTTGCATAGCGCCACTTCTATTGTTGAGCAAAAGCTGATTCGTTATGATGGATCAATCATTGATGTTGATATCATTTCTGCTCCTCTTTCCCATAGAGGAATAAACTCTGGATTAACAATGATACGTGATGTGACAGATCGAAGAATAGTAGAGGAAGAGAGGAGAATAACGGAGCAAATCATCCGGGAATCCGAAGATAGGTACTGTCGATTACAGACAAGTTTGGATAGGTTCTCCCACGATTTGTTAGGTGTTATGAAAGTTGAAGAAATTGAAACGCGGCTAATAAAAGAAATTCAGGATATTACAAGGGCGTCAACTATAAGTATCCTTGAAGTTGATCAAAATAATCATGCAGTTATAAGAAACGGGAATCGGGATATCGGGAATAGCTTAATGAGGGATATCCTAGAGCTTAATCTTAAAGAACTTCCATTTTGCGAAATTATAGAGATAGCTGACGGCTATATCATTAAACTTATTGATATCAAAGAGCATATTCACTTACTCTGTTTTAATGAAAAACCTCCATTTTTAAAAATTAAGCCTAAATGTATTTGGCTAAAGACGATCACTCGTTATGTCAGCGTCTTATACGATAACTTCCGTTTAATTGAAGATTTGACCAAAGAGCTGGAGCAAAATGTTTCTCTTCAAGTAGCGCCTTCATGGCTCTTACGGCTTTTGTTTCGAATGTCTGAGAACGAAAGAAAGCGTCTTTCCCAAGATTTACATGACGCAGCGCTTCAGGAGCAAATCATTTGGTACCGCAAGTTGGATCAAATGTTAACCGACCCTTCCGTTACCCCAGATCTCAGAGTTCAACTTCAACAAATTACCAATGGGCTGTTGGATGTCGTTTATCAAATACGTATTACGTGTAATGAATTACGGCCACCTATGTTGAAAGAAGAAGGGCTCGTGTCGTCTCTGGAAGCACTGTTTGAATTCACACAATTGCGAGCGGATTACGCAATTCAGTTCGAAATTAACAGTTTCCGCCATGCACTTGATGATGAGCTGTTAATCGGATTATATCGAATTGTACAAGAGCTCTTAGCAAACGCATCGAAACACTCCAAAGCAACGCAAGTCCATATCACTTTGTTCAGCCGCTCTGATGGAATAGAATTGACTTATAAAGATAACGGAATCGGTATGGACTTAAGCGTGGTCGAGGATTCGTTTAAAAGTATGGGTGTATATGGAATGAAAGAACGCGTTCGCAGTATGGATGGGCGTATAGATTTCCATTCAATACCTGACGACGACGGATTGGCCATTCATGTTTTTATTCCTACTCATTTGACGGAAAGAAATAGTAATTAAATAGAGGTGCTTAGAACATGATCCAAATTTTGTTGGTTGACGACCACCCTACCATTATGGAAGGTACAAAAATGCTGCTAGAACAAGAAGGAAATTTTGAGGTTTCCTTAACCAATAACACCGAAAAGGCATTGGAAATGGCGAAAACGTTGCATTTTGACCTCATGCTTATTGATTTGCATTTATCGGACATAAATGGAATAGAGCTGGCAAAGCAAATTATAAGCATTAATCCTGATGCAACTATTTTAATCTACACTGGCTTTGAATTTAAAAACCATTTTAATCTGATGATCGAAGCCGGGATCGCCGGATATATATTGAAAACAGCGAATAAAGAACAACTGGTGTCAGCGGTTCGTTGCGCCTTAAGGGGTGAAGTCATTCTGCCGCTTTCTTTAGTTAAACAACTACGAAAAGTGACCGTCCAACCCTCTGAGTGTGAAAATGGGCTTGATAAACTCGCCATTAGTAACAAAGAATATGAAATACTACAAAAAATTGCAAAAGGAAAAGGCAATAAAGAAATTGCGGAAATCATGTGCATGAGCCAACGCTCATTGGAGTATAGTTTGACTAGTCTTTTTCAAAAATTAAATGTCAAATCCCGGATTGAAGCGGCCATGAAAGCTAAAGAGATGGGTTTGCTGGGGACCTTTGACTTCGGTCATTAGCTCAATAAAGGCAGCGGCAGTCTAGGACTTTATTTTCACAGTCCTTAGCTGCCGCTGTTTCATTACTATGATGTCTAAAGGAATAAAGCTAGATATTAAATTGAATCCTAGAGGAGAACAACCATGCCGTATCCCATGTATCCATATTTAGGTTGGAAGCAGCAATGCAGCAACGTCCCTGTCGTCTTTCCACCGAAGCATCAAAATAGGCATCCAGGGTTTGAATATTTGATGAACCCTCGCCCGTTATCTGAAAATCCTACCTATGTAGGCAGTGGGAAATTGAAAAATAAGGTGGCGATTAATACGGGCGGGGACAAAATACATGACTGGACATTTATGCTTGGCCCACTTTTCATGCTGGGCATAAATACGATGATGTACAGTTATATATTTTATAAAACCAAGCTCGTACCCAGGTTTATATCCATCTTGGGTATGACAGGGGCAACACTCGTTTTTATTTGTGCCTTGTTAGTCATGTTCGGTGTAATTCAACAAGTTTCTGTTTGGGGTGCTATTTTGGCGTGTGTATCTGTACAAACAATAGATTAATAGACAGGCTATCATCGATAATTTCGCTGCTGGCTATTTTTTTGCGAAAAAGATAAAATCGGATAACGATGTATAAATAATCCCGTATCTTTGTCACACGAATCATCCTATATGGGATCAATAGTGTTGCATAAAACATAACACCTACATTTATTTAAATTTTCTGAAAAGTATTATTTTGGTTTGAGAGCTAAAAATTGACGGAGGTCTCTCGATCAGGCAGCTGCTGTTCATTTGGTATTTATATCCATTTCAATGGGCGTATTTCAATTCGTTACCAAGATTATGTTACCTTTAGGCCTTTTTCTGTCTACCTTTTGAGGTTTCGACTGGGACTTCATATTACGGCGGCGATAAAGTTATCCCAAGGTTTCCATAACAAGGTTTTCAGTATATCCACAAGCTCCGACAAGGTTTTGTTCGTCTCGAGGTCCAACTTGATCAACAAATCCAAACAGTATGCAATGAGACAAATCCAGATTTGATTGATAACCGCCTGCTCGCTAGTGCCGTAAAATCGAGTCAATTTCAGGTGCTGCTTGACCCAGCGAAAGAACGTCTCGATCTCCCAGCGACTCCGGTACAGATCACCGATTTCAGCGGCGCTTAGGTCAAATCGATTTGTCATTCGCTTCTTGCCTTTACCCAAGATCACTTTCTCGTCTCGGAGAATGTTGGACCTTGCGGCGACGGGAAGTTCTTCGACTTCCTCGATAAGGGCGTTGTTTTTAAGTCGGGAAACGAAGCGGATTCCAAGCTTGCAGTAGTTGTCATACTTTCCGTAATCGAGATACCCCCGATCCATCAGATACGTAGCATCTGTCTCATCAATGAAAAAATCCATCTGTGTATGGTCGGCTGGCTTCGCTGGTGTGACAACTGCTTTGTCAGGGTAGACATGATCTGGATCAGCAAAGGTCACGCGAAGATGAAGTTTGACTCCTGCTTTTGATTTGCGGAAGATGGCCCATTTGTACTTGTTTAGGCATAAGCTCATCGTAGTTGAATCGATAATTTTCACGATACCAAGGCGAGCGGACATGGGAGAACGAAGCCGATGCAACAGAGTCTTGAGATCACATAGGATGGCTTGTAGAACTTCAGGATCAAGCCTGTTGTTTTTTCGGGACAATTGGGAAGCACTGATTGACGTGATACCAAGCGCTTGAAGAAAATCCACATTGTTCTGAACTTCTCTCATAATTTCCCGCAGCCCTTTGCGCTGCTTCAATTGAGCTTCAATGAAGATCAGCAGAAATGATCAAGCTTTTTCACGTAGCTGTCGAGCTTGCTCGTACATTTCCAGTTATGGATAATTTGTGAATTAAGTGGTGCAACCCATTTACCAAATGATGAAAATAGTGTATTCTTGTCCATGCGCTAATCTCCTAAATTAGGGATTTGGACAGGGACTACCTGTTACCCTAAATATGGAGATTTTTTTATTGCTATGAATGACAATAATTTAACATTTTTAGCGCAATTTAGATTATTTTGATCGACCCGAGACGTGTTAACTTTAATGCAACGCTACTGTATAGAATAAAACATTGCATTGTGCAACTCATGTGGGGAGAGTTGAATATTTCTTGTACAAATCTATGTGGGAAGTAATTCAGTGCTTTACGCAGCCCATGTGGGAAGTAAAACATTACTTGGAGCTTGTACAAACATATAGGGAAATACGGTTTCGAGGATCTAATTACAACGATGCTCATCTATGAAAATAAACAGAGACACATCCACTTGTGGATTGCGTCTCTGTTTATTCGCGTTGGCCTGCTTGCCCCGCAGGCTAAGATTATGTTTCTCGCAGCCAAGCTTTGGCGAGCATCATGGCACCACGCGCGGCAGCGGTGTCGGCCAAGGCGTTCAGCATCACGAAGTCGTGGATGATGCCTTGGAAGCGCACGGACGTGACGGGCACGCCGGCTTCGCGAAGCTTGTTCGCGTAGGCTTCGCCTTCATCGCGCAGCACGTCGGCCTCGCCCGTGATGATCAGCGCAGGTGGGAGGCAGTTGAGCTGCTCGAGCGTAGCTCGCAGCGGAGAAGCTGTCACCTCCGCTCGCTCGCGGGGATCAGACGTGTATTGATCCCAGAACCACTGCATGGCATCCCGACGTAGGAAATATCCCGTTGCGAACTGCTCATAGGAATCCGTATCGAAGGATGCATCCGTGACAGGGTAGAACAGCAGCTGCTTATGGATGGTCGGGCCTTTGCGTTCCTTGGCGACCAACGTAATGGCTGCGGCCATATTGCCGCCAACGCTATCGCCTGCAATAGTGAGGCGCTCTGTATCGAAGCCGTATTCATGAGCATGGCTGGCTATCCATTGGAGTACAGCGTAGATCTCCTCAAGTGCTGTTGGATACTTGGCCTCAGGTGAAAGGCTGTAGTTGGGGAATACGACGGCAGCTTGAGCGCCAACAGCAAGCTCGCGGACCAAACGATCATGCGTATGGGCATTTCCGAAGACCCATCCAGCACCGTGAATATAGAGGATAACAGGAAGTGTCGGCGGTGATTTTTTGGGTCGTAGAATTCTTACGGATACTTCACCGCTAGGGCCGCCTGCGATTATAAGATCTTGCGAGTCGACAGATTCTTTATGGACAGGCTCAGATTGCACCTTGTCAACAGTCTCGCGCCCCTTTATAGGACCTAGATCGAAGAGATATGGCGGCTTCGCAGTATTTTCTGCGAATTTCTTCGCCGCGGCTTCAAGATGAATTTTGTTTGGCATGGAAATTCCTCCTTTGACGTGTATCTGTATGGATTATCATCTTCGATAGTTGTTTCAAATGCCTACTACTATGTAAACGTTGGACCTAAGATTGAATCTCTCTTCCTTGGAAAAGGCACTCAATAGGTTGCCCTGATACAAATAATTGTATCCAATTTTGAAATTATCTTTGGTCATTTTTCTCATTAAGCCAAGAGATAGCCTTTCTCCAGAATGTAAGTGGCTTTCAACATTTGAACTAGTACACTGCAATATTTAAGTGGTATTATAAAAGGAAATAAGTAGAAAAAGGATGTGGGTGAATTGGAAGCGCTATCTCTAAGTGCCCTTCAAGCAGGAAATACGTCACATAACTATGAAGTTATTCCGAATTGGGCAAAAGTACCCGCGAATGTCACACTAGGCTATACACACGGAATTGAAGTTGATGAAGCGGATCGCTTTTATTTGTTCCATACTGGAACGCCTTCCGTTGTCGTATTTGACCGCAATGGGCAATATTTGAATGCATGGGGCGAAGAATTCGAAGGAGGTGCGCACGGCTTTTATCTGCACAAAGAAGCAGGCGGCGAATTCCTTTATGTGACTGACACGGCAAAGGGGATAATGGTTAAAACAACATTAACCGGTGAACATTTGTTAACTATCGGCACGCCAGATCTACCAGAGATTTATGATGCTGAACGCAAATTCGTACCTACGGATGTGGCTGTGGCGCCAAATGGCGATATTTATATTTCAGATGGTTATGGCCAAAGCTGGGTGCATCAGTATAATGCGCTTGGTGACTATATTCGCTCATGGGGAGGAAAAGGCTCAGAAATTGGGCAATTCGCTTGTCCACATGGTATTTCCGTTGATTTGCGACGCGGTGAACCGGAAATTTATGTTGCGGATCGGGGCAATCATCGGATTCAAGTGTTTACACCGGGTGGGCAATTCAAACGGGCTTTTGACCATGATATGGATATGCCTTGCAGCTTCTATTTCTACAAGGATGAAATGTATTTTCCGGACTTATACAGCCGTGTAACGGTATTCGATAAACATGATCGATTGGTTGCGCATTTGGGAGAGGATCGTCAAGCGAAATCGCAGGAGGGATGGCCTAATCTAGATAAAGCTTACTATCGTGCCAACAAATTCAGTTCTCCGCATGGCATCTGTGTCGATTCGCGCGGGGATGTGTATGTGGCCGAGTGGATTTCGGATGGACGCTTGACCAAGCTAGCTCGCAGGTAATTGATTGTTTTTTCCATCGTGATGTTTATCATGCAAGATCCAAAGCTACTCTTCCAAGAGTGGCTTATTTTTGTGCTGAAAGTCGGCTAACTTTACTTTACCTTAAGATAAGCTAACTTTTTCTGAGTAAACGATAAGCCTGTTATCGTACATGTGAGTTATAGTTAATTTAGTGTTAGGAGCTATATTTAGGGAGGGATTACGTTGAGTAAATTAACGAATGAAGAAGTCGAATTTTATAAGAAAAATGGGTACTTACTTTATGAAAAGCAGCTGTTTTCACCAGAGAAGTTAGCTGAATTAACGGATATATTTGAAGATCAACTGAAGCAAAAGGGAAGTAAACTGTCCGACGAGCTGGACACACCTCATTTCCGTGAAGAACGACTGCTCAAATTCCTCCTGTCGGATGAAGTTCTGGATCTCGTTGAGCCTATTATCGGACCGAACATTGGTCTATGGTCCAGCCATTTTATATGCAAAGACCCCTTTATTGGCCGGGCAACGCCATGGCATGAGGATTCGGCTTATTGGAATAGCAGGGTTAGTTCATTTGATAAAATCATTACAGTTTGGCTCGCTATCGATAATAGTTCGAAGGAAAATGGCTGCATGCAGGTCATTCCAGGTACGCATAACAACGGTTTCTCTGAGTATGAAAGTGTAGATGGGTCCCAAAATCTGTTTAATACGCAAATTAAAAACATGGATACATCAACAGCCGTTCATTTCGAATTACAAAGAGGTCAATGCTCGCTGCATGACTCGCGCATCATTCACGGTGCGGATCCTAACAAAAGCGAAAACCGTCGTTGCGGATATACCATGCGCTATTTCTCAACCGACACGCAAGTGTATCCAGAGAAAAATCGAAACTTTAAAGTATGGTTGGCACGAGGCAAAGATCTAGCAGGTAATACGTACGTTAACGTATAAAAATGGCTGTGAAAACCGAAAGGGGCCGACCACTTGTGCTATACTAGATGAAAAAATGGAGGCGGAGGGCAGATATGAAGAAACAACCGATTAGGTTAACGAATGCCCAATTTATTGATCCCTCCTCCTCTTTTCAAATTTACTTTCAACATATCAGCTACGAACACCACTCCTTGCATTGGCATGAATTTTATGAGCTTTGCTTTGTTCTCCGTGGTAGTGGAGTGAACATCGTGAATGGAACCGAGCATCGGCTTACCAGAGGAAGCCTCTTTTTACTTACTCCAGCTGATTTTCATGATATCTATTCGTTTCCCGATGAACCCATGGATATTTACAACCTTGTTTTCTCCGGAGAATTTCTTGGGGAAGACATAAGAGAGCTGATGTTTCAACAATTTGCCGAATATATGGTTGATTTGGATGTTAGCTTTGACATGATTGAGTCCGAATTTCGACTAATTAGCAGCGAGGCCCATAATTGGTTGCCAGGTCAGCAAATGATGGTAAAAGGTGCTCTAGAGCGGATCCTTCTAACCCTTTATCGAGCCTATAATTTGCAACACCCGCCTATTGAGGAAAAGGATTTAGGAGCTCAGCATCGTTCGATTCAGAGGGCTCTTGTCTATATTCACCACCATTTCCGAGATCCGCTACGATTAGAGGATGCCGCCAAGCAAGCGGCTTTGGCACCTAATTATTTTAGTCAAGCCTTTCATAAAATGATAGGCATCCCCTTCCAAATTTATTTACAGGGACTGCGTTTGAACTTTGCTAAGTCGTTGTTAATGGCAGCGGATATACCTGTTACAGAAATTTGCTATGCCTCCGGATTTAACACGTTAACTCACTTTGAACGAGCCTTCAAACAAAAGTTCGGGAGCTCGCCGAGAACCTTTCAGAAGTAAGATTGTGGGAAAAGCCCCTGTTTTGTAACCATACAAAACAGGGGCTTTTTTATTTTGGTTGGGGATTGGCAACATTCACAATATATGCTGCCATATCTGCATAACCGATTAACAATTTACAAATAATACCGTTGTTTACCTGATAAGGAGGGTATAAAGGGCAATGAATATACGAGTTCGAAGTATGCAGGGGATCACTCTGTTGGTCGTTCTTTTTTTAACACTGGCTTCCACAGGATGCGCGAAAAATGAATCGATCAAAGTCGGTATTGAGAAAAACAACCGTCCTTTCACTTATACAGAAGGGGAAGAGCAGAAAGGCTTTGAAGTTGAATTATGGCAAGCTATTGCTAAAAAGGCGAAATTAAAATATGAATGGGTAGCCATGGAATACGGTGAGTTGAACAAAAGTGTTAAATCGGGGGATGTTGATTTGGCAATCGCGGGAATGACAGTCACGAATGCCCGCAAGAACAAATTAGACTATTCAGATCCTTATTTTCAATCGGGAGAAGCGATACTTACCGCATCAGATAACGTGGCGATCAAAGGCCAAGATGACTTGGCCCAAAAGGTGGTAGCCACTAGGAATGGATCGACTGCTTATCAATTTGCAAGTGAAATTCAAGGGATCAAAATAAGGAGTTATGCGAACATCTCCGACGCTTACGATGATTTGAAAAATAAATCCGTTGATGCCGTCATTTTTGAAGAGCACAGTATTCAAGATTATTTGCAAAATTCAGCAGATGGAAAATTTAAAAAAGTAGGAGAAGTTTTCAACAAAGATAGCTACGCAGTCGTTGCAAAAAAGCGAAACATGTACATGGGTAAGATCAATAAGGCCATTATAGCAGTCTCCAAAGATGGAACTTATGAAGCTCTCTATACGAAGTGGTTCGGAAGTAAACCAGAAAAAATGCCTAAAGAGCTTAAACACGACATGGAAAAGGATATTGAACACGAATCATAAGGAAAGAAAAGTCGACTAGCAATTAGTCGACTTATTCGTTTTACGGATTATTCTGTCACATCTGCTGCTCTTGGTACCCATAAAATCATAAAAACAAGTGAAAATAGAACAAATACCGGTGGAGCGTATTGGATTAGCAAGTTTTCCATAAGTTTAGTCACCCTTCTTGATAAATTTACCTTGCACATAATCAGCATCAAAAAGAAAAAGACGCATAAGCAGAAACAGAGAGGGGATTAGAATAACAAGCCCTGCCATAAAGGCGATGACTAGCGCAGTTCCCATTGCTTGATTAGTGAAGTTTTCGTGAATGGAGATGTAGGGAAATAAAAGATACGGCAAATGGGCCTTACCATAACCAAAGAAAGCAAAAGCAAATTGCAAAAGCACCAATATGAACGCTAGACCTAGCTTGATTTTTTTCCAAAGGAAGTAGACGGCAAGTAAAAAGCAGAGCAATGATGCTCCGAACATCCACCACAGGTTAATCATATTGCGGAAATGTTCTGGGTTTTGCTGGTTAATAGCGAAAAATACAAGAAGGCTTGCTAGAATTGTAGGTCCGCTCCAGAAAAGAGCATAGCCTCGTAAAATGCCAAAAGCGGGATAGTCTTTTGCTCTATAGGCATAGTAGGAAAGGAACATCGCTGAAATATAGAGGACGCTGACTAGCGATAGCAATATGACCGACCAAGTATAAGGACTCCCAAGCAACTTGCTCCAATCTAGCCAAATCGTGCCGTTCTGTTCAACGATAATGCCGCCCTCCGAAATGGTTAGCACCGTTGAAAGAGTTGCAGGAATGAGCAAGCCAGTTGCTCCATAAAGCAGCATGTACCATTTGTTATCCTTGGAACCATAGTTGCTGAAAGCGTAGTAGGCTCCACGTATGGCTAATAATATGATAGCTAAACTGCCTGGTACAAGTAACGCGGTGCCATAATAACGTGCAGTTTCAGGAAAGAAACCAATCATGCCGATGTAGAAGAAAACTAGGAATACATTGGTAACCTCCCAGACGGGAGATAAATATCTCTCAATAATCTTATGAATGATATGCTTTTTCATCGTAATAACCGAATAGTAACTGAAGAAGCCTGCACCAAAGTCAATGGATGCCACAATTAAATATCCGTATAGGAAAATCCACAAAACCGTGATTCCAATAAGTTCTAGACTCATTCTTTGGTCCTCCCCCCGAAAATACCAAGTGCAATCAGTTCATCTGCGACATCGTTTTTTCTAAAGAGTTTGGATAATACTTTTACTGCGGTTAGAGCTAAAACGAGATAAAGTAAACAGAACAGCAGCAACATAGTATCTACGTCTTGTGAAGTTGTAGCGGCATCTGCTACCTTCATATATCCACGCAGTATCCATGGTTGGCGACCAACCTCCGCGTAAAACCATCCACATTGGATGCCTAGCATGGAAAGAGGACCACAAACAACGATAATCGCTAGAAGCCATCTAGGATAAGGTTTACGGGACTTTTTACGGGCATACCACATATGACAAATGGCAACTACAATCACAAACATCCCTATAGCAACCATGGCATCAAAGAAATAATGTACGTACAAAGGAGGTCGGAGATCTTTCGGAATCTCATTCAGTCCTTTTACCTCGGTTCCGGGAGTTCCACCTGCCAAGATACTTAGTGCATACGGAATTTTCAACGCATATTTAACCTCATTATTTTCCGTCAAAATACCGCCAAGTACGAGCGGTGCATTCGATGTCGTTTCAAAATGCCACTCGGCAGCGGCAAGTTTTTCAGGCTGAGTATGAGCTAGAAATTTGGCTGATAGATCACCGATCATTGCCGTAGATATGGCGAACACGAGCCCAGCCGTGACGGTCAGCTTTAAAGCCTTCTTGGCATATAAAGTGTCCCCCTTTTTCTTGAGAAGGGAATAGGCCGCTACAGCAGCCAAGATGAATGCGCTGGTCATGTAGGCAGAGGAGAGTACATGTGCCACTTTGGTAGGCATGGATGGATTAAACATAGCTAGAATCGGCTGTACATTCGTAATCAAGCCATCTTTTAGCGTGAAGCCTTGCGGCGTATTCATGAAGGCATTAACAGTCGTAATAAAAAATGCGGAAGCAGACGAACCAATGACAACAGGCACGAGTAGTAACAAATGATGTTTAGGTTTTAAACGTTCCCATGTATATAAATAAATCCCTAGGAAGATAGCCTCGATGAAAAAGGCAAAAGTTTCTAGAAATAAAGGAAGCGCAATGGCTTGCCCAGCAATCTCCATGAACTTCGGCCACAACAGGCTGAGTTGAAGCCCGATAGCCGTACCCGTAACCACCCCGATAGCAACGGTGATAACGAATCCCCGAGCCCATCTTCGTGCCAGCAAGGCATAATAGGGATCTTTACGTTGAATGCTGGCTAACTCAGCTAACATAATCATGACCGGAACACCAACGCCGATGGTAGCGAAAATGATATGAAATGCCAGTGTAGTCTCAGTGAGTAGGCGGCTATAAAATACGGAATCGTAGATTGGCATATGGACTCATCTCCTCAGTAGCTTGCATAGTTTCAAAAAAACTTGCGGATAAAAGAGAGCAGCATGACAAAAGCAACAATGAACATCAGGTACATCAATTGTTTTTCATGTTTTCGAGATTGGTTCAAGGGGTATCACCTTCTGTTTTCAATTTGATTTGTTATATATTTCTATCTTACTCGATGTATGTGATTTTTTTCACATAATATGTGAATACGGTTTGAACAAAGTATTACAACTTTATAAACGAATGAAAGTAAATATTTCCTCGGTGGTCATACTTTTCCTCCAGAATTGTTATATTACAAAGACGTACGAATTTGAAAATGGATGCACTTTTCGAGAAATCCTTTTTTCATTAAAAATAATATAGGCCCCGAAGCAAAAATATTTGCCAGGGGGCCTAATCAATTTAGATCATTATACTGCGATTGAATGAACAAAGATCCACCGAAGGGGCTGTCAGCAAGCTCCCAAAAACGGTGGATCTTATGTTATTTAATAGATAAATATTCCCTTATTGCATCTACAATTGCAGATGCAATTTTATTTTGAGTATTTTCCGAGAATAAGGCCGCTTCTTCTTCAGAATTTGATAGAAACCCCGTTTCTACAAGTGCTGCAGGCATTGTCGTATCCTTGATGACCTTATAGTTGGCTTGCTTGACATGTCGATCAGGAAAGCCAGTAGCTTCAAGAACATGATTTTGAATGATTTGAGCGAAAGAAATGCTGTTTTCACGCGAGTAAAAGGTTTCCGTACCTCTAATATTGGAGGCGGCTTTATTGGCATGAATGGATAGATAGACATCTGCGGGAATTCGATTCGCCAATGTTGCCCGATCTTCAAGAGGGATAAATGTATCATCGCTTCTCGTTACATAAGTTTTAAATGAAGAGTCTTGATCAAGCAAAGTTTTGACCTTAAGGGCAGTAGCTAGGGTAAAGTTCTTTTCAAATCGCCCTGTTATGCCAACAGCACCAGAATCATGACCTCCATGGCCGGGATCGATAACAACCTTATAAACAGGATGAGAGGCTTGGGCGAGCTGAAGAGTGATTTGGTTCTTTTCTTTATTTTGGATGGTGCTAGCAACTACTTTCTCTTTTAAATCTATAGTTACTCGGGCAATAGTTGGTTGATCCGAAAATAATGCGTATGTAATTTTTTGAACGAGATGGCTATGAACTGGAATTTCGTTTTTTAGAGATGATACGGCCTTACTGTAAGGAATATCCATAATAATCCGGTTTGGGTTTTCTAAAACAAAGAGATCAGTTGTTATGCTTCGGTCAGCCTGCACAGACACATCGTTTTCAGAGCTTTGTATGGATTGAAGAGTAGAAAGAGTCTCTGTGTTCGCGGATGTTGCTGTGGTTTCCATAGATGATAAAAATACAGATCGTGTAACTTCATCCCAAGTTATCTTTATGCCTAAATGTTCCGCAATAAACCGCAGAGGAAGAAGGGAGGTTCCATTATCGAGAAGTGGGGCAACCTCTAAAGTAAACCCTTTGCCATTTACATAAACGGTAGGATCATTGATCGTAAACTCAATTTTTGTACCTGATTTGTCAACGGTAACCTTGCGCTTCGCTTCGTTCCAAGCAACCTTGGAATTGAGCTTCTCGGCTATAACACGTACAGGAACGACTGTATTTCCTTTAATGATTTGTGGAGGGACCTCGGTGTTTACCTTTGTTCCATTTAAAAATAGTTGGGTCAAATCAGCGGCACTTGAAGTTGCTGGATGATGAAGGAAAAGGAAGAGGAAGGTTAATAGGAAAAGCATCTGTTTCATTATGCACCTCGTAGTTGTATGTTTTTTCGACAAATTCTAACAATCTATTAGATGCAGAATGATCGAAAAAGTTGTAGCCTAAAAATTGAAAAATGAATATTATCCTCCAAGTCAGATGAGAGCTTTTCCTTGAGCTAGACTTTTTGTTATACCTGTTGAGACGTCGGGCAATGGCTGGTTGATATTTGGCGTCCTGTTCCGTTAAGATTCTTTATAATAGTAATTATTACTATTATTAAACGGAAATGTCAAGTCGATTTTTAATGTATTTAATTCCTTAAAGCAAGATGAAAAATAGATTTATTTCTGGATACATCCTGAAAACTATGTTGTTCCATTTCATGGCCACAGTCATTCTCGTGTTTACATTCACAATTCATTGGTATAATTTCAGCTGGATTTACACTACTAACAGATATGTTGCATTCGTCCCAATGTCCATGGTAATCGTGATGTAGATGACTGATATGGATAAAATCAATTATGGTTTCTTAGAATTTTTTAATGATTTTGTTCAAATATTAGTTGCAAATATAGCTCTTATGAGTCATTTCAAATTTTCAGCTTCCAAGTATACTTTAGTCAGTTAATCTGAGTTGTATAGGAAAGGGAGAGTTATTTAACCATGAGTATTGGTGTTGAAATGGTAAATGGAGGGCAACAACCGACTAAGACAAAAAATTTATATGCAGCCATATGGAGGTGGCATTTTTATGCAGGTATGATATTTGCACCTTTTTTAGTTATTTTGGCGGTGACAGGTGGCATTTATTTATTCAAACCACAAATTGAGTCCATCATGTACAAGGATTATTATTACGTACAACAAGGACAACAGCAATTAACTGTGCAGGAACAAATTAAAAAAATGAACGCAGTCTATCCGGACGCAATGCTAAAAAAAGTAAAACCTTCGTATGCACCTAATCGCTCTACTGAATTTGAAGTAAACAATAGGGGGCAATCTTTGCTCATCTTTATCAATCCCTATGATGGGAAAGTTCTAGGAGACATTAACCCGAATACAAAACTCATGCAGCTAATAAGAGATTTTCATGGAAAACTGATGATTGGTAAAATAGGCGATCGCATTGTTGAATTGTCTGCTTGCTGGGCTATGATTCTATTAGTCACAGGTATCTATTTATGGTGGCCCAGAGGTAAGAAATCTATTTACGGCATCGTGCTTCCACGCATAAATCAAGGGAAGCGGATGTTCTGGCGCGATATGCATGCAGTGACGGCATTTTGGTTGTCTCTCTTCATTGCAGCACTTATTTTAACGGGATTGCCATGGTCAGGCTTTATGGGTACTTATATCAATAAAACAGCTACATACCCTCAAGGGTTTTTCTCCTTTGATCCGCAGAAGCCACAGTCAACTGTACCGACCAAGGATGTGGTCAAAGGTGTTCCATGGGCAGCGGAGCAGCTTCCTATTCCGAATTCAGCTCCAGGCGTGAATGGTTCCATTTCGATTGAACAGGTTATGGATATTGGTAAGAGTAAAGAACTGGCCCCTGGTTATCAAATTGCTCTTCCTGCAGGTGAAAAGGGTGTATACACTATCTATTCTACGACAGGGGATCCGAAGCAACAAACGACCCTTCATATTGATCAATATAGCGGGAAAGTATTGGCGGATCAGCGATTTAAGGATTTCAGTTTCATGGCTAAAGCCGTAACGATTGGTATCGCGCTGCACCAGGGTGAGTATTTTGGCGTGACCAATCAAATTATATGCTTGCTTGTTTGTCTCGGTATTATTCTAGTTGCCGTTAGCGGAGTTGTCATGTGGTGGTTGAGAAAACCAGAGGGAAGAGTAGGAGCGCCAGCTCTGCCAAAGGATTTTAAAATGGTCAAATGGGTTGCGGTTATCACCATTCTGTTAGGTATAGTTTTTCCTTTAGTTGGAATTTCTTTACTAATCGTTTTGATCTTGGATTCATTAGTTATTCGTAGAGTACCAGCCTTAAAGCAGCTACTTGGTTAATTAGGCTCCTCAGAATAAAGAGTAATGAGTTGAGTAACATCATTATAGGATATAGCGAGGCGTACGGAAATTTGAGGTGGAGGATGAACATGAGTCAATTAATATTTAAGGTTGAAGGTATGTCATGTAATCATTGTGTAACTACGATAGAAAATGCTTTGAAACAACTTGGGGCTGTGGGTCAGGTAGACCTAGTAAATAAATCCGTTCATATTGATTATGAGGAAACTTTATTGAATATAAATTCACTTAAAGAGGCGATAGAAAATAAAGGTTTTGATGTTGTTTCTACGATATAAAGCAATGGATGATTGTCTATTTTTCTAAAGAGGTGAAAGTCTATTGAGAAGTTTAATAAAAGGGATATACTTTAAAATATGCAGTTTATGCATGATATTAAGTGTGTTTTCTCACGGTTTACCAGCAGCAGCACATGAACACGGTGGAGACTCAGCAACAGAGATCCAAATGGGACCTTCTGAATTAACGATTAATACAAGTATTGCATCTCTCATTTTCGTCCTGTTGGTAGTTGTTGTTCTCATTTTCCACTTACGGTCAAAGAGCACACTTTTATCTAAAATGACGGGCATGATGGCAGCTATGACGATTGCTATGGTATCAAGCCTGCTCGTCGGTACAATAGCAGGAATTGTGTTGGAAAAATTATTTCTTCCAACCGTTATTGGAGTCACCTTTGGGATGATTGTTGGTTATATATCCGGAAAGTCTCTACATCTTCTTGCTTCTCTAGATGGCATGTTAGCAGGTTTAATGGGAGGTATGATGGGGGCGATGTTAGGTGTTATGGTGATCTCTGATTACCCTACGCTTTCAATTATTTTCATGGATATTGTTTTGGCGGTTTCGATGTTATTTCTTTATAAATTGATAGATACCGAAGAAATTCTTAATGGTAAAAATAGCGATTCTAATTTACAGAATTGAACACTTAGCGATACTTCTCAGATGAAAGCATAATAGTAGACGTAGGCATTAAAAAACATATAGTTCATCTTAATGAAAATAAATATTCACTAATCATTCAAATTCATAGCCTCAAGGAGTCATTATAATTTAATGATAAGGTGTATAATCAACCTTGCCTCTCATTGGCGTAGGTTGATTTTTATATGCAGAATAATGACAGCGAAAGGGGTAAATCGCATGAAGAAAAGTATGACCAAGTACTCAACGGTAGGGCTTATTTCGGGAATCCTTATTATATGTCTTTTTATCTTTGCTTTATTTTACTTTCAGCATACCGAGTCATCAGCCGAAGAACCCGTAATTACGCAACAGGAAGGTTATCAAGTTGCTACAATAAATGTTAAGAGTGACGGCTTCTATCCAGCTAATATCGAAGTTCAGGCAGGAGTTCCAACAAAGTTAAATTTTAAAAAGCGAAGCGGCTTTACTTGTATCAGAAGCGTAGATTCTAAAGATTTAGGAATAGATGTCTATTTGGAAAAAGGGGATAACTTCACAACATTAAAAGATTTAAAGCCGGGAACCTATAAATTTGATTGTGGTATGTATATGTATCATGGCACAATTACGGTGAAATAAAATGGAGTTTAATAGAAATTCCTTGTAATAGAGTAAAAAAAGATCGTTTCAACCTTTACGGGCATGAAACGATCTTTTTACCATGTAATCTTTTATAGATTTATTTCGCTTTTTTTAACAAAGAAGTAAATAACGATAAGACTCCAAGCACGAGTGCAGCAATTGAAAGATAAAGAGGAAGCTTAGAGTTTCCTGTTTCCTGGTCATGTGCAGCCGCGGTTGCACTACCACCGTGATCATGCCCATCAGAATCCGTTTTAGCAGCCGCTGGCTTCGGATTTACGGTTGTAACAGAGGCAGGCTTGTCTGAACCAGCAGCCCCGACCCATTCAACGACACTTCCATCTTTGTAAGTTTGGTATGCTTTCCAAGAGATAGAAGCTGCTTGATCTCCTATTTTTCCTTGCATGTTGAATTCACCGAATTCAGTGCTAGAAAGTCCTTCACCCGTTGCTGTCCAAACGACGCTCGTGATTTTACCGGTGCCATCTTTGGTTAATTCATATTTCCATCCCGCCATAGGTTCAAAGCGAGAGACCGCCACTTCAGCTGGAACTTTAATTTCTACTTTAACAGTAGGAACTTCTTTTTCCGTAGGAACACGAACAGTGAACTTTTCGTAAGATCCTTGCGTAGTTTGTTGTGGGTACACAACAACATGTGCGCTTGCGATACCTGCAAATAGCAGCATAGCCATAAAGCACAAAGATAGAGCACTAAAAAACTTTTTCATTGTAATTTCTCCCTTTTTTGAAATATCTATAATGATCTAAAAATCATTACCGTGTGGTTATAGACCGATTCGTCATCATTTGTATCCATCACCCTGACCTCAATATGCCATTTACCGGGAAAAGGGAGATAGTGCCCTTCAGCAGAAAAAGAAGCTGGTTTGTCTGACGATTGCTGAAACGGAACCTCGATGGGGGCCACAGAATCATCATCCAAGTACTTCATATAAACATGAACATATTTTGGTACAGCATTTGATGAGGAGGGGCCGTGAGCAGTTAAAGAAAACACGTTTTTTCCAGGTGTATTGGGTGAAATATTGAGCAGTATGTCCCCTTTGGAACTTGACTCATGCCAAGACAACGGTTTATTTAATGGAATCGGATTCATGTAAGTGAATACACCCACTATTAGCACAATTAATGCCATTAAAGTAACATCGATTCTGATTAGGGTATCTGACTTTGTTAAAGCATTTCTTTTCAAAACATAACGAAGCAAAGCGCCTGTTATAAGAACAAGTAGAATAAGCGTTGCCTTGATAAGCAATAAAATACCCCAAGTGGTGTAAAAAATGTAAGTGAATTTTGGCAGAATGCCAACCGTGTAGAAGATCCCTGACAGTGTCAAAATAATCATACTGAATAATGCTAACTGCGAGAATTTTGGCAAAAAGCGATTGACTGTCTCTCTGTAGGATCGTAAATGAAGAACAATATAGACGAGACCACCTACCCAAATAGATGCCGCGAACAAGTGTATGAAATCAAGCATCATCATCTGATTTCTTGGCTCAAAGGTCATCGCATGTCCGTTAAATACCTTGACCCCGAGGATAAGGATTGTCCAAAAGATTAAAAAAGTTTTATTGCGATGTAAGAATATAAATCCGGATACAGAGAGGATCAGCGTCCCTAGCCAAGAATTTCCTATTCTTGTGTGTAGCAAAAGTGATGCAAAGCTCTGCATATCCCAACTACTGAGGAGTTCCTGAAGCTCTGTCGCCACCATCAACAAAAATGAGATGAAAAAGATAAGCTGCAAACGTATTCCCCATCTTTGATCATAAGTGGAGAGAGACATGGATGGTTCTTCACGTTGAATAAATTTCCAAAACATCCATCCTGCTAAGGTTAGTAGGCTTAAATAGAATAAAAATCTGGCTAAGTAAATTAATATTTGCTTTGTTGAGAAATTCTGTGAAGATGAAGTCGGTCCTTTATCCGCGGCGACATCAGCTTGCCCAAGAACAAATATGTAAGACCCGCTAACCGGGTGACCATCGGCAGACAATATTTTGTAGCTGACTGTATAGACGCCATCATTGAGTGTTGGAAGATGGAGTGTGAGTTGTCGTTGATCTTCACTTATTTGAGGAGCATCTTTGGAAATAGATTTCCCAGTTTTGTCAAAGAGTTTTAGCTGAAAAAGTTCCCTTTCCAAGCTTTCGTTGAAAGTTAATGTAATGTTGGATGGTAGTTCCGATAACGAACTGTTTGGCGCAGGGATGGCATCTACCAATGTCGAGTGTGCAAAGGTCTTATTTGGAACGATAAGACAAAGAAATATCGCCATGTTGATGATTACGCGCCATAACTTGTTAGAGTATTGCATTGTTCTTACCCCCATTACCTAATTTACTCCTAATCTAAAAAAATCAGCATGACTCGAAAGAGCTATTTTAAGTCATATGTTTGTCTATTTGATGATATTTACTACTGATCTCGATTAAAAAGTTTACAACGAATCTAGCATGATCCTGGATCACACCCCATATAGTTGCAAGTAAGCGCGGAGATTTGCATGGGAGGTGGACGAGTTGAATGAAAATTCAACGCTTCAAAAAATAAGTTTGGAAATAGAGGGGATGACCTGTGCAGCCTGCTCGGCGCGTATTGAGAAAGTCATTGGTAAGATGGCTGGCGTTCATGAAATCGCAGTCAATTTACCTTTGGGACGTGCCGCATTAGTGTTGGACTCTGATTCTGCGCTTAGAGGGCGAATTATTGAGCGTATCGAGCAATTGGGATACTCAGCGAGAAAGTTTGAAGAAGGGAGCAAGTCTCAGAAAACGGTAGTTGGTTTAGGTGCAAAATTACTCATCTCGGCGCTATTGACACTTCCTCTTTTGTGGGCAATGGTTCGTCATTATACAATGACATCAGGAATTTGGATTCCTGACCTATTTCTTCAGCCATGGTTTCAGTGGGCGCTCGCCACGCCTGTTCAATTTGTCATTGGTGCTCCTTTTTACTTTAATGCTTGGAAGGCTTTGAAGAGCAATAGTGCAAACATGGATGTGCTTGTAGTCCTTAGTACAACATGCGCGTACTTGTACAGTCATTATATGACCATGCACATGCTGCATTCGGGGGGAGCTGACCCGCATGCGGTATATTTTGAGACAAGCGCCATGATTATTACCGTTGTTCTGCTTGGTAAATGGTTGGAAGCTTCCGCCAAAGAAAGAAGTATGAAGACCATTCATCAACTACGCAAGCTAAGTCCGCAAACAGTTACAATCATCAGAAGTGAGAACCACCCAGAGACCATAACTTTAAATAACGTCAAAATTGGGGACACACTCCTGATCCTTCCCGGAGAAGTCGTTCCTGCGGATGGACGAGTTATGAGTGGCAGGTCTGCCGTTGATGAGTCTTTCGTTACCGGTGAGTCCGTACCTGCGGAGAAACGTCAATATGACCGTCTGATAGGCGGATCCGTAAATATGGACGGACTCATTACTATGCAAGTGACTACTCTTGGACCTAATACTGCTTTGGGCAAGATGATCCATTTGATGGAGGAAGCACAGGGTTCAAAGGCTGAGATAGGGCGATATGTAGATCGTATCGCGGCGGTGTTCGTTCCTTCTGTTCTGGTGCTTGCATTGCTCACTATGTGTATTTGGTCCTTTTGGCTTAATCCGGGAGACTTCAAAGGGGCGCTGTTCAAAGCAATCGCCGTTCTCGTTATCGCGTGCCCTTGCGCTTTGGGGTTAGCGACTCCAACTTCGATATTGGTGGGTACGAGCCGTGCTATGGAGTCGGGGATCTTATTTAAAGAAGGCAAATATGTTGAGCAATTGCAGCAGATTGATGTCGTTTTGCTGGACAAAACGGGAACACTCACCCACGGAACTCCCCGAGTTACAGACATCATCACAGCTTCGGGTCAGGAACAGCGCCTTCTTCGTTTGCTTGCTGCTGCTGAGAAGGGAACGGAGCATCCCTATGCAAAAGCGATAGTGAAAGAAGCTATTAGGCGCGGACTTCATGTCAAAGATTCAGTTTCCTCTCAAGCACTAGCCGGATTGGGTGTGGCAGCACAAGTAGATGAACATGACATTCTTATAGGCTCTAAAGCTTTTATGAAGCAGTCTGAGATTTCTCTGGAAAGGTTTGCTCAAGTAGCAGAACAATTAGAGTTAGAAGGTAAGACGGTGCTTTTTGCTGCGTTGGATGGTGCGCCTGCAGGCATTATTGCTCTTATGGACACGTTAAAATCATCTACGCCTCAAGCCATACGAAGGTTGAAAAAGCTGAGTACAGAGGTCGTGATGGTAACCGGCGACCAGCGTAGAACAGCCAATGCTATAGCTGAAAAAGCTGGTATAACAGCGGTTTATGCAGAAATGCTGCCGCAGGATAAGGTGCATTTGGTAAGAACGTTGCAGCGAAAAGGTAAACGAGTAGCGATGGTAGGAGATGGTGTGAATGATGCCCCGGCCCTTGCAGCCGCAGATATTGGTATTGCTGTCGGCACCGGTGCGGAGATTGCCAAGGAAGCGGCAGACGTAAACTTGCTTCATAGTGACTTGGGGGGCGTTGCGGATGCCATCGTAATGAGCCGTAAGACGATGCGTAACATCCGTCAAAACTTAATTTTCGCTTTAATGTACAATGTTTTGGCTATACCGCTAGCTTTTATGGGTTATATGCAACCATGGGTCGCTGGAACTGCAATGGCACTGAGTTCTGTATCGGTCGTTGCAAATGCTTGTAGACTGCAAAGCGCATCTTGGCGAAATTAAATGAGCCGCCATCCCACAAGGATGGCGGCTTCATGTATGTTGTAAGGCACTTTTTGGGCTTTTAATGTAAAAATAATCTACTTCTTTTCAGCTAGCCAGCGGGCTAGATTCGCAACATCTTCGTCATTCAGTTTTGACTTAAAGGAAGGCATCATACCACCACCGCTTTCTATTTTTTTGTATAGTTGTTCAGGAGAAAGCTTGCTACCAACTTTTTGCAAGTTGGGGCCTGCGCCGCCCTGGAGTTCAGTTCCATGACACGACATGCAATTTTGTTTAAATGTCGTTTGAGCAATATCAGCATTTAAAGTGCCTGCAGGCATTTTAGCAGCTGTTTCTGCTTTTTGTTCTGTGGCTTTATGTGTAGCTGCTTTTTCAAATAATATGCCTAAACCGAGAATTGCTGCTGAACAGAAAAGTACGAACATAATCCAGTTTTTCTTCATTGTTAGAGACTCCTTCTTGTTATTTGGCCAACTGAGCGATGCTTCTTTCAATATCTTCGTTATTCATGTTTTCTCCCATTTCAAACACTTTACGGATGAAGCCCGCTTGATCAATCAGAAACAGGGAGCGAATAGAATGTGCGAATTGCCCATCCTTTTGTTTGACAACCATGAGGCCGAAATCGTTGGCTGTCTTCAGCGCTTGATCTTCAGAACCACGAAGCAATTGCCATCCGGCATCTTGGTCAATGCCTAGCATTTTAGCATAATTCTGTAACGACTCCGGAGTATCCCGCTGCGGGTCGAAAGTGATGCTGATAAATTGAACCTTGCTGCCAAACATGTTCTTTTCCTTTAATTTTTTTTGCATAAGCACCATATTGGAGGTTGTAGCAGGGCAAATATCTACGCAGCTGGCGAAAAAGAACTCTACCAAACGCACCTTACCCGTGGACTCACTTAAACTTACATTTTGTCCTTTCAAGTTCTGGAGGGTAAAACTAGGTGCTTTCTTCACGGTAGGAAGTGGGTTGTTGCTTTGTTTTAGCCTATACACAACCACTAATGCAAGGACAAGAATTAACAGCACTAATGCTGCTTTAAACCAATGCTTTTGAGTTGCTTGTATAAAAGAAATGATAAACTTCTCCTTCCTTCAGTCAAATCCTCGCTATCAAAACAATCTCACCAGGAATGTTCCATGCTATTATAACTAGCAATTACAAGTCTGACATGACTAGAAAGTGCTATGCCAGCCAAGCGATTTTGAACATTTCATGAAGGTTATACGTTAAAACATGCTTAATAGCTCTTTCGAGTCATTTTGAATTTGAAGTTATTGCGTATAGTTAGGTATATAGGAAAGGAAAAGGTGATAAGGATGTCTTACAGGCAAATCAAATGGCTAATTTTGATTATTCCAAGTCTAGTGCTCACGACATGGGAATACACGCGCCATCACTTCTTTCTGGATCACATTTCCATGGAGCTGGGCAATTGGCTATCTCCTCTGATTGAATTCACTGTCAGTCTTACATTTTTGATGAAACTATTCGCAATGTTGGAGGCGACTCAAGAAGAACTTCAACGAGAACGCTCTCGTCAAATAGCCCTAAAAGAGCGGGAAAAGATAGCTCGTGAGCTTCATGATGATATCGCTCAGTCTTTGTTTCTTATGTCAATCAAGATGGATCAACTGGAACATGTGCAAGAGGATGCAAAGCAAGTGAAACAAATAAAGGAATTGCGAAAAACTGTTCATCAAGTTAATGAATACGTGAGACAAGCCATTTCGAACTTACGATACCCGACTGATCCGGATGCATTGCCTTGGATGCAATATCTGGAAAGTATGGTACATGATTTTACAACCGAAACAGGGATTGAAGCCTCGTGGAATTGGCACCTCTCCGAAGAACAGTTGTCAGCCAAGGAGAAGGTGGAACTTTATGCATCAATTCGTGAAGCACTGCTCAATGTTCGCAAACACGCAAGAGCTAAGAAAATCTGGATTCAAGCAGAGGGGTATAATAAAAATTCCTGGAGCTGCATCGTAAAGGATGATGGCGTAGGATTTGAAAATGATAAGTTTGGCCACAAGGATCGATATGGATTGAAAATTATGCATGAGCGAGCAGAGGAAATGGGTTGGATGTTCCAAATAAATTCTGAGTATGGTAAAACAAGCGTAGAAATTCGGAAGGAGGCATCCTGATGGATCAGCCTTTTCGGGTATTAATTGTAGATGATCATCACCATGCCAGGGAAGGGATCCATAGCATTTTAAGTATGGATTCTTCCTTCGATATCGTTGCAGAGGGAAGAAATGGTGCAGAGGCGATCAGGCTTACAGAAGAATGGATGCCAGATTTAATTTTGATGGACATTAACATGCCGCAAATGGATGGTTTAGAGGCTACGAAGCAAATTAAGGAGAAATTCCCCTACGTCAAAATTGTAATGGTCACTGTATCCGATGATATTACACATTTGTTTGAAGCTTTGAAAAAAGGAGCACAGGGTTATCTGCTCAAAAATTTGAGTCCGAACTCCTGGCATGAATATTTAAAAGCTATTGCTGTAGACGAAGCCCCTATGTCCAGGGAACTTGCCTTGCGATTACTACAGGAATTTACACCTAAGGAAAAACACGAAGCCCCTAATGCGCTTATCACCGGACGAGAACGAGAAATACTGGAATGGGTCGCAAGTGGAAAATCTAACCGGGTAATTTCGGATGGATTGGGTATCTCGGAGCATACGGTGAAAAACCATCTAAAGAATATCATGCAGAAATTGCAAATGGATAACCGAGTGCAGCTTACCAGATATGTATTTGATCAGGGATGGTTGCATCAGAAAGGTCGATAAAATGTGGAGTGTTACACAATGATGAATAAGAGACTATTCTTTTCAATTTGCTACTTGTTACTTACAGGGTTGATATCCGGGTGTGGATCCAATACTAGGCCTGCTGATCAAAATGAGAAGCAAGTGGCCTCAAGTTCGACTTTAACGACAGCAAGTTCAGCAGGGTCAGTCGAGACCATTTACAAGAGCAATTGCATGAGTTGTCATGGCATTAATTTAGAGGGGAAGATTGGCCCAAGCCTGAAAAACGTTGCAGAGACGCGTAGTCATGATCAAATTGCGACTAAGATCCAAAATGGTGGCGGAGGGATGCCAGCCTTTAAATCGAAGCTTCAAGACCAGGACGTTCAGGAACTGGCTAACTGGTTAGCTACAAAAAAATAATTTCAAAAGAGGGTTCTGCAGGGAATACGTACTTGCAGAACTCTTTTTCATTCAAAGTTTTAACGAATAACCAATTCCCCATTTCGTACGCAGCATGTCAGCTGCTAATGGAGAGACCACCAACAATTTTTCGCGAATCCGCTTGATATGCGTATCAATGGTCCGACAATCTCCTTGTGGTGAGTGCTGCCAAATTTGTGTAAACAGCTCTTCTCTCGTAAACACAATATCGTGGTTTCGAGCTAGATAAAGTAAGATTTGGAACTCTTTTAGTGTAAGTGAAATGGATATACCATTGGCTATAACCTTATATGCATTTAAATCAATCGTAAGTTGCGGGAAGTGGATGAATTTTGTATCGCTTATCTGGTAATCCGAGTGATGCAGGAAAGTAAAACGTCGAACAATAGCTTTAATCCTTAGTAATACTTCACGTGGACTGAATGGTTTGGATACGAAGTCATCTACACCAGCTTGGAATCCAGCTATCCGGTCATCTACTCCGCTTTTGGCGCTAAGCAGAAGCAATGGCGTTTGTTTAACTTCACGAATTTGTCGACAAAATGCGCGACCATCAAGATCGGGCATCACCCAGTCAAGTAGAATGGCATCGTAATGATTTTGCTGAACCATCGTGAGAGCCAACAAGCTTTCCTCAGCTTCGTCCACGATAAATTCATCTTTTTCTATGTGCATTCGCAGTAGGCTGCGTACATTGGCTTCGTCATCTATAATTAAAACTCTGAATTTTTTGTCTTTCATTTTTAAACTCTCCCTTACCATTGACAGATTTTTATGAATTTACTATACACATTGAGTACTGTCAGCGGCATGACTCAAAGGTGCTATTCTCTTGACATTTTTGTGGACGTTTAAAACAGATTTCCAGAATTTTTCACATAATTGCCCTGCGTATAGCACTTTTGAGTCATCTCTAAATGCAAAAATTTCTGTATGATCAATAGCATCCAAACATGAAGGAGAGGAAATTTCTTGAAAAAAATAGTTTCCGCACTTACTAGTACAGTTTTACTATCAGCAATAGTTATGGGTTGCTCAACTGCCAAACCCTTGGAGAATTCTTCTACGCAACCTACAGTCATCACAGTACAAACTGCGACTCCGAAATCAGATGACAATTCAACTCCTGCAGCAGGGAATATGATTAGTTTTAAAGATAGCACGAAGCAAGAAGTGACTTTGAAGGAAAAACCTAAGCGTGTTGTTTTGTTAAACACAGAAATTCAAGAATTGTTCTATCAGGTGGGAGGCAAAGCCGTTGGATTAGCGACAGCTCCAGGAATTCCAGTTCCAGAAGCGGCCAAGGATGCCGAAAAGGTCGGTGAAATTAACCAAGTTAGCTTGGAAAAAGTGATGAGCCTGAAACCAGATCTGGTGATAGGTCAAACCATGTTCCACGCTTCCTTAAAGGATTCTTTAGCTTCTTCTCAAATACCGTTGGCGCTGATCGATATCAAAAGCTATGAGGATATTAAATCTGCTGCGGAACTCTTTGGCAAAATTGTCGGGAAAGAAGTAGAAGCTAAGGCTGCGATTGATCAAACGGAGCAAAAGATGCAAACGGTTATAAGCAAACTTCCGCAACAAAGCCCGAAGTTTGCGATGATTACCATTATGCCAATGGGTATTAGTGTACAAAAGAATTCGACCCTATCACTAGACGTGGCAAATCGATTGAAACTAAAAAATGTCGCTGAATCTCTCCCGGCAGGAATGATGCCTAGTGCTGCTCCTTTCAGCTTGGAAAAGCTTGTCGAACTGGATCCGGATTATTTATTTTTCATCGTGCATGGCACAGAAGAGTATGGCAAGGAGAAACTTAAAACAGATTTGGAAAGTAATCCTGCTTGGAAAACATTGAGGGCGGTCAAAGAAAATAAAATCTATTTCCTTCCATCTAATCTCTTTGTGACTAATCCAGGGTTAAACTTTAATCAATCGTTAACCTATCTGGCTAAACTGGTATATCCTGAAATTTACGGAAATATGACAAAATGATAACTGTACAAAAAAGTGTATCATGGCGTGCGAGTATGCTTATCATACTTGCACTATTCGCTTTAACGGGCATAGGCTTGAGCCTCATATGTGGGGCAGTTAATATTGCGATTCCAGAAGTTATACTTTCCTTATTCGGCGGGGAGAGCACATATCGCGATATTATTTGGAATATTCGGCTACCAAGAACAATCGTTGCCGCATTGGTAGGTATTAGTCTTTCATTATCAGGGGCGCTTTTACAGGGAGTCATGCGTAATTCAATGGCTGATCCTCATATTATTGGTATATCATCAGGAGCCGGTTTATTTGGAATTGGTATTCTCATCTTATTTCCTGCCTATGCGTATTTACTTACACCCGTTGCATTCATTGGGGCTATTGGTGCTGCATTACTCATATATCTTATGGCTTGGCGCGGTGGAGTAAGTCCGATCAGAGTTATTCTTGCGGGAGTAGCCGTGTCTGCTTTGTTGAATTCTGGAATTTCTGCATTGCTCACTTTTTACAGTGATCGAGTGGGAGGAGCCCTGTTATTCTTGGTTGGGGGACTATCAGCAAGAAGCTGGCCGCATGTTAATATCCTTCTTCCATATACGATAATAGGAACTTTGCTTGCTTTGATTGGGAGCCAACGATTAAATATTATGGCACTCGGGGATACACAGGCCAAGGCACTAGGTCTGCGTGTAGAAGCCTATCGGCTATACTTTACAGCGATCGCTACTTTACTTGCGGCCAGTACTGTCAGTGTAGTTGGCTTGCTCGGTTTTGTGGGCATGATTGTTCCACATTCTGCTCGGTTGCTCATCGGCAGCGATTATCGCTGGCTGCTTCCGGCAAGTGTTTTATTAAGCGTAGCTGTACTTACTATTTCTGATACGGTAGCTCGTATTGCATTTGCTCCCATTGAGCTTCCAGTAGGGATTGTCATGGGTGTCTTTGGGGCGCCATTCTTCTTGTTTTTGCTTCGCAGGAGGGAATTATGAATATCATTAAAGTGGAGCAGCTATCCGTCCGTTATGGCGCGCATACCATCATTTCTTCTTTGACAACGGATATGAAAAAGGGCCATATTACAACGATTTTGGGGCCTAATGGATGTGGGAAAAGTACATTACTTAAAATTTTAGCACGGCAGATGAAGATGGATAGAGGAAGCGTCATGCTGGATGGCAGGGAAATGAAGTCGTGGAAACCGAAGGAAACCGAAGGAACTTGCCAGAGAGTTAGCTTTTCTTATGCAGCAGCATGATCAACCAACGGATGTTAGTGTACGCAATCTAGTGGCTTACGGTCGATTTCCCCATAAAAATATGCTGCAAAGATTGGATGATGAAGATCAGGAAATTATCAACAATTCGATGAAACAAACAGGTGTGCTACCGCTTGCAGACCGCAGCGTAGCTTCTTTATCTGGTGGAGAACGGCAGCGAGCTTGGATAGCTATGGCTCTTGCCCAGCAACCAAGATTACTGTTTTTGGATGAGCCGACTACCTATCTGGACATTAGTCATCAATTGGAAGTCATGGAGTTGGTTGTGAAACTAAAAGAATCTATGGATATGACGATTATCATGGTGCTTCATGATTTGAATCATGCGGCGATGTACTCGGATGACTTAATCATGATGAAAGGTGGGGAAATACGATACAAAGGGACACCTGAAGAGATTGTGAACCAGAAGTCGCTCGCTGAGGTGTTTGGAGTTCATGCTCGAATAGAAATAGATGTAGAAACGAGAAAGCCGTATATACGCTCTATGAGATTGTCCCCATCAACTTAAATTTTTAAGTAGTCATCTATTTGACATCTGAATGCAAGAGGTGTGCCATGACGGAATCCAGAGAACTCGCGCTCTGATAGGCTCATCAATAAAAAAATGTTCGTTGTAAAAAAAGGATGAAATAAATGATTGATGATTTTGCTGCAATTGTTATGAAAAACTACTCTGCAGGTTATCGTGGAAAACCTATTTTACAAGGTGTAAATTTCCAGGCTGAATTAGGTCAAGTTATTGCTGTGCTTGGAGCAGGCAAAACAACATTATTTCGTTCCATCATGCAATTGCTTCCTAAGCATGCAGGACAAGTGCAAATCTTGGGTAGAACAATGGAACGTATGTCTGATCAAAGATGGGCTCGATCACAGATCGGCTACGTACCACTAACTTAAGGACAAGGCAGTTTCCGATCTCGGTGTTTGAAGCGGTTCTACTTGGCAGATGGGGAACTTCATTTGCCTATTTACGTCGGCCTTCCAGTAGGGACAAAGATATCGCGGAGCGCATGCTGAAGATTGTGGGTTTGCAAGACTTCAAGGAGCAGGACTGCCGATCCCTCTCTGGCGGACAGAAGCTTTGTTGGTCTCCATATTAGCAGGCGCAACCTTTTCATTATTGGGTATCGACATTGTTATGTTGAAATTGAAAACGATCCGGTTAGCACTGATGCACATGGCTCTTTTAGGTGGAGCAGTTGGGCCTGATTTTATTGCTGATAATATGCACATGCCGCAAGGTCAGGGCATTGCTGAAATGGCTAAAGTTCCACGAATTGAACTTCGTAATTATCCTGATCCTGCTCAGAAAAATTTAGAAGACATGCTAAAAGGCAATGCTGAAAAGTTAGGTATTTCTATTAAATAATACGAATACAATTCCAAAACCGCCATCTTCCCAGTATATTCTGTGGAAGATGGCGGTTTTGGTGTTTTAAATTACAATGGGTGACTCAATTACTTGGTAAGTAAAATCAAGTCCATGGGATATACGGATATCTAAAAGTTTACGAACAAAAAGGAGCTGGGTCTTGTATTGTGCATAGGGGGATTACAGAAGTTTGTGGTCTCATATATCCATAATATAATTTTTCGTATGTCCTAGTAATGATTTTTGTTTCTTCCAGCCAGAACGACTTGGGCAACTAAAAAAAGGACAATTAGTAAAGCAAGGAGGGCATACATCATAATCGTACCAACAAGAAACATAAACACGGGAAGGGTCTCCTTTTGAAAGATATTGATTTACAAATGATTCAAAGTCCTCGATTTTTTCAAGATAGTCTTCCATAAATGCTATAGACATGGCATTCTATCCCACTTGACATTGGCGCCCTATGAAAAGCAGCCAAAAGCAGAATCTGCATATAGACTTTGCTCTGATGGTCTATATGCAGACATGATCTAGAACCTAACCGAAGAACGTGCCATAAAGCAGATATGCATTTAAGCCTGCAATGATGATTGCCACTACCCATGAAAGCAATGATAACCATTTCGGCGCGACAAACTCGCCCATTTTCTTTTTATCGGATGTAAACATGACGAGTGGAATGACTGCGAACGAGAGCTGTAGGGAAAGAATGACCTGACTCAAGATTAACAATTCTCCGGTTCCTTTTTCTCCGGTTATCGCAATCACCAGGATGGCCGGGATAATGGCGATAAGGCGGGTAATTAATCGTCTTAGCCATGGCTTCAACCGAATGTTTAAAAATCCTTCCATAACGATTTGACCGGCAAGCGTCCCCGTCAGCGTTGAGTTTTGCCCGGAGGCGAGCAGCGCTATCGCGAAAAGCACACTGGCTATACTCGTTCCAAGCAGTGGATTCAGCAGTTGATAAGCGTCCTGGATCTCGGCTACATCCGTGTGTCCGGTAGTATGAAAGGCGGCTGCAGACAGGATTAGAATTGCCGCATTGACAAACAGCGCGAGCATTAATGCGACGGTGGAGTCGATGGTAGCAAATTTGATCGCAGACCGTTTGCCTAAAGAGGTTTCTTCATATCTTCTTGTTTGTACGATGGAAGAGTGCAGATAAAGATTGTGCGGCATAACGGTTGCGCCGAGAATACCTAACGCGATGTAGAGCATTTCAGGATTTTTGACGATCTCGGCGCTGGGCACAAATCCGCCGAATATTCCGCCAATATCGGGCTTCGAAAGAAACATTTCGATGCCGAAGCAGATAAAGATGGTCGCAATCAAAGAAATCACAATGGCTTCGATATAACGAAATCCTTTATTTTGCAGCAGGAGTACGAGAATGACATCCATAGAGGTAATTAAAACCCCTGCTATGAGAGGCAACCCAAATAACAAGTTTAACGCAATGGCGGAACCAATTACTTCCGCCAGGTCGCACGCCGCAATCGCCAGCTCGCAGAGAACCCACAGTCCGAAATTGACGGGCTTGCTGTAATGATCGCGGCATGCTTGCGCCAGATCTCTTCCGGTAGCAATGCCGAGCCGGGCTGTCAGCGACTGAAGCAATATCGCCATTAAATTGGAAATGAGGACAACAGAGAGCAATGTATAGTTAAACAACGCGCCTCCGGCCAAATCAGTCGCCCAGTTGCCCGGGTCCATATAACCTACGGCCACCAAATATCCCGGTCCGACAAAGGCCAGAAGCCTCCGCAGAAAACTTCCCTTTTTCGGGACAGATAATGTTTTGTACACCTCCGGCAAACTTGGTTCCGTTCTTTTCCTCCGCCATCCCGAGAGGGGGATGGAAGATTCTGTTTCCTGTTGAACTGCAGGTTCCATTCTTCACCCTTCTTTCCTTTGAACAATAGTTTTTACCTAAGGCAAAATTTAAATTAAAAAAATATGGATGTTTAGAAATATGTATGGCCTTGGTAAATATATTATTATCCTACACCAAAAGAATTGCCTGTACAACAAAATTTTTACCTAAGGCAAAATTTATTCTTTACTTTTCCATTTTTCTTTATTAGAATAATTATTGTAAAGTTGCATTAGGTCAAATTAATTGAATCAATCAAAAACGAGATCCTTCTCGTTTTGCATGCTGCTCCCTAAACGGAGCAGCATGTGTCATTTTAAGGGTATTAAAAATGCAAATCATTCTCAATTGAAAGGGAGAGAGTCTTCATGAAAACTTCTTCAATCGGCAGTGCAGAAGGTCTGGTGAAAGATCAAATTCATTCAACTAATGCTTCAACCGACAAGAAAAAGATATTTGAATGGATCAAAAAGTTTGGCGAGGGCATCGCCGCTTTAGCAAGCGGTGTTCTGATCATTCTCGCCTGGGAGCTAGGACATGTTTCTCATGCATGGTCTGTGGTTATTTACTTCCTCTCTTTTGCAGTGGGCGGATTTGTCAAGGCGAAGGAAGGATTGCATACACTCATCACAGAACGGGATCTCGACGTTAATTTGCTTATGATTGTTGCAGCCATTGGTGCTGCCAGCATCGGTTACTGGACAGAAGGAGCCATGCTGATTTTCATTTTTTCATTAAGCGGCGCATTGGAAAGTTATACGATGGAGCGCAGTCACCGGGATATATCATCACTTATGGATTTGAAGCCAGAGACAGCCACACGGTATCAAGACGGCTTAGAATCCATTGTTTCCATTGAACAATTAGAGGTGGGAGACATTGTTTTAGTAAAACCAGGTGAACGGATACCTGCTGATGGCACCGTAAAAGAAGGAACATCCGCCGTCAATCAGGCATCCATAACGGGGGAATCTATTCCGATTGATAAAGTGGCCGGAGACGATGTGTTCGCAGGAACGTTAAACGGGCAAGGTGCATTATTCATTGAAGTTACTGAGCCCAGCGAATCTACCTTATTTTCCAAGATCATCCGTTTAGTCCAAGAAGCACAGAGCGAGAAGCCGGCTTCGCAAATGTTTATCGAGCGTTTCGAACGCATTTACGCGAGAAGCATTATCATGGCAACCCTTCTGCTTATTGCCGTGCCACCTTTTCTTTTCGATTGGACGTGGAAACAGACGCTATATAAAGCGATGGTTTTTCTCGTCGTAGCTTCTCCGTGTGCATTGGTTGCATCGATTATGCCGGCTATGCTATCCGCTATTTCGAACAGTGCGAGAAAAGGGCTGCTTTTTAAGGGAGGGGCACATCTTGAAAATCTCGCTCGGATTAAACTCGTTGCCTTTGATAAGACAGGAACGTTGACGAATGGCCGTCCTTTGGTCACGGATCTTGTTGCATTCCAAGGATATAAGGCGACAGAAATGCTGCAAGCAGCGGCTTCTATTGAGAGCTTGTCTGAACATCCGATTGCCAGATCCATCGTGCAAAAAGCAACTGAGCAAGGACTATCGTTTGAACGACCGACTGACTTTCAGGCTCTTACAGGATGGGGCGTCCAAGCGGAGTGGATGGGTCAAACTTGGAAAATTGGCAAGCCGACTCTGCTCGGACATGATATGTTGACTGAGGAACTACAATCTGTTGTCGACCGGTTGGAACATCAAGGAAAAACCGTAACGATCATTCATAATTCAGAAGATGTGGTTGGCGTTATCGCACTGCAAGACAGTATTCGCACACAGGCGAAACAAGCCATCGCAGAGTTAAAAAACCTCGGTATCGAAGTCGCAATGCTGACTGGCGATCAGAATGGCACTGCCCGGTCGATAGCTCAAGATGCTGGGATTTCATTGGTATATTCTGAATTGCTGCCTGAAGATAAGGTAAGCTGTATGAAAGACTTGAAGCGGAACTATGGCCATGTAGCTATGGTAGGTGATGGCGTTAATGATACACCAGCTTTGGCAGCGGCGACAGTTGGCATCGCAATGGGCGTATCGGGCAGCGATGCTGCCCTTGAAACAGCAGATCTTGTCCTTATGAATGACGGAATTGAAAACATCGCTGCGGCGATTGCGCTTGGAAAACGAACGAATTCGATCGTGAAACAAAATATCATATTTTCCGTTTCGGTAATTGCCTGTTTAATTGCGTTGAATTTTATTTCGGGTATCTCCCTGCCGCTAGGGGTGGTTGGACATGAAGGAAGCACCATTCTCGTCATATTGAACGGGCTACGGTTATTACGCGGATAAGGGATTGAATGAACCAGGAAAGTTAACATACAGGTGCGTGATATTTGGGTATGTTAACTTTTTTTGGTTATTGCCACTACAAAACCGATGAGGACAATCCCTAAACCGATTCCTGTTTTCCATGTCGGAACTTCTCTTAAAAAAAAGTATCCCATGATCAATGAAATCAAGATTTCCATTCCTTTTGCCGCGGCTAAAACATAACTGAGGTTTCCTATGACTTTTAATCCGAACTTCACTCCATAACCGATACATGTATTGGCAACCAGAAATAAAGGAAGCATCAAAAGCTGAAACTTGAGCGTCGTCCAAAAGTGAGGATCGATGTGTTTACTTTGATAAGAAAAAATGAAATTGACGATGAATAAGCCTCCAAATACGAGACTGGTGCTGTAAAGGTAGTACATGTCATCCCCCCTGATTCATACTGGCATATTGGCATGTGACTAATGTTTCCTTAAGCCAAGTTTTTTATATAGGAGCATCTCAGGAAATTAATGTTAAGGAGTGTGAGGCTAATGAACGAACCGGAGTTTCAAGCGTCACCAAGATGATTCAGAATAAGATAGAACAGCAATATAAGAAAGGTAAAAAAAGTCGAAAACCAAGATCAATTCATAATATGTGATCAGTTTAATGCCGGGACGCAAAAAGGGAAGAAGTATTGAAATATAAGCTGGCTGAGTTGAAAATTGATTTAGCAGGAAAAGAATTTCATGTAGCAAAATAGCATCATAACGGCGATTTTACAATTGTAAACGAGGATTGAGTCCCATTAAAGAACTTTATTTTCTTGTTGCTTCATAATGTTTTGATTGGTAGTCAGCATATTAAAAAACTTAATTATTATCCGTCTTTACATTGAACATCTAGAAACCGCGCCAAATCAACATTCCATGAAAGATCTTTATTTTCCCAGGTCAAGAACTAAAAAATGAAAAAAGAACCAAGAGCTCCATAAAGCCGCTTGGTTCTTAGTTAAACAATCCATTACGTTGAAGAAGGGTCCTTGAAATATTCCCCTCGCTTCAGGGCATCGACAAACTGCTGAAGCCATTCGTAATAGGTATGCCCATGCCGAAGTTTATATAAATCTTGAAGAGCAAGATTGCGTTCCTGGTCTGTTATATGCTCGTCTAGAATCAATTCTGTCAATTCAGGAAGAGCTTTATTAATGGCTTCTGTCATGACATTGATTTCACGCTGAAGCTTGAGCGTGAAGAAGTTTTGAAACGCAAGGAAAAAATCAACCTCCGCGGCATACAGTTCTTTTCGCTCCTGCTTTTCCTCTAGCTTTTTTACCATTTGGGATTCTACCAATGATCTAACCGCATAGCTCATGTTGCTTTTACTCATATTCATTCGAATTTTCATCTCATCGAGAGTCATCGGCCGATTTTCAAAGAACATAATCCCGTATAATTGACCGGATGAATGAGTGGCTCCGTACAAATCCATCGTTTCTGCAATAGCATCAATGATGTCTTGTCTGATACGCACCCGTTGTTCTGATGCTTGATTTTCTTCTTTTTGAGACATTAGTTTTCACTTCCCTTTTCCTGATCGACTGATAGATTCAATAGATTTTGTTTGTAGTACATATATTATAGCAAAAAAACACACTTGAGATAGATAAGGAAAATGTTTTTGTGCATTTACACAATCTTAATGTTGAGTTAACGCTCGGTTGACACAAGAAAAGCATTCTTATTGTACAATAAAAATTGTACATATTGGTCATGTAGAAATATATGGTAATAAAATCTCATTAATTCAAATTTTTTTGAACATCCAGAGATTTGCTTTTCTGCTTGATTAATTCGTACAATCCATAACAATCGAAGTAGAATCATCTCAAAACTATGATATCAGGAAAAGGGGATTAACAATGAAAACGAAATGGAAATCACTTGGGTCTATGTTACTTATTACTGGTTTATTGGCAGGATGCGGTACAGCAAATCCGGCAAGCACTGCTCCAAACAGCAGCCAACCGAGTCCGGCAGCAACAGCGGCTACAAACAAACCGGCAGAAATCACGGTATATTCCGCAATGGAAGATGAACAAATTAAAACCTATCTTACTTCATTTAAGTCTCAATATCCTTCAATTAAAGTGAATATTGTTCGTGATTCGACAGGGATCATGACAGCCAAGTTAATTGCAGAGAAAGAAAATCCTCAAGCCGACGTCATCTGGGGATTGGCCGCAACAAGCTTGCTCGTTATGGATGATCAAAAAATGCTTGAGCCGTATGCGCCTAAAGGTGTCGAAAAGGTACTCCCTGAATTTAAAGATAAATCGAGTATTCCAAAATGGGTCGGTATTGATATCTGGGAGACAGCCATCATTGTAAACAAGGTGGAGATGGAAAAACGTCACTTGGCCATTCCCCAATCGTACGAGGATTTAGGCAAGCCTGAATACAAAGGATTAATTGCTATGCCGAATCCTGCATCCTCAGGAACAGGATACTTGACTGTTAATGCACTTCTCCAATTGTACGGTAAGGATAAAGCTTGGACTTTTATGGATAAATTGCATGATAACATGATGATTTATACCCAATCCGGATCCAAACCGGCGAAAATGGCAGCTTCAGGAGAAGCTCCGATTGGTATCTCATATGGATACAGCGGCATCCAGGAGAAGAAGAAAGGATCCCCGGTTGAAGTCATTTTTCCTAAAGAAGGATCAGGCTGGGATATGGAAGCAAATGCATTAGTGAGTAAGAAAGACATTAAGCCGGAATCGAAATTGTTCTTGGATTGGGCAATTAGCGCGGAGCCGATGAAGGAATACAATAAAAATTACGCTATCTTAAGTATTAAACAAGATGGAAACATCATTCCGGATGGTTACAGTAAAGATCCGGTATCGCAATTGAGCAAGTTAGATTTGTACCAAGCTGCGAGAGACCGTGAATCCGTGCTGGCAGATTGGACAAAGAAATACGATTCCAAGTCAGAGCCGAAAAAATAAAGGTTGGATTACTACGGGATGCCGATGTTTGGCATCCCTCCCATTTTCGGGGATTTATTTGGGTAATTTAGTGAAAAAGGAGCATTTGTTATGAAGCCAGGGTATTTATCGCTTCGCAACCTTTCCAAGCAATTTGGGAAGCAAACTGCGCTGCAGGACATAAATTTAGATATTTATCAACATGAATTCATCTGTTTGTTGGGGCCAAGCGGATGCGGCAAAACAACATTGCTGCGTATCCTTGCAGGTCTGGAAAAAACGGATGGGGGCCATTTGACCATTGGGGGCAAAAATATCACCTCTGTACCGGCTGGAAAACGGAACTTCGGCATGATGTTTCAATCGTATGCTCTATTTCCAAATCTATCGGTTTCCGAGAATATTGCGTACGGACTTCGCAATCGGTTAACCAAATCCCAAATCGAAAATCGCGTGGACGAGCTGCTAGGATTAGTGGAGTTAGAGGAACAACGCCATAAAGTACCCTCACAATTATCGGGAGGCCAACAGCAGCGGGTAGCTCTTGCCCGAGCGCTCGCATTTTCACCGGATTGTTTGTTGCTGGATGAGCCATTATCCGCACTCGACGCTAAGGTTCGCATCAAGCTGCGACGTGAAATCTGCCGTCTGCACAGGCAATTTGGGATGACGACAATTATGGTGACGCACGATCAGGAGGAAGCTTTAACGATGGCTGATCGCATAGTCGTTATGAACCAATCGCGAATCGTTCAAATCGGCACCCCGAATGAAGTGTATGAACGTCCGAATAGTCCCTTTGTTGCCGATTTTATCGGTGCAGTTAGCTTTATCGAAACGGATAACGGAAAACAAGGGAACCCTATACTAGCTATCCGTCCAGAACATGTTCAATTGGTTCGGGAAGGTCATGAGAAAGGCAGACAAGGAATCGTACGTGAAATTGAATATCGAGGGACACATTACCGCATGGTTCTAGAATTATTGGATCATCTGGATTCTCCGCTTATGCAATTCCTTACCGTTGATCTGCAGGCGCAGGCTATGGGGACTTTTAACATCAAACTAAATCAAAAGGTAACATTCAACTTGCCGCCTGAACACGTCATTCGGTTTGATACGGTATCCGATATTGCAGTTGGGTGAGGAGGTGAATGACATGGATACATGGTTAAAACGAATACGACCGAATACTAACAATTGGAGTCAAAACAGTTTCATTCTAATAATGATACTCGCCTTAATTTTTACGATCCTATTGCCGCTTGGAGAGCTCTTGATCAAAGCAGTTAGCAATCGAGATGGAAATTTTATTGGATTCGCTAATTTTGCTAAATATTTTTCTACACCGACGCTAGTAACTTCATTATTGAATTCAATTAGGGTCTCAATAATTACGACCGTAGTCTCTGTGACACTCGGATTCGGATTTGCTTATGCGCTTGAGAGAAGCGGAATCCGAGGGAAATGGTTTTTCCGTTCCGTAGCTCTTCTTCCGCTTTTTGCTCCTTCGATGCTGCATGGATTAGCATTAATCTATTTGTTTGGCAATCAAGGACTTATTTCAACGGGGTTCTTCGGTCTGCTGCCTGAATTTCGAATCGAGCTTTACGGGCAGATCGGGATCGTTCTATCCGAAATATTATATACCTTTCCTCAAGCATTTCTCATCCTCTCGGTAGCTTTTGCGAGTTCGGATTATCGATTATATGAAGCAGCAGAGACGCTTGGAGCGTCAAAATGGCGTACTTTTTGGACAGTAACCGTACCAGGCTCCAAGTTTGCGCTCATTAGCTCTATTTTTGTTTGTTTTGTCCTGACGTTTACTGACTTTGGAGCACCTAAGGTTGTAGGCGGACAATTCAATGTTCTTGCAACTGATTTGTTCAAACAAGTGATTGGTCAACAGAATATGCAAATGGGGGCCGCCGTCGGTGTGCTGATGTTAATTCCAGCTGTGCTTTCGTTTGTCATAGACCGAATTTCAGAGCGGAAGCAGAGCGGGTGGCTTAGCGCGAAATCAATGCCATATCGAATTGAAGCAAACAAGCTGCGCGACGCCCTATTATTCCTGCTTTGTTCGGTTATATCAGCTGCTATTCTAAGCATTATTCTTGTGGCACTCTTTGGATCGATAGTGAGAGTGTGGCCTTATAACTTACAGATCTCTTTTTCCCATTACGATGGTTTTCTTGATGGAGCGGGACCGTTTGTGAATAGTTTGATCATTTCAACTGGTGTTGCGCTGATTGGCGGTGTAGTGACATTCCTATTTGCCTATCTCATTGAAAAATCTCGCGGTTATGCATTATTACGCAATGCGGCTTATTTCTTGTCGATGCTGCCGCTTGCATTGCCGGGATTGGTGCTAGGTCTCATCTATGTATTCTTCTTTAACAATCCGAACCAACCCTTACATGGGCTGTATGGGACCATCTGGATTATGATTATTTGTAATATTGTACATTTTTATTCAGTTTCATTTTTAACGATGACCTCGGCGCTTAAAAAGCTGGATAGCGAGTTCGAGGCCGCCTCAGAAACGATGAATGTACCCTGGTATAGGACACTTGTCAGAGTTACGCTGCCCATGTCATTACCGAGTATTTTGGAGATTTGTATGTATTATTTTATCAACAGTATGGTGACGGTGTCGGCAATCATCTTCTTGTATGCGCCAGACCTGAAACCGGCTGCCATAGCGATTGTTAACATGGAGGACTCAGGTGGTACCGCTCAGGCGGCAGCCATGTCGCTGCTAATCATACTAGCTAACCTGATTATGCGAACAGTTGTCATGTTGGCGTCCGGAAGCTTTATTGGTAAGGAAAGACAGTTAGTTTCACCTATATGAGGATCTCAGGAGCGATTGGAATGCCAAAATTGATGATTAACAAGAGAAGCTATTCTGTAAAGGGGGTGTTATTTGATAAGGATGGCACACTACTCGATTTTATAAGTCTTTGGGGATATTGGAGCGAGTCGTTATACCGGAACTATTCAAGTAAAGTCTTGGCTGTTGCAACGGGGGTCATCGATCCTATCTCTGATTTGTGGGGAACAGTTCATGACGCCGCCGGGCATATGACTGATTATAGTAGAAACGGTCCACTCGCCATGGGATCGATTGGCGATTTGCTCGCTATATTAGCATGGCAAGGCTACCGGCTAGGACTCCCTTGGAGTGAATCCATGCGGTTTGCAAGGGAAAGTAAGCGCTTGGCGGATGAAGAAATGGAACAGGTTCGCCCCGTTTATCCGCTGCCGGGAGTTGTAGACTTTCTGAAACAATGCCATGATCAAAAAGTGCCCATGGGCATTGTAACGGCTGATGAGACAGCGGATGCGGAAAAACATTTGCAGTGGTTGGGCATTCGCCAGTTTTTTAAAGTTATTGTCGGGAACGATCTGGTGAAACAGGGAAAGCCTTTTCCCGAAATGGTACACATGGCTTGCTTAGAGCTTGGATTAGCACCGAATCAGGTGGCCTTGATTGGGGATACCAACAGCGATATGCAGATGGGTAAATCCGCAGGGGTTGCAGCCACTATAGGGATAATGATGAAACATGCTGCACAGTCTGGCGATTGCTGGCTCAATGACGCGAATGTGCTAGTCTCTTCGTACGCTGAACTTCAGTTGGAGGAATCCACAGATGAAGGGTGAGAGCGGTTTGGGATGGATCCTTTTAATACTTGCCATTCTCTTTGAATTATCGGGTACGACGTCAATGAAGTTATCCGAAGGTTTTACCCGACTTTGGCCGTCGATTTTGATGTTTGTTTTATATGGCTGCAGCTTTACCCTGCTTAACTTTGCTCTAACCTACATTGAAGTTGGAGTTGCTTACGCGATTTGGTCAGGCGTCGGTATTGTTCTCATTACACTGGTGGGATATGTGCTTTTCAAGGAATCATTCAATATTAACCAATTAGCTTGGACGGTAATCATCGTTGTCGGTGTCATCGGCTTGAAGTTAAGCAGTAAGGTTAATTGAGGGAACTTTTTCGATCATCCTTGTTTGTTTGAAAAACTAATGTATGGAGGTTTTCTGTAGTGAAAAGAATTTTATCCGTTACTCTCGCATCAACGATGATATTCGGTATGTTATCGAATACCGCAGTAAATGCAGATAATGATGCCGTAAACACAGTCGTAAATGATAACCCCCTTCTAGCATCGATTAAATTCGATAATAATTTAAAGGACGATGCAGATCCAGAACATCCATTGACAAAAAATGGAAATTTGAGTTATGTAGACGGTGTATTACCCGGGACCAAAGCTCTGCACGTAGAAAGCGGAAACGGCAATTATGCCGGTATGACGCATAGCTTGAATGTTGGTGATGGCAGTTTTACCACATCCTTCTGGTATAAGGGCGACACGAAGGATAATCAGGTAATACTATCAAACAAGGATTTTGGCAAGAGCTCTAACCCAGGGTGGGCGATCTATACTTCAGCCAATTCGGTCAATATGAATATAGGATTCCCGACCGCATCAGTAAAATTTGGCCGCGACACGTTTAATGCTTCCACTTGGCGTTACGTGACATTTGTTGTAGACAGAGATAAAATGCTCGGGTCGTTGTATATTGATGGTTACGAGATGGCTGAATCTTCGCTGGGGATCGGTAGTTTAGATACATCGAACCCATTAAATATAGGTAGCGACGCTTTAGGCGGCAATGGTAGTAATTCTTTCGATATCGCTGATCTGAAGGTTTGGAAAGGTGCATTAAGCAGTGATGTAGTTCAAGCTAATTATAATGGTTACGGTTTAAATAAAGTAGATATGAACGCACTTAACGGCATAATATCAGAAGCAAATACAATAGTAGCAGGCGGTCTCGGCAGCGGCTTCAGCCAAACCGATTTTGATTATTTGAAAAAGGTTTTGAATACGGTAGCTACGGTTGCAACAACGCAAAAAGTAAAATTATATACACAGGAAACCATCAATTATTACGAACGTGAACTAAACAACGCCATATTCATCTATCAAAAAAGCAATAAAACATTAACTCCCGCCGATTTAAATATAGCGGATAGCAGCGACCCGGAAATCTCTGCAAATCCCAGTACAATCTCGCGTGTAGAAGCAGATTATAGAAAAGCCCTGAAAGTATTCCCACAGGCCGACGTATTGGTGTAGCCTGGCGACATTACCGGCGGTAACAATGCCAATGAATATGTGTGGATGGGTGAGCTTACCAAAGTATACAATAAACTTAAAGCTGAGGGCTTATTTAACACTACGAAGTTATATATTGTAAAAGGCAACCATGATATGAACGGCACCGAAAATTTAATACCTGTCGGTACGGCGGACGCGTGGAACGAATCAACGAATTCGTACGATAACGATTTCTATAACGGTGCTTATAGGGTAAAGATAAAAGGATATAATTTGATTGGTTTTGATGCAAATATTAACAGCAGCAGCACGGTGGGAAAAGCCACCAATTACCTCAACCAAATTAAAAGTGAAGCGGATTATGATCCAACAAAACCCATATTTGCCATGTCTCACTACCCGATAGGCGGAACCGTGTGGGGATCGGCATGGAGCAGCGGTGCAAGTAATAATTTCGGTAAATTTATTGCCGACAATAATTTTTCTCAAGTGTTCTATATGTCAGGTCATACACAATACGACCCGACCGACGAACGTTCTCTCTATCAAGGTACGGCTTCGTTTCTCGATTCCGGTGGTTCGAACTATTCCAGTTATCAAGATGACGGTCCGTTCGGCGGATATATCGAAGGCTCGTATGGAAGCTATCATACCGCACCTCGCATCTCGAATTTCATAGAGGTTTACGGTACAAAATTGATCCTCAAGCAGTATAATTTAGCTACAGATGAATTTGTAAGCATACCTCGTGTAGTCAACGTTGGCGAAGGCAAAGATGCCTTTAGCTATAGCAAGAGCGATATAAGAGAACTCATAGCTCCGCAGTTTGATGAGGGCATTAAGATCGATTCCTTCAATAACAACGAAGTTGCTTTTACAATAAAGCAAGCAAATGACAATGTGCGCGGTATGGAATATAATATTCAGCTTATCAACAAGCTCACGGGGAAAGTGGACAAATCGTTTAACAGCCTTTCGTATCCGATGGACAAACCATTCGATGTGTACAGGCATTATAAGTTTACAGGTTTGACGCCGAATACTCCATATATAATCAGGGTATTCGCCGACGATTCCATGTATAACCGTTCGTCGGAGGACATTGACCTTAAGATTAACACTGGTAATTTAAAAAGCATCACTGCGCCTGCTGACATAACAGGGGTGGCATTCGGATCGGCGAAGACAGCGGACGCCCTTAGATTGCCAGGGACAGTATCCTTGGTTACTGATGAAGGCGTTGGGAATGCCAATGTGACATGGAATGTAGATGCTTCAAACTATGATCCCACTGTAATGACTGTACAGACCTTCACTGTAAATGGAACTGTAACTTTGCCAACTGGGGTGGCAAATCCCAATAACGTGCCTTTGACAACAAGCATTAGAGTAACTGTTAATAGGATCATTCAGTCGGCAACGGCGACAAGCCAAGAAACAGCCGGTGAAGATGATAGTGCCTCCATGGCGATTGACGGAAACCCACAAACGATTTGGCATACCAAGTGGAATAAATCCGACGTTCTCCCTCAATCGATTACCTTAAAACTTGGAACAACTTTCGCAATCGATAAAGTCACATATTTACCAAGGCAATCAGGCGGCAACGGAATTATTACAGGTTATAACGTATTTGTAAGTAAGGATGGAGTGACCTTTACTAAAGTTGCAAGCGGAACTTGGGCAAACAACAATGCGGAGAAAGTAGTAACTTTTGATCCGACAGATGCATTATATGTCAAGCTCGAAGCAACGGCGGGTGTTAACGGCTGGGCATCGGCTGCGGAGATTAATGTCTTTGAAGTTGAACATCAACCGCCAACGACAACGGACAATGCGCCAAGCGGCTGGGTCAATCAAGATGTCACTGTAACCTTAAGCGCGAGCGATAACGAATCGGGTGTAGCCAATACCTACTACATCGTAGACGATGGCGCTAAGCAAACGGGAACGACCGTTGTATTGTCGGAAGAAGGCGTGCATAAGCTTGTATATTGGAGTGTAGACAAAGCAGGCAACGTGGAACGGGCACATACAGTATCCGTTAGCATCGACAAGACAGCTCCGTCGATCGTGGTGTCCGTACCGGGAGATAACAATATTTATAAAGATTCCGTGGATTTGACGCCTCAGATTGCATGGACAGATAACTTGTCGGGTGTAGACAGCAGCAAGACGACGGTGACGCTGGATACGTATTCTTACCAAATCGGAACGGCGATCCCGCTCTATAAGTTGCCGCTCGGTCAGCATACCCTTATTGTTACCTCCAGCGACATGGCCGGCAATGTGGGAAGCAAGACCGTTCACTTCCAGACGGTGGCCAGCATCGATTCCTTGAAGGCGCTGGTAACACGCTTTGCCGATGCCAAATGGATCGACAATGGGGGAATTGCCAACAGCCTGCAGGCTAAATTGGCGAACAACAATTTGAAGAGCTTTGTGAACGAGGTGGAGGCGCAAAGCGGGAAACACATTTCAAGCGAAGCGGTAACCTATTTGCTGCGAGACGCTCAATATTTATTGACACAAAAGTAGAACATTATTTGATCACATGGCGATTTGGCCATCATATCCTCACACTATAGGTCAACATCCGCTAGTAGTGACTAGGCAGTTATTCAGAGATATGACATCAATCAAGATAATAAAATTTCGATTATCGACCTTGAAGCCATTGCTAAAAAGATTTTAAATCAATAACAGTAGGAAGGCTAGCAGAGATGCTAGCCTCTTCTCCATATTTGGAGCGCTCCCCAATTTACAAAATCCCGTACTGCTTCCTCATCAGCTCCAACTTTTGTTTGATATAAATTATCGCCTCTGGTGGTTCGATAATCCTGGCCGCTTCTCCAACTCCCCAAATCATCTCCGCGTAAAACGACACCTTGTTCACGGGGATCATCATACGGATCACACCACTTCCATCCTCATTGTGTTCAATGAACTCATTAAACCAGCCGTTATCATCTAGGGTTCTTACGCCCATGGGTGTCAGAGTGACTATCAATTCCCGTTTCTCCGATGCATTCAGCTCGTCGACATTCCAGTCGAAGATGGATTTCATGTCGACCTCATCCAAGCACTCGATCAAATCGTTCAAGCTGGCGGAGCGTACGCGATCCGCACGGAAGAGGCGATATCCCCTGCGCTCGAAGCAGTAGGCAGGACAATACCAATAGCCCTGACTAGCGTAAAGACCGATCGGCTGAATGTCTCTACTCTCGGCTCCTTTACCCGTGTCATACTCGATGGTCACTACGCTTCGGACCATGATGGCCTGCAACAAGGTGCGAAGGAACTTAGCGGACATGGACCGCAGGGGGTTCCAGATCACCACTTTGTTCTTCAGCCGGTCGATTTGTTCTTTGATATCAGGAGGAAGGTAATGGTAGAACTTGTGAAGTGCCGAGGAAGCCCCTTCGTCAAAAGGAAGGGAACCGAAATACTGCAGCGATTGGCAGGCAAAAAACATAGCAACCGCTTCGCTTTCCGAGAATGTAATCGGCGGGAGCAGCCTCTCCTGCAGCAGCCTGTAGCCACCTCCTCGCCCCTGGACGGAATAAATAGGGGTACCCAGTTCGCTGAGCTCCTGCAAATCGCGGGTTATCGTGCGCTTGGATAAGCCTAATTCATCTGCTAGCTCCTGAACGGTAAAGGATTTCCTGGCGTTGACGATCATGATGAGCTGGATCAGTCGCTGTGATTTTAACATAGCACTCCTCCTCTCATTTTTTTTAATTATACCATTTAAACAAGACGGGAACTGTCTTGTTTAAATGGTATAGTCATATTTGTAAACAACTTAACGATGAAGGAATGGTGATTAGGCTATGAAAGATTTAAAACCATAGGGGTCACCGATGAGCATCACAAAGCCGTGAGGTACAGTTGGGCGATGGTTCCTAGGGATGGCAACGTGGCGGTTGCTGCCGGAACCGTCTTCATGCTGCTAGACGATGATGGCCGGATCCGTTCCGACTATCAATTCACCGATGTGCTGCAAGCATCTTAATTCGAGCATATTGTCTGGTCATTCGGCAAACTACAGCATCAATCCAATATTGAGGAGGAGATCACGTGAGAAGTTATCATGGAAATTTGGGAGAGGGCCTTGACGGCCTTTCGGTTAAGGAACACGACATACCGGTTCCGGGTCCAGGAGAAGTGCTAATTCGGGTTAGGGGTTGTTCTCTTAATTATCGAGAAATATCAATTCTATTTCATGGCAGGTATCCTCTGCCGGTCCGGCCGGATTTTATCCCAGTTTCAGACGGGGCTGGCGAAATTGTAGAGGTAGGAGAGGGTGTCACCTGGGTCAAGCCGGGGGAACGAGTCATGGCCACTATCTTTCCAAAGTGGATTGACGGTCCATTCAGCTGGGAGTATGCAGCGCAGCTCGGCGGCTCACTCGACGGGATGCTTACTGAATATGCGGTTCTGAGCCAAGAGGCGGTTGTACATATACCCAATCATCTAACTTTCGAGGAAGCCGCAGCTTTGCCATGCGCAGCCGTTACCGCATGGAATGCTCTCACTAGCGGACAATCGCTGCAAGCCGGACATATCGTACTGACGCTCGGATCAGGTGGTGTCTCGCTATTCGCCCTGCAGCTTGCCAAATTGTGTGGTGCCCGAGTCATTGCAACCACTTCGAGCGATGAAAAGGCAGACCGATTGAAGGCCCTTGGGGCAGATGAAGTCATTAACTATAATACAGTTCCCGACTGGCATATCGCAGTGCGTGAGCTGACGGGAGGCCAAGGCGTCGACCGTGTTGTAGAGGTTGGCGGAACGAGTACCCTCGAGAAGTCGATTAAATCTATCGCCTTTGAAGGTCAAATCAGTCAGGTCGGATGGCTCACACAAGAAGGCACTTCGATTGACCTCAAAGCTATTGCTTATAACGTCTTTACCCTCCGGGGGATAGCCGTTGGCAGCCGTGCTCAATTCAACGCGATGAACCGAGCCATTGCGGTCCACCGGATGAAGCCTGTCATCGACCGTGTGTTTTCTTTTGACGAAGCCAAGGAGGCGTTCAGCTACTTCAAGGAGGCTTCGAATTTTGGCAAAGTTATTATTCGCCATCCATAAAGCGGAGCCCTTTCTTTTCCTTTTGGGAAGAGACAAGGGGCTCTTTTGGGTGAAAGAAGCTTTGTTGTTGACGGCGTTGGAGGTATCCTGGTCGCGTGTTGCAAAAAGAGGAGCATTGCGAGTTAGAAAAAAAGTAATTGACCAATCAATAACGGCGTGTTATATTGATTTCAAGTTAGTGATTGATCAATTATAAAATAAATGAAGAGGTGATTCCTTTGGAAAAAGCGATAGTAGTAGGAGCAACAGGAGGTACGGGTGCATCGGTTACGGAAGAACTGGTCAATCGAGGAACTCGAACGGTGGCCTTCGGGCGATCTCGTCAAAAGCTGGAGGATCTTAGGGCTAGGTTGGGCCATCCAGAGAATCTGATGATTGCCATGGGCGATGCTTTTCGTCCGGATGACATCGTCTCCGCTTCGGAAGGTGCAGATGTCCTATTCCATTGTGCGAACGTGCCTTATCACGAGATGGTCAGCAAGCTGATTCCTCTTGGCGAATCGGTGATGGAGGCCGCTGATCGTTTGGGCATAAAAGTAGTCGTGATCGACGGCATCTATCCCTATGGAAGAAGGCAGATGGCTCGGGCGACCGAGGAGCATCCCAAGCAGCCGCATACGAAGAAGGGCAGAACCAGGCTCGCTTATGAGAAGATGCTTTTCGATCAGCGGTGGAGCCGAGCTAAGGTCATGATTGTCCGTTTGCCCGATTATTACGGCCCAACGGCGAATGAGGCTTCTTATCTGGGCTCTACACTTGAAGCGATCGCAGCTGGCAAGATGGCATTTTTCATAGGCAATATGCGTGTCCCTCGTGAGTTCGTCTACTTACCGGACGCGGCGTTCATGATCACGGAGCTCGCCAGCAAGAACGATGCTTATGGGCAGAACTGGCATATACCTGGTGCAGGCTTGATGTCGGGCAAGGAGATCGTGCAAATAGCCCAGCAGGCTAGCGGAAGCGCCAAATCGGTTATTCCGCTTGGAAGAGTCGGGCTGTCTTTGCTCGGTATGGCTGTTCCAGTTATGAAGGAGGTAGTGGAGATGCTCTATTTGACCGAAGAGCCGCTTGTCTTGAGCGGGGACAAATACGAGCGATTGATCGGACCGGCACGGGCAACCACCTTCGAAAAAGGAATTACGGCTACGGTTCACGCGTTGCAGAAAAGAAATGGCACTATTTTTACAGCCAATAGTAAGTGATCAATCACTAGTTAATAGGTTCGGTAGTTCACACCATCCCACGCCTCGAAAGTATCGGTGGTTGGAAGCTGAGTCTGCTTTCATGGCATGAGCCAAGATAAAAAAGGGTTGCCACATGGCAGCCTTCTTTCCACAGGCTCTCCTACTTAATATCTTATAAGAAATTCTAGAAATCACAGAAATTTATCCGATTTTGGGATGCTATTATAAAAATATAAATAAAGCTGAGGTGATGAAATGCAAACGAAATTGGCAGCGGACGCCACTCCCCTCCCTCCCAAGTGGAAATCTTTGATAAGAACGATACGAACGTATAAAGTGATGTATGCTCTTTTATTCCCTGCATTATTATATTTTGCAATATTTAAGTACATTCCTATGGCGGGAATCGTTATTGCTTTTAAAAACTACAATTTGGCCTTGGGACTATGGGATAGCCCGTGGGTGGGATTGAAAAATTTTAAAGATTTTATTAACGGGGTTTATTTCTGGGATATTATGAGAAACACGATTATCATATCGCTGTACAAGCTATTGTTCGGCTTCTCCGCTCCTATCGTACTTGCTCTGCTTCTCAATGAAGTTTATGTCCATTGGTTTAAGAAAATCGTGCAAACAATTACTTATTTACCCCATTTTCTGTCATGGGTCATTGTTTATGGAATAATGGTGGCATTATTAGCCCCAGGAGATGGCCTTTTTAATATGCTTCTGAAGGGAAATGGCTTCCAACCGATCTCCTTCCTGACGGAACCTGCCTGGGGCAGACTGCTGATCATCTTATCTGAAATATGGAAGGATATTGGATGGGGGGCGATATTGTACCTTGCAGCATTAGCGGGAATCGATCCGAGCTTATATGAAGCGGCCCGAATCGATGGCGCATCCAAGTGGAGACAGCTATGGCATGTAACATTACCCGGCATTCGAGGAGTCATTATTCTGATGCTGATCCTTAAACTAAGCCATATTCTGGACGCTGGATTTGACCAAATATTCATGTTTGCCAACACCTTTAATCAGGAGAAGATCGACATCATCGACACATGGGTATACCGTGAAGGGTTGGAGCGTCTAAAGATTGGGTTGGCTACTGCTGTAGGATTGTTTAAAGCTGTCATCGGATTTGGTTTAGTTTTGGCTGCGAACAAGCTCGCCAAAAAATTCGATGGGCAAATTTGGTGAGGTGGTTTTGGGTATGATTAATCTGTCATTCGGGGAAAAAGTATGGCAAACAGCCGTTTATTTCATTCTTATTGTGCTTTCTGTACTCTGTTTGTTTCCCTTTTTATATGTGGTTGCTGTATCTGTTACTCCAGAATCGGAAGTGTTAAGAAGAGGAATTGTTATTATTCCAGAATCCTTTACCTTTATAGCATATAAAGAAGTATTTCTTTCTCATGGTATCGGGCAGGCGTATAAAATTACTTTGTTTCGAACGATCGTAGGTACTGCGCTTAATGTGTTTTTTACGATAATAGCGGCTTATCCGTTATCCAAAAAATATTTGCCAGGGCGCAGCGCATTTTTACTATTCATTGTCTTTACCATGATGTTTGGGGGAGGATTAATTCCTACTTATTTATTAATCCGCTCTCTGGGATTGCTAAACAGTCCTTGGGTAATGATTATTCCACATCTCATTAGTGCATTTAATCTAGTGATCATTAAAGGCTTTTTCGAGCAATTGCCTGCTGAAATCGAGGAATCGGCAAGGGTAGACGGTGCAAGCGAACTTCAGACGTTATGGAAGATCATTTTACCCCTGTCCTTACCCGTCCTTGCCACGATTTCCTTATTTTACGCAGTCGGGCACTGGAACAGTTATTTCGATGCTATTGTTTATATTAATGATTCCAACTTAATGCCTCTACAAGTTATCTTGCGAAACATCCTGCTTAACGTCGCAACACAAAGTGCTGATTCACTCGCCAATTCCGGAACCGTTAGCACGTTCGCTGTGCAAATGGCTGCTGTAGTCGTGACTACGGTTCCGATTTTGATCGTTTACCCGTTTATGCAAAAGCATTTTACTAAAGGTGTGCTCATGGGATCGGTTAAAGGTTAAAAGGCATTCCAACCTAGGTTGTTGCGGGAAAACCGTGATAATATATAAGCAAAAGGAGAGGTCAATATGCAGCGTAAAAAGATTTCATTTACTATTCTGACAGCAATAGTAGGTTTAGGAGCGGTATTGTCAGGATGTGGGGAAAAAAATGAAGTTATACCGACAGCTTCGAGCAGTTCTCAAGGCCAGCCCAACAAGTTTGCAACCAAAATGAAAATCTCGATGTTTAACCAAGGCACTTTCAACGCTGCTGCTCCGCTTCCTCCCCGTGAAGAAGATATCCAACGCCAAATGTTGGAAAAAGCAGTGAATATCGACTTGGATATGATGATTCCTCAATCAGGGCAAGCAACAACCAAATTAAATACGCTCATTGCTGGCGGTGATATTCCAGATTTGCTCTTCTTGAAGAGCCGGGCTGATCTCGCACAATATTATGACCAAGGCGTTCTTGCGGATTTGACACCGTACTTGGATCAATTTCCCGAATTGAAAAAACGTTTTGGTAAAGACTCCTGGGATGCGATGTCATATCTAGGAAAAACCATTGCAGTTCCAGGTTATGATAATGTAAACGGTATCAGTCGAAGCTTCTTCATCCGCAACGATTGGCTCAAAAAGCTGAATATGAAAGTGCCGACAACCCCTGACGAGCTGTTCGAAGTGATGAAGGCCTTTACGGAGAAAGACCCGGACGGAAACGGCAAGAACGATACGTACGGTTTCATAGGCGGTATGAATAAAGAAGGCAATCTGCAAACCTACGGCTTCGATAGTTTGATGTGGATGTTTGGCGTTAATCCTCCCTCAGCCATTGAAGTGAAAGACAATAAACCAGTGTTCCTGTTTATCGATCCAAAAATGAAAGAAGCGCTCGCTTACATCAATAAAATGATGGAAGCTAAAGTTGTAGATCCAGACTGGGTGACGATGAATACGCCCGATTTGTTGGACCAAAAGTTATTTAAAGGTAAAGTTGGCTTCATGATAAGAGATGCCCGCAGACTGGAACCGGATGCCCAGCAGAAAATGAAAGAAATCGGCGGAGAGGTGCCGGAATGGATCGTCATTCCTCCAATGAAAGGGCCTTACGGCGATCAAATCGTGGAGAGAAAATCGTTCCAAGGCAATTCATGGGCCATTTCCAAGAAAGCGGACAAGGACAAAATCATTCGGATCTTGTCTATGTTGGAATATCTCTTTACGGACAAAGAAGCATATCCGAATTTCGCATACGGCATTAAAGGGATTCATTGGGATGTAGTGGAGGGAAAGGTCAAAAATAAAACCTCCGAATTATCCAAGGAAATGAAAGAAAAGTACCTATGGGTTGATCATTATAGAATGCCGCGTCGTGGCGATGATGCCGAGTACTTCAGCTTCCAGAATCCGAAGACGGCAGAAGCTTTTACGAACAATCAGAAATATGTGGCGCCTACTTTGCCCGGGAATTTATTGACTGCAGACCCGAGCGATACATTGGCAGCTGACCGCCAACGTTTCATTAATGAAAGCTTGGTCAAATTTATGACGGGCAAAGACCCTCTTTCCAACTGGGATAATTTCCTCAAAACGTTGGATACCAAGTTTGACATGCAGAAATATAAGGACACAGCAACCAAGCAGTTTAAAGAAGCAGGCTTAATCAAGTAGAAAAAGGAAGAGAGTGGCAATTAGTTGCCACTCTCTTTGTTGGTCTAGGGGGCAAAAAAATGTATGAATTTTTCTCGAAATCATGTAAAAAAACGCAGAGAAAAAGGACTACCATGTTAGTTGTATGCTCCTAAAAAAGATAAGTGAGGTTAGGTGAAGTGACGATGAAGGAATTATTTCCTAGGGAAGGCCTTCCAAATGTAATTCAAAAGTTGGAAAATGAGGACACGGTGACAATAGTCTATTTCGGCGGTAGTAATACCCGTTCTGAAGGATACCGTGTAATGACAGCGGAATGGCTTCGTGAGCAATATCCCAAGGCGGATATCCGCTCTGTGAATGCTGGCATTGACGGGACTGGATCGGATTTGGGCTGTGCTCGTTTGGAGACGGACGTGCTGCGGCATCAGCCGGACCTGGTGTTTGTCGAATTTGTCGGTAACGACGGCGGAGTTCCTGAGTCCAAAGCGCGGATCGAAGGAATCGTCCGTCAAATCCGCAAACGGAGTCGTTATACTGATATCCTGTTTGTTTATACGTTGAAGGAGCGGGATGTGGTCGGATTTCAGTCTGGGGAATATCAGAAGGGAGCTCTTATGCAGGAGGATGTGGCCGATTATTACGGTATTCCTTCGATTCATCTGGGCGTAGCGGTCAGTCATTTGGTGTCGGAGGGAAAGCTCATTTTTACCTCAGGGGCAGACAAGTCCATTCCCGGAGCCATTGTTTTTACGCATGATTCGATCCATCCGACAATTCCCGAAGGACACCAGATTTACACAGATACGATCACCCGGTCGTTTGAGAAGATTCGTGAACTTCGAGGACACTTGGGGAGGGTTGAACATAACTTACCTCAGGAGCCGTTGGTCCCGGCCAATCCTTGGGAATACGCCGCCATGCTGCCGTTGGATGGCCTTGCCAATTTTTCGGCAGGGTGGACCTATATGACTTCCGATGATTCAGATTTGGTCCGCGAGTACAATTGGTTGTTTCCCGGCCTATGGCGAGCGGTCGATCCGGGGGAGTCTATCAAGGTGGAGTTCATAGGCACTCACATCGGGCTGTTCGATATCGGGGGACCCGATTCCGGCAGATTGAAAGTAACGGTGGATGGCGGGGAACCTTTCCTCATCGATCGATTCACGCCATTTAACGATCATAATCGGAATCAGTATGTTTTCTTGCCGGAACTTCCGAATGGGAAACATACAATTCACTTCGAAATCGATGCCGAGATGACAAATAAAGTGGCAGTGTTTGAGGCAAGTGGCAATGAACGAAGTTTGGAGCATGTACGGCAGCATCCGGATTGGTACAAGCAAACGGTGATTCAGCTTGGGAGGTTGTTGCTGGTACAGCCGCCATTATAATTGATCAAATCGGCATTGTTCCCATCGCAAGACCTACATCGTATCTGACTGCAGTTGAGCGGTCCAATACGACGTAGGTTTCTTTTTTGACATAAAATCTTATAAGAAATTCTTGAAATTAAAGAAATTTTACAGTTATATGACATGCTAAGATAAAAAAAGACGTAGGGACTAGTCGGACCGATACGGATAATAGCTGCGTCACAACAATTCGAAAAAAGGAGGTTGGTTTTTATTTTGAAAGCGTTATCAGAATGATTCGAACATTCCATACGTTGAAATCCGTATTGTTTGAAAGCAAATCATGGAAAGGATGTGAGTTTTATGATAAAAAGTAAGCTGTTCTTCTTAATCGTTCTCATCATGACGATGATAGTTCCTTTAAGCCTATTCGGGATAAGGACCGCTAATGCGGAGACCTTCCCTTTTAAGACAATCATCATCGATGACGGGAGCATCACGATCGATGGTGTCGTCACCCCTGATGCGGATAACGCGAATAACGGATACTCGGCTCCCAATTGGACCACAAGTACCGGGGTGAAGGGGTATAATAATTCCAGTTCCCAATATACGAGTACAGTAGGCAGAACTATATCGTGGAATCCACGTTTGGCAGCAGGAACGGCGAGAATATCGTTCTACAAGCTTAACTGGGAGGACAAAGCGGATAGTAATGTAAAAATAGAAATCGTTCATAACGGAATGACGGATGTACGATTTATGGATCTGCGGCCTTCATTCGGGGCGCCTGCGGGATGGGTAGATTTGGGAGAGTACTATTTCTCCGGGGTTGGTGAAGAATTCGTTAAATTGACTCGGTCTACCAGCACCACTAGCACGATACTTACGCGTGCTGACGCGGTCAAGTTCGAAGGGAATATTCGGCAGAAAGAGCCTCATAAGACGATCATCATTGATGATGGAAGCATCACGATTGATGATGTCGTTACAAGCGATGTGGATAACGCGAATAACGGGTACTCCGCTCCTTATTGGACCACAAGTGCGGGAGTGAAGGGATACAATAATTCCAGTTCCAAATATACGGATGCTGTCGGAAGAAGCATCACATGGAATCCGCGGTTGGAAGCAGGAACGGCGAGAATATCGTTCTACAAGCTTAATTGGGCGGATAAAGCAGATAGTAATGTAAAAATCGAAATTGTGCACAATGGGATTACGGATGTCATGTTTATGGATCTCAGGCCCTCGTCGGGCCCATCTGCCGGATGGGTTGATTTGGGGGAGTATTATTTCAGTGGTAATGATACTGAATTTGTCAGGCTGACTCGAACGCAACCTACGACAGGCACCATCATTACGCGGGCAGATAGCGTCAAGTTCGAAGGAAATATCCGGCAGCAAGCTCCGCCGTTGCCTCCGCTGCGCAGCCGCACATTGGCGAATCTCAGTTATACGGAAAAAGGCAGCATCGAAAACGCAAACTATAAGGCGACTTTCTATGAAGCTACTTGGGATGGAGGCAAATCCATCGTTCGTGATCTGTTCTACAAGGACTCGGATACGGGGAACTGGGTGCCAATCAATAATGTGACGGAAAGACTTGAAGAACAATGGGTTTTATTGGATGGGAATGCGGGAAGTCGAACCAATTACTACGATACGATGAACAAACGCTGGATTACATTCGACGGGATCCATTTCCCTGATAGCCATACTGCCGTATTAACCGATTCATTGCATGGAAGCGATTACGATTTACAAGTGAACTGGTCCATGTCAGGGGACAAACCTGATGTTTCCTTTGCTTTTACACCTCGTCGGAACGGCAATTATGTGATCGGCTATCAGTCTTTCACAACAGAGCAAATCTCTGGCATCAATGAAGTGTTAAATGGTTTCAGATCGCATGCCAAAATGGTAGGTTCAGTGGAATCAACAAGCTTAAGAGAGCTGAGCGCTCCGATGAGTCTGGTTGAAAAGAATGACGGCGCGGGGAACGCTTTGACGTATGGCGTATTTGTACCATCGGAAGAGCTTCCGGTCGAATTTGAACCGACGGGAGGCGTTACGAAACAACGGCTGGGGATGAGTCTTGTCAACAACGAAGGCAGCGTGCAGCCGATCCTGTATGCTCCTCAACTAGGAACTTATTCGCAAATGACCGCGGAAAGCACGTATCAGTTTCATATGGGGCTAATCGCTCAAAGCAGCAGTCTGTATGAGGCCTACGGGGATATTCTTCGCAGTGAATACGGTTATTCGGCATACCGGGAAAATGTCGCCGATCAGTCGCTTACAGATGCGATGTTCAATATGATCGATCTGCTCAAAATTGAGCCTCAGAGTGACGACACTGTTAATTATGTTCCGTCGCCCAGCGGGTGGTGGAACCGAGCCAAGGGCTTCATTGACATCGAGAACGAGGATAGCGTTCGAACAACATCGAATGCGGTTCTTCTGGGGGCTTACTACTTGACCGGAGACGACCAGCTTTATGATACGAGAGCGCTGCCGTCCATCCAGTACGGTGTATCGCGAAATGGTATCGGTTGGTCGCCGACGCAGAAGCCCGTATACGGCGTGCCGTCATTATGGAAAATGGCAACCTTGCCGTTCGATGTTTCAAGCGTAGCTGCTGTCAATCAAATGATGCGCACTTCGGCGGGAATTCAAGCGCTAGGGCAGCAAGAGTACCTTGTGCGCAATCCTGATCAGAAAGATCGGGGTCCTGTCATCCAGCCTCTGATGATGTATCGTATGACGGGGGATGTGCAATATTTACAAGCTGCCAAGGATGCAGCCGACAGCTATATCGCTCAGAATATCGATACCCCGGAATCCGTGAATGTGAGTAAAAATGAGTTTATTTATTATTATAGCAAGCTATGGATGGAGATCTTGGAGCTTTACGAAGAAACGAAAGATCCCAAATACTTGAATGCCGCGTACAAGGAAGCCAAACAGTACGCCACCATGTTAGTTGCTCGTCCGGTTCCTGGAGGCACCGTTACGATTCCGCAGCCGGAAACGTATAATTACGCGGAGTTATTCCATTGGCCGGCAAGCGGTAAATACAATTATCCTAGGAGCAAGCTCCCAGAAGATGTAGCCGGGGGCGTACAAGCAGACAGTTGGCTTGTTTCACCCAACGGGTTGACGTTTGAAGCGGGAAGTACAACCGGCTATTATCGGATGAATGCGCAGGAGGCTCCATTCATGCTGAGATTGTCACTCTACACAGGCGACAACCTGCTGCAGGATATCGCTCATAATGCGGTCATCGGACGATATTCCAGCTATCCAGGTTATTACTATAAAGGCTTCGCCATTAGTCAACTTGAACCGGATTTTCCTCTGGAAGGTCCGAGCGGGGCTACATCCATCTATTATCACCATATGCCGGCGCAGCTCGGGCAAACGATGGATTATCTGATCAGCGAACAATCGCTGAAATCTAATGGGAGTATTACATTCCCTTCTGTATTCGAAACTAATTTTTTATGGTTCAAATATCACCTCTATGGGAATAAACCAGGTCAATTCTACGGCAATTCGAACGTTTGGCTCTGGATGCCCAAAGGGATTATCCAGACCAACCATCCGCAATTGAACTGGATAACAGGGGAGAGCGGAAATAAGTTCTACATCGGATTAAGCAACGAATCGACTGCTGAAGTACAGACTCCAATCGAATTGAATGCGCAAATGATCGGGTTTAATCCGGCGCAAGATTATACCGTAACCATCATCCGCGATAATGGCACACCAGAGCAAGCGGTTATGAGAGGCGGAATCATTCAGGCCACGGTTTCAAGCAAGGGAATAACAGCAATCATTGTGGAGGGACTGGGCATTGATGTGCCGCTGCACCAGATTAGAACTGCCGATACATCGGATGCAAGCTATTTCTTCGATGTCCACAGTCCAATAGATGCTGTTAAAGGCATGCTAATCGTCAAGCCCGACGAAACGTCTTACGATGCTTATGTGGAGGCAAAAACGACGAAACCAGCGACGATCCATTACTCCTTGGATGGCGGGGCCACGTACACAACAGTTCCAGATACGATCTATCCGATGGAATGGTCGATACGGGTCAACGATTTATCCCAAACCTTCACTTATTATGTGGAATCGGACGGAAAACAGACCCGCAAGCGAACGCTATATCTGCCTGATCAGGTAACGGTAACGCCGATCCAACCGGAGTGGCAGCAGGGGTCATCCATCATTGTCGATAATACGGAGGCGGAAACGGAAGGCGTCTGGATACGAGATACAACGGCTAATGACTATTACTATGATAACTATGTTTATGCAAAATCGACTGCTGGCACAGCGACAAGCAAGATTCTCTGGCGGCCGGAGCTGCCGGAAAGTGTTACTTATAGCGTGTATTACAAGCTTCCGCAAATCACCGCCACGAGTGAAAATTGGGCAACCAATGCCTCTTTTACCGTCTATTATAGCGGGGGTTCCGAGACGGTTACCGTTGATGAGACAACGGCCAATGGAACGTGGGTGTTCTTGGGAGCTTACCCTTTTGCAGCAGGCGATAGCGGGTATGTCGAATTAACCAACAAGGCCAACAAGTCACGGGTAGTTGCCGATGCGATGATGTGGGTGGACCCGAATAGGATTCCGCCGTTGGCGTCGGTGACCATCCTGTCGGATCGGGACGAACTGCAGATGACTCAAGGTGCTCAGCTGAGCGTAACTGGCTATTTGGACAACGGTCTGATCGGTGATCTGACACATGCAAATGTGCAGTATTTCGTTGACAGAACCGATCTGGCTGCAGTGGACAGCAGCGGTTTGTTGACCCTTCAAGGCCTCGATGGGGCCACGGATCATATCGCGGTGTGGGCCACTGTAACGATTGACGGAGTGACTTTAACAACACCGTCTTTGACCATAACGATCAGAGACCTGACGGTTATTGTCGACAGCACGAATACGACCGGGTTATACGCAACGGAAGGGTCTTGGAGCCAAAGCAATTTAGCCGGATACAAAATTGGTGTTAAGTCCCGTTACTCTACGGTTCAAGGATCATCGGCGACTTGGAAGGCCCAGTTTCCAGAGGGGAGATATACGGTCTCCATTTACAAGCTCGTCCATACGACGGCAAACGATAATCATGTCAAAGTGGAAGTGAAGCATCAGTCGGTTACCGAGATCACATATATCGATGCGACAGTCGGCTCGTCGGGTTGGGTTAATCTTGGAACGTTCGACTTTACAGGAGACGGCAGCGAGTATGTTCGTTTAACCAGGGAGACTCCGACAACGGTAGATCCGCCAACGCTTCCTGCCGATATGATCTATACGAGGGCTGATGCAGTCAAGTTCGAACGGCATTCCGTCAGTCCGGCACTGCTTGCAAATGGGGTGCCGGGTAAACCGACACTTTCGAATAATAGTGGTGTTGCGACAGGCTTACATGATGGCAATTATGAGGTTACGATGAATATGTGGTGGGGAAACAATGGCTCACTATATAAGTTGTACGAGAATGGCCAATTGATCCAAACGAAGTCACTGGCCGATGCATCACCAGCAGCCCAGACTTCCATTATTCCTATTCAAGGTAAGCCAAACGGAACCTATGTGTATACATGTGTGTTATCGAATTTGTATGGAACGACTTCATGTGATCCACACACCGTCACCGTGGTTGATGCGAATCCTGGCAAACCTGTGTTGTCCAGCGACAACTGGGATCAAGATGGGACCTATACCATTACTGCTAATATGTGGTGGGGCACGAACGCAGCACAATATCGATTATATGAAAATGGCGAACTTATTGAAACGCAATCTTTATCTTCACAAACACCAAATGCCCAATCGGCAATTACACGAATTTCGGGAAAGGCTCCTGGCATTTATCAATATCGTTGTGAGTTTATAAATGGAAATGGAACGACGGTAAGTGACGTTATACAAATTATTGTAAAATAAACCCTAAGAGCTGAGTGGATGAGAACGATCCATTCGGCTCTTTTATTTTTTTGAACAATCATAAAATATTGGAATTTTTCATGCAAGCAGTCATTTCTTTTACACACATTTGAAAATGTACGATTATACATGCACAAAGTCGCGATAAAATGGGCTACAACAACGTTTGATGCAGGCGATGTTCTCATCTTCGGCATGTATTTGCTTCATAGTTCGCTTGAAAATACGACGAACCAATATCGGATCAGCTTGGGAAGGTAAATAGGTGGCTTTTTGATGTATATGTGTATAATAGAGGTATGTTATTTTCAAAGGTGGTCTACATACGATGATTAAATGCACCAATTGTTCGAAAGTCACAGAACTTCAAATGCAGCGCTGCATCCATTGTGGGAAGATCCTGACGTACACCGTTGCAGAGAAATTCGATATCTTAGCAGAATCTGTTGAACATGCGTTGAAGAAGGAGCTAGAAGCAAGAAGAAAGATGAGGCATTAGATCAATTCTCACGGTTGTGACTAATGCCAGCAGGCAGATAAAAAGGGTAGTATGGAAATGCCATACTACCCTTGGAGGCGTTGGGCATTATTGGATTTTTAAGGGTTAGGCTAGTCGGAGCCTAACCCTTATCTATTACAAGGCATACGAGTGTGACTGACAACTCTTACGTAGATGCGGGAATTGTTGTATTCAATACATTACCGATGCAAAATAGCTGACATGATTAGAAGGGCTGTATGTCTAAATACAATTTGTTTAATATCTTGTATTTATTACCATTTCGTTTTTTGGGTACAAGCCAAAAAAGTAAAGACTACAGAAAATGACGCGTTTTTACCATTAATTTACATTTTATTCTTGTGTCTCCGCTATTCTCTCACTATGATGCGCTGTGAACTTAGCCGTTCTTTTGTCTTGCTCGTCTTCTGTCGACCCTTTGAAGTTCTACTTGGCGGGCGAAAGACAGCATTTACAAAGTTAGACCAGCTATCATAGAAATAGATTC
>NZ_AUGY01000049.1 GCF_000422905.1 Paenibacillus alginolyticus DSM 5050 = NBRC 15375
CCATCTATAAGCCACAGATTGCTCCGTGTTTCATAATTCTCTCATGCGAGAAAACCAGTTATCCGGTCTTAGCTATCGTTTCCGATAGTTATCCCGATCTTATAGGCAGGTTACCTACGTGTTACTCACCCGTCCGCCGCTAGCTTACCCCGAAGGGTAAACCCGCTCGACTTGCATGTATTAGGCACGCCGCCAGCGTTCGTCCTGAGCCAGGATCAAACTCTCCATAATAGTAAAACTATTTGAAAGCTTAATTGCTCATTTGCGTTGCTAGCGAGATTTTGCAATCTCTTTTGAACGATTTCTCGTTCGTGCTTACTCACTCGTTGTTCAGTTTTCAAAGATCAATATTCTCTCTTATTTCTTCGCCATCCGTTTAGCGGCGACTTTTTTAATATACCACATCGACCTAGATGATTGCAAGTATTTTTTTGAAGAATTAGTAAAACCTCATCTTCACAATCAACTTGTTATTCTTCTTTTCGAAGGGGCGAGTTATAAAATACCATAGGATGAGAGGGTAAGTCAAGCACTTACCCTCTATTTTTTTTGCGCTTGATAGTTACGGTTTCTTGCATACTTTGATATTTCCTTTGGCGTCGCTATGCGAGCATACATCCGGAAGATCACTTTATATCTGGATTCTATGGCCCCTTTAATCTCTTGATCAATTCTTTTGTCATTGAGATCGAACAACATTTCATCTAATTCTTTACGAAGTACATAATCCAACTCTCTGCATTCCCGATCATTGAACAAGAATCCGAGCATACATCCATCCAAACCCCTCTCGACTGTAGAGATTTATGGCACTTACAGTTTGATTCAAAGAAGAGCCGACCTTTATGCGATCCGCTCTCCTTACCGTTTTACTGTTATGCTCAGATTTTGCCATTTTTATGACAAAACTTTTGAAAATATTTTACAGATGCACCAACCAGTATGTAAGTGTACTTTCAATAATTGCAGCAAAGAGCAGCAGTATTACGATAGATACGATTAATGGCTTTGTTAGATGGAGTGTTTTAATAAGCTCCGCACGAGCTGTTTTATATTTATCAGGTACAAAAATCTGTGCTCCTGACTTCCAAACTAACATACCTAATTTAAGTCCATATGCACAGGCAATTAAAATGACCGGAATCTCTATGATACCATGCGGAAGAATTCCCCTCAGAACAATGGACAGTGTGCTTTCATGCGTTTGTAAGGACAGTACATATCCGAGTATCATCCCATTAGCAATCAACATAAAAAGTGGCAGAACGCCAAGTAATAGGCCAAGAAAGATAATGACCACAGACTTAATGGCATTATTTAGAAAGATGAAAATAAAAAACCATAGTTGGGGATTTTCCTTATTACTTAGGGATTGACTTAATGATTTAAGCCCTTGCATCTGACCTTCTAAAAAGTGTGAAAATTGCGCTGAATTCACCCAACCTAGATAAAGACTAAACCCAAAAACTAAAACGACAACGATGAAGTAATGTTTCATTTCTTTAAAATGTTGGAACAATGGTCGAAATCTCATTTTGGTTCCCTCCAATTTCGGAAGCATAAGTACTGTGTACGAGCATACATTATTTACAAAAGAGTATACAAGCCTTGCCCGTATGTAAGGCTTAGAGGAGGTACAAGCTATTCATGAACTACTTTTTCGTTGTAAATGCTCGTAAGTTTAAACAATATGTATTTATCGCGCTTGCCATTGTGTTCGCTGCTGCTATTGTTTATTCGGAACAAAGCAATGTTTCCGTATTTTCCACTGCAGAGCCCTCCGCTATCTATAGCGTGCAGACCGAAAGAAAAGTCATTGCCCTGACCTTTGATATTTCATGGGGCGAGAAGCGTGCAGAACCTATTTTGAATATTCTCAAGGAAAAAGGTGTGAAGAATGCAACCTTCTTCCTATCCTCTCCGTGGAGCAAAAGCCACCCAGAGATTGTGGAACATATCAAAAAGGATGGTTTCGAAATTGGAAGCCATGGCAACAAACACGATAATTATAGTACGCTAAGTGATGAAGAAATACGCAAACAAATTACTACAGCCCATGGCATTTTAACGGAATTGATCGGAAAAGAACCGAACCTAATCCGCCTTCCTAACGGTGACTTTGACAAACGAGTGCTTCGAATTGCAGATGATTTGGGATATTCGGTTATCCAATGGGACACTGACTCTCAAGACTGGTTAAACAAAGGTGTTGATACCATCATTAACCGTGTAGTAACCAAAGCGCATCCAGGCGATATTGTGTTACTGCATGCCAGCGATTCGTCTCAACAAACACACGAGGCCTTACCAGTTATCATTGAGCAGTTAAGAGCTAAAGGATACGAATTCGTTACGGTTAGTGAGCTAATCAAACAAACCCAGGTGGAGACCAAACCAGTTGAAGACCAAGCAATGAAACATATTAATTAATGAGCTGATCTCAGATTCAAAAAAGAGCTAATTATATTAGCTCTTTTTGTTATCCAATATTTTATGTAGAATCAAAATTTGCCATGCATTACAAACAAGTAACGGAGCCAACATAAAAAGACTTGAAGCTGCGTTATCTAGCTTTAATGCAGGTACGGCTTCAAGAACCGAAACAGCGCACATAAAGAACAGCGTTGGGATAAAAGCATTCCTATTCGTCATCTTTACCTTCCAATAAGCAACTGCTATGGAAATTACCAATATGATTACTGGCAAAACGGTGTAACTCAAAACGGATCCTGTACCCTCAAAATTAGTCATTCTCAAATAAACGAGGTCAAACAAGACAACAATGACGACAGCCAATTGCAGAAGATCCCATACCGTCTTGGATCGGATGATACCCGCAGCAATAAACCTGACTATCAGATAGGCAAAAAAGCCCATTTGGCTCAGAACGCTTATTGTCGCACCACCAAGCAGCATATTTAAAACGTTAAATCCTACTGCCGAGAGCCCCATAACTGAAAATTCTTTGTCGGAATATTGTAAGATGAGTCCAATCCCTATAGATACAATCATTCCTAATAACAGTGTTGTCCAAAATAAGTGAAACCACTTCCGCAGCGTCAAGATCAATTACCTCCATACTTCAACTCTAATTGTTAATTGTACCAACGTTTACGATAAAAAGCCAATGAATAACCCTTATAATCTATCCCGAACCACACATACTAACAACTATTAAGCTAGGGAAGGGAGCATGCTTTTATGTCCATAACAAATCTGAGAAAGCTGCAAGTCCTACCACTCATTTCTATCGCTTTACTTCTCGCTTCGTGTGGATCAGATAGTTCATCAAAAGGTCAAGGTCAATCTCAAGCTAACACGTATAAAGAACAAAAGACCATGATTCTTGATATCTTGAAGTCAGAGGATGGGAAGAAAGCAATCAGTGCAGCAAACCGCAGTATAATGAATGGTGATGTAGGAGCCACCGGTGTAGCTGGACAATCTCAAATCAAACTTTTGTCTGCAAATGAATCTTTGCAGCTGCAGATGGCAGTTAAGGATGTACTCACAGCAAAAGAGAATAACGCGTTCCTCACGGATATGATGAAAGACCCTAAATTTGCCGGTGATTTTGCTAAGTCAATCCACACAGAGACCAAACAGATGTTCAAAGAGCTTTTAAAAGACCCGCAATATCAAAAATCACTCATTGATGTTATGAAAAACCCTGATTATGAAAAGATGATGCTGGATGTCATGAAAACTGCCGCATACCGCCAGCAAATGATGACAGTCATGGAAGAATCGATCCAGAGTCCTTTGTTCCGCTCACATCTTGTTGACCTTCTAAAGGCAGCTATAGCACAACAAAGTAAACCCGATCAAATGCCTACAGCTAAAAGTGCTCAACAAAAGGGCGGAGATAGCGGTGGTAAATCAGATAGCAGTGGAGATAGCGGCGGAGACAGCAGTGGAGGAGACAAAAAGAAAGATCAGAAAAGTGATTCGGGAGACTCCCAAAAGCAAGACAGCGGAAAGAAAAAGGATGACTTCAGCTCTTCAGATTCTTAAATATGAAATTAAAAGGGCACACGGATTTCTCCGTATGCCCTTTTATATCTATTGCTCTAATTTAGTAATGATGCTCGCAGCCATGTCCAAATAGATTTGTCCAGCTTTAGAGTCTGACTTGTAAACAGATGGTGAATAATCGATTTCCGAGACGTGATTGTCAGGTGCTCCAAGCGGAATCTGCGCTAATAATTCACTATGCAAATCGTCCGCAAGTCTAGCACCGCCGCCCTTACCGAATACGTAATCTATGCTGCCATCTTTACATTCATAATAGGACATGTTCTCGACAATACCTAGAATTTCATGGTTAGTTTGAATGGCCATCGCACCTGCTCTAGCAGCTACAAAAGCCGCTGTGGCATGTGGTGTTGTCACAATCACTTCTTTACTTTGCGGGATGAGCTGATGTACATCTAGCGCTACATCTCCCGTTCCCGGAGGAAGATCCAGAAGGATGTATTCAACATCTCCCCAATTAACTTCATTGAAGAAATTGCGAAGCATTTTCCCCAGCATAGGACCACGCCAAACGACAGGCGCGTTATCTTGAACAAAGAAGCCCATAGAGATTACTTTTACACCAAATTTCTCAACTGGCATAATGACATTATCGACAAGCTTCGGCTGTTCTTCTATGCCCATCATATCGGGGATACTGAAACCATATATATCAGCATCGATGATTCCTACTTTTTTCCCTTGGCGGGCTAAGGCAACGGCTAAGTTAACAGTCACAGTTGATTTACCCACACCACCCTTGCCACTTGCAACAGCTATAAATTCAACTGTAGAGGCTTCTCCCAAAATAGGTTGTTCGATTGGCGGTTGAATAGGTTGAGTTTTCTTCTCTGCAGCCGGTTGAACCGCATCTTTAATTTGATTACGCTCATAATCAGTCATGAGTCTGAAGCGAATATGTACTTGCGCTATACCCAATTTTTCTAAAGTTTGCTGAATATAAACCTTTGCTTTCTCTTTGAACGCCTCATCCTCGGTCGTGACAATTAAGCTTAAAGATACGTTATTATCTTTAAACATGACATCTCTAACTAAATTAAGTTCCACAACGCTTTTATTGTAATGAGGTTCCACAAGAGGTTGTAACGCTTCTAATAGTTGTTCTTTATTTATCATAGCCACACCATACCTTTATTCGGACATTGTAATTGTGGCTTTAATTATAACACATTTTGATTAAGAACCCACTTTTTCCCCCGCATAAAATCTTAAGATCCCTTGATAGACAGATGCTGCCACCATCTTCTGATATTTCTCATTTGCAAGAAGTCTTGCTTCTTCTGGATTTGATAGGAAACCCACTTCTACAAGTGCGCTCGGAATTTTCAACGTTTTCAATAAGTAAACAGTCTTGTCCGCCTGTTTGGCAACACGATCCGTATTCTCTAAGTTCTTCTTTAACTCCGATTGAATGAGTGCAGCTAAATTAGGGTTATTCGGATTATTCGGATAATAGAACGTTTGTGCGCCTCTCCATTTCTGAGAAGGTATGCTGTTTAAATGCACACTAAGAAACATATCCGCATTATTCTCATTGATGAGATCGGCTCGGTTGTGGAGATCTTGCGTCTTTCTTTTACTATATCCCTTCGTGCCGGATTCAGCCAAGTCGGTATCCGTTTCCCTTGTCATAATGACTATCGCACCCGCCTGCTGCAAATAATCGCGAATATGAAGTGTGATCGCTAAATTGATATCTTTCTCAACAACTCCTTCCTTACTGGCTGCTCCACCATCAGGTCCACCATGACCAGCATCCAGAGCAATTGTTTTACCTGACAAAGGTAAAGTCCAATCCGACCAAGTACTCGTTGCCGGCAGCTCATAGGCATAGATGAAAACGACAAGTCCAACCAGCAAGGTCGAGAGAACAAGCTTAAGACTACTGTTAAAAGTTAGCCAAACGACCAGCCTCTTCTTCCTTTTGCGCATAAAAAAATCCACCTCTGTTCCCCATAGACTCTGTATCATCTATATGGGACAGGGTGGACAAATATACCTTACTTAAACTTGATATTCAGGGTCTCTTAGACCTTCAATAAGAACCTGTGCAACTTCAGGACGAGTAAACTCAGGAGGCGGGCATTGACCGTCTCTAAGCAATCCACGAACCTTCGTGCCAGACAGATGCATATGGTGGGACTTATCATGAGGACAAGTTTTACTAGATGCCATATTGCCACATTTGGTACAAAAGAAACTGTGTTCAAAGAACAATGGAGTAATCCCGATTTCTTCTGCTGTAAAATTACTGAAAATCTCTTGTGCTTCATATGTGCCGTAATAATCGCCAACACCCGCGTGGTCGCGTCCTACGATGAAATGCGTACAACCATAGTTTCTACGCACAATAGCGTGCAAAATCGCCTCACGAGGACCTGCATAACGCATAGCAGCCGGATATACACCTAAGAAAGTCCGATCCTTCGGATAGTAGTTCTCGAGCAGTACCAAGTAACTTTTCATACGTACATCTGCAGATATATCATCGGATTTCGTCTCACCAACAAGCGGATTAAGGAAAAGGGCATCCACGATTTCCATGGCCGACTTTTGAATGTATTCATGAGCTCGGTGGACTGGGTTACGCGTTTGAAAACCAACAACAGTTTTCCACCCATTTTCCGCAAAAATGCGGCGTGTTTCGGACGGGTCGAAGTAAAACTCTTCAAATTTCTTAGGTTTTGGTCGGTTAAGCAGTTGGATAGGGCCTCCGATATTCGTAGAAGAACGCGAGAAGAGTTTATCTGCGCCTGGGTGAGCCATGTCATCCGTTTTGAAGACTTTAACTGCTTCATTCGTTTGATCAACTTTGTAGATACTTGTGGTGTCTAAAATAGCATAAACAATGTTATCCTCATCGCCAACAAGCGCTACTTGCTCTCCGATCGTGATGGTAGCTGCAAAATCAGGAGCAATGGACAGCGTAATTGGAATGCTCCATACTGTTCCATGCGTCAGACGCATAGTTTCAACTACAGAGTTGTAGTTTTCCTCATCCATAAAACCGGTAAGCGGTGAGAAAGCTCCTACTGCAATAAGATCCAGATCAGAAATCGTCCAAGAATTTACCCGGATTTGTTTCAAAGACGCCGCGCGTTTGAGCAGCTCTTCTCTTTGTTCTGCGGGAACCAATCGATTGATTAATTCGCCGCCATGCGGTTTGATCGTAGGCATCTACTAGCACCTCCATCATTTCGCTTCTTATTTATGAAGTCCGCATTCCGTTTTCTCGATGTTTGCCCAACGACCAGCACGCGGATCTTCACCTTCTGCCACTTGGCGTGTGCAGTGTGTGCAGCCTATACTTGGGTAATTGCGGTCATGCAGCGGGTTGTAAATGACATCGTTCTCGCGAATGTAATTCCATACATCTTCGGAAGTCCAACTTGCAAGTGGATTAAACTTAATAAGACCGAATTTCACATCGTATTCCACTTTTTTCGCATTTGCACGAGTAGGCGCTTGGTCGCGGCGAATTCCTGTGATCCATGCGTCATAGTTTTTAAGAACGTCCGTTAGTGGATCCACTTTACGAATGTTGCAGCATTGGTTTGCATCGCTTTTCCATAGCTCATCGCCATATTTCTCAGCCTGCTCATCAAGCGTAAGCTTTGGCAATACCTGTACGAATTTAGTGCCATAATGCTGTTCTAGGCGATCTCTCGTTTCATAAGTTTCTGGGAAATGCACATTTGTATCCAAGTAAAAAATATCTACATTTGGACTAATCTTTTGGAGCATGTCAACGAGCACAACATCCTCAGCACCGAAACTGCACGCCAGCGTCAAGCTAGCATATGTTTCAACCGCTAATTTCAAAACTGCTTGCGCTGATTGATTTTCAAATTCTTCAGCAGCTTTCGTAACAAACGCTTCTTTTTCAAAAAGATTCATAATATTACCTCCGCTTATTTAATTCCGAGTGATATCGTATGATTTATAAGTCAATTATAACTGAGATCTTTCTTCTGTCAATGGCTTTTTATCATTTTGGTATTAACTTCGCTGATTTTCTAACTATTCTTTACAAAATCGCTTTCCCGCACGTCGAAACGAGAATACTTTTCAACAAAACAAGTAAAACCATGTAATGATTAAAGAAAAAAACCTTTCCAGTGAATACTGAAAAGGTTTTTCTGAGCGCCATAGGCGCAAGATCTTAACGTTTGGAGAATTGAGGTGCGCGACGAGCGGCTTTCAATCCATATTTTTTACGCTCTTTCATACGGGAATCACGTGTTAAGAATCCTGCTTTTTTCAAGGATCCACGGTATTCCGGATCAGCTTTCAACAATGCACGGGAAATCCCGTGACGAATTGCTCCAGCTTGTCCGCTGATTCCACCACCATTTGCAAGAACTAGAACATCGTATTTACCGACAGTCTCAGTTAATGTCAATGGTTGTTTAACGATCAGTTTCAACGTTTCTAGACCGAAATACTCATCTAGATCACGTTTATTGATAATGATGCGTCCTTCACCCGGTACTAAGCGCACGCGCGCTACCGAGTGTTTACGACGACCCGTTCCATAATATTGAACTTGTGCCACGAAACGTTCCTCCTTATATTAACCGCGAAGATTCCAGACTTCTGGTAGTTGTGCTTGGTGCGGGTGCTCTGCTCCACCGTAGACTTTAAGCTTAGTTTTCAAGCTGTCGCCAAGACGGTTCTTAGGAAGCATACCGTGTACGGCAAACTCGATCATGCGATCAGGTTTGCTGTTCAGCAAATCCTGAGCAGAAGTCACTTTTAAACCACCTTGGTATAAAGAGTGACGGTAGTACATTTTGTTTTGCATTTTCTTACCTGTTAGCTTAATTTGGGAAGCATTGATAACAACAACGAAATCGCCAGTATCTACGTGTGGAGTGAACTCCGGTTTGTGCTTACCGCGGATAATGCTAGCAACTTCACTTGCAAGACGGCCAAGTGTTTGGCCTGCAGCGTCAACAATGTACCATTTACGCTCAACTTCATTTGGCTTAGCCATATATGTGGTGCGCATGCTTAATCCTCCTAGAAATATATCTCAATACATAATTATTATTGTTATTTACATAAATGATGGATGGTTGACGGCCATTTGTGATCAGGGGCTGTGGGGTAGCCGATCACGAAACGCCAAGTTATATTTTACACGAAACATCCGTAAGAAGCAAGTAGTGTTTTAGGCTATTTAATAGTCGACTCTCCATAACGTTAAACCCATAGCTTCGGCCGTAGGACCCGCCTGAGATCGGTCTCTAGCTTCGAGAATCCGCTGCATATCACTGCTAGGTCTCTTACCTTCTCCAATCTGAATCAGCGTTCCTGCGATGATCCTAACCATGTTATAAAGGAAACCATTACCCGTTACGATTAAACGGACCCGGGCGATGTTCCCCGTCGTAGATAACTCGTCAGCTTCCGTCTCCAGACGAACCTCATAGAGGGTTCTCACCTTTACTTCCTTATCTGTTCTCACCGTACAAAACGAAGTAAAATCATGCTCACCTAGCAAGCAAGGGAGCGCCTCTCTCATGGCTTCCACATTCAAATGCGTAGGATGATGGTATTCATAGTTGCGGTGAAAGACATCAGGGAAGCGCGCCGAGCGAATTGAAAAGCAATATGTTTTGCGTTTCGCGGCTTTGCGAGAATGAAAGGAAGGAAGGACTTCTTCCGCGGTATGTGCGACGATATCTCTGGGGAGTCTAGCATTGAGAGCTAAACACCAACGTTCCACTGGTATCTTAGAATTCGTACTGAAATTAATAACTTGGGCTTTCGCGTGTACACCGGCATCTGTACGCCCGGATGAGATGACTTTCACCCTCTCACCAGTCAACATGAAAACAGCCTGCTCTAAACGGTATTGAATCGTATCTGCTTTAGGCTGAATCTGAAAACCTGAATAAGCCGTTCCATCGTAACTTATAGTAAAACGTAGATTTCTCAAGGCTTGATCCTCCATGAGTCATCCTTCCTATCTTAAGTGATTAGCCTTAGCTAAATTCACTTCTAGAGAGCGTGCTAAGACTGCAAAAAAAGGGCTTCACCAGAATCTAACGATTCCGTCCACCCTTTCCCATCCGTCTTTATGCGCGATCTACTAGCTCTAGGTAAACCATTGGTGCTGCGTCACCGCGGCGTGGTCCCAGTTTAAGGATACGTGTGTATCCACCTGGACGCTCGGAGTAACGAGTAGCCAAATCGGAGAACAGTTTTTGAATCGCATCTTGATTCTCGTCTGCAGCTTCTCTACGAACAAAAGCAGCAACCTGACGGCGTGCATGAAGATCTCCGCGCTTCGCAAGAGTGATTAACTTCTCAGCGATGGAACGAATTTCTTTTGCTTTTGCTTCTGTAGTTTGGATGCGTTCATGTATGAACAGATCTGTAACCAGATCACGGAATAATGCTTTACGATTACTGGAATCGCGGTTCAACTTTCTGTAGTTCATTGAATTAACCTCCTTCTGACAAGATTATTCCTCAGTACGTAGTCCCAAACCCAGCTCTTCGAGCTTCTCTTGAACTTCTTCAAGTGATTTGCGGCCTAAGTTCCGAACTTTCATCATGTCTTCTTCTGTTTTGGTAATCAGCTCTTGTACGGTGTTAATCCCTGCACGCTTGAGACAGTTGTAAGAACGAACAGATAGATCAAGTTCCTCGATAGTCATCTCTAGAACTTTCTCTTTCTTATCTTCTTCCTTCTCTACCATAATCTCAGCATCTTTCGCTTCATCCGTCAAACCGACGAACAAGTTCAGATGTTCAGTTAAGATTTTGGCACCCAAGCTCACTGCTTCTTCTGGTCGAATACTTCCATCAGTCCACACTTCGAGGGTCAACTTATCATAGTTAGTCACTTGGCCGACGCGAGTATTCTCAATAGAATAGTTTACTCGGGTAATAGGCGTGTAGATCGAATCAATTGGAATCACACCAATTGGTTGTTCTTCATGCTTATTTTTGTCCGATTGGACGTAACCGCGTCCTCTGCCCGCATGAATCCTCATGTGAAGACGTGCGTCGGGAGACAAGGTTGCAATATGCAAATCCGGGTTAAGAATCTCCACATCGCTATCACCACGGATATCAGCCGCGGTAATATTACCTTCTCCTTCTGCATCAATTTCAAGCACTTTCTCCTCATCGGAGTGAATTTTCAACGATAAGCCTTTCAAGTTGAGGATAATTTCCGTTACATCCTCAAGCACGCCAGGAATCGTTGAAAACTCATGCAAAACGCCATCGATTTGGACAGAGGTTACTGCTGCCCCCGGTAAAGAGGACAGTAAGATACGACGTAGTGAGTTACCTAAGGTTGTACCATAGCCACGCTCCAACGGCTCGATGATAAATCTACCATAAGCGCCATCTTCACTTAATGCTACGGTTTCTATTTTTGGCTTTTCGATTTCGATCATGAAATGTACCCTCCATTCAATACGTCGTTTCCCTCTGGATACTTCGCCTGAAAATTTCATAGTATTCCTATCCTTCAAACCATTATTCACGATTTTGGAATAATTATACTACAAAGTGATCCTGAATTATACGCGACGACGTTTTGGAGGACGGCAGCCATTATGAGGAACCGGAGTCACGTCTTTAATCAGGTTTACTTCAAGACCAGCTGCTTGCAAAGAACGAATTGCTGCTTCGCGGCCAGCTCCTGGACCTTTAACCATTACTTCAACAGTTTTCAAGCCGTGCTCCATAGCTGCTTTAGCTGCTTTTTCAGCTGCCATTTGCGCCGCGAAAGGAGTACTTTTACGGGAACCTTTGAATCCAAGGTTTCCTGAACTTGCCCAAGAAATTGCGTTACCATGCGGATCCGTGATCGTTACGATCGTGTTGTTAAATGTTGAACGGATGTGTGCTACACCGCTCTCAATATTTTTCCGGTCACGACGTTTCGTACGGACGACTTTTTTAGGTTTTGCCATTAGCTCTAACCCCCTTTATTATTTCTTCTTATTAGCTACTGTACGACGAGGACCTTTACGTGTACGAGCATTAGTTTTAGTACGTTGTCCACGAACAGGAAGACCACGGCGGTGACGAAGACCACGGTAGGATCCGATTTCGATTAGACGTTTGATGTTTAGGGAAATTTCGCGGCGAAGGTCGCCTTCTACTTTAAGGGTTTTGTCAATTACATCACGGATCTTGCTCACTTCATCTTCAGTCAAGTCACGAACGCGAGTACTAGCGTCGATACCTGTGGAAGCAATGATTTTCTGAGCAGTTGTAGTGCCGATACCGAAAATGTAAGTCAACGCGATTACAACTCGTTTGTCACGAGGTAAGTCAACTCCAGCTAAACGTGCCATCTACAGATTGCACCTCCTTTTAACCTTGTTTTTGTTTGTGCTTAGGATTTTCACAAATAACCATGATATTACCTTTACGGCGAATAACTTTGCATTTTTCGCAAATCGGTTTTACTGACGGTCTAACTTTCATTTTTAAGCCCTCCTTATCATCGTAAGCAACCATGTTGCGTTTTCGGTTAGAAAACTTGCTTCGTAAGCATACGCCTTGAGAGAGTAACTTACATGTAAGCCGAACATTTATTTAAAACGGTAGGTTATACGGCCTCTCGTTAAATCATAAGGCGATAATTCTACGGTAACCTTATCTCCAGGCAAAATGCGGATAAAGTGCATTCTGATTTTACCGGATACATGGGCTAGGATTTTATGACCATTTTCCAATTCAACCTTAAACATTGCATTCGGAAGAGGTTCAATCACTGTACCTTCTACTTCAATTACATCTTCTTTGGCCACAGTCATTCTCCTTTCTCTTGTGCTTCATCTTGCATAAGTTCAACGAATTTGGCAATTGCGAAGCGCAACTTTCCATTAGTAACACGACCTGTTTCCCTAATGCTTGACTCCACTTCACTGCTAATCGTTTCTTGTAACTGAAGATGATTCAGGTTCTTCTTCTTCGGCTGATCGAATTTGCGATGATCACCGTCGGCAAGCCAGACAAAGCGATGATCGACAATTCCAATCACGACCGCATATTCTCCGGGATCTCGACCGCGAAGCACCTTTACGATTTGACCCACCTTCGGAATCTTGCTATCCATTCATCATCACCTACGATCTAGGCAAAGTTAATATTTCATAACCGGCTGCCGTAATTGCAATCGTATGTTCAAAATGAGCACATAGGGTCCGATCCGCAGTGACTACGGTCCAATCGTCTTCGAGTGTTTGGACAAATCTTTCGCCAACGACCACCATCGGTTCAATGGCTAGGACCATGCCTGGTTTGAGACGAGGACCTTTGTCAGGTACACCATAATTCGGAATTTGTGGCTCTTCGTGAAGATCCGTTCCGATACCGTGACCGACATACTCTATAACCACGGAGAAGCCTGCGTCTTCAATACAAGTTTGGATTGCATGCGACAACGTGTAGAGTCTAGCATCTGGTTTAGCTTCTGCTATGCCTCGATAAAGTGATTGTTCTGTTACAGCTAACAAACGTCTAGCTGTTTCAGAAATTTCACCGACAGGATACGTCCAAGCAGAATCTCCATGATAACCTTTATACTGAGCACCAATATCTATACTGATAATATCGCCCTCAGCCAGCTTTCTAGGACCAGGAATACCATGAACTAATTCTTCGTTGACTGAAGCACAAATGCTTCCAGGAAAACCGTTGTAGCCTTTAAAAGATGGAATCGCTCCCTGACTGCGAATGAATTCCTCTGCGATCTGATCAAGTTCTTTCGTTGTAATGTTCGGACGAATCGCCCTTGCCAATAAGCGGTGCGTTTCGGCTACGATACGACCAGCTTCTCGCATTAGGTCTAGTTCAACCTCGGACTTACAAATGATCATTACGCTAGACCTCGTAGCAGTGAGCTAATTTGTTCGGTTACCGCATGAATGTCTTGTTCCCCGTTAACCTCACGCAATAATTCCCTCTTTTGGTAGTAATCCAGCAGCGGAGCCGTTTTATTGATGTATTCATCCAAACGAGTTCCGACTTTCTCTTCCGTATCATCAGATCGTTGGTACAACTCACCCGAACATTTATCGCATACGCCTTCTTGCTTTGGTGGGTTGAAGATTACATGATACGTAGAACCACAGGATTTACAAATTCTTCGACCAGTTAGTCTTGCAAGCAAGAAACTGCGATCAACGGAAAGATTGATAACAACCTCAATCTTCTTACCTAATGAATCTACGATTTCAGATAACGCATCTGCTTGTGCAACTGTTCTAGGGAACCCGTCAAGCAAAAATCCTTTATCGCAATCCGGTTGGGCAAGACGCTCTCTCACAATACCGTTCGTTATTTCATCTGGAACCAGTAGTCCCTTATCCACATAACCTTTGGCTTCAACACCAAGTGGTGTACCTTGACTCATCGCCAAGCGAAAAGCATCTCCAGTTGAGATATGAGGAATTTGAAATTCGTTAACGATTTTTTCAGCTTGCGTGCCTTTGCCTGCACCAGGAGGCCCCATAAAAATTACGTTCACACTTAAAACCTCCCATCGCACTCGGCATTACGAACAGCACAATAGGTGCCGATGTCGCAGATATTGCCCCATCAGAACCTATTAGCTATTTATTGATAAATCCTTTGTAATGACGCTTAATCAATTGGCTCTCGATTTGTTTCATCGTCTCAAGACCAACGCCTACTACGATAAGTAAAGATGTACCACCAATCCGAACCGAACTAGGCAAACCGGCAAGTCCTCCAAAAAGCATTGGAAGAATTGAGATCGCTGAGAGAAACAAAGCTCCAGAAAGAGTAATTCTAGTCATTACGCGAGTCAGATAAGTCGATGTTGTCTTACCGGGTCTAATACCTGGTATGTAGCCACCATTTTTCTTCATCTGATCAGCCATTTGAACTGGATTAATTTGTACGAAGGTATAAAAGTATGTGAATCCAATAATCAGCAGTACATAAAGTACAATCGCTAATGGAGCAGTTTGGTTAATACTTAAATTGTTAATTATCCATTCTGCAACAACATTACCTCTCCAGTAACTAGCAATGGTAGGAGGGAACATCAATAACGATAGTGCAAAGATTACAGGGATTACACCAGCCGCATTCACTTTAAGAGGAATGTGAGTGGTTTGACCACCATACATTTTACGACCAACTACCCGTTTCGCATATTGTACAGGTATCTTACGGACACCTTGCTGCACGAATATGACCCCGGCAATAATCAGTATAACAACCAAAGCAATAATGATCAGTTTCACGATATTCAGGAACAAAGCTCCTTCGGTCGCAAAAAGTGATTTGTAAATTTGCTGTATGCTTGTAGGAATCGCCGCGACGATACCTGCAAAGATGATAATGGAAATACCGTTTCCAATCCCATATTCCGTGATTTGCTCACCGAGCCACATCAAGAAAGCTGTTCCAGCTGTCAATACGAGAGCGATTAGAGCAAAGGTTGCAACACCTGGATCAATCACAAGACCGCTATACAAACGGTTAAACCCTATTGAAAGTCCAAAGGCTTGAATCACACCTAGAATAATCGTACCGTAACGAGTAACTTGTGTCATTTTCTTTCTTCCAACATCACCTTCTTTTGCCCATTGCGCAAAGCGTGGAATAACATCCATGGACAAAAGCTGAACTATGATAGAAGCCGTGATGTAAGGCGTAATTCCCATCGCGAAGAGGGAGAATTGGAAGAGCGCACCACCTGAAAACGTGTTAAGCAAACCAAAGACATCACTCTGATTCGCTTGGTCTTGAAGTTTCAGGACAGCCGTATTTATGTTAGGCACTGGAATAAAGGCACCTAAGCGGTAGACGATTAGCAAGATGAGCGTAAATAAAATTCTTCTGCGTAAATCTTCTACTTTGAAGATGTTGGCTATGGTATTAAACATTAAATCACCTCGGTTTGACCGCCGGCAGCTTGGATTTTCTCAATTGCTGATTGAGAGAACTTATTCGCTTTAACGGTTAATTTTACTGTGATTTCACCGTTTCCTAAAATCTTGATACCATCTTTAGGAGCTTTAACAATACCAGTCTCCATTAATACTTGTGGAGTAACTTCGGTACCAGCTGCGAAATTGTTCAAATCTTCAAGGTTTACGATTGCGTATTCCGTACGGAAACGATTCGTGAAACCACGCTTAGGTAAACGACGGTATAACGGGTTTTGTCCACCCTCGAATCCAGGACGAACGCCTCCACCGGAACGTGCGTTTTGACCTTTATGTCCGCGAGTTGATGTTTTACCCATGCCGCTACTTGTACCACGGCCAACACGTTTACGAGTGTGACGAGAACCAGTAGCAGAACTTAGCTCATGTAACTTCATCGTTGCACACCTCCTCTAGATCTTAATATCTTGCTACTATGCTTCGATTTCTTTAACTTCTACCAAATGGCTCACTTGATTAACCATGCCTCTGATCGCAGCATTATCTTGGTGAAGAACTGTTTGGTGCATCTTGCGAAGACCAAGTGTTTTCACTGTAACGCGTTGTGTTTCAGGGCGGCCAATCAGGCTGCGTTTTAGGGTAATTTGTAATTGTTTCGCCATGTTTACCCCTCCTAACCTAATAGCTCTTGAACTGTTTTACCGCGAAGCTTTGCAACTTCTTCCGCTTTTTTCAAGCGGCTTAAGCCTTCAAGCGTTGCGTTAACCATGTTCATGGAGTTCGATGAACCAAGGGATTTTGTCAAGATATCGCCGATACCAGCAAGTTCAAGAACTGCACGAACTGGTCCGCCTGCGATAACTCCTGTACCTTGGGAAGCTGGTTTTAGCAGAACGCGTCCTGCACCAAACTTACCTGTTACAAGGTGAGGAATCGAAGTGCCTACGATAGGAACATGAATCAAGTTCTTTTTCGCATCTTCAATACCTTTGCGGATTGCATCAGGAACTTCGGAAGCTTTACCGATTCCTGCGCCAACCCAGCCATTGCCATCGCCAACGACAACAAGTGCGCTGAAGCTGAAACGACGTCCGCCTTTTACTACTTTAGCTACGCGATTAATATTAACAACTTTTTCTGTTAGCTCTAAAGTATTAGGATCTACACGCAAGTCTTTTACCTCCTTATATATGTTTTTCCTAGAATTCAAGTCCAGCTTCACGAGCTGCGTCAGCTAATGCTTGAACACGTCCATGATAAAGGTATCCACCGCGGTCAAAAACCACTTTGTCTAAACCTTTTTCTTTCGCGCGTTGAGCGATTAATGCGCCAACTTTACGAGCAGCTTCAACGTTACCGCCATTACCAATTTCACTTTTCAGTTCTTTATCTTGAGTCGATGCAGCAACGATTGTAACACCCGTTGTATCATCGATAAGTTGAGCATACATGTGCTTGGAAGAGCGGAATATGTTCAAGCGCGGACGAACAGTAGTACCTTCGATTTTCTTACGAACACGAAGATGTCTTTTCAAACGAGCTTTATTTTTATCGCTTTTAGTAATCATCTATACTTACACTCCTTTCATCATCTTATGATGCGAGGCTTATGCTTACGTAGCAAGTTTTCACAAGAAAACTCTTAGCTATTACCCGCGATCTAACGATCTTATTTCTTCTTACCAGCTTTACCTTCTTTACGAAGAATGCGTTCGCCTTCATACTTGATACCTTTACCTTTATACGGCTCTGGTTCACGTACGGAACGAACTTTAGCTGCCATAGCGCCTACTAATTCTTTATCAATACCTTTAACGATGATCTTCGTGTTCGTAGGAACATCGAACTCAATTCCGTTTTCAGGATTGATTTCAACTGGATGGGAGTACCCAACGTTGAGAACCAATTTGTCGCCGCTCTTGTTAGCACGGTAACCAACGCCAACTAGATCCAAAGATTTCGTGAAACCTTCCGTTACGCCACTTACCATGTTGGCAACAACACTACGTGTTGTACCATGCAGGGAACGGTGGAGCTTGTTATCGGAAGGACGCTCAACGGAAATCTCGTTTTCTAGAACATTTACTTTCATATCTTTATGAAGTTCACGGGACAAAGAACCTTTAGGGCCTTTAACCGTGATTTGAGTATTGTCTAGTGTTACATTTACACCACTTGGAATGGTGATTGGCTTACGACCAATACGAGACATGTTTGCACCTCCATTCAATTACAATTGTATTACCAAACGTAGCAGATAACCTCTCCGCCAGCTTTGGATTGACGAGCATCTTTATCCGTCATAACTCCTTTAGATGTGGAGATGATGGCAATCCCTAATCCGCCCAATACACGAGGGATTTCTTGTGATTTTGTATAAACGCGTAGACCTGGTTTGCTAATTCTTTTCAAACCGGAGATAACACGTTCATTGTTTGAACCGTATTTCAGGAACAAACGGATGATACCTTGTTTGCTATCTTCAACGTACTCAGCGTCACGGATAAATCCTTCTTTTTTAAGGATTTCAGCGATTTCCCTCTTCACTTTTGATGCAGGAATTTCAACTGTTTCATGACGTACGATATTCGCATTACGAATGCGAGTTAGCATATCTGCAATTGGATCTGACATGACCATTTTGTGTAAACCTCCTTCCCGAAAATAGGGTGATTACCAGCTTGCTTTTTTAACGCCAGGAATCTGACCTTTGTGTGCTAATTCGCGGAAACAAATCCGACAAATTTTGAACTTGCGAAGCACTGAATGCGGACGTCCGCAGCGCTCACAACGTGTGTATGCTTGCACTTTAAACTTCGGGGTACGTTGCTGTTTGACTTTCATCGAAGTTTTTGCCACTTAATATAACACCTCCTGATAGGTACGACTGGTAACCTATTTAACGAAAGGCGCTCCGAGTTGTGTTAAAAGCTCGCGAGCTTCCTCGTCGGACTTAGCCGTTGTAACGATAACAATATCCATACCACGAACTTTATCAACTTTATCATACTCAATCTCTGGGAAAATGAGTTGTTCTTTCAGACCAAGTGTGTAGTTTCCACGGCCGTCAAAAGCCTTGTTGGAAATACCACGGAAGTCACGTACACGTGGAAGTGATACGTTGAAAAGTTTATCCAAGAAATGATACATGCGTTCGCCGCGAAGAGTTACTTTCACGCCGATTGGCATATTTTCACGAAGTTTGAAACCCGCGATCGCTTTTTTGGATTTTGTTACAACTGGTTTTTGACCAGCAATTTTTTGAAGATCTTCTACAGCAGTGTCAAGTACTTTGGAGTTCGATACAGCCTCACCAACACCCATGTTGATAACGATTTTCTCGATTTTAGGAACTTGCATGACTGTTGTGTAGTTAAACTTCTGAATTAACGCTGGAGTAATTTCGTTCAAGTAACGATCTTTCATTCTTACTGCCATGACTCATTTGCCTCCTTTCCATGCTTGTTTGTATTAGTCGATAACTTCGCCGGATTTTTTCGCGATACGAACTTTCGTTCCGTTATCCAATACTTTGTATCCTACGCGAGTAGGTTTGCCGCTCTTAGGATCAATTAGCATCACGTTAGAAACGTGGATTGCAGCTTCTTGATTCAAGATACCGCCTTGTGGATTTTGTTGAGATGGTTTCGCATGTTTCTTAACCATGTTTACACCTTCTACAAGCACACGGTTTTGACGAGGATAAGCAGCGATAACGCGACCCTTCTTACCTTTGTCTTTACCAGTGATTACAAAAACCGTATCGTCTTTTTTCACGTGCAGTTTATTGTTATGAGATTCTAATCTCTTTTTTAATCTTGGCATTAGCTTCTACACCTCCTGAGGTTTCCCGTTAGGAAAACAAACATCGTAACTGTTCTTAGATAACTTCTGGAGCCAAGGATACGATCTTCATGAAGTCTCTGTCACGAAGTTCGCGTGCAACTGGTCCAAAGATACGTGTACCACGTGGACTTTTATCTTCTTTCACGATAACAGCCGCATTCTCATCAAATGAGATATATGATCCGTCTTTACGGCGAGCACCGCTCTTCGTACGAACGATAACTGCTTTAACAACGTCACCTTTTTTGACAACGCCACCTGGTGTTGCTTCTTTTACTGAACAGACGATCAAATCACCAATGTGACCAACGCGACGACCAGTACCACCCAAAACGCGGATACACATTAATTGTTTCGCACCTGAGTTGTCAGCGACAGCCAAACGAGTAAATGGTTGAATCATCGTATTCCCTCCTTTCGGGGTTCATGTCTCGATTATTAGATAACAACGCCAACTTCAGTAATTTCAACCAGTCTCCAGCTTTTATCTTTGGATAACGGTCTAGTTTCACTGATTTTCACAGTGTCACCGATTTTAGCTTGGTTGTTTTCGTCATGCGCTTTGAACTTTTTCGTATATTTGATTCTCTTGTGATAGAGATCATGTTTTTTGTAAGTTTCGACAGCAACAACAATGGTTTTATCCATTTTATCGCTGACAACTTTACCGATCAGTACCTTACGATCGTTACGTTCAGCCATCTAAGGAACCCTCCCTTCTAGATTTGGTTACCCAATCCCCAATTCTCTTTCACGCAAAATAGTCTTGGCACGAGCGATCTCTTTACGCAAATCACGAATTTGAGTCGGGTTGTCCAATTGACCAGTAGCTAGTTGAAAACGGAGGTTAAAGAGTTCTTCTTTAAAACCATTAACTTTTTGCTCAATTTCAGCAGTGGTTAAGTTCCGGAATTCACTACCCTTCATTTGCTTCACCGCCTACTTCTTCTCTTTTCACGAATTTCGTTTTGATTGGAAGCTTGTGAGCAGCAAGACGCATCGCTTCACGAGCGACCTCTTCACTTACACCAGCAAGTTCAAACAAAATTTTACCCGGTTTTACTACCGCTACCCATTTCTCAACGTTACCTTTACCACTACCCATACGGACTTCAAGCGGTTTTTGTGTAACTGGTTTAGCTGGGAAGATTTTAATCCAAACTTTACCGCCACGTTTGATGTAACGTGTCATGGCAATACGTGCTGCTTCGATTTGACGGTTGGATACCCAAGCCGGTTCTACCGCTTGCAGACCATATTCGCCAAAAGCTACTTCCGTTCCGCCTTTAGCGCGACCTTTCATGTTACCGCGGTGTTCTTTACGGTGTTTTACACGTTTAGGTACTAACATGATTTAAATTCCTCCTTCCGGCTGAGCCTTTTTCTTAGCTGGCGGAAGCACTTCTCCACGATAAATCCATACTTTTACACCGATACGTCCATAAGTAGTGGCTGCTTCTGCAGTACCATAGTCGATATCCGCACGAAGCGTATGAAGTGGAACTGTTCCTTCGCTATATCCTTCCGTACGAGCAATCTCAGCACCGCCAAGACGTCCGCTAGTTGCTACTTTAATACCTTTAGCGCCGGATCTCATAGTTCTTTGCATAGCTTGTTTCATAGCACGACGGAATGAAACACGACGTTCCAATTGAAGTGCGATAGCTTCAGCTACGAGAATTGCATCAAGATCTGGGCTTTTGATTTCAGAAATGTTGATGTGAACTTTTTTATTGGACATACCAGCGATGTAGTTGCGAATAACTTCAACTTCAGCTCCGCCTTTACCAATAACCATTCCTGGTTTAGCAGTATGAATCGTAACGTTCACACGGTTAGCCGCGCGCTCGATATCGATATGGGAAACTGCTGAGTCTTTAAGTTTATTTTTTAAGTATTCGCGGATTTTGACGTCTTCAAGCAACAGAGTTCCGAAATCTTTCTCTGCGAACCATTTGGACTCCCAATCACGAATAATACCAATTCTAAAGCCTACCGGGTTTACTTTCTGACCCACACGTTATCCCTCCTTATTTTTCAGATACCACGATTGTGATGTGGCTGGTACGTTTTTTGATCGCGCTAGCGCGGCCCATTGCACGTTGTTGGAACCTTTTCATTGTAGGTCCTTGGTTAACAAACGTCTCAGATACCACTAATTTATTAGGATCTAATGAATAGTTATGCTCTGCATTGGCAATTGCGGAATTCAATAGTTTCTCCAGGATTGGAGAAGCTGCTTTAGGTGTGTGACGCAGAATCGCAATCGCTTCGCCTACCGCTTTTCCCCGAATCAAGTCAACAACTAGCTTTGCTTTACGAGGAGCAATCCGAGCGTGGTTCAATATTGCTTTAGCTTGCATGGTAGTACCTCCTCTCGGTTAAAAATGAAATTAACGTTTTCCGGTTTTCTTGTCGTCATCATGACCTTTGTAAGTACGAGTTGGTGCAAATTCACCAAGCTTGTGTCCAACCATATCTTCGGTTACATACACAGGCACGTGTTTTCTTCCATCATATACTCCGAAAGTGTGACCAACGAATTGCGGGTAAATCGTAGAACGACGGGACCACGTTTTGATAACCAGTTTTTTGCTGGAAGTGTTCAAGTCTTCTACTTTTTTCAGTAAGTATCCATCAATAAATGGACCCTTCTTTAAGCTGCGACCCATGGGTGTTCCTCCCTTCCTTGAACCTCAAGAGAATTCATATATCCGTGATAAATTGAAACATTTATTCGATTCACTTTATCGTGATTACTTCGTACGGCGACGTACAATGTATTTATCGGATGCTTTGCCTTTTTTACGAGTTTTGAAACCAAGCGTCGGTTTACCCCATGGTGACATAGGTGATTTACGTCCGATTGGTGCGCGTCCTTCACCACCACCGTGTGGGTGATCATTCGGGTTCATAACAACCCCACGAACTTGTGGACGATTGCCTTTCCAACGATTACGTCCTGCTTTACCGATTTTCACTAGCTCGTGATCTTCGTTACCAACAGAGCCGATTGTTGCGCGGCAAACTTTAAGTACTTTACGAACTTCACCAGATGAAAGGCGAATGGTTACGTAAGTTTCTTCTTTACCAAGAAGTTGAGCTTCCGTACCGGCAGCGCGCACTAATTGTGCACCTTTACCAGGCTTCAACTCGATGTTGTGGATAACTGTACCAACTGGAATGTTTTCCAATGGAAGAGCGTTACCTACTTTGATATCTGCTTGTGGTCCAGAAACGATACGATCGTCCACTTTAAGACCTTTAGGAGCGATGATGTATTTTTTCTCGCCATCTGCATAATGAATCAATGCGATGTTTGCGGAACGGTTAGGATCGTACTCAACTGTAGCAACGCGTCCTGGTATTCCATCTTTAGTACGTTTAAAATCGATGATACGGTATTTACGTTTGTGTCCACCACCATGGTGACGAACCGTAATTTTACCTTGGTTGTTACGACCAGCATGCTTGAACAAAGGAGCAAGCAATGATTTCTCCGGTGTTGATGTTGTGATTTCTTCAAAAGTAGAAACCGACATCGCACGTCGAGCTGGTGAGGTTGGTTTATATTTTTTAATTGGCACTCTGATTTCCTCCTTACTTCAAGAAATGGGTTATACCGATTCAAAGAATTCCAATTCTTTGCTTTCTGCGCTTAGGGACACGATAGCTTTCTTCCAAATGGAAGTGTAACCAGAGTGTTTGCCATAACGTTTAGGCTTAGCTGGCATTCTCAATGTGTTTACATTTGTAACTTTTACTTTGAAAATAGCTTCAATAGCTTGTTTAATTTCTGTTTTGTTAGCGCGAAGATCCACTTCAAAAACATACTTTTTGTTAGCCATTAGGTCGCTTGTACGCTCAGTGATGATCGGGCGCTTGATAATGTCGCGTGGATTTTTCATTGTGCAAGCACCTCCTCAACTTTCTGTACAGCTTCTTGTGTAATGATCAATTTGTCATACAACATGACATCAAGAACATTAACTCCATCAGCAGCAACAAATTTCACACCTGGAATATTACGAGCAGATAAAGCAACATTGGAGTCGTTAGCAACGCCTACAACTAATACTTTACGGTCTACTTTCAGGTTGTTCAAAATAGCTACGAAGTCTTTCGTTTTTGGAGCGTTCAATTGAAGCTGATCCAATACGATCAAGTTGTTATCGATAAGTTTCGAGGACAAAGCGGATTTGATCGCTAAGCGACGAACTTTTCTAGGTAATTTGAAACCATAGCTGCGAGGTGTCGGTCCGAATACGGTACCGCCGCCTTTCCACTGTGGAGCACGAATACTACCTTGACGCGCACGACCTGTACCTTTTTGTTTCCAAGGTTTACGACCACCGCCGCGAACTTCCGAACGACCTTTTGTTTTGTGTGTCCCTTGACGCACAGCTGCTTGTTGCAAAAGAACAGCTTCGTGAATCGCGTGAACGTGAGGCTCAATTCCGAAAACAACGTCAGACAGTTCAACTTCTCCTACCTGAGCACCTGTTACATTATATAAAGCTACTTTTGGCATCTGTCTTCCTCCTTTCTTACTTTTTCACAGCAGACTTCACGCTAACGTAGCTGTTTTTAGGGCCCGGAATGGAACCTTTAACTAGCAATACATTACGTTCAGCATCTACTTTAATGATTTGCAGGTTTTGCAAAGTTACTGTTTCGTTACCCATGTGCCCTGGCAATTTCTTACCTTTAGGAACGCGGTTTGCTTGAATGGAACCCATGGAACCCGGTCCGCGGTGATAACGTGATCCGTGAGCCATCGGGCCTGTGGATTGGTTATGTCTTTTGATGTTACCTTGGAAACCTTTACCTTTGGAAGTACCCGTTACATCAACGAATTCGCCCTCTGTAAACAGATCTGCTTTCAGTTCTTGACCAACTTCATAGTCACCCAACTGAATGCCACGAATTTCTTTAACGTAGCGCTTAGGCGTTGCCCCTGCTTTTTTCGCATGGCCAAGCTCTGGTTTAATGATTCTGCTAGCTTTCACATCATCAAAACCGATTTGGATTGACTCATATCCGTCGTTATCCACATCTTTCTTTTGCAGTACCACACATGGTCCCGCTTGAATGACAGTTACCGGAACTACATTACCCTCCGGAGTAAACAACTGTGTCATCCCAAGTTTTTTTCCTAAGATACCTTTCATCGTTGACACCTCATTTCCTTCCTAAACGTTCATTCTATAGTTGTTTTACAGTTTGATCTCGATGTCAACGCCAGACGGTAAGTCTAGACGCATCAAAGCATCAACTGTTTGTGGTGTTGGATTCACAATATCGATAAGACGCTTATGCGTACGCATTTCGAATTGCTCACGCGAATCCTTGTACTTGTGCACCGCACGAAGAATCGTGATGATTTGCTTCTCTGTCGGAAGCGGAATCGGACCGGATACACCTGCACCGGAACGCTTGGCAGTTTCCACGATTTTCTCAGCTGATTGATCAATAATTCTGTGATCATAAGCTTTCAAACGGATACGAATTTTTTGCTTTGCCATATAAGTCCCTCCTTCTATCGCCCAATTTAGTATCGGACATACTCCGCGAAAATTCTCCAACATCCTTCCCCATGGCAAAGGGGCCAGGTGTGTCGGCAACCTTTCGCATCATCGCAACGTCACAGACCAACGTTTTATATTATATAAAATTTGAAAACGAAAAGCAAGCGAAATTTTAGGCATATGCATAAAAAAACACCCATCGCCTAAACGATGAGTGTTTCTTCTATATATAGGTACTACTTTTGAATTGTTGCAACCGCGCCCGCACCAACTGTACGTCCGCCTTCACGAATCGCGAAGCGTGTTCCTTCTTCGATTGCGATTGGGTTGATCAGTTCGACAGTAACTGTGATGTTATCACCAGGCATAACCATCTCTGTACCTTCTGGAAGGGAGATGATACCCGTTACGTCAGTTGTACGGAAGTAGAACTGTGGACGGTAACCTGTGAAGAAAGGCTTATGACGGCCACCCTCTTCTTTAGTTAGAACGTAGATTTGTGCTGTGAAGTTCGTGTGTGGTTTAACTGAACCTGGTTTCGCAAGAACTTGTCCACGCTCGATATCTTTACGGTCTACACCACGAAGCAATGCTCCAATGTTGTCACCAGCTTGAGCGGAATCAAGCAATTTGCGGAACATCTCTACACCAGTTACGATGCATTTACGAGTTTCTTCAGCGATACCAACGATTTCAACTTCTTCTTGTACTTTAACAGTACCACGCTCAACACGACCAGTTGCAACTGTTCCACGACCAGTGATTGAGAATACATCCTCAACTGGCATAAGGAAAGGCTTGTCAGTTTGACGCTCAGGAGTTGGGATGTAAGTATCAACTTGCTCGAACAACTCGATGATTTTGTCAGCCCAAGGACCATCTGGGTTTTGAAGAGCTTCACGAGCTGCACCGCGGATGATTGGAGTATCATCGCCTGGGAACTCATATTCGTTAAGAAGGTCGCGAACTTCCATCTCAACCAATTCAAGCAACTCTTCGTCTTCAACCATATCACATTTGTTAAGGAATACTACGATGTAAGGTACGCCTACTTGACGGGAAAGAAGGATGTGCTCACGAGTTTGCGGCATTGGGCCGTCAGCTGCGGATACAACCAGGATCGCTCCGTCCATTTGAGCAGCACCAGTGATCATGTTTTTAACATAGTCAGCATGTCCTGGGCAGTCAACGTGTGCGTAGTGACGGTTAGGTGTTTCGTACTCAACGTGAGCTGTGGAGATTGTGATACCGCGCTCGCGCTCTTCTGGTGCTTTATCGATTTGGTCGAATGCTACTGCAGCTCCACCGTATCTTTTGGACAATACAGTTGTAATAGCAGCTGTCAAAGTTGTTTTACCATGGTCAACGTGACCGATAGTACCGATGTTAACATGCGGTTTGTTACGTTCAAATTTAGCCTTTGCCATTTTAAACGATTCCTCCTTAGAGTGACTAATAGTTTTATATTAAGCGCCTTTGCCTTTTGCAATAATTTCTTCTGCAATGGACTTAGGTACTTCTTCATAATGTGAAAGTTCCATGGAGTAAACACCACGGCCTTGTGTTCTCGAACGAAGTGTTGTGGAATATCCAAACATTTCGGACAAAGGCACCTTAGCACGGATGATTTGCGCGCCATGACGGTTATCCATACCTTCAATACGTCCACGACGGGAGTTAAGGTCACCCATAACATCGCCCATGTACTCTTCTGGTACAGTAACTTCAACCTTCATGATTGGCTCAAGAAGAACCGGTTTACATTTTTCTTTAGCTGCTTTAAGTGCCATGGAACCTGCGATTTTGAACGCCATTTCATTGGAGTCAACATCATGGTAAGATCCATCGACAACTGTAGCTTTGATATCCACGAGCGGGAATCCTGCGATTACACCGTTTTTCATGGACTCTTCGATACCAGCTTGAATAGGTGCGATATATTCTCTTGGAATAGATCCGCCCACTACTTTGCTTTCGAAAATGAAACCTGTACCAGCTTCTTGAGGTTCAAACTCAACCCAACAATGTCCGTATTGACCACGACCACCGGATTGACGAACGAATTTACCCTCAACTTTAGCTGCTGCACGGAACGTTTCACGATAAGCAACTTGTGGTTTACCTACATTGGTTTCTACTTTGAACTCGCGAAGCATACGGTCAACGAGGATCTCAAGGTGAAGCTCACCCATACCAGCGATGATCGTTTGTCCTGTTTCTTCGTCTGTAGAAGCACGGAAAGTCGGATCTTCTTCAGCAAGCTTTTGCAATGCGATACCCATTTTATCTTGGTCGGCTTTCGTCTTCGGTTCAACAGCAAGCTGGATAACCGGTTCAGGGAAGACCATTTTCTCAAGAATAACTGGATTTTTCTCATCACAAAGTGTATCACCAGTCGTTGTATCTTTCAATCCAACGGCCGCGGCGATGTCACCAGCGTATACAATGCTGATCTCTTGACGGCTGTTCGCATGCATTTGCAGGATACGACCAACGCGCTCACGTTTGCCTTTCGTTGCGTTAACAACGTAGGAACCGGAGTTCAAGGTACCAGAGTAAACACGGAAGAACGTAAGACGACCAACGAAAGGATCTGTCATGATTTTAAATGCAAGCGCTGAGAAAGGTTGATCATCAGCAGACTTACGAACCACTTCAGTACCGTCGTCAAGTACACCTTTAATGTCAGGTACATCAAGTGGTGATGGCAGGTAATTAATTACCGCATCCAACATCAATTGTACACCTTTGTTTCTGTAAGAAGACCCTACAATAACTGGGAAGATTTTCACTTCACAGACACCTTTACGTAGAGCTGCTTTGATCTCATCAACAGAAATTTCTTCGCCTTCGAGATATTTCATTGTAAGCTCTTCATCAAGCTCTGCAACTTTCTCGATCAATTCCAAACGAAGTTCTGCAACTTGATCTTTGAACTCAGCAGGAATCTCGATTTTCTCGATATCCTTACCAAGATCGTCTTTGTACATATAAGCAACTTCATCAACCAAGTCAATGATGCCTTTGAATTCATTCTCAGCACCGATTGGAAGTTGAATAGCTACTGCATTTGCACCAAGTTTTTGACGCATCGATTCAACAACTTGCAAGAAGTCTGCACCGATGATGTCCATTTTGTTTACGTAAGCAATACGTGGAACGTTGTATTTATCAGCTTGTCTCCAAACTGTTTCCGATTGAGGCTCAACGCCCTCTTTCGCACTAAATACACCAACTGCTCCATCCAACACACGAAGGGAACGCTCTACCTCAACGGTAAAGTCAACGTGTCCCGGGGTATCAATAATATTGATGCGGTGACCTTCCCATTGCGCAGTTGTAGCGGCGGAAGTAATCGTGATTCCGCGCTCTTGTTCCTGTTCCATCCAGTCCATCGTAGCTGCACCTTCGTGCACTTCTCCGATTTTGTGAACTTTACCAGTATAGTACAAAATGCGCTCTGTTGTTGTCGTTTTACCAGCATCGATATGAGCCATGATCCCGATATTACGTGTGTTTTTTAAGGAGAACTCTCTAGCCATAGGTCGTTATGTCTCCTTTCTGATATTAATTTAGAATTCTACCAACGATAGTGAGCGAATGCTTTATTAGCTTCAGCCATTTTGTGTGTATCTTCACGTTTCTTAACGGAAGAGCCTGTGCTGTTGCTAGCATCGATGATTTCATAAGCCAATCTTTCTTCCATCGTCTTCTCACCACGTAGACGTGAGTAGTTTACCAACCAACGCAAGCCTAATGTCGAACGACGATCAGGTCTTACTTCGATAGGCACTTGATAGTTTGCTCCACCAACACGGCGAGCTTTAACTTCTAGTACTGGCATAATATTTTTGATAGCAGCTTCAAACACTTCCATCGGCTCTTTACCTGTACGATCTTTCACGAGGTTAAAAGCGTTGTATAGAATGGTTTGTGCTACCCCTCTTTTTCCATCAACCATAATGCGATTGATAAGACGAGTAACTAGTTTGCTATTATAAATTGGATCTGGCAATACGTCTCTGCGAGTAACTGGACCTTTACGAGGCATAGTTATCCCCCTTTCTTATAAGAATCATCCCTGATTATTATCTCTTATTTTTTAACTTTCGGACGTTTTGTACCGTATTTGGAACGGGATTGCTTACGGTTGTTAACACCGGAAGTATCCAGCGCGCCACGCACGATGTGATAACGTACCCCTGGAAGATCTTTAATTCTACCTCCACGGATCAATACAACGCTGTGTTCTTGCAGGTTGTGACCGATACCTGGAATGTAAGCTGTCACCTCTACGCGGTTCGTTAAACGAACACGTGCATATTTACGAAGTGCGGAGTTAGGCTTCTTAGGAGTCATAGTACCTACACGCGTGCAGACACCACGTTTTTGAGGTGCACTCAAATCCGTTGCTTCTCTTTTCAAAGCGTTAAAACCTTTTTGCAAAGCTGGTGATTTAGACTTATCCACCTTCGCTTGACGACCTTTACGTACTAGTTGGTTAATTGTTGGCATATCGCCACCTCCTCCCTACATTCATAACATGATGTTCTTCTTGCAAGCCCACAGATCCAGGCGAGTCATAAATGAGCAAAGAGAAAGTCCTTGCCATGGATAGCTGCAAAAAGTCACTAGTACTAATGTAGGCTATAACCACTAACAAAAACGTCTTTAGCGTTTATTCATTTACAACAGCTGCTACCGCAGCTCCAACTTCAATTCCACATGCTTTACCTAGCATCTTCATAGAATCCACATAGGTAACAGGTACACCCTTCTGCGTACAAAGAGTTACCAGATTTATCGTCAATCGCGGATCTGCATCTTTGGAAACAAAAACTTCGACTGCCTTACCTTGTTCGACTATTTTTGTAACTTTCTTCGTACCTACACTAATACTCTTCGCCTGTTTGACTTTATCATAAGACATAAGGCACCCCCTTCAAAGAAAAGGAAAGAATATCGACTTAGGCACACTACGATATATTAGCATTTTGAACTTCGGGTGTCAAGGAATAACTTCTTATATTTTATTATTCTTACTAGATTAACAAAAGTAAATCAAAAGGGACAGCACACTTCATAATAAAGTGGCCATCCCTCATGATCACACCGCAAATCTATTCAACAGCGACAGTCTCTTTTTCAAGGTCTTCGTCTTGTACAAGCACTTCGTTCGGATCCGTAATACGAATGTTCCGGTAACGAGGCATACCTGTACCTGCAGGAATAAGTTTACCGATAATAACGTTCTCCTTAAGACCAAGTAATTGGTCAACCTTGCCTTTAATCGCTGCATCAGTCAAGACACGTGTTGTTTCTTGGAAAGAAGCTGCAGATAGGAAGGAATCAGTCTCTAGGGACGCTTTAGTAATACCGAGCAAGATTGGTCTTGCGACAGCAGGCTCATTGCCAGCGAACAAGGCTACTTTGTTGGCTGCTTCATATTCATGAATGTCTACGAAGGAACCAGGTAGAAGCGTTGTATCTCCAGCGTCAACGATACGGATTTTCCGTAACATTTGGCGAACCATAACTTCAATATGTTTATCGTTAATTTCTACCCCTTGGTTACGATAAACGCGTTGAACCTCTTGCAGAATGTAGTTCTGCACGCCGCGGATACCTTTGATACGGAGCATTTCTTTCGGATCGATAGAACCGTCAGTCAACTCGTCTCCAGCTTCCACTTGTTGATTCAATGAAACACGTACACGTGATCCGTAAGGAACTGCATAAACCTTGGACTCCGCTTCCCCTTGGACTTCGATCTCACGACGGTCCTTAGCTTCACGGATTTCTTTGACTGTACCATCAATTTCGGAAATGATCGCTTGACCTTTCGGATTCCGAGCTTCGAAGAGCTCTTGAATACGCGGCAAACCTTGCGTAATATCATCTCCGGCAACACCACCGGTATGGAACGTACGCATCGTCAACTGTGTTCCTGGCTCACCAATGGATTGAGCAGCGATAATACCAACCGCTTCACCAACCTCAACAAATTGACCAGTTGCTAAGTTACGACCGTAACATTTTTTACAAACACCATGATTGGTGCGGCAGCTAAGGACGGAACGAATTTGAAGTTTCTCGATACCAGCTTCAATAATCGTATCAGCAATACCCGATTCGATGAGCTCATTGCGTTGAACAATGACTTCACCCGTTTTCGGATGACGAAGGGTTTCATAAGCATAACGACCTTCAATACGGTCATAGAGATCTTCAATAACCTCTTTACCATCTTGAATTTTGCTAACCATGAAGCCTTTATCTGTTCCACAATCATCTTCACGAACAATTACATCTTGTGCAACGTCAACGAGACGACGAGTCAAGTAACCGGAGTCAGCTGTACGCAACGCCGTATCGGCAAGACCTTTACGCGCTCCGTGCGTGGAAATAAAGTACTCCAAGATGGTCAAGCCTTCACGGAAGTTCGATTTAATTGGCAACTCCATAATTTTACCGGATGGATTCGCCATCAAACCACGCATACCGCCAAGCTGTGTAATCTGTGATTTATTACCCCGTGCTTTGGATTCAACCATCATGCTAATAGAGTTGTATTTATCAAGGGATTTCATCAAAATATCTGTGATTTCATCCTTCGCTTTACTCCAGATCGCAATAACACGGTCATAACGCTCTTCATCTGTAATCAAACCACGACGGTATTGGTTCGTAACTACACGTACTTTCTCTTCACATTCTTTGAGAATGGCTACTTTTTCAGTAGGAACGACAACGTCAGAGACAGCTACGGTAATACCCGCTTTGGTGGAGTACGTGAATCCAAGCTCTTTAATTTTATCAAGGATCATGGACGTTTGAGTTGTGTGGTATTTACGGAAACACTCAGCAATGATAGAACCGAGATATTCTTTACCTACCGCTTTGTTCTCATCGCGCTCCAACATAATAGCTCTAAGATCAGCACCTTTTTCGAAAACAAAGTGAGAATCAGGAATCCCGCTAAGTAGGTTCGTTTTGGTTGGTTCATTAATGAATGGGAAGTCGCTAGGGAAAATCTCATTCATAATGATTTTACCGATCGTAGTGATCAAGATTGCATTTTGTTGTTTCTCAGTGAAACTAACTTTGTTCAATGCTCTTGCAGGAATAGCAACCCGTGCGTGCAGAGCCATTTTGCCTGATTGGTAAGACGAAACTGCCTCATGAACTGTTCTAATAATAGAACCAGCACCTTTAGCGAACTTGTTGTCTGTTGTTAAATAGAAGCTTCCCAGAACCATATCCTGTGAAGGCGTAACAACAGGCTTACCGTCTTTCGGATTCAAGATGTTGCCTGACGCCAGCATGAGCAAACGAGCTTCGGCTTGAGCTTCCGATGACAATGGTACGTGAACGGCCATTTGGTCACCGTCGAAGTCAGCGTTGTAAGCTGTACAAACGAGCGGATGAAGCTTAATAGCGCGGCCTTCAACCAGAATCGGTTCAAAAGCTTGAATACCCAATCTATGCAGTGTAGGGGCACGGTTCAGAAGAACCGGGTGCTCCTTAATGACTTCTTCAAGAACATCCCAAACATCTGGACTTACGCGCTCAACTTTACGTTTTGCACTTTTGATGTTGTGGGCCAAACCTTTATTCACAAGCTCTTTCATCACGAAAGGCTTGAACAGCTCAAGAGCCATTTCCTTCGGGAGACCACATTGGTACATCTTCAGGTTAGGACCTACAACGATAACGGAACGACCGGAGTAGTCAACACGTTTACCGAGCAAGTTTTGACGGAAACGACCTTGTTTACCCTTCAGCATGTGGCTGAGTGATTTCAAAGGACGGTTACCAGGACCTGTTACCGGACGGCCGCGACGACCGTTGTCGATAAGCGCATCAACCGCTTCTTGCAGCATCCGCTTCTCATTTTGAACAATGATATCCGGAGCGCCTAGGTCGAGCAATCTTTTCAAACGGTTGTTACGGTTGATCACGCGGCGATACAGATCATTCAAGTCAGAAGTCGCGAAGCGACCACCATCGAGCTGTACCATCGGACGAAGCTCCGGAGGGATGACAGGAAGTACATCCAGAACCATCCAACCTGGTAAATTCTTCGAGTTACGGAAAGCTTCCATAACTTCCAAACGCTTAATCGCACGATTACGGCGTTGACCTTGCGCTGTTTTGAGTTCTTCTTTGAGTGTATCTACTTCACGCTCGATATCAATATCGATCAGAAGTTTCTTAACGGCTTCCGCACCCATTCCCGCTTGGAAAGCATAACCGTACTTCTCGCGATAGCTGCGGTATTCTTTCTCGGAAAGAAGTTGTTTCTTCTCCAAAGGTGTATCCCCTGGATCTGTTACCACATAGGAAGCGAAGTAGATAATTTCCTCCAATGATCTTGGAGACATATCTAGCGCAAGCCCCATACGGCTTGGAATACCTTTAAAGTACCAAATGTGGGATACCGGAGCGGCAAGTTCAATATGACCCATGCGCTCACGACGTACCTTTTGACGTGTTACTTCAACGCCACAACGGTCACAAACTACGCCTTTATAACGAACTCGTTTGTATTTACCGCAATGACATTCCCAATCTTTGGTAGGCCCGAAGATCTTTTCGCAGAAAAGACCTTCTTTCTCAGGCTTTAAGGTTCTGTAGTTAATCGTTTCCGGCTTCTTTACTTCCCCACGGGACCAAGAGCGAATTTTATCGGGTGATGCCAAGCCGATTTTCATAAACTCGAAGTTGTTAACGTCCATCAAGGAGCAACCCTCCTTTAAGAATTTAAACCCACTATGCAGTGAATCGTTCTCGATCTATTGTGGTGTTCTTTATTCGTTGACTCCTAATTCAGAGCCCTCTAAGTTTAGGTTTAATTTATCGCTAGTGACTTCGTCGTCATCGTCGGCTTCTCTCATTTCGATCTCTTCTTCGTCGCCGGAGAGGATTTTAACATCCATACCTAAGCTTTGAAGCTCTTTGATCAAAACTTTGAATGATTCCGGAACACCTGGTTCTGGAACATTCTCGCCTTTAACGATAGACTCATATGTTTTCACACGGCCTACAACGTCATCGGACTTCACGGTAAGAATTTCTTGCAATGTATAAGCAGCTCCATAAGCCTCGAGTGCCCATACCTCCATCTCCCCGAAACGCTGTCCACCGAACTGCGCTTTACCACCCAGCGGCTGCTGAGTAACAAGGGAGTAAGGTCCTGTGGAACGGGCATGGATTTTATCATCAACCATGTGCGCCAGTTTAATCATGTACATGACGCCTACGGTTACTTCACGTTCGAACGATTCCCCTGTACGACCGTCGTACAGAATCGTTTTACCGCTACGCTGCATACCTGCTTCTTCCATTGCATCGAACACGTCATACTCACGCGCTCCATCGAATACTGGCGTTGCAGCATGGATACCCAGGTACTTGGAAGCCATACCCAAGTGAACTTCAAGTACTTGACCGATGTTCATCCGTGAAGGAACCCCTAGTGGATTCAATACAACTTCAACCGGAGTACCATCTGGAAGGAAAGGCATATCTTCTTCTGGAAGAATACGTGCTACTACCCCTTTGTTACCATGACGTCCCGCCATTTTATCGCCTTCGGAAATTTTCCGTTTTTGTGCGATATAGACACGAACGAGTTGGTTCACACCAGGAGGCAGCTCATCGCCGTTCTCACGAGTAAATACTTTCACATCAACAACGATACCGTCTGTACCATGCGGTACGCGAAGGGATGTATCACGAACCTCACGAGCCTTCTCACCGAAGATCGCATGCAGCAATCTTTCTTCCGCTGTTAGCTCCGTTACACCTTTCGGCGTTACTTTACCAACAAGGATATCGCCTGCGCCGATTTCGGCACCGACACGGATAATACCGCGCTCGTCAAGATTTTTCAGTGCATCTTCCCCAACATTCGGGATATCACGTGTGATTTCTTCAGGCCCCAGCTTCGTATCACGAGCTTCGGACTCGTATTCCTCGATGTGAATAGAAGTGTATACGTCCTCTTTCACAAGCTTTTGGCTAAGCAAGATCGCATCCTCGTAGTTGTAACCTTCCCAAGTCATGAACGCTACGACAACGTTGCGTCCAAGCGCCAATTCACCTTGTTCTGTTGAAGGTCCGTCTGCAAGAATATCGCCCGTTTTAACCAACTGTCCTTTTTTGACAATAGGACGTTGATTGATGCACGTACCTTGGTTAGAACGCATAAATTTGTGGAGCTTATATTTGACGATGTTGCCGCTAACCAGCTTGCCATCAACCATTTCTTGGCGACGCAGCCAAATTTCATTCGCAGCAGCTTTCTCAATAATTCCATCGAATTTGGAGACAATACATACTCCTGAGTCTTTAGCGACCTTATGCTCCATACCCGTACCTACAAGAGGTGCTTTCGGGATCAAAAGCGGAACCGCTTGACGCTGCATGTTTGAACCCATAAGCGCACGGTTGGAGTCATCGTTTTCAAGGAACGGAATTAATGCCGTTGCCACGGAAACAACTTGCTTCGGAGAAACGTCCATGTAATCGACACGTTCAACCGGAAGTGTTAAGTTGTCATCCTTGTAACGAACGATAATAGCATCTTCAACGAATTTATTATCTTCCGTCAATTGTGCATTCGCCTGAGCGATAACATAGTTATCCTCTTCGTCTGCTGTCAGGTATGCGATTTGGTCGGTTACAAGTCCAGACTTCGGATCTACCCAACGGTACGGCGCCTCAATGAAGCCATACTCATTAATACGGGCAAACGTAGACAAGGAGTTGATCAAACCAATGTTCGGTCCCTCTGGCGTCTCAATTGGACACATACGGCCATAGTGAGAGTGATGCACGTCACGAACTTCCATACCTGCGCGCTCTCTCGTCAAACCGCCGGGTCCGAGTGCAGACAGACGTCTTTTGTGCGTCAATTCAGCAAGTGGATTCGTTTGGTCCATAAACTGAGAAAGCTGGGAGCTACCGAAGAACTCTTTGATTGATGCGATAACAGGACGAATGTTGATTAAGGCTTGCGGTGTAATCACATTCGCATCTTGAATCGACATACGCTCACGAACAACACGTTCCATACGGGAAAGACCAATACGGAATTGATTTTGCAGCAATTCACCTACAGAACGAAGTCTACGGTTACCTAAGTGGTCAATATCATCCGTATTCCCGATACCGTGAAGCAAATTGATGAAGTAGTTAATGGATGAAATAATATCGGCAGGCGTGATGTTTTTGACAGTTTTATCAATAACACCGTTAGAAATAACTTTAACGACCTTGCCCTCTTCTGTTGGTGAATAAACGTTGATGCACTGAACTGGAATCGTATCTGCGCCCGTTACACCTTTTGGAATTGTAAATTCTTTATATCCTGCACCTTTTTCAATAAAAGGAAGGATTTCATCTAACACACGACGATCAAGCAATTGACCAGCTTCTGCAATGATTTCTCCAGTCTCGGAGTCCACCAGTGTTTCAGCCAAACGTTGATTGAACAATCTGTTTTTGATGTGAAGTTTTTTGTTAATTTTGTAGCGACCTACATTCGCCAAATCGTAACGCTTCGGATCAAAGAAACGAGCAACGATCAAGCTTCTAGCATTATCTAACGTAGGAGGCTCACCCGGACGAAGACGCTCATAGATTTCGATTAACGCTTTTTCCGTAGAATCCGTGTTATCTTTATCGAGCGTATTACGGATATATTCATTATCACCGAGCAAATCCAAAATCTCAGCATCTGTGCCAAATCCTAAGGAACGAAGAAGAACAGTTACTGGAATTTTACGCGTACGGTCGATACGAACATAGATGATATCTTTCGCATCAGTCTCAAGCTCCAACCAAGCTCCACGGTTCGGAATTACGGTTGCGGTATATGTTTTTTTGCCGTTTTTATCCACTTTCGTGCTATAATAAACACTGGGTGAACGAACGAGCTGGGAGACGATTACACGCTCCGCACCGTTAATAATGAACGTTCCCGTGTCAGTCATGATAGGGAAATCCCCCATGAACACTTCTTGTTCTTTGACCTCGCCGGTTTCCTTATTAATCAAACGGACTTTGACTCTTAACGGCGCCGCATAGGTTACGTCGCGTTCTTTGGATTCATCAACTGAGTACTTAGGATCGCCTAAGCTATAGTCAATAAACTCCAGTACTAGGTTACCTGTAAAATCCTGGATCGGAGAGATATCCTGAAACATCTCGCGAAGTCCTTCTTCCAAAAACCACTCATACGATTTTTGCTGGATTTCAATCAGGTTTGGAATGCCCAGCACCTCATTAATTCGTGCATAAGTCCTGCGTTTACGTCGTCCAAATTGAACAAGATGTCCCGCCAACTTTCATTCACCCCTCAACTCTACTCAATAAATAAAAAGAAGAAGAAAAACTTCTACCGACGTACACTCAGGACGCCTCCATTAGTGGAGCCCGTCCGAATTAAGCGACTGTATGAAGGAAGGTTTTTCCCTGAAATCAATAAGACTTTTCCAAATATTTCTTCCCATCCTGTTAGAGTTTCCTAAAATTCAAACATTATACGTTACACGTTCATATTTTATTCATTCTGGAAGAAAAAAATACTTGACATTTTTGTTAACTAAAGACATGTGTCCCATCTTAATACTGACATTTTTTAATAATACCACATGTGAAATGTCAAGTCAAACAATTTCCCTGGATTAACAGTTAAGACTTAAAACCAAATCTCATCCACTGCCACTACTTCGTAGCCTTGAGAATTTTGTACCCTTTATCTTTGGAAACCTCAGTCACTTCACTGTAAATAGACTCGAGTTTTTTCATTGCCGATGGAGCACCTTGCTTTTTTTGAATAACAACCCAGATAGACCCGCCTTCAACTAAGCAATCATAAGCATCTGAAAAAATGCGATGAACAACTTCCTTGCCGGCACGAATCGGTGGATTAGTTAGAACAGTATCAAATCTCTGCTCTTTTACTTGTTCCAAAAGATCACTTTGAAGGATGGTCACATTCGCAATTCCGTTACGCTTCGCATTATCAGCAGAAAGCTCGACCGCTCTCTCATTGATATCAACCATTGTCACATGCCCCTTCGGACACATCACAGCAGCGCTTAGCCCGATTGGACCGTACCCACACCCTACATCAAGAACCTTAGCATCCTCGCGCAATTGCATGGTTTCAATTAAATGCTTACTTCCATAATCGACACCTTTTTTCGAAAAGACTCCCGCGTCCGTCAGGAACGTATATGTCTTGCCACGCAAGACTTCTTGCATAGTCTGGACATCTCGTTTAACCGTCGGTCGCTCCGTATAGTAATGCTCTGACACGTTATGAATTCCTCCTCCACTTTTACCTTTAGGAAAATCAAATAACGAGAGCGTTCCAAAGGCTTTCCTAAGGGTAAAAACCTCATCTTATAACGGTTAAAAAAACCTCTTGAAGTCAAGCTTCAAGAGGTTTCCTATTGAAAGATTACTTAACTTCTACGGAAGCGCCAGCTTCAGTAAGCTTAGCTTTAACAGCTTCTGCTTCTTCGGAGCTAACTTTTTCTTTAACTGCTTTAGGAGCGCCATCAACCAAGTCTTTCGCTTCTTTCAGGCCAAGACCTGTGATTTCGCGAACTACTTTAATTACGTTGATTTTGGATGCGCCAGCGCTAGTCAAGATAACGTCAAACTCAGTTTGAGCTTCTTCAACTGCTACTGCTGCGCCACCGCCAGCTGCTACTGGAGCTGCTGCTGTTACGCCAAACTCTTCTTCAATTGCTTTAACCAGGTCGTTCAATTCCAAGATTGTCATGCCTTTGATTGCTTCTAGGATCGTTGCATTGTTGCTCATGGTTAAACCTCCATTATCATTCATATATTTTGTGGTTGTTGTTGTAAAACAAAATTAAGCTTGACCTTCAGCTTCTTTTTTCTCAGCAACTGCTTTAACAGCAAGTGCAAAGTTACGAACTGGAGCTTGAAGAACGCTAAGCAACATGGAGAGAAGACCATCTCTGGACGGAAGTTCTGCAAGTGCTTTGATTTCTTGGGATCCAACTACGCGGCCTTCGACCACGCCGCCTTTTACGCTCAATTGATCATTCTTTTTCGCAAATTCAGTCAAAATTTTCGCTGGAGCGACTAGATCGTCATTGCTGAAAGCAATAGCAGTTGGACCTGTTAGGTACTCATCCAATGCGCTTAATTCAGCATTTGCCGATGCGCGTCTAGCCAACGAGTTCTTGAGAACTACGAATTCAATTCCAGCTTCGCGCAAGGTTTTGCGCAGCTGCGTTACTTGAGCTACGTTCAAACCGCGGTAGTCTGCTATGATTGTAGAAGCACTAGCTTTAAACTTTTCAGTTACTTCAGCTACTGCCTGTTCTTTCTGTGCAAGAATTTTCGCGTTTGCCATAGTACACCTCACTTCTTATGCATTTATCTTTCAAGATCGCAAACAGTAGGAGCATCAGCATTCCTTATCTAAAATAAGAAATGCCTTCGTAGACGCTACGAAGGCATGATGTGTTCACTTTTTCCCTGATGTACAAAGAAATCGCAATATATATCATAACACCTCGGTAGGAAATTAAGCACGTTGGCACCTACTGTCTACGGTTTGCATATTCATTTTTATGACCTTTGATAGAGTATCACGCCCAGCAACCGAAGTCAACTGGTAGCTTTTACTTATCTGAAGGATTGCAGGTTCACACGAACGCTTGGACCCATTGTGGAGGATACAGCAATGTTTTTCAGGTAAACACCTTTAGCAGCTGCTGGTTTCGCTCTTACAAGTGCATCAACCAATGCTTTGAAGTTTTCATTCAACTTATCAGCATCGAAAGATACTTTGCCAAGTGGAGCATGGATTTGGCCTGCTTTGTCAAGACGGTACTCGATTTTACCTGCTTTGATCTCTTGAACAGCTTTGGTAACGTCGAAAGTAACTGTTCCTGCTTTAGGGTTTGGCATTAAACCTTTACCCCCGAGGATACGACCCAGTTTACCAACTTCGCTCATCATGTCCGGAGTAGCTACGCAAACGTCAAATTCGAACCAACCTTGTTGAATTTTGTTGATCATATCAGCATCACCAACAAAATCTGCACCAGCCGCTTCAGCTTCTTTCGCTTTCTCGCCTTTAGCAAATACAAGTACACGTTTCGTTTTACCAGTACCGTGTGGAAGTACAACGACACCACGAACAGCCTGATCTTGTTTTCTTGGGTCAACACCCAGACGAACTGCAACATCTACAGTTTCATCAAATTTAGCAGGAGCTGTTTTCTTAACAAGCTCGATTGCTTCTGACGGATCATACAAAGTTTCAGCATTTACAAGCTGAGATACTTCGCGGTATTTTTTACCGTGTTTAGGCATTTAAATTTCCTCCTTAGTGGTATTAGCGGATAATCCTCCCACCGAGCGGCTGAAGAGTTTTCGTAGAAAACTCACTTCGAAAGCAAATGCTTACCGTTTAACCGCATTCCTTGCGGAATTAATCTTCGATAGTGATTCCCATGCTGCGAGCAGTACCTTCAACCATACGCATTGCAGCCTCAACGGATGCAGCATTTAGGTCAGGCATTTTTTGTTCAGCGATTTCGCGAACTTTTGCGCGTTTCACAGTTGCAACTTTCTTTTTGTTTGGTTCACCGGATCCTTTTTCGATACCAGCAACGACGCGAAGAAGAACTGCAGCCGGAGGCGTTTTAGTGATGAATGTAAAGGAACGATCCTCGAATACTGTGATTTCAACCGGAATGATAAGACCAACTTGATCAGCAGTACGAGCGTTAAACTCTTTACAGAATGCCATGATGTTCACACCTGCTTGACCCAATGCTGGACCGATCGGTGGTGCTGGATTTGCTTTCGCAGCTTGAACTTGAAGCTTCACGATTTTAATAACCTTTTTTGCCATGATAGACACCTCCTTGCTCTTAATATGGGATCTCATTGCCATCCCACTAACGAAGGTCTATCCCGAGGAATAGACCTGGTAGAAACCCTTGGTTTTCTTGTTTTATAGCTTTTCCACTTGGTCGAAATCGAGCTCAAGCGGGGTTTCTCTACCAAACATGTTGACATGTACCTTAAGTTTACCCTTGTCAGCAACAATTTCTTCAACAGAGCCGACAAAGTTTGCGAAAGGTCCCACCTTAACGCGTACGGTTTCTTTGAGTTCGAAGTCGATTTTCTCCTTCGGCTCTTCCATACCCATATGCTTCAGGATAGATTCAACTTCCTCAGGTAATAATGCAGTCGGTTTAGAGCCGGATCCTGTAGAACCTACGAATCCAGTTACTCCTGGCGTATTACGCACGACATACCAAGAGTCGTCTGTTTGAATCATTTCTACGAGAACATAACCTGGATAAACTTTACGCATGACGACTTTTTTCTTGCCGTCTTTGTTTACCAGTTCTTCTTCCATAGGCACAAGCACACGGAAGATCTTGTCCGTCATTTCCATAGATTCAACGCGTTTCTCTAAGTTGGCTTTCACTTTGTTCTCATACCCTGAATAGGTATGTACGACGTACCATCTTTTTTCCATGAATAAATTCACCTATAGTCCTGTTTATTTAAAAACAAGGCGCAGCAACTCAGAAATTCCTAGATCCAGCACAAAAAAATAGATAGCAACAAAAGCTACAGTACCCAATACGACAAGCGTATAGGTTGTCATCTCTTTGCGACTTGGCCACTTGACCTTTTTGAGTTCTGACCAACTGTCGGTGAAGAAGGAAAAAGTGGATCCGAAGCTTTGTCTCATTCTAGCCAAGAACGCCACAAACTACACCTCCAAAGAACTACCTAGTCTCGCGATGAGCAGTATGTTCATTGCAAAATTTGCAATATTTCTTCAACTCAATACGGTCGGGATTGTTGCGCTTATTTTTAGTGGATGCATAGTTTCTTTGTTTGCAATTTGTGCACGCTAATGTGATGATGACCCGCATGATGTACACCTCCTACAGACACTTTCTAATTAAAGCCCTTCTAAGCGCGTCAAAAAGAAAGCGACTTTTAGGGCTACCTGAAATACTTTATCACAACCCGTAATAGGGTGTCAAGGCAGAAGTCTCATAAATGCGAGAGTATCATCAGTATAGACTCTCTAAACAATTGTTAAACATTCTCCCAAAGAAAAACACCCGCACTGCTTAAGCGGCGCGGGTACTTCCTACAAATCTCGGACTTCTAGATAACGTTCAAGTTTGCGTTTAACACGTTGAAGAGCATTATCAATAGACTTCACATGACGATCGAGATCAACAGCAATTTCTTGATACGATCTGCCATCGAGATAGAGCATCAATACCCTGCGCTCTAGGTCACTTAATATCTCTCCCATTTTATCTTCAAGGCCCGTAAACTCTTCTTGATTGATTACAAGCTCCTCAGGATCTGTAACCCGGGAACCGCTAATAACGTCAAGCAGCGTACGATCAGAATCTTCATCATAGATAGGCTTGTCCAATGACACGTAGGAATTAAGAGGAATGTGCTTCTGACGCGTTGCTGTTTTGATCGCCGTGATGATCTGTCGCGTGATGCACAGTTCAGCAAAGGCTTTGAATGAAGCAAGCTTGTCTCCTCGGAAGTCGCGAATAGATTTATATAAACCTATCATACCTTCCTGCACAATGTCTTCACGGTCTGCACCTATCAAAAAATAAGAACGTGCTTTGGCACGTACGAAATTCTTATATTTATTGATAAGGTATTCCAACGCTTCGCTACTGCCTTCACGAACTGCTTCGACGATGTCTTCATCTGGCTTGAGGTCATAATCATACATTCTCAGTTCTTTGAGGTCGACACTCACCAACAATCCCTCCGGCCTGCAGGACTACCCAGATTCACTATAAAAGTTTAGGTTAAGTATACATGAAGAAAACTCACACCGTCAACGGTGAACCGCACCATTTCTAGCATTTGGAGGATTCACTCTCCTCTTCGCCACCGTTCGAACTGCTCTTTGAGCTCACGGCTCAGTTTACCTTCGAACGGATTACGCTTGGATGAAGTTTCAGGATGAATACGTTCTCGCACTTCCTTGAGATTTTGTTTGATTTTGACTAGCAGTTCACCAGCGGGCATCCGAAGAGCTCCTTTACCGAAAATGACATGCTGCTCAATCATATCCGAGGTGGCTACATAGATCTGCTTACGCCTTCCCATCAAATTCGTAACCAAGCGTTCGATCCGTTCATCTGCCGTTTCCTTCTCTTTGGTGTAGAGTACTATGAGCTTACTCTGCACATACTTCTTCCCAAGTCCTGGTACCATATAGGCATCAAAAACAAGGTACACCTTCATACCCGAGTAGGATTGATACTCCGCCAGCATATGAATTAACTGATCGCGAGCGCCCTCCAGATCTGTGTCTTTCAGCTTACTCAGCTCCGGCCAAGCGCCAATAATATTGTAGCCATCAACAATCAGAAACTGTTCCATTTCATTTAACTCTTATTACGCTGTCTAACCACTTCGTACATCAATACACCCGCGGCAACGGACGCATTCAAAGAATTCACATGTCCCGCCATCGGAAGCTTAACTAAGAAGTCACATTTCTCTTTGATTAATCGACCTACACCTTTACCTTCATTACCGATAACGAGTGCTATTGGCATGCTAAAGTTGGCTTTATACACATCTTGAGCAGCGGTTACATCTGTTCCAGCGACCCAGACTCCCTGTTCTTTCAACTTCTCGATCGTCTGCGCGATATTCGTCACACGTGCAACGGGAACGTATTCAACAGCCCCAGCTGAGGTCTTGGAAACTGTCGCTGTAAGTCCGACGGAACGCCGCTTAGGGATAATGACGCCATGGACACCTGTACAGTCAGCTGTTCGCAGGATTGAACCCAGATTATGCGGATCCTCGATCTCATCCAGAATTAAGATAAAAGGTTCCTGCCCAAGCTCTTTAGCTTTAGCTAAAATATCTTCCACTTCGACATACTCATAGGCAGCTACTTGCGCTACAACCCCTTGGTGTTGTAGTCCTTCGGCCATTTGGTCCAGCTTGCGCTTGTCCGTAAACTGAACGATAATGCCAACATTTTTGGCTTCCGCTACAATAGGACCCGCGAATTGCTTCTGAGCACTCTCTGCGATCCATATTTTATTAATCGTCCGACCAGCACGAAGCGCCTCTAGAACGGAGTGCTTCCCGCCGATATATTCTTCATCCATTCCTGTTCCTCCTAAAAGTTTTGCTTGAACAATATAATCATCTTTAGCTTAAGCTACTTGTTCGGCTTGTAAGCAATCGCAAAGTCTAATATTTCCTTCAATCTCTCAAAAGATTGTTTATAGTACAAATATCCGATTAAGCACTCAAACGCGGTGCTATGCCGGTATTCAAGCACTTCCGCGTTTTTGGCTGTAGTTCCCGATTTGGCATTGCGCCCCCGCTTTACCATGTCAACTTCTTCTTCTGATAGCATTGGCATCAAAGCTTCCAACAACTTGGATTGCGCTTTGGCTGAGACATATCCTGTTGATGCTTTGTGCAAATGGTTTGGCCGATGGTTAGCCCCAGAAATGACATATTGCCTGATATATACTTCATACACAGCATCCCCTATATACGCTAATACAAGCGGATTTAATAAATGGGGACTTTTAGATGGCGGGAAAACAAAAAGGTTCGCAGCATCATGGAAGGACTCGCTCATTTACGGCGCCAGCGTATTCCCTGTGGTGTATCCTCAAGGAATATCCCTTTCTCTGTGAGCAGGTCACGAATTTCATCCGCGCGGGCCCAGTTCTTCGACTTACGCGATTCCGTCCGTTCGATAATCAACTGCTCGATCTCTTCATCTAACAGCTCATCCGTTTGCTGCGAAAGAATCCCTAAGGTTTGATCGAACGCTTGCAGCTGATCCAAAAAGAGCTGCAGCGCGGCTGCGTTTACCCGCTCCTGTTGCAGGTAAAGGTTCGCCTCAGCAACAAGGTCGAAAACCGCCGTTATAGCATCCGGAGTATTGAAATCATCGTTCATCTTATCATCGAACTGATTCGCAATCGCAGCCAGGCGATCCGTAAGCGCTGGTTCAATTTCGCTGGTCGCAGAAGCAGTAGTAAGTCGGTGCTTCAAGTTGTCATAAGCATTCTGGATCCGTTCTAACGCATTAGAGGCTTGTTTCAAACTCTCATCGCTGAAATTCAGCGGATTGCGATAGTGCGCGGACAACATGAAGAAACGGAATACTTGCGGCTTGATTTGTTTCACTAAATCACGAATAAGAATCCCGTTGCCAAGCGACTTGGACATTTTCTCATTGTCGATGTTCAGGAAAGCATTGTGCAGCCAATAATTGGCCATCGGATGCCCCGTTACAGCTTCCGTCTGAGCGATTTCACATTCATGATGCGGGAAGGTCAAATCTTGTCCGCCGCCGTGTATGTCAATCGTCTCACCCAAATATTTGCGCACCATGGCGGAGCATTCGATATGCCAGCCTGGACGCCCTTGGCCCCATGGACTATCCCAATAAATTTCGCCCGGTTTTGCCGCTTTCCAAAGCACAAAATCCTGAGGACTCTCTTTGCGATCGTCTACTTCAATACGGATACCGTATTGGAGCTCTTCCAGATTTTGATTGGAAAGCTTGCCATACTCCGCAAATTTGCTTGTTCGGTAATACACGTCACCGCGGGCTTCGTACGCGAAATCTTTCTCAACGAGAGCAGCTATGAAATCAATAATTTCTTGGATATTCTCCGTCACACGCGGATTCAAGGTAGCATCGTGAACGCCAAGCGTTTTGACATCGTCCAAAAAGGCTTGAATGAATGTTTCGGCAAGCTCTGGAACGGTAACAGCCAACTCCTCAGCTTTACGAATCATTTTATCATCCACATCGGTAAAGTTCGTAATATAGGTCACTTCATATTTCTGAGATTCCAAATAGCGACGTACAACATCGAAGAAAATAACCGGTCTGCCGTTACCAATGTGAATATAGTTATACACAGTAGGTCCGCAAACGTACATTTTCACTTTGCCTGGTTCAATAGGAACAAATTCTTCTTTTTTTCGCGTTAGCGTATTATACACTCGTAGTGTCATGTTCTCTCGTTTCTCCATTCTTAAGGCGTTCTTGTTCAAGTTGCTGTTTTAAATCGTTAATCTGATTCTGTAATTCTTGAAATATATCCACAATGGGATCTGGTAAGTTCCCATGGTCCAAACGGTTCACACGAACTCCATCCCGCTTCACAAGTTTAGCTGGGATCGTGACGACGGTGCTATTTGAAGGAACTTCCTGAATGACTACCGCATTAGAACCAATTCGTGAATTTTCACCTACAAGGAAAGAACCTAGAATTTTGGCACCAGAGCCAATAACTACATTGTTGCCAATAGTTGGATGTCTCTTACCTTTTTCTTTCCCCGTCCCCCCTAAGGTTACGCCTTGGTATAGGATGACATCATCACCTATCTCACAGGTTTCCCCGATAACAACACCCATGCCATGATCAATAAACAGCCTTTTCCCTATCGTTGCACCCGGATGAATCTCAATCCCTGTCATGAACCGGCTCCACTGCGAAACAATACGAGCGATAGTGTACATCCCCCGCTTATAAAACCAATGGCCGATTCGATGAGACCAAATCGCATGAAGACCAGAATACGTAAAAATAACCTCAAACCAGCTGCGTGCAGCCGGGTCGTTATCGAATACGGCGGATATATCAGATTTGATCGTTGCCCACATGTTCTCACCTTCTTCGTAGAAATCATTACAAGGATTCTTCTAAAACAAAAAAGCCCCTGCAGCCATATGGCTGCAGAGGCGTATTATCGCGGTTCCACTCTGCTTGGTGACTCGGAAGTCTCCCAACTTAGGTTCCCGTAACGTGGGTATTCCGGCTGCGCCTACCCTACTCTCACGAGTATTCGGCGCGGCAGCTCCCAGGTGCATTTCCGATTACAGGAATTGGATAACTCACAGCCAAAGCCTCGCGGCTTCGATTATCCTCTCTGATAAATCCCTAGTTAAACGTACTCTCCTGATCATTGCATTCGATATTGAACTAAGTATAGCGAAAAGAAACCCGCATTACAATAAGTTCCTTAGACGAGAGGCAACTTTTTCTTTGCCAAGTAAGTAAAGAGACACATTTAAGTCAGGTCCGTGCACTTGTCCTGTAAGCGCAGAACGAATCGACATAAACAATTGTTTCCCTTTGAAGCCCGTATCTTTCTGCACTTGCTTAAGCAAAGCAGGGATAGCTTCTACGGTGAAGTCTTCCGCTTGTTCGACTTGCGTGAGGAAGCTAGCTAGCACAACAGGCACATGCTCCTCTTTCAATACAGCCGAAGCTTCCTCGTCGATAACCAGCTCTTCTTTGAAGAAGATGCTTGATAGCTCGACAATCTCTGCCGCGAAACGCATTCTCTCTTGATTGAGGCCTACGAGAGCCGTTACCCACTCTTGGGCTGCCGTATCCAAATCACCTTGGATGTACCCAGCCTTTTGCAGATGAGGCACGCATAACTCGACCACTCGGGAGAGAGGCGCCTTTTTCAAATAAGCATTGTTCATCCAATTCAATTTATCCATATCAAACACAGCCGGACTCTTGGATACGCGATCCAGGTCAAACTGGGCAATAAGTTCTTCCTTCGTGAACATTTCCTCTTCGCCGCCAGGAGACCAACCGAGCAGGGCAATGAAGTTAACAACAGCTTCAGGCAAATAGCCTAGCTCTTTGTACTGTTCGATAAACTGAATGATGGATTCATCCCGTTTACTCATTTTTTTACGATCAGGATTTAAAATAAGCGCCAAATGAGCAAAGTCAGGCACAGGAAGTCCCAGTGCTTCGTACATGAGGATTTGTCTTGGTGTATTGGACAGATGCTCCTCACCGCGAATAACCAGATTGATTTTCATCAAATGATCGTCCACAATGACAGCAAAGTTATAGGTTGGAATGCCATCCGTACGTGCAATGATGAAATCGCCAATCCCATTGGATTCAAATTCAACATGCTCGCGCACCTTGTCCTCGAAGCCGATAATCCGGTCTTCTGGAACACGGAAACGAATGGAAGGCTTACGTCCTTCAGCTTGATAAGCAGCAATTTGCTCAGTTGTTAAGTTACGGCATTTCCCTGAATAACCGCCCATTTCTCCGCGTGCTTCTTGCTCTGCCCGCTCCTGCTCCAAATCGGCTTCCGAGCAATAGCAATGGTACGCATGGCCGCTCTGAACCAATTGATCGAGATACGTCTGATAAATATCCAGTCGCTCCATCTGACGATAAGGACCGTAAGGACCTCCGATATCTACGCTCTCATCCCACTCTAAACCAAGCCATCTAAGACCATTCAACTGATCTTCAATTCCGGACTCTTTGTGACGCGTTTGATCCGTGTCTTCAAAACGAACAACGAACGCACCGCCATGGCGACGCGCCAATAAATAATCAAACAGTGCTGTACGAGCACCGCCAATATGTAAATGTCCAGTCGGACTAGGTGCATAACGCACACGTAAAGGCTGATTCATGTGTGTCCCTCTTCTCCCCAATAATACCTGCTATTCTAGCACATCTCGAATTAAACAAACAACCGATTGCGCAGCAATTCCTTCGCCTCGACCCGTGAAACCAAGCTGTTCCGTTGTCGTCGCTTTTACATTTACTTGATCCAGCTTAGCATCTAGCGCAGCTGCAATAATTTCTGCCATTTGCGGAATGTAAGGCGCCATCTTTGGCTTCTGGGCAATAATGGTGGAATCTATGTTCCCAAGACGATACCCTCTGTCTTTAGCTAGCTGCCAAACCTGCTTAAGCAGTACTAGACTATCCGCATCCTTGAACTCCGCAGCTGTATCCGGGAAATGCTTCCCGATATCGCCTAAACCTAGCGCACCCAAAATAGCATCGCTAATGGCATGCAGCAGCACATCGGCATCAGAGTGCCCGAGCAGCCCTTTTTCATAAGGAATCGTCACGCCTCCAATAATGCACTTGCGGCCTTCCACCAATTGATGAACATCAAATCCTTGTCCTACGCGAATCATAGCTGTCCCTCTCCCCTTACGTTGTGTAGTATCCATTCTGCCCATGGCAAATCTTCCGGTGTCGTAATCTTAATATTATAATAGTCCCCTTCAACCACATGCACCGTCGTTCCTATTCGTTCCACCAACATTGCATCATCTGTCCCCATGAAATCATCCTGAAGAGCCCGTTCATGCGCTTCCTGCAGAAGAGAAAACCGAAAAGCTTGCGGCGTTTGAATCGCCCACAAGCTTCGTCTATCCGGTGTAGATTGAATTCGTTTCTCGGTATCTACGATTTTGATCGTGTCCTTAACAGGTACGGCCAGTACAGCTGCATCCTGTTCTTGCGCTTTCACAAGGCAATCAAACACATGTTCTTTTTTCACGAAAGGCCTAACACCGTCATGAACGAGTACCCACGTTGTATCCTTCTGTAAGGAGTCCAGACCCCGTCTAACGGAATCTTGACGTTCGGCGCCTCCCGCTAGCACACGAGTGACTTTGGATAGAGCGTAGTCCTGTACATAGTCTCTACAGCGATCTACATCCGTTCCCCCAACAACGAGAATGATTTCATCCACTTCATGTATGTTTTGAAATAATTGCAAGGTATGTACCAGAATTGGCTTGTGTCCCAGTTGTAAGTATTGTTTACTTTCAGCCGTTCCCATTCGCGAGCCCTTGCCCGCAGCCACGATGATAACTCCTAGCTTCCCCATAAGTCCTCCAACTAAGTGCTTTCTGAAAGAAAGCTTTCTTCGTAAGCATAGACCCAAGGATAAACGACCTAGTAAGAGCTATGTTACATCTCCTTATCATACTGGTTTTACTGTGCTTTTTCCAATAGTTTCGGTTTCGCGAAAATCATACGTCCCGCCGACGTCTGCAGAACACTTGTGACCATCACTTCGAGAGTCATCCCGATGAATTCGCGCCCGCCTTCCACCACGATCATCGTACCATCGTCCAGATAAGCTACACCTTGTCCATGCTCCTTGCCATCCTTAATGACTTGAACTATGATTTCTTCACCCGGTAGGACAACAGGCTTCACTGCATTTGCGAGGTCGTTGATATTGAGTACCGAAACACCTTGCAATTCACATACTTTGTTTAGATTAAAATCATTCGTAATCACTTTGCCTTGCAGTACTTTGGCGAGCCGGACTAGCTTGCTATCTACTTCAGATATTTCCTCGAAATCTCCTTCGTAAATAAGCACTTTCACTTCAAGTTCCTTTTGGATTTTGTTCAAAATGTCTAGACCGCGCCGACCGCGATTCCGTTTGAGTAAATCCGACGAGTCCGCAATGTGCTGCAGCTCTTCCAAGACAAATTCCGGAATAACGAGAGTTCCCTCAATGAATCCCGTTTTGCAAATATCAGCGATCCTGCCATCAATAATGACACTCGTGTCGAGAATCTTATGCTCCTCATAAGGACGGTGTGTCTGCTTCTCCGGGCCTGTGGATCGGCTCTTAGCTATGATCTGAACCAACTCTTCCCGCTTGCTGTAACCGATACGGAACCCCATTACAGCTAGTACCGCAGATACAATGAACGGTAAAAAGGGACTAGCCCATTTCGCTTGCTCTAATACAGGGAACACCAATACCGATATAAGCAGTCCAATGACTAAACCTAATGTACCTGAGAGTAAATCGGACACCGGGATATCCGCTACATTCCTTTCGCCTCTCATAAGCAGCTTCATTCCCTGACTTGCAACCCATGACGAAAGGAAGAACATACCTACTGCGCATAAACTATTAATCCAAATAACTTGTCCCGCATCACTCATTAACAATGTCTTTCGAAGGACCGAATCACTCCAACTATAACCTAAACTACCACCCATGATGGCCAAAATGATTTGTACCCATTTTCTCATCACAGATTCACCCCCTAAATCAAACTTGTTTTAAGCCTTATTACAATTATGTTCCAATTTCTCCAACGTTAATCACTTCTTTACATGGAAAATTGAAATATTAGAGGGCTTCCTTTATAATGAAATTGGAAGTTACCAACACACCCGAGGTGGATGGAATGAGCTCCTTGACTTTAAAGCAGTTTCAGGATCAAGTATCTGAATTGTTACTCCGTCACCGAAGTCTGCTTGACGTCTTATCCAAATTCCAACAGTCTGGTGCAGCTACTAATCGTTCTGTGGTGAAATCTATTACGGAATGTGGATGTATTCAGGTTCATGCAGCCAAGCAAGAGTATCATCCTGAGATGACTTTGGATGAGGCCAAGGAAGTGCTCGGCACTCATGTATCTGGTCACTTATGTGAACAATGCATCGAGGTCGTAAGTACGGAACTAGGTAGAAATCTCTTCTATATGTCTGCACTTAGTAACATCCTAGACGTTAATTTGGAGCAAGTCGTTGAGAACGAATCGAAGAAATGCACAACACTGGGACTTTTCAACATGTCATGAAGACGAAAAAAAAGCATTTATTTTCTCTCTGAATCATCAGAAGAAAATAAATGCTTTTTATTTTCGAAACCTGTGTTAAACGTCCGATTTCACTGAATTCGTGTCGTCCATGCCGCGTCTTTTGTTCTTTCTCCGGAGACGGATGAAGAACCCATCAACGTTTTTTTTTAGGCCATATAGCGCGTAGGCTAATAGAGGTACGAAAATCATTTTAGAAATCGACTCCGGCCATTTGATAGCTATCAAAATAGCTACGGCAACAATAATTGGCGTTATCCAAATAGCTGCCTTAGGAATACCGGCTTTCTTGAAGTTCGGATACTTTACTGTACTTACCATCAAGTAAGATAACAGGATCGTACTTACCAACAACACATATACATTAATTTCGTTCACAAACAACGCTAGTGTACAAAGAACACCGCCTGCGGCTGGAATCGGAAGACCGATGAAATAGCCAGGCGTACCAGCAACGACATTGAAACGAGCTAAACGAAGCGCTCCACAAATCGGGAAGATCGCTGTAACAATCCAAGCAAATGCCGGACTAATCACATTCGGATCATTAAATGCAACCACATACATGATAAAGGCTGGTGCTACACCGAATGAAATGACATCGGATAGCGAATCCAACTCTTTACCGAACTCACTCTGCGCGTTCAATGCTCTGGCTACACGACCGTCAAGTCCATCAAGCAACATAGCGACAATGACAAGTACTGCTGCAATTCCATGTTCACCACTGAAAGCAAGAATAATTGACAGAACACCTAGGAATAAGTTCCCTACTGTAAAAAGACTGGGAATTGATTTCGTTAACATATGTTTTTGTCCACCTCTGGGTTTACTATACCCTAATCTCGACTTAATAAAACCTCGACCGCATAAAACTGCCTTAACTTAACAAAACCTCAACAATGATACTTTATGATTGTATCTAGTTTAAATATGTCTGTCAATGAACACTTGTTCTTGAATTCTTTTGAGACCTTCCTTAATGGCTCGAGCTCTCACTTCGCCGATACCGTCAACTTCATCTAATTCTTCAATTGTCGCCATCATCATGTGAGGCAAATAACCAAACTTTTCGACCAGATTCGCAATAATAATAGATGGCAGCCGCGGAATTTTGCCTAAAATTCGGAACCCTCGAGGAGAAACCGGTTCTTCAGCAATAGAATTCGTATGCGGATATCCAAGCAATCGGATGATTTGGTGGGGCTCCAGCAGTTCATCCGAGGATAACCGCTTTAAGCCTGCTTGCATTTCTTTGACACGGTCTTCCGATAAATCACGTACATAATCTTTTACGATCAAACGCGCTTCAAGTTCCGCATTCCCAACAAGTTCTTCCAGCTGCATGCTGATGAGGCGGCCTTCATTCCCAAGCTCATTAATGTATCGATTAATCTCTGCTTTAATACGCAGCACCATCTCGAACCGAGCAATGACATTGGTAACATCGTGCAGAGTAACCAATTCCTCAAATTCGGATGCGCTTAGATTGGTCAGCGACTGATCCAGCACGACTTTGTAACGCTCCAACGTCTGGATCGCTTGATTCGCCTTGGTCAGGATGACACCTATATCCTTCAACGCGTAACGCAAATTCCCTTGATAAAGCGTTATTACATTACGCCGCTGTGAAATCGAAACAACTAATTTGTTTGTTTGCTTCGCAACACGTTCAGCTGTCCTATGCCTAATTCCCGTCTCCGAGGATGAGATAGAAGAATCAGGGATTAATTGTGTGTTCGCATATAGGATGCGCTTGATATCCTCACTAAGGATAATCGCGCCATCCATTTTGGCAAGCTCATATAAATAGTTGGGAGAAAAATCACAATCTATGGAAAAACCGCCATCCACGATTTCCGTTACTTCTGCACTATATCCAACTACAATAAGTCCACCCGTTTTGGCGCGTAGGACATTCTCTAACCCATCACGGAACGGTGTACCAGGTGCTACCATTTGCAGCAATTGGCTCATGACGTCTCGCTTTATCTCTTCTTTGCTCATCATTTTCCTCCTGAAGGCTTGCAGGTTGAATGACCACGAGTTAACCCAGTGCCGCTTTCAATGCCTCTGCTACCGTGTTCACTCGGATAATCTCCATACCGGGCGAATGTGTCCATCCCTTCAAACATTTCTCTGGCATAATCACTCTACGGAAGCCAAGCTTTTCCGCTTCCTTCACACGTTGATCAATCCGGGATACACCCCGGACTTCTCCGGTCAACCCAATCTCACCGAACACCACATCATAGGGCCTGGTAGGCCGATCCTTAAAGCTGGATGCAAATTCTTTTACACGATATAATAGACGATTGGATTAGACAGGAATCCCTCTACATATAAATACATTTCACATTCGAAATTCATGCTGCTTTGATCCAACTTAACACCCTTAATCCGAACTGTACGACTGAATAGAGTCCAATTGCTAAATCCTTACAACTAAGTATAACGGAAAATTCATTCCTTTAAAAGAAGTTGTATATAACGAAAGAACAGTTCTCATTTTCTTAGGATAACCAGTTTAGTTTATAACTAAGTTCGAAACTTTATCTTTCAATCTAATGACTCAAATTGGCAGGAGTCGATATGTGTAGCTTCTTTATGTAGGTCACTCTCCGTTTAACTTGAAGTCTTTTACGCTCAACAATAGCTGTTTTCTAATTATTTTCCTCATCCCAAGGTGCTCTCTCCTCTTTGCCTTTAGAAGAAGTGCCAAATACAGAGTGGATGACTTGGCTCAATGTCTTACATGGGATTACCTTTATTGTTGAAAACGTAGTTGTACTTTTCAATCCATTGAGCGCAACATAGACACGTTTGAAACCCATTCTTTCAAGTTCTCTAATTCTTAGTTCTAATGTAGGTACTTTTTTTAATTCACCCGTTAATCCAATATCTGCGATAAATACAGTATCATTTGGGATCCCCTGATTCTTGCAGGAAGATACAATGCTCATTATCGCGGCTAAATTTGATGATTGTTCTTTTAAACGAATACCGCCTGTCGTTTTAACAACCACGTTCTTATCATGAAGAGGGATATTGGCTCTTTGCTCCATGATGCTGATAAGTGTATTCACATGGTCCTTTTTTAAACATTCAGCAATCCGGCTTGGGTATGGCATGAACGTGGTTGATACCAAACTTTCTATTTCCAGAATGATGGGTCTTGTGCCTTCTTTAACGACTGTTAATGCACTTCCACTAACTACATCATTCTCGTCTCTTTGTGTCATAAAGAACTCTGAGGGATTATCAATAGGTGTCAATCCTTGCTCACCCATTGTGAAAAATCCAAGCTCTCCTGTGCTGGCGTAGCGATTTTTAGTCGAAAATAGCTGTTTTAGCTCCTCGCCTTCCTCCCCCTCAAGAACAAGAACAGCATCTACCAAGTGTTCTAATGCTCTTAATCCAGCTAATTCGTTATCTTTGGTCATCTGCCCAACCATTATAATGGCTCTTGGTCTTTGTGCATCTTTTGCGACCTTTAAGAGAGTATTCGCGCATTCCATCGTCTGCGTGGGTGAGCCAGGTCTTTGCGGATATTCTTCTAATACAAAAGTTTGAATACTATCAATAATAATGAGGTCAGGATCTACTTGGTCAATACAACCTAAGACATTATTCAAACTATTATCAGAATAAACCCAAACGTTTTTATGAATATCTTGCAAGACTCGCTCTGCTCTTCTCTTTATCTGACTATCACTTTCTTCACCTGAAGCATACAGCACTTTCAATCCTTGCTTTGCCACATCATCTGATATTTGCAATAAGAGTGTGGATTTTCCCGCACCTGGAACAGCCGTAATAATCGTAACAGAATCTTTAACGATTCCTCCACCCATTACACGATTAAATTCATTGTACTTGGTAACAATCCTATCACTGTTTTGGGATACGGTATCTGTAAGACGGTTTATGATAACATTCTTCTTTTTGTTTATGCCCTTCTGACCACCACTAGGAGCGTTTATAACATCGTCTTCTTCAAGAGTATTCCACTCACGACAACTACTGCACGAACCTTGCCATTTTGGATGCTCTTGACCACAACTGGTACATTTATAAATGATTTTCTTTTTCATAGTTAAAATTCACTTCCCCAATTAATCAAATAGTTCTTCAAACTCTTCCAATAACTATGCTTTATTTTCCTTAAATAAGGTTTCATTGGTGATAACTGTTTGTTTATTTCTGCATCCACCGTTCTATCATACATTCTTTTATGTATTTCTTACATATTTATCAACAGAAATGAGCTATTATCGGCTAATGAATAATGTCGAATAGCTATGGGGCTGAGATAAATAAAAAGCATTTTGCTGCACCCTAGACAGGATGGAGCAAAATGCTTCTTTGCTTTCATTATTTCGCGGCTACGCCTTCGCCCTTCAGGACGACAAGTTCGCCATCTTTCTCATCAATGGTTAAAGAGTCACCTTTGGCAATATTGCCTCTGAGCAGTTCCTCAGACAAGCGATCCTCGATATGCTTCTGAATCGCTCTGCGCAGCGGTCTCGCTCCGTAAGTCGGATCGAATCCTTCTTTGGCAAGGAATACCTTTGCTTTGTCTGTTAGCAAGAAATCAACCTCTTGCTCTTTCAAACGTTTGCGTAGATCATCGGCCATCAGGCTGACAATTTGTGCGATATGTGCTTCATCTAAGGAGTGGAACACGATAATTTCATCGATACGGTTAAGAAACTCGGGGCGGAAGCTTTTCTTGAGCTCGCCCATTACTTTTTCCTTCATATTGGTGTAATCTCTACCTGCATCGACAGCAGCCGTAAAGCCAAGCGAAGAATTTTTCTTAATCATATCCGCGCCAACATTGGATGTCATAATAATCAATGTGTTACGGAAATCAACCGTGCGTCCTTTGGAATCTGTTAAACGACCATCTTCCAGCACTTGCAATAGAATGTTGAACACTTCTGGATGTGCTTTCTCGATCTCATCGAGCAGTACGACTGAATATGGCTTACGGCGTACTTTCTCTGTGAGTTGACCGCCTTCTTCGTATCCAACGTAACCCGGAGGCGCCCCTACTAATCTGGAAGTCGAGTGCTTCTCCATATATTCCGACATATCAATTCGGACTACAGCGTTATCATCACCGAATAGAGATTCTGCTAATGCGCGTGCTAATTCGGTTTTACCAACACCCGTTGGTCCGAGGAATATGAAGGAGCCCATTGGACGCTTCGGATCTTTCAGACCTGCTCTAGCGCGGCGAATGGCACGGCTTACCGCTTTAACAGCTTCTTCTTGGCCAATGACACGTTCATGAAGAATATCTTCCATTTTGAGCAGACGCTCTGTTTCTTCTTCAGCAAGTTTACTTACCGGAATTCCTGTCCAGCTCGCCACAATTTGCGCGATATCATCTGGCGTTACTTCTGTGTCCAAACGACCTTGCTTCTCTTTCCAATCATTCTTCGTTGTATCCAGCTCTTCGCGAAGCTTCTGCTCTGTATCACGAAGTCCAGCTGCTTTCTCGAATTCTTGACTTTGAACCGCTGCATCTTTCTCCTTACGGATGTTATCCAGCTTGCTCTCAAGCTGTTTCAATGAAGGCGGCGTTGTGTAAGAACGCAGTCTTACTTTGGAGCTCGCCTCATCAATCAAATCGATTGCTTTATCCGGTAAGAAACGATCCGTAATGTAACGATCAGAAAGCTTAACAGCTTCTTGGATAGCAGCATCCGTAATTTTCACACGGTGATGAGCTTCATAACGATCACGCAATCCATAAAGGATTTGAATCGCTTCCTCAGGGGATGGTTGATCAACTGTAATAGGTTGGAAACGACGCTCTAAAGCCGCATCTTTTTCGATATACTTACGATATTCATCCAACGTTGTAGCACCAATACATTGCAGCTCGCCTCTGGCAAGCGCCGGTTTAAGGATATTGGAGGCATCAATTGCACCTTCAGCTCCGCCAGCGCCAATCAATGTGTGAAGCTCATCAATGAATAGTACAATATTGCCCGCTTGACGAATTTCGTCCATGATCTTCTTGAGACGGTCTTCGAACTCGCCGCGATACTTAGTCCCTGCTACAACAGAGCCCATATCGAGCGTCATAACTCTTTTATCCTTCAACGTTTCCGGAATTTCATTGTTAATAATTTTCTGAGCAAGGCCTTCCGCAATCGCTGTTTTACCAACACCTGGCTCACCGATCAGTACTGGATTGTTCTTCGTTCTGCGGCTTAACACTTGAATAACACGCTCAATTTCTTTGCTGCGCCCAATCACAGGATCCAGATGACCTTCTTTGGCATACGCCGTCAAATCGCGTGCTAAACCATCCAAAGTAGGCGTGTTCACATTCGGATTACTACCATGACTTGGTGACACGGTCTCGCTGCTTCCAAGCAATTGAAGGACTTGTTGACGTGCTTTATTCAAAGAGACACCTAAGTTATTAAGGACTCTTGCAGCAACACCTTCTCCTTCGCGAATAAGTCCGAGTAAAATATGTTCAGTCCCCACATACGTGTGACCTAATTTTCTCGCTTCATCCATCGAAAGCTCAATGACCTTCTTCGCTCTAGGTGTATACGCAATGTTGGTAGGTTGCTCTTGTCCTCTGCCAATCAGTGACTCCACTTCGTCTTGAATTTTCTCAAGACCTAAGCCCAAAGCAACGAGCGCTTTAGCGGCAATGCCTTCCCCTTCACGAATAAGACCAAGTAAAATGTGCTCCGTACCAATATTGTTATGCCCTAAACGAACAGCTTCTTCTTGAGCAAGAGAGAGAACCTTCTGCGCACGTTCCGTAAATCTTCCAAACATCATAGAGAACACCTCCAAAATTAGTATATCTATGGAAATCCTAAAGGATGAATCTTATCTTTCTTAAACCCTACCAAATCTTTCGCGTATCAACTCTGCCCTGCGTATATCTCGCTCTTCGGCATTCAATTTCTCACCGGCATATTGTTGAAGAAAACCAGGCTGCGTCATCACCAACAGCTCATTCAAAACATTCGATGAAACGTTGTTGATTATTCCAAGATCAATGCCAAGTCTCACATCTGATAAACGCTGCGCGGCTTCCTTCGAATCCATGATTCCCGCATATGACAATATACCTAATGAACGGTTCACACGATCTATTATCCGCATTCGGGACTCTTGAATCAGCTTATGTCTCGCAGCACGTTCATGCTCTATAATTTGCCGTGCTACACTGTGTAAATTATCAATAATCTCATCTTCAGATTGGCCAAGCGTAATTTGATTCGATATTTGAAACAGATTTCCTAAAGCTTCGCTGCCTTCCCCGTATAATCCTCTAACTGTCAACCCAACTTGCGTAACAGCTGATAAAATCCGATTAATTTGTTGGCTTAGCACTAGCGCCGGTAAATGCATCATCACCGAAGCGCGGATTCCGGTACCGACATTCGTAGGGCAGCTTGTTAAGTAGCCCCTTTTTTCGTCATATCCGTAATCCAGCTGTGTTTCAAAAATATCATCGATTTGGTTCGCCAAATCCCACACTTCTTTAATCTGAAAACCGGGACATAAACATTGTATGCGAAGATGATCCTCTTCGTTGATCATAATACTAATGGATTCATTTTCGCTTAAAATAACGGCGCCATTCCTGGACTCGTTAGCTAAATTAGGGCTAATTAAATGCTTTTCTACCAGAACCATTCGCTCTAGCTCATTCAGATCAGACAGCGGAATGAGTGAAAAATTACTTATCGTTTCCAACTCATCATTTTCAAGCACACCGGACAAATGATCCAGTACTTCTTGTGATTGTTGATTCGTCGCTAACATTGGATAAGGGTAGTCCCTAAGGTTGCGAGCAATGCGGATCCGACTACTGATGACGATATCCGACTCTGGCCCTTCGCCTTTCATCCATTCGCTTAATGCATCTGCTGTAAACCGCTGTGATGTCACTGGATTCACACCTCCTTACAAACTCACATACCCGCAATTTTCTTCTCAATTTCACGAATTTGATCACGAATCTTTGCAGCCTGTTCGAACTCTTCTTGTTCGATACAGGTCATCATATCCTTCTTGAGCGTATCAATTTCCCGTTTACATTGGATGATGCCACCACTTCGCTTGGGCACTTTCCCAACGTGAACGATATTTCCATGCACTCTTTTGAAGAGAGGATCTAACTTTTCTGAAAAGCTTTGATAGCAAGATCCGCAACCAAAACGTCCTAATTTACTAAACTGAGAATACGTAAGGCCACAGCTCTCACAACGGATCGCCTGAGACTTTGCAGCGGATAGCGATGATGGTTCGAAATCAAGTAATCCTGATAACAGATTGTGAATCGAAAATCCGTTAGATGTTCCTGGAATCATTTCGCCCTTTTCACGAGCGCAATTCTCACAAATGTGGAACTCGTTCTTGTCTCCATTCACAATCTTTGTAAAATGAAGAGTCGCCGGTCGTTTCCCGCATTCCTGACAAATCATTTCATATGCCTCCTCATCTGCTAAGCAAGGATATCAGCATTGCTTTAAGAATCTTAGCCCGAATTTCATCGCGCAGCGGGAGCTTGAAGGTCAACACATCTCTCGAAATTGCGGCCCGAATCAGGTTAGCTTCTCGTGTTGAAATATAGTGGCCTTCCTGCAGTTGGTATACGAGTCCTTCTGAAGTGACTTGATCAATGTGCGTATGAATCGTGCGAAAAATGTGGTCTAAAATGGACCCGTGACTCTTGAGCTCGATTTTTTGGATACGTATGTATCCACCACCGCCGCGCTTGCTTTCCACAATGTAACCTTTTTCCAAGGTAAACCTTGTACTGATCACATAATTGATTTGGGAAGGCACACATTGGAACTGATCAGCTAGATCATTGCGTTGAATCTCAATGGCCCCTTCGGAACTCTGCTGCAAGACATGTTTTAAATACTGCTCAATAATTTCTGATACGTTGCGCATCAATTCGTCCTCCCAGATTGCCAGAAGTAAATTGACTTTGACTTTCTTTGACCTTAACTAGATTATAATCATTTCCTTTCTTTTTGACAAGTACTGCTCTATAATCCAATCCATAATGATCCGATATCCAAAAGTGAACCTTACTATTGTTGACCTTACCTACAGTTTTATTCGAAATAAAAACAAAAAAGCCTTCTTGAGATTTCTCTCAAAAAGACTCTTCATGAGGGGCAGGAGCAAATGATCGGGTATATTCTGACGCGTGCGGGATTTTACTTAGTACCATGCATCTACTCGAACGGGCTTTTTCAATTAACAGGAAAGCCTCCTGCTAATTTGGAGTGCGATAGGGAGAAATGTATGGTTAACGGGAGCTCCATGTAATTTGGCGTTTTCTTAGACTTTCGGCGAAATAAGCATAATTAGCTGGAGATCCTCCTGTTAGTGTTAACTTGCCTGCGGAAATGGCGTATTTAACGGGAGTTTCTCCCGTTAAACAGCAAAAAACCTTATGAGGAGAAATCCTCATAAGGTTCTTCATTGTGCTTGGCAACGTTCTACTCTCCCAGAACCCTGCGGTTCAAGTACCATCGACGCTGGAGGGCTTAACGGTCGTGTTCGAGATGGGAACGCGTGGGTCCCCTCCGCCATCATCACCAAACAGTCAAAGCGTGGTTTGCGCCTTGAAAACTAGATACGAAACTTGCGTAAAGT
>NZ_AUGY01000050.1 GCF_000422905.1 Paenibacillus alginolyticus DSM 5050 = NBRC 15375
ATTTCTATGATAGCTGGTCTAACTTTGTAAATGCTGTCTTTCGCCCGCCAAGTAGAACTTCAAAGGGTCGACAGAAGACGAGCAAGACAAAAGAACGGCTAAGTTCACAGCGCATCATAGTGAGAGAATAGCGGAGACACAAGAATAAAATGTAAATTAATGGTAAAAACGCGTCATTTTCTGTAGTCTTTACTTTTTTGGCTTGTACCCAGAAAAACAAAATGGTAATAAATACAATATATTTAAGTAATTGTATTTATACGTGAAGACTTACTGATCATGTCAGCTATTTTGCATCGGTAATGCATTTTGTACAACTATATTGTGAGTTTTCACCGATATTGAACGTTGAGCGCAGATTAGATGCATATTTTGCATCTATTCACCTGAAATTAAAGATTTAGGAGAAATTAGATGTCACAAATGCATCTATTTCTACTGAGCCCATTATGGACTCACGCCCCTACCCCCGGCACATAACTCTCTTTGAGCAGACGCTCAACCATGTGTTATAATTTACATATGAGAAAACCTCTATCGAGGCCATTCAAAGATGAGCGACCGCGTTTAACGAGGAGAGACTTTGGTCTACGACCAAAGATCCCTATAGCGGAGAGACTTTGGTCTACGACCAAAGATCCCTATATTAGGTTTTATCGCCAATAAGAAAGCGGTTTTCGTGATCCGAAAACTTATACTTTCTTATGTGGTAAAAACAAGAGCTTTGCCTGTTTTCTAACGAAAACTCAGTAAGGCCTATAATGCCCGTTTTGCTAAGGCAAAAACGCTAAGGAGGAACCTATGTTCAAATTGTTTCGGCTTCTGAAACCGTACAAAGCTTCTGTGGTTGCGATTATTACCTTGATGCTCTTGCAATCACTGGCGCAGTTGTACCTGCCCACACTGCTCGCTGACATTGTCGATGTCGGGGTTGTGAAAGGAGATATTGCTTATATCCTCCGGTTTGGCGCTTACATGCTTTTAGTAGCGATGGGTGCTATGGTTTGTGTCATCATCGCGAGCTACTTGTTGGCACGAACGGCGACAGGATTCGGCAGGGATTTACGACGAACGCTTTTCACCCATGTTGAAAGCTTCTCGTTGCACGAATTTGATAAGCTCGGCACTTCCTCCCTCATAACCAGAACCACGAATGACATCGCACAAGTTCAACAGGTGATTGTCATGATGCGGATGTTCATCGGCGCTCCAACGATGCTAGTCGGCGGAGTCATTATGGCCACTTATAAGGACGCTCATCTCGCCATTGTTTTAATCTCCATCATCCCGATTCTTGCACTTGCAATTGTGGGAATCATGCGTAAAGGACTTCCCCTATTCAAAACATTACAGGTCAAAATCGATGGCATTAATCTTGTGCTGCGTGAAAATTTAACAGGCATCCGTGTCATTCGCGCCTTTAACCGCTCCGAACATGAAAAGCGTAAATTCGAAAAAGCAAACCAGGATTACACGCAAACAGCCATAAAAGTAAATGTGATCATGTCCACGATGATGCCCATCATGATGCTTGTATTTAATCTTGGGGTTGTCGTCATTCTTTGGTACGGCGGAGTTCGCATTGATGCCAATCAAATGCAGATTGGTGATTTAATGGCCTTCATCCAATATGCCATGCAGATCATGTTCTCCATGTTCATGATGACGATGATTTTCATGATGATTCCACGTGCATCCGCATCTTCTGTTCGTATTAATGAGGTTTTAGCCCATCAATCTAACATACATAGCGCCGAAATGGCGAAATCTCTAGATTCCAAGCAAGCTGCGGTTGAATTTAAGCATGTATCCTTTAGTTATCCAGGGGCTGAACAACCAGCAATCCGTGATCTATCCTTCCGTGCTGAGCCTGGTGAGGTAACAGCAATTATTGGAGGAACCGGATCGGGCAAGACGACCCTCATTCATTTACTTTTGCGCTTCTATGATGTAGAGTCCGGCACTATTACTTTAGATGGTCATCCACTCTCTACTTTGAAGCTAGAAAGTTTAAGACAGCAAATCGGATATGTCCCTCAGAAGGCGGCGCTTTTCTCAGGAACCGTTGCGGATAACATTCGTTTTGGGCGTGAGATGGCAACGGAAGAGGAAATTCAGCATGCTGCGACCACGGCCCAAGCGGCAGATTTCATCACTGAGATGAAAGATGGCTACCTAGCTGTTCTCGCTCAAGGTGGAACGAACTTATCCGGCGGCCAGAAGCAGAGGCTTGCCATTGCGCGTGCACTCGTTCGTAAACCGAACATCTATGTCTTTGATGATAGCTTCTCTGCGCTTGATTTCAAAACTGATGCTAAGCTTCGTGCAGCTCTCAAAGCCGAAACCGAGCATGCAACGATGATCATTGTTGCCCAACGCGTCAGTACAATTATGGACGCTAACCGCATTATCGTATTGGAAGAAGGACAAATCGCTGGGATTGGCACCCATTCAGAACTGATGAAAACATGTGCTGTGTATCAAGAAATTGTTGCTTCTCAGCTGTCAGAGGAGGAAATTGCATGAGCGACAAACCAAAAGAGAAAGCTCCTTCTCAAGCGGGGGTAAATCCCGGTCACTTTGGACGAGGCGGCATGGGCGGCATGGGAATGCCAGTTCAAAAGGCTAAGGATTTCAAGGGAACTATACGAAGGCTGTCGAGTTATATGCGTCCATTTCGTGTATCTATCATATTTGTTTTGATTGCTGCTGTACTCAGTGCACTCTTCAGTATTATCAGTCCTAAACTCATGGGTAACGCAACAACCATATTGTTTGAAGGCTCTATCGCAAAATTCAAGGGTGTAGCCGGCGCCAAAATTGATTTCGATGCCATTTTTCAAATCATTATTATTCTTGCAGCACTCTACATACTTAGCGCCTTGCTCACCTTCATCCAGCAGTGGATTATGGTTGGTGTCACACAAAAAATCGTATTTAATCTTCGTAGAGATATTAGCGAGAAGCTCACCCGAGTACCTCTCTCCTTCTTTGATTCTCGCAGTCATGGGGACACCATGAGCCGTGCTACGAACGATGTAGATACGATCAGTTCAACCATGCAGCAAAGCTTGACACAGTTAATTACTTCAGTCGTAACCTTAGTCGGGATCATTATTATGATGCTAACCATTAGTCCATTGTTGACCTTGGCTACTATCGTAACCTTGCCGCTCAGCATTTTGGGAACGAAAATGATTGCATCACGGTCACAGAAGTATTTCAAAGGACAACAAAAAACACTTGGTGAACTGAATGGTCACGTGGAAGAAATGTACACTGGACATACCATTGTCAAAGCTTTCGGCCGTGAACAGAAAGCCGTTGAGCAATTCAATGAAATTAATGAACGCTTGTATCATTCAGGCTGGCGCGCACAGTTTATCTCAGGGATGATATTCCCCCTTATGTCCTTCATCGGAAATATCGGCTACGTATTGGTCAGTGTGATTGGTGGCATTATGGTAACAAATGGGGCTATTAAAATCGGAGATATTCTAGCGTTTATTCAATATTCAGGGCAATTTGGGATGCCCATTGCACAGGTGGCTAATATAGCTAACGTGATTCAATCCACAATCGCTGCCGCAGAACGTATCTTTGAGCTTTTAGATGAGCATGAGGAAGTTCTGGAAATCTCTCATGTAAAAACGACCCAGAATGTTAAGGGTCATGTTCAATTTAAACAAGTCAACTTTGCTTACAAAGAGGATACCCCGTTAATTCAAGATATGAATATCCATGTTGAGCCAGGACAAACGGTTGCCATAGTTGGTCCTACGGGGGCGGGCAAAACGACGATTGTCAATCTATTAATGCGTTTTTACGAGTTAAAAAGCGGTACGATCTCAATTGATGCGGTAGATACACGTGAAATGTCACGCAGTCATCTGCGCGGACTTTTCGGTATGGTACTGCAAGATACTTGGCTGTTCAACGGAACGATTCGCGAAAACATCGCTTACGGACGTGATGGTGCCACTGACGAAGAGATCGTTAATGCGGCTCGTGCAGCCTATGCGGATCATTTCATTCGAACCTTGCCGGAAGGTTACGATACCAGACTGAATGAAGAAGCATCCAACCTTTCACATGGACAAAAGCAGCTTCTGACCATTGCCCGCGCCATACTTGCGGATCCAACCATTCTGATTCTTGATGAAGCGACGAGCAGCGTAGATACTCGTACGGAAGTGTCCATCCAAAAGGCAATGCATAACCTCATGGAGGGTCGCACAAGCTTCGTCATTGCACATCGGCTTTCCACTATTCGTGATGCTGATCTCATTCTTGTTATGAATCATGGTTCCGTTATTGAACAAGGAACACATGAACAGCTGTTGGAACAGCACGGCTTTTATGCAGATCTGTACAATAGTCAGTTCGCTCAAAAAGCAATATGAATACACATTGGCTGAAATGCCCCCTTTCTGATAATATAGGAGAGTCAATCTAAATTTTAAGGAGATGTCACCATGACCGAGATGAATACTTTAGAAATTATTCAGTTTATTAAAGAAAGCAAGAAAAAAACGCCTGTTAAAGTATATGTAAAAGGAAACCTTGAAGGTATTCACTTTGGCGAAGGCAGCCAATCTTTCATATCCGGCGGAAGCGGCGTTGTTTTTGGCGAATGGAGCGAAATTCAGCCTGTTCTTGAAGCAAACAAAGCACAAATCGCGGATTTCGTTGTTGAAGCGGATCGCCGCAATTCTGCAATTCCAATGCTTGATCTGAAGCCAATCAATGCGCGCATTGAACCAGGTGCGATCATTCGCGATAAAGTACATATCGGAGATAACGCCGTTATCATGATGGGCGCTCTCATTAATATTGGAGCTTCTGTTGGTGATGGCACGATGATCGACATGAATGCTGTTCTTGGCGGTAGAGCACAAGTCGGCAAAATGTGTCACATCGGTGCTGGAGCAGTCGTTGCAGGCGTTATTGAGCCCCCTTCCGCTCAACCATGTGTGATCGAGGATGATGTGCTTGTTGGAGCAAATGCTGTTATCTTGGAAGGTGTTCGCATCGGAAAAGGATCCGTTGTTGCTGCTGGCGCAATCGTTACGCAAGACGTTGAAGAATATACAGTTGTAGCAGGAGCACCTGCCAGAGTGATTAAGAAAGTGGACGATAAAACGAAGTCCAAAACAGAAATTTTACAAGATCTGCGCACCCTGTAAGGTGATCTGGAGGAATTCACCATGCTTAGCCCCTTTATAGAGCTGCGCCGTCAGCTTCACCAGATTCCGGAGCCGGGCTTTCAAGAGTTCAAGACGCAACAGCTTCTCCTTGACCATCTAGCTAAGCTTCCTCAGGATAGACTGACGATTCGCACTTGGCGCACTGGCATTTTGGTTTACATCAAAGGTACGAATCCTACCAAACGCTTCGGATATCGAGCGGATATGGACGGGCTGCCTATTACGGAAGAGACCTCTCTTCCGTTTCCTTCCCAGCATCCAGGCTACATGCATGCGTGCGGACATGATTTTCACATGTCGATTGGGATGGGTGTTGTTACCCATTTCGCTCAGCAGCCGATGCAGGATGACTTAGTTGTGCTGTTTCAACCGGCAGAAGAAGGCCCAGGCGGAGCTCTTCCCATGCTTGCTGCTGAAGAATTGCAGGATTGGAAGCCAGACCAGATGGTTGCTCTCCATATAGCTCCTGAGTATCCCGTAGGCACGATTGCTACGAAGCCGGAGATCTTGTTTGCCAACACATCTGAGCTGTTCATTGACCTGCTTGGCAAAGGCGGACATGCCGCTTACCCGCACCAAGCGAACGATATGATCATTGCGGCGACACAAATGGTTGGTCAACTTCAAACCATCGTTTCCCGAAATGTGAATCCGCTTGATTCGGCTGTCATAACTATTGGTAAAATGGAAGCCGGAACAAAGCAGAACATTATCGCAGAGAAAGCCCGCTTGGAAGGTACAATCCGCACCCTTTCCGCTGAATCAATGAATAAGATCAAGAAACGGATCGAAGCTGTAGCCGCAGGAATCGAAAGCTCCTTCGAGTGTCAGGTTTCTATTGATTATGGCTCGAATTACCGCCAAGTGTTTAATGATCCTGCTTTGACCGTGGAATTCATGGACTGGCTGCGCAGTAAAGATAACGTACAGCTCGTAGAATGTACAGAAGCGATGACAGGCGAAGACTTCGGCTACTTTCTGGAGCAAATACCTGGCTTCATGTTCTGGTTAGGGGTAGACACCCCTCATGGACTGCATAACGCCAAGCTTGATCCCAACGAGAGCGCTATTGATATAGCGATAGATACCATGACAGCCTATTTACGATTTAAATCTATGTAAACAAAAAACCTCCAACCCACTTCATTGTGGATTTGGAGGTTTTTCTCGTTTTGTCATTACCGTAACATGTATCTTTGAAATGTTTAGCTAGCTCACGTTAACTTACTAACAAAACGCTCAAGACGATCAAGTGATTCTACCAATACTTCTTGTGAATAGGCATAAGAAATGCGGATATAGCCTTCTCCATAAGAAGTGAACGCATCACCAGGAACAACTGCTACATGTTCCTCATGAAGCAGCCTCATCGTAAAGTCCTGAGAGCTTAATCCGAATTTGGCAATGGAAGGGAACAAATAAAACGCCCCATTCGGCTTCTCCAATTCGAAACCCATTGCGAGCAGACGATCATAGACATAATCCCTACGAGCTTCATAGGCATTGCGCATAGGCAGAGCATCATCCACACCAACGGTCAAAGCCTCTAATGCCGCATACTGGCTTACAGAGCTAGCACATGTCACATTATATTGATGCACCTTAACCATATGCTCGGTAATGTAAGCCGGCGCTAAGGTGAATCCAACTCGCCAACCTGTCATTGCGTGGGATTTGGAAAGGCCGTTAATGACAATCGTTTTCTCGCGGAGCTTGCCCATCGTTGCAATGGACTGATGACGGACACCATACACAAGCTCGCTGTATATTTCATCGGATAAAATAAACAATTCCCGATCTTCTAATAATTGAGCCAAATCGGCCAATTCCTGCTCCGTGAGTACTTGCCCTGTAGGATTGGATGGGTAGCACAAGATAATGCAGCGCGTGTTAGCTGTTAAATAAGGTTCAAGCAACTCTGCCGTTAACTTCAAGCCATTCGGCCTGGTATCGACGTAGACAGGCACTCCCCCTGCCAATCTGATTAACGGCTCGTACCCAGGGTAAATGGGTGCGGGAATGATAACTTCAGCTCCAGGTGTAAGAATGGTACGTAACGCAATGTCTACCGCTTGACTCGCTCCAGCTGTCACGATAATTTCATCAGCCGCGCGGTATTGTTGGCCGTACTTATTGCGAACGAAGCTGGATACAGCTTCTCGCAGCTCCAATAGTCCGGGATTTTGCGTGTAAACCGTTTTATTTTGATCCAAAGCCCTCTGCCCAGCCTCAATAATATGCCGCGGCGTCGGGAAATCAGGCTGTCCAATCGTTAACGTCAATGCGCCCGGAATTGTGCTAACGAGATTAGATATTTTGCGTATGCCTGAAATTTGAATGTCTTTTACTTGTGGATTAATCAGATGCTCCATGTGATTCACTCCTCTCCCATTGGGATGAACCCTAGGATGTTCGAATTGTTTGCAGAAGGTTTTCCATATCCGCTGGAATCGGCGCTTCAAATTGCAGCCATTCCTCTGTGCGCGGATGCTTGAAGCCCAGAATGGCAGCATGCAGCGCCTGTCCATCCATCAGCATCCCTTTGCTCTTGCCATACATCGGATCGCCAACAAGCGGGTGACCAATGAATTTCATATGCACGCGAATTTGGTGGGTTCTACCTGTTTCGAGCTTCAGCTCCACCAAGGTAAAATCGCCAAAGCGTTCAATAACTACAAAATGAGTCACCGCTTGCTTGCTGTTTTTCTCCGTTACCGTATACATCTTGCGGTCATTGGAATCGCGACCGATCGGTGCGTCAATGGTGCCTTGATCGTGTTGCAGATTCCCATGTACCAAGGCGATATATTTGCGATTAACCGTATGAGCCTTTAACTGCTCTGCTAAGCTAGCGTGTGCTTTGTCGTTCTTTGCAGACATAATAAGTCCGGATGTGTCCTTATCAATCCGATGTACGATGCCAGGACGAAGTTCTCCGTTGATGCCCGATAGATCCTTGCAATGGAACATCAATGCGTTAACCAATGTACCTGAGTAATGGCCAGGTGCTGGATGAACGACAAGTCCCCGCTGTTTATTGATCACGATGACATCAGCGTCTTCATATACAACATTCAGGGGAATGTTTTCCGCTGCTAGCTCAACGCCTTGAGGTTCAGGAATTCGCAAAGAAATTACATCTTGTTCAGACAGCTTATAGTTTGGTTTAATTGTTTTCCCATTCACTTTAACATGCCCGTCTTTGACCCATTGCTGAACAAGCGTTCTTGACACATCTTCTTCCAATGCTTCTGTAATGAATTTATCAATACGTTCACTGGCATACTGCTCTTCAACCGTCCATTCGACGACTTCAGTTGTCGCGGCCTCAGTTGAGGTCTGGTTTGTGTTCATTCGTTGCTCCTTTTTTCTCTTTTCTCCAAGTAAGTAACGATTCTAGGAAAATCAGGATGACCCCGATCACGATGGCTGAATCAGCTAGATTGAAAATCGGATAAATATAATAAATGGCTTTGCCGAACAAGCTAAAATCAAAGGTAAACTGCAGGAAATCCACAACTTCACCGAATAAAGCCCGGTCAATGAAATTACCGATTGCTCCTCCTAGCAGAAGGCTAAGCGCAAAAGATAGCAAAACTTTTCTTTCACGGATCGTCCGACGCATGTACCAGAGAATACCAACCACAACAATAAGCGTAATCACAATGAAAAACCATCTTTGATTTTGCAAAATGCCAAATGCCGCGCCCCTATTACGATGCGAAGTTAGGATAAAGAAATCACCCAGCACTGGACGCTCCTCGCCAAGTGGAATCCGTTTCACAATAAACCATTTGGATACTTGATCCAAAATAAATACGATGAGCGCATAAAAATAATATTTCATTATCTTTTCCTCCTAAGCGTTTTCGTAAGCATTACCTTCTCGTAAGCTTATACATGTTCCTTATTTTCAAGGAATTACCTCACTAAAAAAAGCTGTCACTCGGCATCATAACGGTATGCATCAGCTGTTAGAAAGGAGCTGTACTTTCGACCTATGAGCCATTTATCCGAGGAGCAATTAAGAGAATTATATCTGCAATTATTGGAGGAAAAGCTTTATCTCGAAAAACATTTTGCCGCGAATGATAATTATGGCCTGTCCAATTCTTTTAAAGATAGTACCGGAGAGCTCTCCATGTACGATAATCATCCAGGAGACGTTGCCACAGAAATTTACGAACGAGAAAAAGATATTTCACTCAACGAACATGCTGAATTTCATTTAAATCAAGTCAATGAAGCCTTAGCTCGCATGGAAAGTGGAGAATATGGCATATGTGTGTTCAGCAAACAACCGATTCCCTTTGAGCGTCTTCAAGCTATCCCTACCACCATTTACAGCTTAGAACACGTTCCTGATCCTGACCGATCATTCCGAAGACCTGTTGAAGAACAAGTGCTCTACCCACCTTTTGGCCGAACCAGCTTTGACGAACGTGACGATGAGACTGAATTCGATGGTGAAGATGCTTGGCAAATCGTTGAAAGCTGGGGCACCTCAAATTCGCCTGCATTCGCGGAAGATCCCAATGTTGATGACTATAATGAAATGTATGTGGAAGCCGATGAGCACGTTGGTTATGTTGAGTCATTTGAAAGCTTTGTTGCGACAGACCTGTATGGTGAACATGTTACCATTGTTAGAGGCAAGGCCTACCGTGATTATATGCATAAAGGTGAAGGCGATCCACTTCTCGAGCCAGAAAACCTATCAAACTCAGATGATGAGCAGCTCTAGAAAAAACAGGACAAACGAGCTTCGCTTAAAGCGAAAGCTCGTTTGCTTCCTTTACTCGTGGTAATGAGCCGAAACAACGTCATTACATCTGGTACAAAGTGTCGGATGTTCTTTACTTTGCCCCACCTCAGGAGTCACTATCCAGCAGCGCTCGCACTTCTCGCCTTCCGCTACTGTAATAGCAATGGCAGCATCCTTCGATTGATACACACCCGCAGGGGTCTCCGCTCCAGGTTTATGCACGTTCACAGCAGACACGATGAACAACTGATCCAATTGCTCCAATTGCATAAGTAAACCGTAAGTAGCCTCATTTGGATATAGATGTACAGCAGCACCTAACGAGTTACCGATGACCTTCTCTTTACGCGCCTCTTCGAGAGCTTTCAGAACTTCATCTCTAATATCCAGGAAGCTATTCCACTTATTTTCCAATTCTTCCTTGTATAAGCTTGAATCGACTTCCGGCAGTTCTGCTAACTGTACACTGCTTAACTCAACACCAGGAATGTACTTCCATACTTCATCAGCTGTATGTGGAAGAATGGGTGAGATCAGCTTCGTGATCGCAGTTAAGGAAGCATACAATACGGTTTGTGAAGCTTTCCGAGCAGGATCATGAGGCGCGTTTGCATACAAACGATCCTTGATAATATCCAAATAGAAAGAGCTCATTTCAACTGCGCAGAAATGATGTATCGTTTGGTAGACTACATGGAATTCATACGCTTCGTAAGCCTTCACTACTTTCTCAATCATGCGATTCAAGCGAATCAACGCATAACGGTCCAGCTCGGATAAACTCTCCGCTGCTACACGATCTGTTTCTGGGTTGAAATGACTCATGTTGCCCAGCAAGAAACGCATCGTGTTGCGAATTTTACGGTATACTTCCGTCGTTTGGTTCAAGATATTATCCGAAATCCGGTGGTCCGATTGATAATCGACTGAGGATACCCACAGACGCAGAATATCGGCGCCTAGCTTCCCGCACACCACATTCGGATCAATCGTGTTTCCGATCGACTTGGACATTTTCCGTCCTTCTCCGTCTAGCGTAAAGCCATGGCTGAGAACACCTTTATAAGGCGATTTCTCTCTTGTAGCAACACCTGTAATGAGGGAGGAGTTGAACCAACCACGGTACTGGTCAGAGCCTTCTAAATACAGATCTGCAGGCCACTGAAGCTCTGGACGGGATTCTAGAACAGCCACATGGCTGGAACCCGAATCAAACCATACGTCCATGATGTCCGTTTCCTTACGGAACTCCCCATGACCACATTTAGAGCAGCTGATACCCTGAGGAAGGAGATCCTTTTCATCCTTGATAAACCAGCTATTTGAGCCTTCTTGCTCAAATAACTGAGCCACATGTTCAATGGTTTGCTCATTGACAAGAGGTTCGTTACAGCTGCGGCAGTAGAAGATCGGAATAGGAACACCCCATGCGCGCTGCCTCGAGATACACCAGTCTCCGCGATCTGCAATCATGTTATGAAGGCGGATTTCGCCCCACTCTGGCGTCCACTTCACCTGCTTGATTTCATCGAGCATCTCTTGTCTGAACTTATCGATAGACGCGAACCACTGCTCTGTTGCACGATAAATAACTGGCTTCTTTGTACGCCAATCATGAGCGTATTGATGCTGAATTTCGCCAGCTTTAAGCAATAGACCCGATTCTTGCAGCTTTTCGACAATCAGCTTGCCGCCTTTTTCGTAGAACATGCCTTCGAAACCGGGTGCTTCAGCTGTGAAATGCCCTTGATCATCCACAGGACAAAGAACGCCAATGTTATAACGTTGTCCAATCGCGAAGTCGTCTTCCCCGTGTCCAGGAGCTGTGTGTACACAACCAGTACCTGCTTCTAGGGTCACATGTTCGCCAACCATAACAAGCGATTCACGGTCATAGAATGGATGCTGACACGTAACGAACTCAAGCTCACTGCCTTTTACCGTCGACAACACTTCGTAATCGGTCCAGCCAATTTCCTTAGCTGCAGCTGCAAGCAAGCCCTGTGCAAGCACATATTTCTTCCCACCAGCTTGAACAACCGCGTAGTCGAACTCAGGATGAAGTGAAATCCCCAAGTTTGCAGGCAGTGTCCATGCCGTTGTCGTCCAGATCACAATAGCGGCATCCTGCGGCAGCTTGCCTTTGCCGTCTTTAACAGGGAACGCCACATAAATGGAAGTGGATGTTTTTTCTTTGTACTCAATCTCAGCTTCGGCAAGTGCACTTTCGGAAGATGGGGACCAATAGACAGGCTTCAATCCTTTGTAGACAAAGCCTTTTTGCACCATTTTACCGAAAACCCGAATTTGCTGAGCTTCATAAGCCGGCTGCAGAGTGATATACGGATTCTTCCAGTCACCGCGAATACCCAGACGCTTGAATTGACTTTTCTGTTTCTCAACAGACTGTAGGGCGTACTCTTTGCAATATTCACGGAACTCAGGAACGGTCATTTTTTTACGATCCACTTTTCCGCTGTTCGTAATGACTTGCTCAATCGGCAAACCATGCGTATCCCAGCCTGGAACGTAAGGTGCATCGAAGCCTTGCAGCGTTTTGAATCGGACGATGATATCTTTTAATACCTTATTCAGCGCATGCCCGATATGAATATCTCCGTTTGCGTACGGCGGTCCGTCGTGGAGAATAAATTTGGTTCTGCCCTTGCGACTCTCCTGCACTTTGGCATAGATGTCCTTAGCTTCCCAATGCTCTTGAATTTTGGGTTCCGCCTGCGGCAAATTGCCTCTCATCGGAAACTCCGTTTGTAATAAATTTAATGTTTTGCCATAATCCATGCTAACCACTCCATTCCTGCCTCAAACGTTATGTTGTCAAAAAAACAAAAAAAGCCTCTCATCCCCAAAAGGGACGAGAAACTCTAGCTCGCGGTACCACCCTCGTTAAAAAGCAAAATTGAACTTACACCCTCAGGCATATCGAACAAATGCTTAATCACTCGACCATGTGTAACGGCATGACCCGTTTCTCTCTACTCGCTTCAAGAGACGCTCCTGGGGGATATTCGGTACGCTGCAGAGATTAGGCTCACACCAAAACCCTAATTCGCTGACACTGCTCATTCGACCTACTCGTTCCAGTCATAGCTTTATTGAGATACATTTAACAGGAGTATAACCAATTCATTAGGCATAGTCAATATGACAGCCACCTAATCATAGATTCCTACTCTTCTTTATTTTCAAACTGCATACTTTGCCAGCCTTCTGTATTGAGCAGCTCTAATTGCGCTTCAAGCAGTGTCCGGAAGCGTGTGCGATAAATGGATGCTTGTTTCTTCAACTCTTCAATCTCCAAAGCAACCTTGCGTGAACGCGTCAAGGATTCGTTAATAATCCGATCTGCATTCTTCTCAGCTTCCTTCAAGATCAGCTGTGCTTCTTTCTTCGCATTGCTTCTCACTTCATCTGCAGCTTCTTGCGCAACGATAATCGTTTTGCTGAGTGATTCCTCAATGTTGGTAAAATGGTCCAAACGTTCCTGCAGCGTCACCGTTTGATTGTGCAAGTCTTTATTCTCGCGAATCAATGCCTCGTAATCCTTAATGACTTGATCCAGGAATTCATTCACTTGATCTTCATCATAACCGCGGAACGAGCGGGAAAACTCCTTATTATGTATGTCTAGCGGTGTTAATGGCATCAGTGCCCCTCCTTAGCGTTTTGCGCAGCAAAACTGACTTCGTGAGCAAAGCTGAGCTTTCTTCCAAGAAAGCTAGTTTGAACCCACATCTATACTGAATCAGTTCGACAGAAAATAAGCAATTCCTGCAAAGTTCGTGGATAAATTATCCACGATCATGCAAACTTGCCGATCTTCACACGAATTCGCCCTTTTTTCGTTACGCCTTCCACTTCAAGCACCTTGAATCTACCAAATCCTTGCAAAGACACCATATCTCCCTCTTTAAGAGGCTTACTTGGATCTTCTTCCAGCTTCCAATTGACGCGGCAGCGCCCAGCTTGGATGGGAATCAATATTTTAGCTCGACTTAGCCTGAATACATCGCTTACAATCCCGTCCATGCGCATTGATGCAACAGACAGGTTCAGCTCGTCCAATTGTACTTGAGCTAGCTCCAGCTTATCTAACGACAGCAGTTCTGTCTGTACATGAACCCTATGTACCTGAGACAAATTCAAATGCAAGTAATCCGCAGCATCCTGGGTAACCAAACAATGGCAGCCGCCCTCTATAACATGAATATCGCCAACCTTGTCTCGCTTCATGCCGAGTCCAAGAATGGCGCCCATGTAATCTCCATGTTCCAAAGTTAGAAATTTGCCGTCTCCAGAAGAAACAGACAAGACCGCCATCGCCATGTCTTCCCCATCCAAAGATCGGTAATCCGGGGCAATCAGCGCCCTTCTTCGTTCAGCGGCGGAGTAACCGCCATCTAAACGACAGTGGACATCTGGGTGTCGATTCACCAGTGATGTCAATATAAAAGCCTGTCTGGGATCCAAAAAATCCGTTAGCTTCACAGCATGCTGCTCGGCTGCCCGCTCCACCCAATCCCAGGCTTTATCGACAAAATGGTGTTCATCCGAATGAAAATGACCATAGAGTTCTTTTGGCAATGTTAGAACAACCCCACAATGAAATCGAGCACAGCACTAATCCCCATAACCACAAATCGCAACGCGATTAAGGCCACAATTGGCGAAAGATCAATGAACCCAATGCTTGGAATTATTTTACGGAAAGGACTTAAATACGGTTCAACCAATTTCCCGAGGAGCCCTCCAATGAAACTGTCACGTGCATTTGGAAACCAGGAGAGGATCAAATAACCAATAATCATGAAATAATAAATTTCCATCAAAATACTAAGATAATAGTGAACGTAAATCACGTATGCATCCACCTCTGTGTTAGGATATGCGCCTATTCTTCACCCATCATCTCGGAGATGTGACCATGAATATCAACTGAATCTGGTGTACAGAGGAAGATATTTGGTCCTAGTTTGGATATAGACCCACTCAAAGCATATACCGTCCCGCTTAAGAAATCTACGATACGTATGGCTTGATCACCACGAACGCGCTGCAAATTGACAATCACAGCTCTTCTGGAGCGAAGATGATCTGCAATATCCTGCGTCTCTTCATAGGTTCGAGGCTCACTTAGCACGACACGTGCATTTTTCTGTGAATGAATGCTGACGACATTCGCCTTATTTTTATTACGTAATTCATAAGGATTGGTTTCAGGTTCTTCTGTTGCTTCCACAATGCGCTCCCGCTCCACAATCTCTTCCTCTTCTTGCAGCCCAAGAAAATTCATAAATCGATTATAAACACCCACTATAGTTCCCTCCTTATCATGTTCTTAAATCAGGTTAACTAAAGTTCTTTCCCTACCAGAACAGTACCCAAACGAACCCAAGTTGCACCCTCTTCAATCGCTACTTCAAAGTCTCCGGACATCCCCATGGATAACTCGGTAATCTCGTAAGGGAAAATTCTCAGTTCATTGAGACGGTCTCGCAATTCTCTCAATCCGCGGAAGACAGGTCTTGTTGCATCGGCCTCCATCTCATAGGGAGCCATTGTCATCAAACCAGTGATATGTATATGTTTTAGCCCGCTAACTTCTGTAGCAAAATGGAAGAAATGCTCTGGTGCAATACCATACTTTGACTCTTCACCGGAAACATTCACTTGCAATAAACAATTCACTACAATGCCCAGAGCTGCAGCCTGCTTGTCCAGTTCTTTGGCCAGAGAGATCCGATCCAAAGAGTGAATGTAGGCGAACTTGCCAATGACGTCCTTTACTTTATTCGTTTGCAAATGACCAATGAAATGCCATGTTCCTCGTTCATGGAGGGCTTCCCACTTCGGCTTTACATCCTGCCAGCGATTCTCACCGATATGCAGAAGGCCTGCATCCAGTACGCTTTTGGTTGTATCCAAGGAAACATATTTCGTTACAGCAATCATCTTAACTTCGTTCTCACTCCGTCCAGACCGCTTACAAGCTGCGGCGATACGGGCTTCTACCTCTTCTTTACGGGCCAATAAACTCACTTATGCAGACACCTCTATTCAACACATCGCATGCATCGTTCTCCTCAAAGAAGACCTATCCAAGCGATCATTCTACCTGTAGAACCGCCCTCTTTTCGATGTGAAAAGAAGTGATCAGTGCTACAACTCGTACATAACTGTGATACTTCGATATGGGACGACAAAATTCCTGCTTGCTGTAACAATTTTCGGTTCAATTCTTGCAAATTCAGCATATACTTGCCATTTCCTTTGTCGACCATAACAGCTTGACGCTCTTCCGATGATGCTTTGATATCCGCAAGAACATGCTTCACACGACTAGCTACAGTCTCATCAACTTCATAACAGCACGCCATTATAGATGGACCTATTGCCGCTCGAATATCTGCAGCCTGACTACCAAAAGTATGTGTCATTAAGGATATCGTAGCCATGGAAATGTTTAACACTGTGCCTTTCCAGCCTGCATGAGCAAGTCCGGCAACTCGCTTAACAGGATCATAGAAAAATAACGGTACACAATCTGCAAATTGCGCACAAAGCACGATTCCCTTCTCATTTGTAATGAAGCCGTCCTTCGCCTGAATGGCTGTTTCCCTGGATGTTCTGCCCATCCCTCTTTCGTGTAGGCTTACTACAGTGACTTCGTTACCATGTACCTGCTCTGCGTACGTAAATGCTTCAAATGGCTGGCCTACGGCTTCAGCGAGCAGTTCACGATTCCTCACCACATGCTCTGGCACATCGCTCACATGCAGCCCACAATTAAGCGTAGAATACGGTGCCTGACTCACTCCGCCATGACGGGATGTAAAACCAGCTGTCAATTCACTGTATTGCTCCATCCAGTTTGCTATGGTAAATAGGACAGGCCTATCCTCTTTATCTTGTTTAACAAATGGTTCCACGGTCGCTCTCTCCCCACACTTCGTTCTTTACTTCCTTTTACTTTAGCACAAAATAAAAAGACACACGATGTTTGCTTGGCCTGCTGTGAAGAAGCAGCCTTCGCTCGTGTGCCTTCCGTCAATTTCGGAATTGCTGATTGAACTCATAAACACCATCATTATCATCCGTTTGACGATAAGGCCGGACGTCTTCCAGCTTTACAAGAACGACATCTGCACCGATTTTCACAATATGTTTCCAAGGTATAATGACATCTGTCCCTGCACCAAACAACCCGAAGAATCGGCTTTGATTCGGTACAACAATCGATTCGATACGACCCTGACGCAGATCAAGCTCCAAATCACTGATTTGCCCGAGCTTTTTACCATCTACAATATTGATTACATCTTTCGTCTGGAAATCAGATATTTTCATGAGGCTATTCACCACGAATCTCATTAGGATTTTTAACTGATTTTGTACTAGTATATGTGCGGTCTGGGCAAAATGTCCTGAAAACCAAAAAAAGACCTTCACGGCTTGTCACAGCCGATCCAGTCTTTATGTTAATTACGATTTCACATGTTTCTGCATCTGACAGATGGCTGATTTCTCAAGTCTGGAAACCTGCGCTTGGGAAATGCCGATCTCATCGGCAACCTCCATCTGCGTTTTCCCTTCAAAAAATCGCATGGAGAGAATCATCTTCTCCCTGGCATTAAGTTTACGCATCGCTTCGCGAAGAGCAATTCCTTCAATCCAAGACATGTCCTTATTGCGCTCATCACTAATCTGGTCCATGACATAAATGGGATCTCCGCCATCATGATAAATCGGTTCAAATAGCGACACGGGGTCTTGAATGGCATCAAGCGCAAATACCACATCTTCCTTAGGCACATTAAGGGCTTCGGAGATTTCATAGATCGTAGGTTCGCGTGAATTCTGATTCGTCAAGCTGTCTCTGACTTGCAAAGCTTTGTAAGCAATATCTCTTAAGGAACGAGAAACGCGAATCGGGTTATTGTCTCGTAAGTAGCGGCGAATCTCACCTATAATCATCGGTACAGCATAGGTTGAGAACTTGACGTTTTGACTTAAATCAAAGTTATCAATGGCTTTCATCAAACCAATACAGCCAACTTGGAAGAGATCGTCCACATACTCTCCGCGATTGTTGAACCGCTGGATCACACTTAGAACCAACCTTAGGTTCCCATTGACCAATTTCTCTCTGGCAGATCGCTCCTGTTTCGTCTGCAAATCAGAGAACAGTTCGCGCATTTCAGCATTGGTCAGAACAGGCAGTTTGGCGGTATCAACACCACATATCTCAACTTTATTTCGGGTCACCGTGATTACCTCCCAAGGAGAAACATTACTGTTAATTATCCCCGTGAGCGGTTGATTTATTCCTGTCCTATCCTGGATGGAGCCACTTGACAAAAGGGTTTCGACTCGCTCCCTCCCGTGACTGCTGAACAATTTCGACATGACCCGTCAAAAAATATTTTTCAGACCATCTTATTAAATTCTTTGCGAAGCCTTTTAATAATACGCTTTTCCAATCTGGAGATATACGATTGTGAAATGCCAAGCAAGTCAGCGACGTCCTTTTGCGTTTTTTCTTCCCCGTCTTGAAGACCAAAACGAAGCTCCATGATGATGCGTTCACGTTCTGTTAACTTATCCAGTGCTTTATGCAGCAGCTTTCGATCTACCTGTTCTTCAATATTTCTGTAAATCGTATCATTTTCGGTCCCTAATACATCAGATAACAGAAGTTCATTTCCGTCCCAATCAATGTTCAGTGGTTCATCGAACGAAACTTCCGTGCGTATTTTACTGTTTCGTCTTAAGTACATGAGAATTTCATTTTCAATACAGCGGGAAGCATATGTAGCCAGCTTGATCTTTTTCTCCGGGTCAAAAGTATTCACTGCTTTGATGAGTCCAATGGCACCGATAGAAACCAAATCCTCGATATTGATACCAGTATTTTCGAACTTTCTAGCTATATAGACAACCAATCTTAGGTTGCGCTCAATCAGCATAGCTCGCACTGCGGCATCCCCGGACGGTAACTTTTCCAATAAGTACTCTTCTTCTTCTCTCGTAAGCGGGGGCGGTAACGCTTCACTACCACCAATGTAGTAGATTTCTTCGCCTCTGAGACCTAATAGCATTAAAATACGATAATACGCTAGTTGAAAGAGCATTTTCCACTTCAAGAACATGTTAGTTTCCTCCTAAGAGTTTTCCGTAGGAAAACTTTCATCGTAAGCATATGTTGAGTTTTGCTGCTTAGCAAAACATATTTCCTAAATCAAAGAAAGTTTTTATCGTATCTTATTGCTATATATACTCCTCCGTTTGAAAGCGCTACCCTGCTGAAATTAAAGCTGGATGGATAATCGCTTGATAAGAGCCGTCACTGCAAAGTTTTCCTCCGTCGAGTCCGATAAGCACCTTAGACGCTTCAATTTGCAAATGATTATGGGTGATCACCACCTTATCCGGTTTAATGGCCAGCATGAATTGGGTATTCCGATTAACGCCACGGTAAGGCACGAGACGCAATCGGTCTTGCCAAACAAATTCTTCGGCACCCAAACCACTTATGATCTGATCGACATCAGCCGATCGAATCCTTTGGAGCCATTCTACAGGCAATACATCCCCCCACTCAGACACTTCCATTACCATTACAGGTGTTCGTGTCAACGGATCGTACAATTGATTACCCGTATCAATTAAACCTTTGCAAGAGGCTGAATAATCACCCACATGAATCGTTACTTCCGCCAAATAAGAGGTCAACACCTCACGCTGTTTCGAACTCTGAAACACCGTTCTGAACCACCACAGCAAAGGTAACAGCAACACGAGCACAAACAGGATACCTCCAACCTGCAGCTGAAACATGGCCACACCTGTTTGCGTAAACACAATCCCATCCATCACATCGGATGAGGATGCCATGACATAATGAATGCCGAATATTCCACCGGCTACAGCAAAATTCACTAAAAGGAACGTTCCGATGTTTCTCAATAAATTTTGTAAGGAGCCAAACCCAAAAGCAGTCATAATCATACCGATACAGAACATACATTTCACAGAAAATGTAAAAAGAAACAACGGAACTGGTAGGAACATAATGACCACATAGGAAGCACCTAAAACCGACGAACCTACGATTCTCCACCACTTGAACGATATTTTCCGTGTTTTAGCCGTTACGATAAGCATGGCCGCATCCATCAGAAAGTTCAGCAGGAAAATGAGATCCGCATAGACGACCACAATTTCCTCACCTCCAAGACGGATGCTTTTATAGTAATTTTTCTGACGAAACTTTAAGGTTCTAAATCAGTATATGGGAATCTAATTTCAAAGTCTGTCTAAACTTGCTAGTAGGATGATACTTTTTTTGTCAGTTGACGCGGCCTATCTCAAGCTAGAAAAGCCCTAAGAACAACAAAAAACCGAAGCTCCTACATCATGTAGGGCTTCGGCCTCTTTACAATTATTGTGTAATTATTTGTCGGTATTGCGCCCGCGATTACGAAGAAACGTCGGAATATCTAATTGGTCGTTAGATGGTTGTGAACCAAAAGGTTTCAAGTTGTTCAACCGATTGTCTGGAGCAGGAGTTTCTGGTTGACCCGTGCCAGGACGTTTGATGGGTTGATGAACAGGTGCTGCCTTATGCTCGAAACCAGTTGCAATAACAGTAACGAGAATTTCATCCTTGAGTTTATCATCGATGACAGCTCCGAAAATCATGTTCACTTCGATATCCGATGCAGATGCAACGATATCAGCTGCTTCATTGACTTCGTACAAGCTGAGATTCACGCCGCCCGTAATGTTCATTAGAACCCCGCGAGCTCCTTCAATGGAAGTTTCCAACAAAGGACTGGAGATCGCTTTCTTAGCTGCTTCAGCTGCACGATTCTCACCTGTTGCAACACCAATACCCATGAGGGCCGAGCCGCGTTCCGTCATAATCGTTTTGACATCCGCAAAATCTAGATTGATGAGTCCAGGTACAGCGATTAAGTCTGAGATCCCTTGTACACCTTGACGAAGCACGTTATCTGCTTCACGGAAGGCCTCAAGCATAGGAGTCTTTTTATCTACAATTTCTAATAGACGATCATTCGGGATAATAATAAGCGTATCTACCTTCTCTTTCAATGCTGCAATACCTTGCTCAGCTTGCAAAGAGCGTTTGCGTCCTTCGAACGTGAACGGACGAGTAACTACACCTACCGTCAAAGCTCCTACTTCTTTAGCGATTTCGGCAATAACCGGTGCAGCTCCAGTACCCGTACCGCCACCCATACCTGCCGTAACGAATACCATGTCTGCGCCGCGAAGCGTATTTAGAATTGTCTCCCTTGACTCTTCTGCCGCTTTCTTACCTACTTCAGGATTTGCACCTGCACCAAGACCTCGTGTCAGTTTATCCCCGATTTGTAGTTTATGTACAGACTTAGCTAAGTGTAAAGCTTGAGCATCTGTATTAACGGTGATAAACTCAACGCCTTTAACACCGTTCTCGATCATACGATTTACTGCATTGCTACCGCCGCCACCAACACCGATGACTTTTATTTGAGCCAATTGGTCTAAATCCATATCAAATTCAAACATGTGAGTCATATCCCCCTAACTTTGCATTCACTAAATAAATTCACTGAAAAAATTCTTTACCCGTTCAAGAAAACCTGGTTTATTACTTTCGGAGGATTTTTTTGCTGTTGACTTCGTTGCTACTTTCTTAGAGAAACCCGAATTCCTATTTTTCATGTATTTGGATACGAATTGAATGATGCCAACTCCACTAGTGTAAGAAGGATCGCGTACTCCAATAAAGTCAGGAACAGCGATGCGTACAGACGTTGCGAGTTCAGCTTGTGCGACCGCAAGTATGCCTGGCATACAAACAGTTCCGCCTGTAAGCACATAACCACCAGCTAAATCACCATATCCCAAACGATGAACTTCCGCACGGATCATTTGGAAAATTTCTTCAACACGGGGTTCAATGATATTCGCGAGGTCTACTTGAGAAAACTCTTTTTCCACATTGCTTCCCATTCTCGTAACCTTAAACACTTGATCTGGCGCTGAGTCTTCAACAGAAGCACAACCGTATTTCAGCTTTATTTTCTCTGCGATTTCAAGCTGAGTCCGGAGACCAATTGAAATATCATTACTGATGTACTCGCCACCGATTTGAATCGTCGACGTAGCCACAAGATTACCTTGTTCAAATACAGCAATCGTTGTTGCCCCTGCTCCTACATCAACGAGAACCGTTCCAACAGCTTTCTCATCCTTCGATAAGGCTAACTGCCCAGATGCTAGCGACATCAAGATGAGGCCTGCAACCTTCAGTTCGGATTTTTCCACAACACGGATTAAATTATGTATCCCTGTCTTCGCTCCAGTGATAATTGTCGCTTCCACTTCTAAGCGAACACCAATCATGCCACGAGGATCATTAATGCCTTCTTGTCCATCTACTAAATATTGCTTAGGTACAACTCCAATAATTTCACGTTCGGGAGGTAATGCGATGACTCTAGCCGCTTGAATAACACGATCGATATCCTCTTCTCCGATTTCTCGGTCTTCATTAGAAACAGCGACAACACCATGACTAGATTGAAGAGCAATATGATTTCCTGAAATTCCTACGTAAACCTCGGAAATTTGTACGCCGACCATTCGTTCAGCATGATCAACAGCGCTGCGAATGGAATTCACAGTTTGATCAATATCAACGATTGCGCCTTTACGAATACCCTCTGACTCGGCAGATCCCACACCTATTATATTAATGGTTCCGTTTACGACTTCCCCAATAATAGCTCGAACCTTGGATGTACCGATGTCTAAACTAACAATGATGTCATTGTTGCTCAAGCCCCTGGCACCTCCTGTAACTTGGGTAATAAAGTGAATTCCTCACAAATACTTCTATACGTATTCCACACAACCGCCATATTCCCTCTTTTTTCTACATTTTTTTTGCCAGTAAAAAAAGTCGTTTACATATCAAGTCTTAATGATGAAAAAATGAGATAGATCCTGTCTAGTAAATACTTAAAACAATCTTACAAAATGATAGATACCTAATTAACCATAAATCTAATTTTAACATTATTTCATGTGATTGAGTAGCCCATTAAACGTTTTTTTGTCAGGAAGGACGCGCTGTTTCCTTTGGCGGTGATTTGGGCGTCGCTTTTGGAGTCGGCTTTGGGCTTGACTTACCCCCATCTTTGTTCGAATCAGGTGTAGGACTCGGGGAATTGCTCCCAGCCTTCTGACCAGATGGATTGTTCGCATCATTTTTGGACTCTTCATTCGGTTCGAATGGAGTGTGATACTCTACTTCTAGCATTTTGATAACACCACTCGTAATATGATCATCTTGTAAGCTTGCTATATAGGCAGGCAAATTGTCAATTTTCTCAGGTAAATAGGCAATGGTTGTATAGACTTCGAATTGAGATCTTGTATAAAGCTTGATCTTGTCTGGGTATGGTTCCGACGGATCCGGTTTAATTTCAGATATGTCAGATAGCGCACTCTCCGGGATTTCACCAAGCACTTTGCAAAGTGCGGCCTTGTTCGGATCGCCGTCTGTCCACCCTGTCAGAATAGGCATGTCCAATGGAATGTTGCTTGCAGTAAGCTGCACGACAGCGCCATCAGCCAGCACTGCCTGCTTCTTGCCATCTGCTCCAATTTGGAACGCGACTTTAGGGAATTCTTCCACAGTAATACGGATAATGCCTGGAAAATGCTTCTTCACGACTGCCGTTTTGATCATGGGCATCTTGGCAATACGCTGTTGGATAGCCTGTGAGCTAACGGCGAAGAAACGATCACCGACGGCAATTTGACTAGCTTGTCCAATGGCTTCAGATGCCATAAGTTCATTTCCTTCAACTTCAATGGCACTAATTCGGCTAAGGGAAGATTGAAAAAACAAAATGATAAGAACCGTGATAAAAAAGACGAACAAAAAAATCAGCAGCTTCCGATTCGTACGCGCACGCGGCTTTGGAACAGGCAGAGCGGGTACTTTGCGGTCTTCAGACAAGATGGGCACCACCTATTATTTTCGTATAATAAACAAATGAAAACCGTGTATCCCCACCTGCAAGCAGGAAGGGATCAGCGGAAGTCATTCAAACATTCTACTCGCTTGGGACGGGTGATTGACGATGCACGGAGGCTCCCAACATGGAAAGCATATGTTCAATTCTATCATAGCCTCTATCAATATGATGAATTTGCTCAACGATCGTAGTGCCATGCGCAGCCAGACCGGCAATGACAAGTGCTGCACCGGCTCGCAAATCAGTCGCTTCCACCGTTGCTCCATATAACCTCGGAACCCCTCGGATAAAGGCTGAGCTCATATCTACACGGATATCCGCTCCCATGCGGGAAAGTTCATCAACGTGTTTAAATCTACCTTCGAATATCGTTTCTTTCATTATGCTCAGTCCATCTGCTAGAGATAACAGCACCATGACTTGCGATTGAAGATCCGTTGGAAAGGACGGATGCGGCGAAGTAACAATACGTTCGACTGCCTTCGGTCTTGTCGGACAGCTTACATGTATTATATCACCGTCCGTGATGATTTGAACACCTGCGCGCTTGAGAACATGAATAACCGAGGTTAAATGAGCAGGGTTCACTCTTTCGAGTGTAATGCTTCCTTTGGTCGCTGCAGCTGCAACAAGGAATGTTCCTGCTACAATGCGATCGGGTATGATGCGATATGCACAAGGAGATAATGACTCCACTCCGCGAATCGTTATGGTGTCCGTACCTGCGCCAATAATATCGGCGCCCATCGCGTTCAGGAAGTTTTGCAAATCCTGAATCTCAGGTTCACGGGCAGCATTGTGAATCGTTGTGATGCCTTCTGCTTTGACAGCAGCCATCATAATATTTTCCGTAGCCCCCACACTGGGGAAGTCTAGAACAATCTCGCTGCCTTGCAGTGAATCTGCGGTGCAAACAATCTTGTTGGCGAATTCTTCAATTTTGGCTCCGAGAGCCTGCAAACCTTTAAGGTGCAAATCGATTTTACGTTCGCCGATTGCGCAGCCACCTGGTTGATATACGGTAACACTGCCGAATCTAGCGAGTAGCGGACCCATAAGAAAGATGGAAGAACGCATCTGACCCATCAATTCTTCTGGGATATGAGAGGAATGAGCTGTGGATGTTGTGATAGATACCGTATCCCCTTGCTGCTCAGCACGACAACCCAGCGCGCGAAGAATGCGCAGCATGGTGTCGACGTCGAGCAAATTAGGAACATTATGCAGGGTATGAGTGCCGCTAGTCAGGATGCAGGCTGCTAAGATTGGTAATGCGGCGTTTTTCGCGCCGTGTATCTGGATGGCTCCCGTAAGAGGTCTTCCACCTTCGATAACGAGCTTCTCCAAAGTTCCACCTCCGATTTACCTCTCACCTATCACAAGAACTTCCGGTACTAGCGATATCCCGTACTGATTCTGTACGATAAGCTGTACCTCGCCTATGAGAGTGAGAACGTCCTCGGCTGTAGCATCTCCGGTATTAACAATGAAATTGGCGTGAAGCGTTGAGATTTCCGCTCCACCGACACTTCTGCCTTTTAGGCCGGCATCTTCGATAAGCCTAGCTGCGAATCCCCCTTCGGGGTTGCGGAATACACTTCCAGCGCAAGCTAATTGGCCGGGTTGAGTACGCCGACGCCGATCGCGGTAAGCCGCCATGGCTCCCGCAATTTCTTTGCGCTCTCCAACCTGTAATTCAAAGACAGCTTCCGTTACAATGCCGGGCAATGTTTGCAGAATCGAATGTCGATAGGCATACTGCAAATCCTCCGCCTTCATCGTGACCAATTCCCCTGTGTCCAGGATGACTTCAGCCTGCTTGAGTATGCGTGACACATCGGACCCATGAGCCCCTGCATTCATGTAGACGGCGCCTCCCACTGAACCGGGAATGCCAGAAGCAAACTCCAGTCCGGTTAAACCTTCTTTGGCCGCTAGTACGGACAATTTAATGAACGAATAGGAACCACCTGCGTAGACCATCGCACCATCAAAACGAAGCGTTTCTAACGCATTGCCAAGTTTAATAACGACCCCTCTAATGCCTTTATCACTTACAAGCAGATTAGATCCTCTACCAATGACCGTCCATGGAACACCGCGTTCATATAGAAATCGGATGACAGCAGCTACCTGCTCTTTCGTTTGGGGGATAACGAGGCAATCAGCCGGACCGCCGATTTTCCATGTCGTATAAGGGGCTAGTCGTTCATTCGTTCGAATCTCGCCAATATTTGCTGCCTGTAAGTCGGATATTAACTGTTGCATGGGAAAACCTCCTTCACAGAACGTAGGGCGAAATTATCTTGAAAAGCAGATTCAAGCATCATAATTTCATAATACGGACCGAGTCGAAGATGGCCGGTCTTCGTTGTTTGGCGCCATATTAAGCCTTAGGTGTCTGTCACGGTTATAGTGTAGTTTATGTAAAATCGGATAGAGTGTGACAATCGCCTATTCGGTTTAGCAAATTCAAGTCGATAAACGATAGGTTTCAATCAGTTTTACGATCGATGCAACCGCATCGCTATCTTTGCGTGACTTCATCGCTGCCTTGTGGGTCTCTCGATTCGCATGAAGAGCTTCCACACGCTCTGCGAGCGTATCGGCAGTTAAAGCCTCCTCTTGCAAAACATCTGCGTAGCCAGCTTTCTGAAACGACTCTGCATTTAGAATCTGGTCGCCTCGACTTGCCTGCAGTGATAATGGAATGAGCAGCATCGGCTTTTCCATGACTAAAAATTCATAAATCGATGTGGCGCCAGCCCTGGAAATAACAAGGTCTGTCATTGCCAAAATATCCGGGAGCTCCTCATTCAAATATTCAAATTGTTTATATCCTCGGGTATGGGCAAGCTCTGACGCGATATTGCCTTTCCCGCATAGGTGTACGATCTGAAACTGAGCTAACAATCGTTCTAAGTTGCTTCTGACGGCTTGGTTAATCACTTGTGAGCCTAGGCTGCCGCCCATCACCAAAATGACCGGTTTTTGCGAATGAAAATCACAAAGCTGGTAGGCGCGTGACGCTTTACCACTGAGAATGTGTTCACGAATCGGTAAGCCTGTCAGTTCAGCCTTGTCTCTTTGAACATGCTGTAAGGACTCCGGAAAGGTCACGCAAACCTTGGTTGCAAAAGGTATTGAAATCTTGTTCGCAAGCCCAGGCGTTATATCCGACTCATGAATAATCACCGGAATCTTGTTCATCCGACTGCCTAGAACGACCGGGACGGAAACGAACCCGCCCTTCGAAAAGACGATGGCGGGCTTCAAACGACGGAGCAATCTATAAGACTCATAGACGCCTTTTATCACTCTGAAAGGGTCTTTGAAATTTTTCAGATCAAAATATCGACGTAATTTCCCAGACGAAATGGAGTAAAAAGGTACACCTTCGCGTTCTATGATGTCTTTCTCGATGCCCGTAGCTGAACCTATGTATTTAATTTCCCAACCTAACTGCGCAAGCTTATGCATCAGCGCTATGTTAGGTGTAACATGTCCTGCGGAGCCTCCTCCGGTAAAGACAATCGTTTTCATTCCCCTGTCACCTCGAATAGCGGGATATATTGAGCAGGATGCCGACGGATGTCAGCATAAGCGTCAATGAAGACCCTCCTGCACTTATGAATGGCAAAGTAATGCCGGTTACCGGGAACATCCCGATAACAACACCAATATTAATAATGACTTGTACGGCAATCATGCCGATAATGCCAACAGCAATCAAACTGGCAAACGTATCCGGCGCTGTAATAGCTGCCCGCATTCCGCGCCACACAAGAATCGTAAAGAGCAGCAGCACAAGCGTACCGCCGATAAATCCAAGTTCCTCAGCAATAATGGAGAAAATGAAGTCCGTTTGCGGCTCTGGCAAATAGCTGTATTTCTGGCGGCTCATGCCTAGGCCAAGCCCTACAAGTCCTCCAGGTCCTATCGCATAGAGCGATTGAATCGACTGATAACCTGCACCTAGAGGATCCTGCCATGGATCCAAGAATGCTGTAATTCGCTTCAAACGGTATGGGGCGGCAATGACAAGCCCGATAAAACCCGCAACCCCTATCATACCTAGATACGAGAGATGAAGCAATCTCGCACCCGATGTATAGATGATGAGCAGCGAAGCTCCGACGAGAACGGCACCTGTTCCAAGGTCAGGCTGCAGCATAATTAGACCGAATGCTAAGCCCATGATGCCAAGCGGCGGCAATAATCCTTTTCTGAATAGGGTTATTTTCGCTTGATGTTCAGATAACAGGTTGGATAGAAAGAGAATCATCCCAATTTTCATAAATTCGGACGGCTGAATACCGAAGGCACCAATTCCTAACCAGCTTCGAGCCCCACCTCGTACAACCCCAATGCCGGGAATCAACACGATAATCAACATGGCAAAGCAAACAAAAAGCGCGACTCGGGCAAATCTTTTCCAAACTAAATAATCAACATTCATCGTAAAAAACATGGCGATTACACCCAAAACAGCAAATATAAATTGACGTTTCAAGTAGTATAGGGAGTCGCCAAATTCGCGAAACGCAAGAACACTGCTAGCGCTGTAAACCATAATAACGCCAATTGTCAAAAGCAACAAGGTTGGAACAATAATCCAAATGTCAGGAGCGGACCGTGCTTTACCCATAACAGACACCTCTTCGTGTGTTGTGGGCGTCATCCTTGATACATATCAGCAAGCAGCGCCAGTAACGCCACAAGTCAGCCTATGTGGATAAGCCCTATTTAAAGGTTATGCACGGACTCCTTAAACATGCGTCCCCTGTCCTCATAGGAGGGGAACATATCCCAGCTTGCACAAGCAGGTGAAAGTAGAACAATATCTCCGGGTTCACTCATTTGCCAGGCTAGCTGAACGGCTTGCGACACCGCGTCCGCTGCATCCTTAGCAGTATCGACGGTTTGAATGCGGCTAATCCCTGCCAGCTCGGCAATATGTATAATTTTCTCTTTCGTTTGTCCTAGGGTAACGATACCTTTAATCCGCTCACGAAAAGTAGGCAGAAGTTCCATGTAGTCCGACCCGCGGTCCAAACCTCCCGCAATCAGAATAACGCGCTGGTTGAACGCTTCAATCGACTTAATCGAAGCCGCTGCATTCGTCGCTTTGGAGTTGTTATAGAAGGTCACACCCTTCAGCTCTCTAACGAGCTCCAGACGGTGTTCTACGCCTTGGAAGCTTCTAAGCACATCTGCTATGGCATCTAGCTGAACACCCGCTGTAATGGCCGCTGCCGCCGCTGCTAACGCGTTCTCAACGTTAAAGCTGCCCGGAATCCCCATTTCTCTAGCCGGCATAATCGATTGCACTTGGCCGAGTCCGTTTGCGTAAACGATGACCTCAGTTTCTACATCAAAGTAAACGCCAAAAGCGAGCTTCTCTTTCATAGAAAATGGGAACAGCTTAGCCTTCAGGCTAGGAATTAAAGACTGGCACACCTCATCATCCCAATTCAGGATTGCCGTATCTTCTTCGGTTTGATTTGAAAATATTTTAGCTTTCGAAGCGATATAGTCATCCATAGAACCATGATAATCCAGATGAGTTTCGTACACATTTAACAAAAGTGCAATTGTCGGTCGGAACGAAGTCGTTCCTTTCAGTTGAAAGCTGCTGAGCTCAACAACCATCCAGTTATCAGCCGTAACTTCAGGCGCAGCCTCGGTTAATGCTCGCCCAATATTACCCGCTACAACCGGAGATAAGCCAGCTGCATCCAGCATTAAACCAATTAATGTTGTCGTTGTGGTCTTGCCATTCGAACCCGTTATACCGATAATCGGAGCTTCACAAAATTGATAAGCAACCTCTACCTCCGTTACGACCTCGATTCCAAGCTCTTCTGCCTTGCGAATTGGCTCTACCGAATACGGAATTCCCGGGTTCTTCACAACGAGAGAAATACCTTCATGCACTAAGGACTCCGGATGAAAGCCGCATACAACAGAAATACCCAGAGCCTCTAATTCGTCGGCTTCAGGGCATGCGCTTCGCTCTTTTTTGTCGTTGACCGTGACTAAGGCTCCTTTTTGATGAAAAAGCTTAGCCGCAGCAACTCCGCTGCGAGCCAAGCCCAAAATAATCACTTCAAGTCCACGATAATCCCGCGGATGTTTCATGCTCTACAACACCTCATTCATATATAATCCGAGTACAGCAAGCACGAGGCCTACGACCCAGAATGTGATAACAACACGCCATTCCGACCAGCCAACCAATTCGAAGTGGTGATGAATCGGACTCATTTTGAAAACACGCTTGCCTCTCGTCTTGAAAGAAACAACTTGGATCACAACAGAGAGAATCTCAACCAAGAACACACCGCCGACTATGGCAAGCAGCAGCTCAGCTTTGGTCAAGATGGCAACAGCCACTAGGCCTCCGCCAATCCCAAGCGATCCTGTGTCACCCATAAATACTTTAGCAGGATGGGCATTAAAAACGAGAAAACCGAGTACGGCCCCAACCATGGCTGCCGAAAAAATAGCCGCTTCCGGCTGCGTATTATTCATTGCAATAACCGTATAAGCACCAAATGCAATGGCACTTGTCCCCGCAAGCAACCCGTCAAGACCATCTGTAAAATTCACCGCATTCGATGCACCCAACATCAAAATTGCCATTATGGGAAAGTACAACCAGCCTGGGTTAAAGTGGAACGCTACAAATGGAATATATAAGTCCGTGCTGTGTCCTTGCATGATAAGCAGGTAACAGACGACAGCGGAGATCAAGAGCTGACCGAACAGCTTTTGTTTCGCTGTAAGTCCGAGTGAGCGTTTGAAAATAATTTTGATATAATCGTCGAGAAAGCCAACTAGTCCATAGCCTAAAGAGGCTATTAACAGGATGAGAAGATCCGTATTTTTGTCGGCAAAACGAAGCGTAGCAAGGGCCAGCGCGAGTAAAATAATGACTCCGCCCATCGTTGGCGTCCCTTGTTTTTTGAGATGTCCTTGCGGACCATCCTCACGTATTTGCTGCCCGAATTTCATACGCCGCAAAATGGGTATAAAAAGCGGTCCCATAATAAGCGCAAGTACAAAAGCTACGCCCATCGTTAATAAAATTGCGTTTTCCACGTTGGTTCCCCCTGCTCGTTTTCGTCTTTCGAAAACGATCTACTGTTTCATCCTAAAATTTAATTACAAACGCCATCTAGGCGAGTAAGGCATTAACAACATGTTCGAGACGCATGCCTCGCGAGCCTTTAACGAGCACAAGGTCGTCGGCTCGGACCTCCGCTGCGAGCTCTGCCGCGAGCTGCTCTTTGTCATCGAAGGCGCGCACGCTCGCCTTCGGGAACCGCTTAACCGCTTCATCCGCGATGCAGCGGCCGAGACGGCCGAACGTGAAGACGTAGTCTACACGTTCAGGAGACAACATCGCACCAATGCTGCGATGGAACTCCTCTTCGTGCTCGCCAAGCTCCAGCATGTCGCCGAGCACGAGGAACTTGCGACCGAAGCCGCGCAGCTGCTCGGTCAAATCGATCGCAGCCCGCATGGATGCCGGGCTGGCGTTATACGCATCGTTAAGCACAGTCAGCCCTGAGGCTGCTGTCAGCTTCTCGATGCGCATGCTTGTCATCTGCAGCGAGCGAAGCCCCGCTGCAATTCCCTCAGGCGAGACGCCGAAGGCCTCGCCGACGGCAATGGCCGCTAACGCATTAATCACATTATGCGTACCGAGCAAGGGAATGAACAATTCCGGGTAACCCGGTGAATTGATCTGGAAGTGCGCCCCGTCCGCATCCATCCGGATGTCGGTCGGGAACAGATCATTGCCCGCGCCGCTGCCAAAGCGAATGCGGCTCAGCCCTTCTGGCAGGCTATCCGGCGACTCCGCGAGGGCCTGTTCAATCAGTGGTTCGTCGCCATTGTAGACGAACAATCCGCCGCTGGACATTCCGCTAACGATCTCGGCCTTGGCCCGAGCGATTTCTTCCCGCGAGCCTAGCTGCAGCATGTGCGATTCGCCGATCATCGTAATGATCGACGCTTCCGGCTCGGCCAGATTCGATAGCAGCTCAATCTCGCCTCGTCCACTCATCCCCATCTCGACCACGGCAAATTGCGTGGTCTTATCAAGCTCGAGCAGCGTGAGCGGTAAACCAATATGATTATTCAGGTTTCCCTTTGTCTTGTGCACTTGAAATGTGCTGCCCAATACGGCAGCAACTAAATCTTTCGTCGTCGTTTTGCCATTGCTCCCAGTAATGCCAATAATGCGAACCGGCAGCTGCTCGCGATAAGACTTAGCCAACTGCTGCAAGGCGGTTAACGTATCCTTGACGCGAATGATGGGCATGCCTTCGGGGGGGTGAGGGTGGTCATCTTGCCATAAGGCAGCCGCAGCCCCTTTGCTGTAAGCCTCTGAGGCATAAGCGTGACCATCGAAATGGTCCCCGATCAGCGGCACAAACAGACTTCCAGGTCGTATAGTTCGCGTGTCGGTAGATATACCTTTTATTAAAATGTCCCTTGCAGCTGACTTCGAGAACACCTTCACACATTCAACGCCTAGCATGTCTGTCATTTGTTCCAACGTGCGCTCTATCAACGTCCTCTCCCCCTTATCGCAGCCTTAGCCACCAAGCGATCATCGAAATCATGCTTGACCCCCATGACATCCTGATACGTTTCGTGGCCTTTTCCCGCTATCAATATTACATCCTTAGGGCCTGCCCCTTCAATAGCCTTTTGTATTGCTTTTTTGCGATCCACGATTAATTCATACTGTTCCTTCGGGTAATTCACCTCTTTTAGACCAGGAACAATATCATCAAGAATGGCATCTGGATTTTCCGTACGCGGATTATCGGAAGTCACATACAAATAATCACTATACTTAGCCGTAACCTTGCCCATTAGAGGACGTTTCGTTCGATCACGGTCACCCCCGCAGCCAAACACAGTGATCACCTTACCTTCTGCAAAGTCACGTACCGTAGATAAGGCATTCTCTAGACCATCTGGGGTATGAGCATAGTCAACCAAGACTAAGTAATCCTGTCCCTCATTCACAACCTCCATACGCCCATCTACAACCGTAATATCTTCTAAACTATTCCGGATCGCTTCAAGGGGAATCCCTTCCGCCAGTGCCGCAGCAATGGACCCAAGAGCATTGTACACGTTAAATTTACCCACCAGCTTCATTCTGAAAAAAGCCTCTCCCGCAAAGGAAATAAGCTGAAATTCCGTGCCTTGGGCTGTAATTCGAATATTTGTCGCCCTTACATCACACTCGTTCTCTATACCATATGTAATAATTTGCGCAGCTGTCAGCTTGCTGAACGTATGTGATGCATCGTCATCCGCATTGAGAATAGCGTATTGACGCTCCTTGAGATCGGCTGAGAAACCATTTCCCAATCTAGAGAAGAGCAGTCCTTTTGCCGCAGCGTAAGCATCCATCGTTTTGTGATAATCCAAATGATCTTGTGTTAAATTCGTGAAAATACCCGAACGGAAATGAACGCCCTTCACTCGACCTAATTCCAAGGCATGACTGGACACTTCCATAATGCAGTAATCCGTCTTTTGCTCACACATCTGGCGGAAGCTGCGCTGTAAATCGACGGCTTCTTGGGTTGTGCGCTCCATTTCCGTATAGGTATCGCCGATTTTCATTTGAATCGTTCCCATAAGACCCGTCGTAAAGCCTTGATCCCGCAATATTTTCTCGATCAAATAGGTCGATGTCGTTTTGCCATTCGTACCTGTAATACCAATTAATTTCAATTCCTTGCTAGGATAGCCATAGAAATGGGCTGATAAAGCCGCCATTGCATATCTCGCATCTTTCACAACAAGCTGAGGAATTGGCAAGTCAAGCACTCTTTCCGTTACAAGCGCAGAAGCCCCAAGCGCAATCGCTTTTGGGGCATAATCGTGACCATCTGCTGTCAGTCCAGGGATGCATAGAAACAAATCCCCTGTTTTGATTTTACGAGAGTCTGCTTCAATCCCAGTAATCTCTGTTTCAGCATCTCCATGTATGTGGGTAATGAGCAGTGCGGAAGCAAGCTCCTGAAGTTTCATGAGCAACCCTCTCCTTAACGTTATTGCTACCTATTATTGACAATTTTATGCCAGTGGAAAAGCCAAACATGTCTTACTTGCAAATCTTTTTTCGAGCGAACCAACCACATTACTGCGGTGGCGCATTATTCGAGAGAAAAATGCGTATGGTTGACCCTTGGTCGACTCGTGAACCTGCCTTCGGCGCTTGACTAATGACATATTTGCCATTGCCGGACTTAGCCAGCCGGAAATTCATGTTCAGATCTTCTAATATATCATCAACGGAGGCTCCAACCAAGTCCGGCACCTCAACAACCGGTATTTCACCATAACGATAGTCTTTATCAAGCTGGTTTTTATCCGGTTCGACTTTCATATATCGCAATGCATCAGCCATCATATTCTTCACAAGCGGCGCTGCAATCAGACCTCCAAATTGAATCCCTTGAGGATCATCAACAGCTGCATAGATGACAATCTTCGGATTATCGGCCGGTGCGAAGCCAATGAAAGACACAATATGCTCATCCGGCGAATAACGTCCGTTAACAACTTTTTGCGCTGTCCCCGTCTTCCCACCTACGCGATAGCCGTCAATAAACGCATTGCGTCCTGTGCCTTTGGCAACTACGCTTTCAAGCGCTTCGCGCACCTGCTTCGAAGTCTCCTCCGAGATCACATTACGTACAAGCTCAGGCTCTACTACATCAACAATCTCACCCGTATCCGGATTCGTAAATGACTTTGCCACGTACGGTTTGAAAAGTTTTCCTCCGTTAATTGCCGCAGAGACAGCCGTAATTTGCTGAATCGGTGTGACGGATACCCCTTGACCGAATGCTGTCGTCGCAAGCTCAACTGGACCCACCTGAGACGGTTTGAACATAATGCCGTTTTCTTCACCGCCGAGGTCAATTCCTGTCTTCTTCCCAAAGCCAAACTTTGAAATGTAATCAAACAGCTTTTCCTTGCCTAAACGTTGTCCCATAACGACGAATCCGGGGTTACAGGAGTTTTGGACGACTTGCAGCATCGTTTCACTGCCATGACCGCCGCGTTTCCAACAGCGAAGTCTAGCTCCTCCAACCTCAATAAAACCAGGATCATAAAATTGTTCGTTTTTTAGATCAACCTTTTTTTCCTCAAGTGCTGCAGCTAGCGTAATAATTTTAAAAGTAGAACCTGGCTCATATGTTTTCCAAATCGGTAAGTTCCGGTTATAGGTTTCAGCCGGAAAATCCTTGTAATTGCCTGGTTCATAAGTAGGCCTGCTCCCCATGGCGAGGATTTCTCCATTGTTGGGATCCATCATGATGGCAATCACATTTTGTGCCTTATATTGAACCATCGCCTGGTCCAATTCTCTTTCCAATACAGACTGCAGATGACTGTCAATCGTCAACTTCATATTGAGGCCATCTTTGGGCTTCGTATAGGTATCCGTTGTCCCTTCCAGCGTTCTTCCTGCTGCATCCGTCATATAGGATATGCTTCCTGGTATACCAGTCAATTGACTGTTATATTTTGCCTCAATGCCTGTCAGCCCTTTATCTAATCCAGCGAAGCCAAGGATATGGGCCGCTAACGGTCCAAAAGGGTAATATCTTTTGTTATCTTCAGCTACCACAATACCTGGAAGATTCAGATTTCGTACTTCTTGCGCTTTTTCAATCGTTATTTTGCGTCCAGAAGGCTTGATGTCATTTTGGGATGTTTTCTTTGTAATCTGTTTATAAATGTCATCTTCGTTCCCTTGCAGCACTTCAGCAAGTTTGGCCGCCGTACTTCGGGCGTCTTGAATTTGAACAGGAATAGCCACAATCGTAGGTGTGCTCATACTGTAAGTCATCGTTAGCCCATTGCGATCTTGAATCTCGCCTCGCTTGGGAGCAAACTCTATTTTTCTCCGCCAACTATCCTCTGCTTTATTCGCCAAGTCTTGTCCAATCCATAGCTGGACATAAGCTAGACGGAGAATAAGTGCTGTAAAGATGATAGTAGAAATGATGAGCGCAGTAAACAATCTGCGACGAACGGTAACGTTAGAAACACGCATGAACGTTCAGTCTCCCTTCCCAAATAAGTCAAGATCATTCCTAACATGACTATTCGGGACAAACAGGGGTTAGAACAAGCTCTCCATTAAGGTGTCTTTTTAGCTGTAGATCGCTGCGCTTCTATTTTCGTATTCGACGCTGGTGTTGACGTAGGTGTAGGCGTTGCTGAACTTGCAGCTGCTGATTTATCGCTTAATGGTTTGAGCTGCAAAGTCACACTTCTGCCCTCACCTTCCCCCGTAGTGGATTGATCTGAGACATATCCTTCACCAGAGGTTTGACAGTCTACTTTAAAAAAGGAGCAGGCTTCAACAGCATCTCGAAGTGATCTACCGACCAAGTTAGGAAGCGGCATTTCATCAACAGTTTGCATAGCAACATATATTCGTTGCGTAGATAAGATTTCAGTACCTGCTTTCGGAAATTGATCCACAACCTTGGCTCCCTTACCGAAGACTTCAAGTGACAAACCGCTCTCCTTCGCTGTAGCCCTGGCGCTTTCTGCTGTCACTTCTGCAAAATTTGGCACAGTAAGCTTATTGGCTTCCTTCGCGACCATTTTGGTTTGCTTATTCGAAGCAACGCCCATATACTGCAGCGATTCACCTACAATTTCTTTAAATGCAGGAGCTAATACCTGCCCTCCTAAGTGATAGTTACCGCCTAAATCAGGTTGATCGGCGATCAAAGTAACTAAGATACGAGGATTTTCAGCAGGAGCGTATCCAATAAAGGAAATCACCCATGTATCCGTGGAATACGTCTTTTCTCCAGGAAGGACTAAGTTAGCTGTTCCTGTCTTTCCTGCGACACGGTAGTCCTCCATAAAGGCAAGCTTACCTGTACCAATATCTTGGTCAGATACAACTTGTTCTAAATATTCGGTGACCTGTTTAGCTGTTTTTTCACTTACGACTTGCCTAACCACTTGCGGCGCGAAAGATTGAATGCTTTTCCCTGTTTTCGGATCGACGATATCCTTTACAATGTGAGGCCACATCAATTTGCCGCCGTTGGCCATCGCTGCATATGCGGCTGTTTGTTGAATGGCTGTAACGACGACCTTTCCTTGTCCATACGTTGCTGTTGCAAACTCAGATGGATATTTCATATCAATTAAACCGGAAACTTCATTCGGCATATCAATATTCGTTTTTTGATCGAACCCAAATTTCGTAATGTAGTCTTTCAGCTTAGGCGGAGTTAGTTTCTCGTAACCCAATTTAACGAAGGCCACGTTACTAGAGCGCTTAAGACCATCTAAGAAAGATATTTTCCCCCACCCAACTCGGTTATGGTCATGAAGCTCTCTATCTTCAACCTTAATACTGCCAGACTGGTACATTTCATTCGGATTGAATAAACCCTCTTCTACAGCAGCTGCTAGAGTAACAACCTTAAACGTAGAGCCAGGCTCATAACGAGAAGCTATCGCATTATTTTTGAAATCACTTTGATCTTTAATCGTCCAATAGGTATTAGGGTTGAAAGTAGGCGTATTGGCCATTCCCAGAATTTCCATCGTTTGCGGATCAACAGCAATCGCCGTCAGGCTCTTCGGGTGCCACTTGTCATTTACTTTTGAGAGTGCGGTCTCCAAATAATACTGAATGTTTTTATCAATAGTGAGACGCACATTGTTTCCGTCTTGCGCTGGCTTGAAATTGATCTTGGAATCAGGAAGTTCAACGCCCTTTCCGTCCTTCTCGTAGCTCAACATTCCAGGAACCCCCTTAAGGGTTTGGTCTAGTTTAAGCTCTAATCCTATAGCCGCTTCGCCTTCTTTATTCGTATACCCTAGAATGTGAGAAGCTAATGTTTCACCTGGATAATAGCGTTTCTTATCTTCTAAAATAGTAATGCCTACGTTAGCTTTTGCGTTTAACTTGAGTTTTGTTTGAAGAGTTGAAATTAATCCACGTACTTGATCCGCCTTCTCTTTCTCAATCTTCCAACCTTCATTTCTAATCTCCGTATAGACCGCAAAATCCGTACCATCCGGCTTCATTTTTGTAGCGCGATCACGGATTTTATTGACAAGCGTAGGCTTCGTAACATCCGATTCTTTCAAAATTTCCGCTAATCCTTGCGTAATATCCTCAGCGATTTTATAGCTATCAATCATTTTAGGATTAAGTGCAATGGTATACGACGTTGCTTCCACGGCGAGCACTTTATTGTTTCGGTCCAGGATTGATCCCCTTACCGGATTTATCGTCTTATCTGTTTCCCATCTCTTCTCGGCTTTGTCTAGCAACCACGAAGCTTCTACCACTTGAATCCAATAGACTTTAGATAGGAGGACAACAAAAAGAAGGGTGAAGAACCCTCCAATTAGCAAAGATCGCAACTTAATTTTTTTTGTCATATGAAATACCTGCCCATTACGGTTTAGAAGCTACTTTAGTATTTTTGCTATTGCTTGAACTTGATTTTGTTTTCTCTGGAGTGACTAAACTTACTTTCTTTTCATCTCCTAAATTAAACCCAAGCCGCACTGCCTCACCCTTCATACGTTCAGGACTTTGCAGCTTCTCTACTTCTTGCTTCAAAGCACTGTTCTGAGCTTGCATCTCACGAATTTCACTTTGCATTTTCAAGATATTAGCATTCATCTGATAAATGGCCGCGTAACGCCAGATAATAACGCCCGCCACAATGACACAAAGGATTACAGTGAATAAATAGAGCATTTTCTCTTGCGTCGGCAACGTTTTATTGCGATAAACGACCTTTGTTGTTTCTCTTATTTTCACTTTAGGTGCTGGGGCCGAACGTTTTGGATCAAGAGCCAAATTGCCTTGGATGTAAGATGGCATATTTCATTTCCTCCTTTGTGTCAAAGCTTTTCAGCGATTCGCAGCTTCGCAGATCTTGCCCTTTGATTGACTTCAAGCTCATGTTCACTTGGTAAAATTGGTTTTCGTGTTACTAATTTGACAATTCCGGTCTTCTCGCACACGCAAAATGGAAGATCCGAAGGACAGGTACATTTTTCAACGTTTTTCACGAAAAATTGTTTGCATATGCGATCTTCCAGTGAGTGGAAGGTAATTACAGCAACTCTGCCTTGTGGGGCTAGGCAACGGAGTGATTGCTCCAATGCTTCTTCAAAAGCTCCTAGTTCATCGTTCACCGCGATACGCAGTGCTTGGAAACTTCGCTTCGCTGGGTGGCCGCCGGTTCTTCTTGCTGCTGCAGGGATACCTTCCTTGATCAGCTCTACCAGCTCGCCAGTTGTTTCAATCGGTTGTTTGGTCCGAGCTTCCACAATGACGCTTGCAATCCGCCTCGAAAACTTCTCTTCGCCATATTCAAACAAAATTCGCGCAATTTTGTCAGCAGGCCACTCATTGACGATCGTTTTGGCGGTTAATTCCGCCCTACGATCCATCCTCATGTCGAGCTCTGCATCATGGTTGTAGCTGAAGCCTCGATCCCCATCATCCAGTTGAGGAGATGACACGCCAAGATCGAAGAGTATCCCATCTACCTGCGGTTTGCCATCTCGAAGTGCTCTAGGCTCATTCTGGAGTACCTGCTCAAGCTCTCTGAAATTGCTTTTCACTATTTTTACGCGATCCAGGTAAGGGGCTAACACGGTTTGAGCATTAGCTAAAGCGACATCATCCTGGTCTAGAGCAATTAGCAAGCCGTTTGAACCTAACTTAGAAGCAATCAGGGAACTATGCCCTGCTCCTCCCATCGTACAATCCACGTAAACGCCATCCGGCTTTATATGTAAACCTTCAACAGATTCTTCCTTTAGTACCGTCACATGATGAAACACCTGGTGTCCTCCTATGAGTTTTGCTTTAGCAAAACTTTCTACGTAAGCATATGCTGAGTTTTCCGTATGGAAAACTTGCATCGTAAGCATAATCTGAGTTTTGCCTTGGCAAAACTGACTTCGTAAGCCTCTATAAATCAAAATTAAAATCGACGAGTTTCTCAGCTATTTCATTGAATGACTGTTCGGATTCATTGGCATAGCTTTCCCAAATTTGCTTGCTCCAAATCTCAACTCGGTTGGAAACTCCGATAACCACACAATCCTTCTCAAGTTTGGCATGGTCCACGAGGTTACCTGGAATGTTCGCTCTACCTTGTTTATCGAGGTCACACTCCGTCGCACCGGAGAAGAAAAAGCGAGTGAAGGCACGCGCATCTGATTTCATTAGCGGCAGTGCTTTGAGCTTCTGCTCGAGTATCGCCCATTCCGATTGCGGATAAACGAATAAGCACTGATCCAGACCGCGGGTGATGACAAATGAGTCGCCGAGGGCTTCACGAAACTTGGCCGGGATGATCATTCGGCCTTTTTCGTCGATGCTATGTTGATATTCACCCATGAACATAGCATGGCGCCCCCTTTCCCTCCACTTTGTACCACTTTCCACCACATTTGAATCAATATTCGCTAAAAATAAAAGAAATCCTGCTACGGGAGCAGGATTTTCAAAATTATTTTCAATTTTAGGTCTATTCTGCGTCTTTTGCTCCTTGTTTCTCATCTTCAAGTGCGTTTAAAGAAGCATTTTGTTCTTTGAGCTGTAATCGCATCTCTTGCAGTTCTTTATTTCTTTTGCGTCTGAATACCCAGATCGGTACGCCAATCAACAGACAAATGACGAGAACCGGAAATGCAGCAGCTAGGAAAACGAGAATACCTTGCATGACAGCAACTAGTACATTTAGGCTAGAATTCCATGCTTTTTGAATGCGTTCCTCTAGTGTTAACTTATTAGGATCAGACAACAGCGGCTTATTACCCGTTTGCTGGTACATACGAAGCTCAATCGTCGAGTACGAGACATTTTGATCCAAATATCTGATCCGACCCTTTATCTGTTCAATCGTTTCCTGTACTTTAGATAGCTCGTTTGAGAAAGCAAGCAGCTCATCCGTTTTTGAAGCCTTCTCCATAAAACCCAGTAGTCTGGTTTCTACCATTTGTTTGGCTTTGAGGCGTGAATTAAGATCCACATATTCCTCCGTGACGTCCTGCCCTTGAACGTTCCTTTGGAGCGACGGGCTCATCTTCTCCAAGCCATCTAGCAAGGAGACAAATCCATTTGCTGCGACTTTTATCGTGTACGTCCCGCCACGTTCCCCTGTATTCGCATTTTCCGAAAACTGCAGAATGTAAGCCCCGCTAAGAGCTACCAGGTCCCGGAGGGCTGTCTGAGCCTTGCTGTAATCATCTACAGGCATGACTAAGTTAGCTCGGTAGATTAACTTACGATTAAATCCCGCTGCTTCATCGCTGCCCGTTGCTGGCATGACCGTGATCGGTGCATTTTTTACTTCCATAGACGCTAGTTCTGCGGCTTTCCCTCCAGCTGCAGCAGCTGGAGCTGCGGACTTAGCGTCATGCGCAGATTCTGGCTTTACTGCGTCGCTCGTCGCAGCCATGTTCATGTCTTTGGATAATGCCGCTGACGAGTCACTTTTTGATGAACTACAGCCTGAAAGTAGACTAATTACTAACATACATGATGCTAACAGGACAGAAAGCTTCAGCTCAAAGCTTTTCCTCTTAGTTTTTTTAGCATCAATACTGCTTTGCATGAACTTATCGTTTTCTTTGCTATTCAAGACCCCCATCTTGCCAACCCCTCGCTACCAAATATAGGTTATACACCCTATAAACGGGGGTTGACTTAGAAAGGTTGCAAATCGCCGAGTCACATCAACAAATAATTGTTGATAATACATAACTTAACTTACCTCGCAACACGTCTCACGCATTTTAGCTCCTTTTTCGCCCCCCTTTATTGGAGGGTCGTGTAAAGTTGGGTGCAAGGGCAGGAAATAGAAAAAATTTGTTCAAATACATATAAAAAGGTGGTCAAATCCACTGGATAATAGGTCGGCTTGAAAGCGAAACTCTGTGGAGTGATTTCGAACATTTAGGCTGCAAATCTGAGGTTCGCGGGGAACGAGGAGCCTTTATTTCGATGATTATGTCGATGCGGGACCCGTACGCGGAACGTAGGGGCCCTAATTTGCCGTTTTACCGGTTTTTACACCTCGAAAGCGGGAAATAGAGGCTCCTTGTTCCGCGAAAATGTGAATTGCGTGGTTTTGAGCAAAATAAAGCTTGTTCCGCTAAAATCTGGTGATGCCAGTACGAGTTGAGTTTGGGAACAAATATAAGAGAATATGTTCACAGGTGGATGAACAATTTGGCTACTTAGTAGACGGAGCTGCTGGGAATCACCCTGACGGTCCTTTTAGGTTTTAGAAGATATCCTTAATTTGTTTTCACGTCCCCGTGGGACTACCTCTCGACAAGTATCTCTTCCATTTCGTTTTCATTTTGCAACACTTATCCACAGATCGGCATCTATCATAATTCCTAAAAAAAGAAAAAACCTTCCAGCCCACTCTAAAAGTGGTCTGAAAGGCTCCCCAAGGCTCTTGAAGCTCGCCAAAGCTCTAAAAGGCTCTTCAATCTTAATGCTCCGCCCAGCTGTCCAAGTACATCTTCTGCTCTTCTGTCAAAGAGTCAATACTAGTTCCAAGGGATTCCAACTTGAATCGTGCAACTTGCTCATCCAGCACATAAGGAACATTAACAACAGTTTTACCTAATTTCTTGTACTCATCATTTACATATTTAAGGGACATAGCTTGCAGCGCAAACGTCATATCCATAATTTCGGCCGGATGACCATCGCCTGCAGCCAGGTTAACTAAACGTCCTTCAGCAAGAATGTATACTTTGCGACCGTCTGTTAGTTGGTACTCTTCAATATTGCGTCGTACGGTACGCTTGGAAGAAGACATTGCTTCAAGTTCTGGTTTGTTTACTTCAACGTCAAAGTGGCCTGCATTCGAGAGAATAGCGCCATCTTTCATTACTTTGTAGTGCTCTCCACGAATCACATCACGGTTACCCGTAACCGTTACGAAGAAATCGCCCAATTTCGCCGCTTCCAGCATTGGCATTACAGCAAAGCCATCCATGTAGGCTTCGACACCTTTAATTGCATCAATTTCTGTTACAATTACATTCGCGCCCAACCCTTTAGCACGCATTGCCACGCCTTTGCCACACCAGCCATAACCGACAACAACAACCGTTTTACCAGCTACAACCAAGTTGGTTGTACGGTTGATGCCATCCCAAACGGATTGACCCGTTCCATAACGATTGTCGAACAAGTATTTACAGAAGGCGTCGTTAACTGCAACCATCGGGAATTCAAGCTTGCCTTCTTTCTCCATCGCTTTCAGACGAAGAATACCTGTTGTTGTTTCTTCTGCTCCGCCGCGAACTTGTACAGCCAAATCTTTCCGTTCGGAATGAAGAATGGAAACCAAATCGCCACCATCATCAATGATAAGGTCAGGCTTCGTTTCGAGCGCTTTAATCAGCAGCTCTTTGTATTCTTCCGGACTTGGATTGTATTTCGCAAAAACGGTAATACCGTCCTCAACAAGCGCTGCACAAACGTCATCTTGGGTAGATAGCGGATTGCTGCCCGTAATTACTACTTCAGCTCCACCGGCTTTTACTACTTTTGCTAAATAGGCTGTTTTCGCTTCTAAATGCAAGGAAATAGCGACTTTCAATCCTTTAAAAGGCTGCTCTTTCTCAAATTGCTCACGAATACGATTCAAAACAGGCATGTGAGCCTGAACCCAATCAATTTTCAAGTGGCCTTCAGGTGCCAGTGTTATATCAGCAACAATACTTTTTTCTACAGTTGTCATCTTCGCTTCCTCCTATAAATAATAAATACGATGCAAACCGTCCACAGGAATCGGCGTCTCAACTAAATCTCGGAGCCATTCATTCCCATACCGATTCATATAAGCACACCCATTATACACTCTTTCTTGCGGCTTGGCGAACGGCAATATCGTTAGTCTTATGCGCTCTAATTGTCGCAACGACGCATCGAATCGCGTCTTATAAGCTTCTCCTGCTTTATTGCGCAAAAATTCGATTTGCTCGAGGATTTTCGCCATGTTCGTTTCTCCCAGCTTTTTTACCCCGGGGTTGATCGCGGCAAGGGATTCCACAAGCGGTGCGTAGTTCACATTAAAATCGGATTTCACAGCTTCGAAGCGCTCATTCAAACGCAATGTATCTTGCGCATCCAGCCATTCTTGCTTCTTGTGCTCAAAGCGCTCAAGAACGTCCTCAAATGTAAAACCATATTTGTTCATTTGCTTCTGAACTGTACCCTCAATCAAAGTAAACTCCATACGCGGTGCAATGATCGGCATTTTCATGCCAAATTGTTCAAAAGCATGCTTCGTAAGCGACCAATACGCAATCTCCCCTGGCCCTAAAACAGTAGCGAGAACAGGGAATAAAAATTCTTGCATGAGAGGCCGCGACATCACGTTATTACTCAAATTCTCAGGCGATGTTAATGCTAAATCTTGAAGCTGCTGACTAGTAAAACTATGGTCCTTCTTCTTATCTGTAAAATGTTCACCTTCACGATGCAGCAGAAGCCGCTGTCCATCTGCAAAAACAAACAAATTAGCTCCGTCTTTGCTTATTTCCGCTTGACTCTCATATCCTGCCTGCTGAGCAGCATCCTGACTCTTCAGTAAAGACCCCGAGAACGCTTCATTCTGCAGGATCAGCTTCTCAAACATAGACGATTCCAAAGCTCGAAGGGAAGGTTCATCAGAATCTATAAGGACAAGCCCATATTCCCCAAATAGGATGGCCATCCAACGAGCAAAAGCATCAGATAATGTTGCCCCATCCTCTGTTGTTCCCTCTAGCTTAGCCATTAGCGAAGCTTTAAACTCTGTATCCATCAGTGATTGATCTAACGCCGTCAAGGCCTCTTTCCATGCATCAGGTTCAATAGGCAGCCTACTTACAGATGTACGTCGCCCTGTCGGATGATCAACCTTGATTTTTTCAATTTGTTGAGCATTCGTTAACGTATAAGCATGGTTAACTTCATCGAAATCATGATCCTCACCAGCGATCCAAAAGATCGGAACAACCGGGCGTTGTAATTTCCCACTCCATTCACGAGCCAATTGAACAATGGTAATGGCTTTGTACAAAACAAGCAGCGAACCGCCGAACAATCCGGCCTGTTGTCCACCAACAATGGCAAGTGTACGCTTATCAGCCAATGCTGAGATTTGGTCAAATGCAGCTTGTGCATTCCCTATTCGCTCATTATAATTCTGTAAAACTTGCACCAAGCGCCCTCGATCAACTTGAGGCGAAGTTTTTGGTTCGTCTAACCATTGCGCTCGGGACTGCCAGTCTTCCATGTTTCCAAAATGGTAAGGAAATAAAGCTTTAGCTTTATCCGTTTGAGCTATGTAATCTTCCGCTAACTTCTGATTTTTCTTCCAATGAAAAGTTTCCATTTGCATACGCGACTAGTGTCTCCTCTTCATACCAAATAAAACAACTATACTTTGATTGTACACGTAAGGTCAGCAATCGTCAAAACTGTATTTTTAATAATTACAATTGAACATTAAAAAGCCGCCCCCTGCGGGGACGGCTGGATAATTTTAATACAAATGACAAGCTACGTAGTGATTTGGTTCCACTTCTTTGGATGGCGGCATCGATTCCGCACACTGCGGCATTGCTTGCGGGCAGCGCGTACGGAACGGACATCCACTAGGGGGATTAAGCGGACTTGGTACATCACCTTGTAGAATGATGCGCTCACGTGTACGCTCAATTTCCGGATCTGGGATCGGAATCGCAGAAAGCAGTGATTGTGTATAAGGATGAAGCGGCTTCGCGTAAAGTGCATCAGAAGTCGTCACCTCTACAAGGTTCCCAAGGTACATAACGCCGATACGATCGGAAATATGCTTAACCATCGCCAAATCATGCGCGATAAATAAGTAAGTCAAGCCCATTTCCTTCTGTAATCTCTTGAACAGGTTTACAACCTGTGCCTGTACAGAAACGTCCAATGCAGAGATCGGCTCATCCGCAATAATAAATTTAGGCTCAATCGCAAGCGCACGGGCAATCCCGATACGTTGACGCTGACCACCCGAAAACTCATGCGGGAAACGGTTGGCATGCTCGTCGTTCAAACCAACAGCGCGAAGCAATTCCATGACGCGCTCTTTACGTTTAGCACCTTTGTACAAACCATGAATATCAATACCTTCAGCAATGATATTTCCAACCGTCATACGAGGGTTCAACGAAGCGTAAGGATCTTGGAATACCATTTGCATATTCCGATTAAAGTCTTTCAGCTTCTTCCCCTTCAACTTATGAACATCTTCACCGTCAAAAATAACTTCGCCTTCCGTTGCATCATAAAGCTTGATAATCGTTCTACCCGCTGTCGATTTCCCACATCCGGATTCCCCTACGAGACCAAATGTTTCACCGCGGTTAATTTCTATGGAGAAATTGTCAACAGCTTTCAAAATTTTACCGTTGCCAAGGTTAAAATGCTTCTTCATATTACGAATTTGTAAGATAGGCTGATTAGACTTAGACATGTTGATGACCTCCCACTCCTACAGGACGTTCAACCTTCGGTGCATCTGGGTGCAACAGCCAGCAAGCGGCACTGTGTGTTTCAGAAAGCGAAGTATGCTCTGGATCTTCTTCCAAACAATGATTCATCGCATAAGGACATCTTGCTGCAAAGGCACACCCTTTTGGAGGTGCAAATAGATCTGGCGGCGTACCTGGAATAGGTACTAGCTCTTCATTACTATTCGTATCCAAACGAGGCACCGAACGAAGCAAGCCCCATGTATAAGGATGCTGCGGCTCGTAGAAAATTTCATCTACTGTGCCTTGCTCAATAATTTTCCCTGCGTACATAACAACAACACGTTGAGCCATATCTGCTACGACACCAAGGTCATGCGTAATTAAGATAATCGATGAGTCCGTTTTAACCGAGATCGTCTTCATCAAATCAATGATTTGCGCTTGAATTGTCACATCAAGAGCCGTTGTTGGCTCATCCGCGATAAGCAGTTTAGGTGAACAAGCAAGTGCAATAGCAATCATTACACGTTGACGCATACCACCGGAGAGCTCATGTGGATACTGATGAATTCGGCCCTCAGGGGAGTTAATGCCTACAAGCTTGAGAATTTCAATAGCTCTCTCAGTTGCAGCCTTTTTGCTCAAACCTTCATGTTTGATCAAACCTTCTGTGATTTGATCGCCGACTTTCATCGTCGGATTCAAAGAAGTCATCGGATCCTGGAAAATCATACCCATTTCGGATCCGCGAATTTTCTCCATTTGTTTGTTGGAAAGCTTGGTAATATCCAATTTCCCGTCAAACATGATAGAACCGCTTTTTATATAGCTAGGCGGAGTAGGAATTAAACGCATGAGCGTTTGTGCCGTAACGGACTTACCGCAGCCGGATTCACCTACAATCGCCAACACTTCACCTTTTTTCAAAGAAAAAGATACGCCGCGAACAGCTTGAACTTCCCCAGCATACGTCCGGAAAGAAACTCTCAAATCTTTTACTTCAAGTAAATTGTTATTGGTGCTCATCATTATTCACCCCTTCTTACTTGCGCATTTTTGGATCAAGCGCATCACGAAGCCCGTCGCCGAGTAAATTGAAGCTTAATAGAATCAAGCTGAAAACAATAGTCGGGAAAATCAGGCGATGCGGATATAAACGGATATAGTTGGCGCCGTCAGATAGCAAGTTACCCAGCGATGCAAGCGGCGGTTTAACACCAAGACCAATGAAGCTAAGGAACGCTTCAGTAAAGATAGCGGCTGGAACAACAAAGGTAATTTGCACGATGATGATACCTAACGCATTAGGAATCAAGCTGCGCATAATAATTCTCATTGGAGATGCACCAAGTGTACGGGATGCAAGCACGAACTCTTGCTCTTTCAACGTGAGCATTTGACCGCGCACCAAACGTGCCATTGGAACCCAACCCGTTATGGCCATAGCCAAAATAATAGATGAAATACCGGAACCGATAACCATAATGAGTAGAATCGCGATCAACAAGAAAGGAATCGCATAGACGATTTCAATCGTACGCTGCATGACTTCATCAACTTTCCCGCCATAGTACGCAGAAATACCACCATAAAGAACACCGATAACCAAATCAATTAAAGCTGCAATAATCCCGATAAATAAGGAGATACGTGTTCCCCACCATACACGGGTCCAAAGATCGCGGCCGAAGTCGTCTGTACCGAACCAGTGTTCACCGCTTGGAGCCACATTTTTTACTTTTAAGTTTTGCGTCTGATAATCGTAGCTTGAAACAAAAGGTACAATAATCGCTAATACGATCAAGGCAACCAATATAATTAAGCCAGCCATAGCCAGTCTATTTTTCTTAAGTCGTCTCCATGCGTCCTGCCAATAATTGAGCGAAGGTCTAACAATTTTTTCGCCAGTTAAAGATTTATTTGAAACGGGAGCAAACTTGTAGTTATTCTCAGTTGCATTATTTGGTGTTTGCATGATTTATTTCCCGCCTTTCCCAAGACGAATTCTAGGGTCTACAAAGCCATACACTACGTCTGTGATAAAGATTACTAAGATAAGAATACTTGAGTAAAAAATCGTCAATCCAGAAATCATGGTGTAATCGTTGGAATAAACGGATGATACAAAGTGTTTACCCAAGCCTGGCACGGAGAAAATTTGTTCAACTACTAGCGTACCCGTGATTACGTTTACAAATATTGGACCAATAATCGTGATAACTGGTAGGATAGCATTTCTAATCGTGTGCTTAACAACAACAGTAAAATTGGTTAAACCTTTGGATTTGGCAGTCTTAATATAATCCTGGTTGAGTACGTCCAACATAGATGTACGCATTAAACGTGCCAAAATGGCAATCGTTCCGAAAGAAAGCGCAAGCGCTGGTAAAACTCGATAACTTGGACCTTTCCATAAACCTGCAGGAAGAATACCCCATTTTACACCGATATAATAAGAAAGCAATGGACCAAGAACAAAGGATGGGATAGATACACCCAGAATCGCGATAAACATTGCCGTGTAATCGCCTGCTTTATTATGCTTTAAGGAAGCAATAATCCCTAAAGTAAGACCTGCAATAATAGCAATAGCGATAGAGATCAACCCGAGTTCTAGTGAAGAAGGAAATGCTTGTTTGATAATATCAGTAACTTTGTGAGCAGGGAATTGAAAGGAAGCTCCTAGATCGCCATGGATGATGTTGTTCATGAATGTCAAGTATTGTTCCCATAGCGGCTTATCTAAACCGTATTGCTTCATTAGCATCTCTTTCGTCGCTTTAGGAATCTTTTCAGCGCCTTCTCCCAGTGGATTACCTGGTAAGTTTTTCATCAATACGAATGTAAATGATGCAATTAGCCATAACGTAATAAGCGCATATAAGAAACGGCGAAGAATGAACTTAACCATAATGCTCCTCCTTTATTAAAATTAACTGCTTAGAAATTTAGAAGGGGCCGCTCCCACGAGGTGCGAACGGCCCCTTCTTCATAAAATGATATGCTGTTTGGACTACTTAATAGATGTCCATTTCAATTCCCATTCTTGACCAAATGATGGAAGAATCAAACCATTAACTGAAGGCTTTTTCAAGTAAGCACGAGTACGGAAGTACAGTGGTGCTACACCTTGATCATCCATCAAGATTTTCTCAGCTTCAATCATTGCTTTCGCACGTTTGGAAGGATCAATTTCTGTTTGAGCTTGCTTAACTAGTGTATCATATTGCGGGTTGCTGTAGTCGCCTTCATCAAACTCTCCGCCAGTTACCCACATATCCAAGAATGTCATTGGATCGTTGTAATCTGCTCCCCATAGGGAAAGAACGATATCAAAGTCATGTTTGGAGGACAACTCGATACGCAATGCATGCGGAACTGGGTTCGCTTCTGCTTCGTATCCTAAGTTTTGCTTCCATTGTGCAAGGATAAACTCAAGTGATTTTTTCGCAGTTTCAGTATCATCCGCGTTCACTTTCATTTTTGGAAGAGCTGTTAAACCAGCTTCTTTCAAACCTTCAGCAAGCAATTGTTTTGCTTTAGCAGCATCGAACTTAGGTTGAGTATCGCCTGCAGATTTACGGAAGTCGCCGCCCGCACCGTCAGAAGTACCGCCAGGCACTAAACCTGTGGATGCTACGGAACCGTTAGCAAGAACTGTATCTACGTAAGCTTGACGATCGATTGCCATACCTAGAGCTTGACGAATTTTCTTGTTAGCCAAGGCAGGAACTTTTTTCGTTTGGTACATCAGGTAAGAGTTAGTCAACTCAGGTTTAGGCAAGTTATCCGGTTTACCTGCATAAAGTTTAAGTTGATCACGGTTGATTTCAGCCAAATCAGCTGCATCTGTTTCGTATAGGTTAAGTCCTGTATTTGTATCTTTTACGATATTGACAGTTGCTTTCGTAAGCTTAACGTTAGCAGCATCCCAATATTTTTCGTTTTTAACAAGTTCCAATGTTTGACCATGATCCCATTTGCTTAAAATAAAGGGACCTGCACCAATGACTTTATCTGCTTCTGCGCCATATTTGTCGCCAGCTTTTGTAACGAAATCTTCTCTTTGTGGCAAGAAAGTTCCGAACGCAAGCATTTGTGTAAAGAAGGTAACTGGTTTCTCAAGTTTAATTTCAAGTTGTTTGTCGCTAATAGCTTTTACGCCAAGTGCATCTTGAGCTTTTTTAACATCTTCAGGTGTTTTTGCTTTCGTTACAGCTTCTCCACCTTTAATCCAAGCTACTACGAAACTATATTGCCCTTTTGTTGCTGGATCTAATGTACGTTTGAAAGAATAAACGAAGTCTTGTGCTTTTACTGGTTGACCATCTGACCAGTTCGCATTGTCGCGAATGTCGATTGTGTAAGTTAGACCATCAGCAGAAATTTTAGGGAAATCTTTTGCAAGTCCAGGAGTCGCTTTGCCGTCTTTGTCAGTACGATAAAGACCTTCATTAAATGCGCTAATGAATGTGAAAGCAGCATTAGCAGTTGCTTTGGAGCTATCCATAACAGGTGGCTCTGCAGTAAAGTTGATTTTAATTTCTTGCGGTTTGTTAGATGCCGCAGGAGCTGTTGTACCTTTAGTATCCCCAGTTGGTGATGCTGTTGGTTCTTCTTTTTTGGCACAACCAATTGCCACACTACCCATAAGCGTTAATGCTACTGCTGTAGAAACCCATTTTGTCGCTTTCATATAAACTCCTCCTTTAAAATATGTATCTAAACATCTATGGTTAGGTGTTTTGATAGTTTTATTCACATAAACCTTACACCTTTAACCCAATAACAAATGAAACCGCTTCACACATGTTAGTATATCTGACTCCAACCTCTGGTAAAAAAATTTACTAGACTCTACGCAAGGAATTATAACATATAACCATGCTTTGTCCAGAACTAATTTCATTCTCATTCAACTAAGATAAAATTTTAATTCACCTTTATTAAAATAATATGAAGAAAAAAGGTCCTTTACGGATTCTAATTATACAACCATCGGTCAATAAAATCTAGACGGATTTCATTGTTATTTTCTACAATTCTTAAATAAATATTACAAACATACGCTAACAATTGATTTATTCACATTTTTTCCACAAAATCGTCTTGACTAGGTCGAAAATATATAGTTTTTCCCGATATGCAGAAAAAATAACAGGATGTAAAGTGCTGATAGACCCAGAAAACTAAGTCTCCAAACTACCCTGCTGACCTTTAATAATTCGGTTTTTCCTTTCAAATGCGTCTGATAACCACCAATGATCCCAAAAGCGATAAGCAGCACGAGCGCAATTAGCCAGAAACCAAAATTCGTATGAAATAATTGATTCCACATCAATGAAACGGAGCCTAGCAGAAATAACGTCGTCACGTCCATGGTTAGTCTCGTTGTCATCTTCTTATCTCTAAGAAACATAAAAACAAGAAACCACAAAAGGATAAACGTAATAAACGGCGCCACAGCTAAGACCGCATATATCGTAGAAATCCAACTGGCTAACACATTCATCATTAAGAATCACCTGCTTATTCTAGGGCTTTCACTAATTGGTACACAGTTTGGTGCGTCGGAATCTGAAGATTTAATTCGTTTGCCATTTTTACTAGACTTCCGTTAATATGATCGATCTCAGTTCGTCTGGAATGTTCAATATCCTGAAGCATAGAAGAATGATTTAAGCTTGTGGCTTCACAAACGCTAAGCAGCGTGTCCCATAGTTCATCAGGCAGGATAATCCCTTTGGCAGTCGCCACCATACGAGTTTCTTGATAAAGGCTATTCATAAGTGAGCGCGTCCAGGCTGAAAGCAGCAAATCTCCGTTCTTTACACGCAAAATTGCTGTAAGCGGATTAATTACTGCATTTATCGTCAGCTTGCTCCAAATCCTTACATCCATGTTCTTCGACATCATTGTTTGAAATCCTGCCTTCTCAAGCATCTTAACAAACAAAATATGTGTTGAATTTACAAAATGATTCGAATCTCCCCTATTTCCTATATAAGTGACACCATGCCCTGTATGAGTAACGGCTGTTAAGCCCTCACGTCTAGCCCCTTCTGTCGTTACAGCGAACAATAAGCACTCCCGCCCAAGCTCCTCACCTAATCTCACTTCGTGCCCAATTCCATTCTGGAAGCTTATTAAATAAGTGTCTTTAGACATTTGAGACTTCAATTTGTTTATTAGTTCTTGTGTAATGGCTGGCTGTTTGACCATAAGAAATATGTAATCAAAATCATGTAAAGCTGAATTAGCTGTTTCTACTTCTTCTATATAGTAGTGAAAATTTATGACCCCGCCACGAGTAGTCCTAACTGGCTCGGCAGCTCCAACCAATTCAATTCCCTTACGAGCTAACTCATCTGCTTGTTCTTTTGATCTTGCAATGACGGTCATATGTTCACAAAAAGCAGCTAACTTGGCAGCGAATAGCAACCCTAAGGAGCCAGCACCAACAATCATGATGCGCATCTCATTTCCCCCTTTAAATACCATTCTCATTATACAACAAAAAAGCCCCAGTCCAAGGGTTCTCCTTGTTCTGAAGCTTCTATATGTAAGGACGCTCGGCAACTCATTCTACTCTTTCTAGGTTACCATTCGCGTCCATCTTGAACCGCGGCTTCTCTTCTTCCTCTTCTTCAACCAGGAAGGCCATTTTCCTAGCACGATCCATAATTTGAATCAACGCTTTATAATCATCATTCACAACACGATAATCAGTTTCCACTTCATTAACTTGCTTATTCAGCTTGTTGTTTTCTCTGCCTAGTCTATCTAGTTCGTCCTCTTTGTCTTGCAGTTCTTTTTCCAAACTTTTAATATGACGATTCATATCTTGGTACGTGTTTCTCCATTGTCTCAGAAACCGGATCACAGCATCAATCGATAATGTTTCTTCCGTGAATGTCTCTATTTTTCCAGTCGACAACTCAGGACCATCCAGCAACCCAACGGAAGAAGAACCGGAGATCGAGACAGCCGCATGCTTTTTGAGCTGCGTTCTTTTTTGACGCTGTGCTTTGGCAATCTGTATAGCTGCTTCATATTTTTTCCTTACAAAACTGTTCCAACGGAATCCACATGCCGCCGCTGTGCGCCCAATGCGCTCTCCAACCTCTTCGAATGCAGATAATTGTGTACTTCCCTCTCGTATGTGACGCAGTGTCACCTCCGCTAAGATTAAGTCGTCTTCATCGCTCCAAGCATCTTGTCTAATTGCTGACATATGGTCGAACCTCCTGACATAATATAGGGATCTTTGGTCGTAGATCAAAGTCTCTCCTCTGTGGGATCTTTGGCCCTGAGATCAAAGTCTCTCCTATTGGGGATGCATCATAATAAGAATCAATTCGTAGAGAGCTGGGATAAATTGATTCGTGCCATTATTATTATTTCTATGCCCGTACTAGAGTTCATAGAATCTATTTGATACTAAATGGTATTGCCAAATTTTTTATCACTCATACATGGGATCCGGATAAAAAGACATACTACTACTATCTGATGAAATGTTTTGAATTTCGTCACTGTTTGACGGTTTACACCGTTCATTCCAAACGGTATAATGTGTTGTAGTTAAAGTGCAACGTGGTATGAGAGGGGGATGTTACGAGAATGGATCGCATGTTTCGGGTTCTAGGTTTTTGGACACTTGTTATCGCACTAATGAGCTTAGCTGGCGATATGATACCTATGTCTCTGATTTTCTTTTTTCAAACTGCCGTATTCGTCATTCTAGGCTATATGCGCTTGTCAGAACGAACTTACATATTGTTGTTCTGGGGATATATGATTATTTCCTTCAGCGGATTTACGTATTGGTCATTTTTCAAAATGTCTGTCTAAACCCCACAACAATAACAACAAGCAAAAAGGTGAACCGACTGTTACTCAGCGGCTCACCTTTTTTTCATTGTGTAGAGAATGTTTGCTTGCGATGAATACTTTGAATAGCTCACTCATTTGGTCGCTTAGCAGCAGCTGCCTAATTGAGCGGTTACGCTTTGACACTTCACTGAAAGGATTCGGATCATAGTGGTCTTGAAGCCTTTGCAGAATCCCTTGCTCCACCAGAAAATCCCGTTGTGTTTGAAGTTTGCAATGAGTAAAGCCGCTCTCACTTGCAGTTAATTGGCATGAACTAAAGTTAATATGAGATGTCATATCCTGCTCACCCTGATGCATGAATGGATTATCCTGAGCTTGGTGATTGCGATAGCACATTAATGTTCCATTGTAACGGTATGGAGCGAATAGTTCTTCTGCTGTATCGCCATAATCTATGATTAGACAGCTTCCGCTTTGGATCCGCTCAGCTACACGCGAGACCCAACTCTCAGCTTCAAGGTTTATCTCTCCTATTTGACCATCCAACCACTGAACTTTGGAACGTTCTAGGAAGTCTAATATTCGGTGAGAGCTGACAGGCCGCCAAATTTCTTGAAAAATTTGCTCTTCCTCTTGCCATTTCACATAAGACTCTTGGAAAAGCATATCTTTATAGCGAATTCGGTGGATTGGGAAAGCATCCAGCAGTTCATTCGCAAGTACATAAAGCAGATCTTGCGGCGTCTGAGAGAACCATTCTGATTCACTTGCGAATTGAATAATTTGGGCGTGCTCTTCAAGCAATATTCGCTGCTGTTGACGATGATAAGCACTAGATTCAATGATTGTATAGATTAATCGAGCATAAATGGCGGGTTCAGTTCGCTTTATTTCGCCCATGATGTGAAGAGCCATTCGCCCGTTTCCCCCTCCCCATTCAACGATATGAACGGGTTCTGTTTGAGGAGAATGACCATTATGCAGCTGCATGCAAATAAATGATGCAACCATTTCCCCCATTATTGAACCAATAGAGGAGCTTGTATAGAAATCTCCTTGTTTACCGATTTTCGGCCTCTCATTTCGATAGTAGCCAAACGGTTCACTGTAAAGACAAATTTCCATATAATCCCTGAATGAGATGGCTTGAAATTCTGCTGACTGAATAGCCTCTCTCAAGGCTGTCACAACACCTGGGTGTCCGAGCTGATGATTCAATGAAGAAACCTCCAATTCTTTACTTACAGACAAAACCTACGGAAACCATTATAATGAAGAAGGATTTATGGAAGGAGAGACAGCAAAGCATGTCAAAGAAGTGGATTACCTTAACAGCGGTAACGGCGATCAGCCTAGTATCGTTGACAGCTTGTACAGACAACACGAAGGTCAAAGAAGCACTCGAACAATCACTAAACAAACAAAAAGAGATGAAGTCTTACACCTTTGATGGGAGCACCACATTAGCCTTAAGCGATGGATTGATGAAATCGTCCAACCCTTTAACGAACGGGCTGTTATCTTTGGTCAGAGAAAGCACAATCGATTGGAAGGGCATTAGCAATGTGGAGCCACTCCAGTTCCAGACGGACTTAAAAATAACGCCTAAGGGCTCAACATCCCCTTTTGAAATTCCAATTCTCATTAAAGATAGCAAATTGTATTTTAATATGCCAGCATTAAATAAAACAGCTGATGAGTATTATGCAATCGATTTACAAAAAATGAGTCAGAACAGCACTAGTCCTTTAACCTTAGATACTTTGAAAAATACTTCTCAACTGTCCACCACACTTGGAAATCTAATATTTAGCGGGATTGATCCAAAATGGTATAAAGAAGCCAAAGAACCAGTTAAGCTGAAAGACGGATCTTCTGCCAAATCCATCAGCGTCGAACTTACCAGTAAAAATGAAAAAGATTTGAATACACTGATGCAAACTAAGCTTCCAGAGTTTATTGGCCAGCTGCAAAACAATGGATTCCTTACTGCTGATAAAGCCGAACAATTCAAAAAAAATCAAGCAAATCTCTTGCAGCTCAAAGCTCCGGGTAAAATGGTTGTAGCCATTGATGACACTGGTTTTATCCGTGACCAAACGATTGATGTAGGCTTCACCATCACACTGGACGGCAAAGCGCAAGATAACCATATCCTCATTCACCAAACCTACGACGCTATCAATCAAGCTTCTTCATTAACGAAGGAAGTACCAAAAAACGTTAAAAGCTTTGATGAAATCCTTAAATTAATTACACCGGCAAAAAAATAGATGTAAGGCCCAATACTTACCTCTTCCCCAGAGGTAAGTATTTTTTTGTGCTTCATTTAATAGAAATATGATAATCTGTTCTTAGGGGGAGAATTCATTCAATGACATATAAATTCGTAGCTATGATGTTGTCCATTCTATTGTTAACTCAAATAACACTGCCGCTTCCTTCAATCTCAGCCGAAGAAAAGACCCCTACGCAAGACGAAGCCAAAGATCTCGTCCAAAAAGGGCTTACTATTTTCGAAATCGACAAAGAAGTGGCCCGATTAAATGAACAAGATGCCAACATCGTTGCACAAATCAAACAAAATGAACAAGATATCATCAAGCAGAACAGCAATGTTGATAGCACCCGAAAACATGCCGGAAAAGTGCTGAGAGCTTACTATACAGGGGATCGAGATTCGATCTGGATGCTGCTGTTTACCGTTAGTTCCTTTACGGATGCATTGCGAATGTTCGAGTATCTGCAAATGATTATAACGAATGATCATCGCGCTTTATCTGCTTTCACCGAATCGTTTAAGAAATTGAAAAGCCTGCGAACCGAACTTGATTCATCTCGCGTCGAGCTCCAGAAAACGAAAGATAAATTCCTCACACAGCGTGAAAGACTCGTAAAGCTCCAAGAAGAGCTGGACAAACAACTAGCCGTCAGTACACAAGCACAAGTCATAGAAGCCCAAATAAAAAGCTTAAATGACCAATGGAAACAAGAAGGCATCCCTTTATTCCGCGAATACTTGAATAGTTTATCATCGGCTTTCCGAGAGCTGCCACAGTATGTCACCAAAGAAAGTAAATTTATGGACTTATCTTCCATCAAAAATCCGGTCATAACGATTAGTGATAAGGATTTCAATACTTACATACATTCAAAAAATGAACTGTTGCAGAATTTGAATTTTGAATTTGCCGATGGAGCAATCATTGCAAAAGGTAAAAAAGATCATGTGCAAATCGCGCTGGAAGGAATGTTTTTGTTAAAGGAACATCCCGATATGAATGAAGTCCTCTTTCATGTGGATAAACTTGAATTCAATGGCTTCCAACTGCCTGATACGACAATTGAAGACTTTATGAAAGAATTCCAGCTTGGTTTCGTCCCGAAAAAAATTGTTAATTATCTCGATGTCGTAAGTGTAGAGACGAAGAATGGTATCGCTGTTGTAAAACTTAAATTATCCCTGTAAAGTAGCAGAGGATAACGAAGTAAAGTGAGGACGACGAATGGAACCCAAAATTGGTCTAATGATGGATCTGCCCGAAGGAAAAATACCTGGATTTTACGCGCAAATCGTTAAAGCTCTCGCAGGTAAAGTTGACTTATTTGACCGCGACAAAGAAATGCTTATTGTCAGCAATGAAGAACAACAGCTTGCTGCACTTGATGTTATGGCTCATTTCAATATTGAAACGAACCCGATGCAGCTGCGGCTGCTGCCGGATGACGCTGAATTGACGGATCTCTTCAGCGATTACGGCTTCACAAGCCGCGCGGAGCACAATTATTTATACGATAAGCTTGTCGTACAATTCCGCTTTACGACAGATAGCCCTCAAGCCGAAATCGATCAAGCTGCCCTTCAAATCGAAGAGCACCTCCTCGCCCAGTATCAGGCTCAGGATCGCACTGTATACGTCGTGGATCGGCAGCTTGAAGAGCTCATGCAGGGTATTGCCAAAGCTTATCGATGCCGTATCGAGATGCTGCCTTAGAACACGCAAAAAAAGCCCACATCCCCGTATCGGGAGTTGGTCTTACCCCTGTCAAGTAGACAGATGAAAAAAGCTATGCTGCTAGCGCGCACCGATATTCAATCGGGGCGCGCTTTTTAAGTTTGGTTTGAAACCGTTGGTAGTTATAAAAATAAATATAATCTTCCACCGCTTGATGAATTTCAGTTCCTGATTTACACTGTTTGAGATACAACTTCTCTGACTTGAGATGCGAAAAAAAGGATTCGATGCATGCGTTATCCAGGCAGGTTGCTTTGCGAGAGTGGCTGCCTTTAACGCCGAATGCTTCTAATCGCGTGTTGTACGCCTGAGACGTATATTGGAAGCCTTGATCCGAAT
>NZ_AUGY01000051.1 GCF_000422905.1 Paenibacillus alginolyticus DSM 5050 = NBRC 15375
ATCCCAGGCCAACGACTCCCTCCTGGTTTTGATGACATCCCTACGCTTTCGACACTTTATCAGCCATTGACTTGTGTTCGTCTCCGTAACACTCACCTGACAGAGTCTTGCTCTGCCTTTTCCTTAACGCTCACCACCGACGGCTTTTGACCGCAGCAGCTTAAGGTGGTTTGAAGCCTCCGCCTGCACAGCGGCTCCGAAGGGCCTGCCTTCATCTTCTGTTCAGCATTGCTTTGGCTTCTTACGCGCCATGCATTCGTAGCGCACAATCATCCGCGTAACGCACCATTTCTGCTCTTCCTACACATTCTCTCTTCACTGTCGTCTCGAACCATAGGTCTAGTGCATAATTCAGATAGATGTTAGATAAAATCGGCGAAATCAGTCCCCCTTGCGGTGCTCCTTCATCTGTTGGTTTAAACTCTCCATCTTCCTGAATTCCTGCTTTCAGGAACTTCTTAATCAGTCTTAAGAGATTGGAATCGGCTATGCGGTGTTCCAGAAATGTCATCATCCACTCATGATCCATGTGATTGAAAAAGCCGCGAATATCTGCGTCCACCACATAACGTATGGGTTCTTTCATGATGATCTGGTCCAGCGCTCTAATTGCGTCATGCTGGCTTCTTCCAGGTCGAAATCCAAACGAACATTCCATGAAATCCTGCTCGTAAATAGCTTTTTTCTTCGCTAAACCAAGTGTTGCCTTCCAGTAGACGCAGACTGTCGGCCTTCCCATTGTTACTAATTTCGAGGCTCCATCACTTTCAGGCCTACTACCTAACTGTCTACGCTTAGCACCCGACATTACTGGCGGCAGCCCAAGACTCGCTATTGGTGGCATGGCTTTTGCCTTTCCAAGCAGGAGTTCCACCTGCTAAATTACACGACTTTACCATTGGTCGCTCGCGGCTTGTAGTTACGTTAAAATCAATACTGAACAAAATGTTCAAATCAAAAATGAGCCTTCGCTAGCACAAAACTAGCGAGGACTCATCCTTTTAATTGAAGCGGTTCATTGAAAATAACGAAATGTCATGCTCACTTCTGCCTGTTGTAATAAGCTGGCATAAGATTTCGCCGACTACACTGCTGAATTTAAACCCGTGCCCGGAAAATCCAGCTGCAAAGGCGATATGCGGATACTCTGGATGTGAATCTATAATGAAGTTCTCATCGGGAGTGAGGGTGTACGTGCAGGTTTTTCCTTTGCGCAGCTTCGTATTGGCAAGAGGTATAAACCGACTTAAAAACATTCTTAAGTCTTCTTCATCCTCCTGCAGTGCCCCAAACTCGGAAATGGCTTCATCCGGATGGATCCGAAGTCCCCCATCATGACGCCCTACCTTAAGACCAACTCCCCCCATGCTGGGAAAACCGTAATAATGCCCCAAGGAGGTTTCAAACGTAAACGCCGGAAAGCGATCCTCTCCGAATAAAAAATCATCCGCTTCAAACCAGGCAAACGTCTTTCTTTTGGTAACAAGCGGTGGATGGATATTCATAATAGGAAGCAGCTTAGAAGACCAAGCCCCTGCTGTAACGATTAGGGCGCGTCCTTGATAACTTTCATCGGCTGTTTGGACTGTCACCCCGGCTGAATCAATAGACAACTCTTGTACCGATGAATTTGTTAAGATGGTAACTTGATGATGTTCCAACAGTTCCCGATAAGCACGAATACACTCCTCGCTTTTAAGCACACCTGAATCCGATTCGAAGCAGCCCACATAGCCCTCTGGGAGCGACATCCCAGGCCATCGTGTATGAATATTACTGGAATCCACGGTTTGCAGCGGAAGTGAATAGGCTTCGGAACTTGCAACTACTTGTTGGATAAAGGTTGAATCACGAGTCCCTACATTCAGCACCCCGGTTTGGTAGAAAAGTTTTCTTCCCGACTCTCGTTCCAGATCGAACCAGAGCTTTTGGGCTCTGAGGGCTAACGGGACATAACTCGTCCCTTCGCCATAGGCATGCCGGATGATGCGGGTATCGCCATGATGTGCCCCCCGATCGTGCGGAGGGTTGAATGAATCCAACAGCAAAACGCTTTTCCCTTCAAGGGTCAAATAATAGCCAGCAGCCATTCCCATCGAACCTGCACCAACAATAATTACGTCATAGTTCATCATTTCATCACTTCCCCGGAAAAAAGTTTCAACTTACAATACTAGCTCGAATGACATATGCTGAAGATTCATTGCGAAAATGGCTTATTTTAATAGTAACCTTATCCAATGAAGCTCTCCAGGATAATACGCAGAAGTCGCCTTTCTCTAACACTAGAGTTTGATCTTCATTTATACTATATCTTACTCGGCCCTCTGTACAATAAAAAGCTTCCGTTACTAGTGAAAATTCCACATCTTCCTTGTGACATTCTATTTCATGTGTAGTTCCATCTTTAATAAATAAAGCTTCTAATTCTCCCTGGCATCCCGCCGCTGTGATGAGATTGAAGTCTGTCACCTTCCCCATACTTCGGGTGACCGTTCCTCCGCTGAAGCTATCCTGCTCGTAGGGCTTTAACCCTACCTGATGTGAGCCTTCATATTCTAGAATCACTTCTCCTTCTATAACCATAAGCTTTCTCCAAAAGTCAGGAAGGCTGGTAAACAAAGACTGCTCATCTTGAATGCGGGCCGTGCTGATTCTCCATAAAAAATTTCGTTTATTATACTCCGCGTGTTCAGGAAATATGGCTAGCTGCGTTGTCGTTCCGCCTGACCAAGCGGACGTTATTTGCATATGCTTTTTAATGACTTTGATCGAATAAGACATGTAAGCATCTCCTTGAATTTATTCCCTAAACGAATGTAAAAAAGGACCTGGAAATACCAAGTCCCGTATACTCGTCCGAACAATGCTACTCTTCCTTTGTCATGTCAGCGTACCATGAAAAATACGAACCAACCGCATCGTTTTTGCGGATCAGTTTCTTTGTTCGATCCTTAACCTCTTCCGCTTTGATGGTTAAACGTGCGCTCCCCGTATCCATGGCTGCTTGAGCAACGGCAGCAGCCACATTCGGCGCAATCATCGGATCAAACGGATGAGGAATAACATAGTCTCGATTTAACTTATCTGCTGGAACCAAACCGGCAATCGCGTAAACAGCGGCTTGTTTCATTGCCTCATTAATCTCTCTAGCACGTACATCTAGGACGCCGCGAAAAATGCCTGGAAACGCCAACACATTGTTGATTTGGTTTGGAAAATCGGATCGACCCGTGCCAACGATTGCTGCACCTGCGGCTTTCGCTTCCTCCGGCATAATCTCCGGTACTGGATTCGCCAATGCAAATATGATGGAATCACGGTTCATGGTGCTTACCATTTCTTTCGAAAGCGCGCCAGCCGCAGAAACACCAATGAAAACATCGGCTCCTCTCACCGCATCGGCGAGCTTACCTGTCAGATGATCTTTATTCGTCATCCGTGCTATTTCCAGCTTGAATGGATTCATGCCTTCTTGTCTGTGTTCATGGATAATGCCCTTCGTATCGCATACGATGATATCCTTAGCACCCATATGGCCTAGAAGCTTCATGGCCGCTATGCCAGCTGCGCCTGCCCCATTAATAACCACACGAATTTGGTCCATCGTTTTGTCGACTAATTGGAGAGCATTGATTAATCCAGCCGCAATGACAATAGCCGTACCATGCTGGTCATCATGGAAAACAGGAATATCGCATTCCTTTTTCAACCTCTCTTCAATTTCAAAACAATCCGGGGCGGCGATATCTTCTAAATTAATCCCGCCGAACGAAGGCGAAAGCTGCTTAACCGTCTCAATCACATTCTCTTTATCCAACGCATCTAAACAGATCGGAATCGCATCTACCCCGGCGAATACTTTGAAAAGTAAAGCCTTTCCTTCCATCACCGGCATAGCCGCATGCGGACCGATATTTCCCAAACCGAGCACAGCCGTTCCATTGGTCACGACAGCAACCAGGTTTCCTTTCATCGTATACTCGTATACTTTATCTTCTTCAATAAAAATCTCCTTACAAGGCTCTGCAACTCCCGGTGAGTAGGCAAGGCTCAAATCACGGACAGTGCCTACCGGAACCTTGGCAAGAATCTCCAGTTTTCCGGTATACTTTTTATGCATGTGAAGAGCATCTTCACGTAAATTGTTCATGATTCATCACCTTCCAAGGCATTTTGATCAGAGCATACATTAGACCCATCCGCGCCATTTTATCGCTTCGACCATTCGCTTTAAACCAACGATATAGGCCGCTAATCTCATATCTATTTGCTTCTGCAAGGATAACTGATAGACGTTATAAAACGATTTTTTCAATATTTGTTGCAGCTTTTCATTCACTTCTTCTTCATTCCAATAATATCCTTGATTGTTTTGGACCCATTCAAAGTAAGATACGATGACCCCGCCCGAGCTGGCAAGCACGTCTGGAACGATTAAAACGCCTTTGTCCGTCAATATTTCAGTTGCTTTCAAAGTCGTCGGTCCGTTGGCCGCTTCGACCAAAATCTTTGCCTTAATGTCAGCCGCATTGTCTTCAGTGATCTGATTTTCAATCGCAGCCGGCACTAAAATATCACAGTCTTGGATTAACAGCTCTTGGTTCGAAATCGTATTCGGGAACAAATTCGTCACCGTTCCGAAAGAATCCCGTCGATCTAATAAATACTGCACGTCCAAGCCTTCAGGATCATAAAGAGCCCCTTGAGCATCCGAAATGCCTACTACTTTGGCTCCAGCCTCGTGAAGGAACTGAGCAAGAAAGCTGCCTGCATTACCAAAGCCTTGGATAATGACGCGCGCACCCTTAATCGGAATCCCAGCGACTTGAGCCGCTTCTCTAAGCAACAGCACTACGCCCATGGCGGTGGACGATTCTCTTCCAATCGATCCGCCTAAAACCAGCGGCTTGCCGGTAATAAAACCTGGCGAATCGAATTCCCGAATTCGGCTGTATTCATCCATCATCCACGCCATGATTTGTGAATTCGTGAATACGTCCGGCGCCGGAATATCCTTGGTCGGTCCGACAAGCTGGCTGATTGCCCGTACGTAACCACGGCTTAAGCGCTCCAGCTCTCCGAAGGATAACGTGCGCGGATCGCACTGGATCCCGCCTTTGCCTCCGCCATAAGGCAGATCGGCAATGCCGCATTTGATGGTCATCCACATGGAAAGAGCCTTCACTTCGTCTTCGGTGACCCCGGGATGGAAGCGAATGCCCCCCTTGGTCGGTCCGACCGCATCATTATGCTGCGCACGGTACCCTGTGAACACCTTTACCGAACCGTCGTCCATTTTCACAGGAATGCGTACAGTTAGCAATCGAAGCGGTTCCTTTAGCAATTCGTATAGGGATTCTGCGCATCCCATTTTATCTAGAGCAGCTTGGATAACAAGCTGCGTTCTGCTCAAAACATTCAAGCTTTCCGCTTGCATAGGCTTCTCTTTTACTTCCGTCGGAGCTTCCATGATGATCCCCCTTGAGATTTAGTACACCTTTTTAATGAATCCGATTGCCGTCCGAGACTACCATTTTTCCTTGCTTGAATACGGAATGAACATGGTTGATCCCAAAGTGATAAGGCAGATAGGCCAAGTTATCCGCATTGAAAATAACCAAATCGGCCTGTTTACCCGCTTCCAAACTGCCTATGGTATCCGCTTTTCCGATCGCGTGAGCCGCATTGATCGTCACGGCCGTCAGGACTTCTTCCGGCGACATCCCTAAATTCAGACAGCCCAGCGTCATGACGAGCTGTATAGATTCCGTTGGCGAGCTTCCCGGATTATAATCCGTGGATAAAGCAACGGGGAGTCCTATTTCAATCATCCTACGCGCACGGGCGTGATGCTTCAGCCTTAAATTAAAGGAGGTAGCTGGCAGACAGACAGCAATGACGCCCGCCCGCTGCATCGCTTCCAACCCTTCATCGGATGCGGCAAGCAAATGTTCAGCAGAGATGCAGCCGAGTTTGCCGGCAAGCTGTGCGCCGCCCATCGGCTCGATCTCATCCGCATGTATTTTCAGACCGAAGCCCATCGCTTTTGCAGCCAATAGGATTTGCTCCGATTCTTCTACGGAGAATACGCCGTGCTCACAGAACACATCACAAAATTCAGCAAGTCCCTGACGCTTCACTTCGGGGAGCATTTCTTCAATGAGCAGCTGAACGAATTCTTGTGACCGGCCCTTATATTCTTCCGGCACCATATGAGCACCCATGAACGTAGACACCAGATCTACCGGAAGTTCCTGATTGAGTTTGCGGGTGACCCGGAGCTGCTTAAGCTCATCCTCCAGCGTTAAACCATAACCGCTCTTGGCTTCTGCTGTGGTAACCCCATAAGAAAGCATCGTATCCAAGCTTTTTTTAGCCTTTACGTACAGCTCATCCTCCGATGCCTGACGGGTTGAACGGACTGTACTGAGAATCCCGCCGCCTTGGGCTAAAATTTCTAAATAAGAAGCGCCTTTCAGCTTTAAGGCTAATTCATTCTCGCGAGAGCCGCCGTGAACCAAATGCGTATGAGGGTCGATAAGTCCAGGGGTAACAAGCTTACCCTCAGCATCATGCTTATGCGTTATCGGCCGTTCACCGATTTGTGCCAAAACTTCTTCTTCCGTTCCTACTGCAACAATGATACCGTCTATGATTGCCACAGCTCCTCTTCGAACTGCTGCAACCTCTGACATTTCATCGCCTCGGCGCGGTTCCTGAGTTCCTTGCATGGTGATCAGTGTGCCAATATTATGGATCAGCAGGTCAATCCGATTGTTCTCCATCGTTTCTCCCCCTCGAAATACAGCAAGCCCGATCGGGCTTGCTGCAAGTTATCTTCATTCTTTTATATATATTCAGTAACGATTAGATACCCATCATCGGTACGCGAACGCCGCGTTCCTTCGCCGTTTGAATGGCAATGTCATAACCTGCATCAGCGTGACGGATGACGCCCATTCCAGGGTCCGTGTTCAAGACGCGCGCTAATCTTTCATCCGCTTCTTTGGAACCGTCCGCAACGACAACCATACCTGCGTGCAGGGAGTAACCCATGCCTACGCCGCCGCCGTGATGAACGGAAACCCAGCTCGCACCGGATGCTGTATTCACAAGCGCATTCAAGATGGCCCAGTCGCCAACTACATCGCTGCCGTCCTTCATGGACTCGGTTTCACGGTTAGGCGAAGCCACGGAACCGCAATCCAGGTGATCACGTCCGATAACGATCGGCGCAGATAATTCTCCATTGCGCACCATTTCGTTAATCGCCAGACCCATTTTGGCGCGTTCCCCATATCCCAACCAGCAAATACGAGCTGGCAAACCTTGGAACGCGACTTTTTCTCTGGCCATTTCGATCCATTTACGCAGATGCGCATTTTCTGGGAACAGTTTCAAAGCAAGCTCATCCGTTTTATAGATATCCTCTGGATTACCGGACAATGCTGCCCAACGGAACGGTCCTTTCCCTTCGCAGAAGAGCGGACGAATGTAAGCCGGAACAAATCCAGGGAAATTAAAGGCATCCTTAACCCCTTCATCAAGAGCCACTTGACGGATGTTGTTGCCATAATCAAATACGGTTGAACCCAGTTTTTGAAGATCAAGCATCGCCTGAACATGGTCAGCCATCGATTTTTTGGATAGCTTCACATACTGCGCTGGATCGTTTTTACGCAAGTCAGCCGCAGCTTCCAAAGAATAACCGACCGGCACATAGCCGTTAAGCGGATCATGAGCCGAAGTTTGATCGGTTACGAAATCAGGCACAATTCCGCGTTTCACAAATTCCGCGAACACCTCTGCAGCGTTTCCAACAAGCCCAATAGCGAGTGCTTTCCCCTCTGCTTTCGCTTCGTTCGCAAGCTTCAACGCTTCATCCAGATCGTAAACCATGACGTCACAATAACGAGTATCGATTCTTCGTTGAATACGAGTCGGATCTACGTCTACACCGATGACGACGCCATCGTTCATCGTTACAGCGAGAGGTTGAGCGCCGCCCATACCGCCAAGTCCAGCTGTTAATGTTATCGTACCTCTTAAAGTGCCACCCGAATGCTGTCTTGCTGCCTCAGCGAAGGTTTCATACGTTCCTTGCAAAATGCCTTGCGTACCGATATAAATCCAGCTGCCAGCCGTCATTTGACCGTACATCATAAGTCCCTGTTTATCGAGTTCATGGAACGTCTCCCAGTTGGCATAGGCCGGAACAATCACCGAGTTGGAGATGAGAACACGCGGCGCATGCGAATGCGTTCTGAATACGCCAACCGGTTTCCCGGATTGTACAAGCAGCGTTTCATCCGCTTCCAGGTTTGTTAAACATTCTACGATCTTGTCATAAGACTCCCAGTTCCGTGCAGCCTTGCCGATTCCGCCGTAGACGACGAGATCTTCCGGACGTTCTGCTACGTCTGGGTCTAGATTGTTCATCAACATACGCAGGACAGCTTCCTGCTGCCAGCCTTTTGCCGTTAACTTCGTTCCGTGTGCTGCTCGAATCGTACGTTTGATTGTTTGTTCCATGAATAGTCACTCCTCTATGTTGTGTTCGATTTAGTTTCGTTTCATATATCCCGTCAAGAAAGTCAAGATGACATGCAAGGCGGTCCTGACCGTCGCTCTGCGGGGATCTTGCATAGGATCCACACAAACAATATCAAAGCCTCGCACCTTTGGATGCTGTCCTAATAGGAATACAGCTTCCAACAACTGCCATGAGGTCATTCCGGCTGGAACGAGCGCTGGCACACCTGGCGCATAAGCTTGATCCAGTACATCCATGTCAACGGTTACATAAATAGCATCCGTCCCGTCACCGGCAACCTCCAGCGCCTTTTCCACCAAAGCTTCGATTCCTTCTTTGGCTACCTGACGCGCCGTATATAGGGTAATTCCTTGCTCCATGGCATATTCATGATACGCTCTTGAATTGGCGAAGCTGTGAAGTCCGATTTGCGCTATATGGCGGCCTTCAACCGTCCCCGATTCGATCAACCCGCGGATTGGCGTTCCATTGGAAGGACCTCCGTCCTCCAGATTCCGGACGTCCATATGGGAGTCAAGCTGAACGATGCCTATCTTTCCTCCGACATGGTGCTTAAACGCTTTCACAGAGGGGCAAGTAATGGAATGATCGCCGCCAGCAATAATCGGGAACAAATGGGGCATTTCTGCATAAATGTTCTTCAGCCCTTGTTCGATATTGGCATGACAGCGCAGCAGATCCGTCACATGCATTTGAATATCACCAAGATCACGTGCCTGCAATTCCTGCAAATCGACACCATGGTCGATACTGTACGTCGTGACATTTGCAAACAATTCCCGCAAAGCATTCGGTGTCATCGAAGCGCCTGAAATACTGATTGACGTCTTAGAAAGCGGAATGCCGATGAAACCGACTTGGACTTCTTCCTCGCCACCCCAAGGGATCAGCCACTGGGATACCTTGGTCTCGAATCGATCCCGCCAATTGGACTTTCGTACGAATTCTGGCGGATTCAGCAGTTCAATTTGTCTCAAAGCTGCTTCCCTCCTGTTGGTTGATGAAACAAAGTTTGTTTGTTTCTATGTATCCATCATACTTAAAAATGGGGCATCTGAATCTAGTCGAATTTGCGGAAAGGTAGCACAATTTTACGGTTTAATCTAGAATTGAAATTTCTTATGAAAACGCTTAAAAGCCAACCCCTAAGCGGATTGGCTTCATGTGATTATATCTATAATACTAGCACTGGGCTGTTGACCGATAGTCTGTCGGGCTGCACCCCATAATCATTTTAAATTTCCTTGCAAAATAGTTCGCATCCTGAAAACCGACTCGCGCGGCAATCTCTTGCATGGTCAATTCCGTTTTCTCTAACAAATAAACCGCCTTCTCAATACGAACTTTATTTAGAAAGTCGACAAAGCTTACACCTGCTTCTTTTTTGAATACATGGGCAAAATAATGGGTGCTCAAGTAACAATGCTGGGCAATTTCCTTCAATAACATTTTGTCTTGATGATGCTCTCTTATATAGACAATGGCGGATCGCACAATGGGGGACACCTCTAAGGCATGATCGTCCGACACTTGCTTGGCCAGCTTCCTCCAGTATGCGCACAGCTTTTTAACAAATTTGTCATATCGAATGGTACTGTACAAGTCTTGGAGCATTCTTGCATTTTCAGATAAAATTTCAGAAGCATTACCGCCTAAGTCCACAACCATTCTTGACAAAGAAAGTACTAGATCATAGGCTTCCGACTTAAATAGATCAATATTATGCTTATACGATTGGGAAAGATTTTCTAATAGCTCGACCAAATAAGCAATCGAGCCTTCTTCATCGCCGATCCGGACACGTGACAACAATTCGATTTTCTCTTCTTGGGTCACCGGCTTTGCACGGTCTTCCTGAATGCTTCTTTGTCCTTCATATTGAAAAATCATCCGGTTTCCTTGGAAGAAACGGTCGATTAATGATTCTTTGGCTTCATTGTAGGAAAGATGAAGTTTGTAAGGATCTTCGTAATAGGTGCCTATTCCGGCTGAAACGGAAAAGCCCTTCGTATCTACGAAGTTTTGAATTTTCCGGACCATGCCATACGTAACTTGCTTGTAGGTCGGTTCTACGGGCTGAATCGATTGGAGTTCCAATAATACGGCTAACACGCCTTCTCCCACCCATACCCACAAGAAAGGCAAGGTAATACTCTCGAGAATGGCTTCCACCAGCACCTGCCCGATCTCAATACTCCATTGCAATGACTTGTCCAAAGCCAAATCGGTATAACGGTCTATGGACAAAACGATAACGACTTGGGGCCGCGGTTCGATGCCAAGCCGCTCACGCATTTCTTCAAAATCCGCTTCATGGATTAACGTCCCCGAAATGAGAAGCTGCGAAAAGGATGCTTGGGCTGTATCCAATTTCAATGTCTATTCACCTCCCCTACCTTAAAAAAGGAAGCCGTTTTGCTCCTAAACTTCAGAGAAAACTGCTTCCATTTTATTTTATTCTATTTCACCTATCATGTCTTCAACAACCTTAACGATGTCGCCCTCATGAATTTGATGATAGATCGTTACGATGTCCGGATAGAAAAAGCGATCTTCCTCCACCGTTGGCACTTGTGTTCGTATCAGGTTATAGACTTGCTCAATAACCGGAGAAGATTTCATCGGCCGATGAAAATCGAGAGCTTGTACAGCAGTCATTAATTCAATCGCCAACATATACGAAAGCTTCTTCGAAATCTGATAGGCTTTCTTCGAGGCCGCATATGCGAAACTGACAACATCTTCTTGATTGGCGCTAGTGGGAACACTTTCTACGGAGGCTGGATGAGAAAGAATCCTGATTTCCCCCAGCAGCCCAACAGCTGTATATTGAGGGATCATATATCCATTGTTTAATCCCGGATTTCTCACTAAATAACTAGGCATCTCGCTCAGGTGAAAATTTACTAATCGATCGATTCGTCTCTCCGCTATTTTTCCCAAATTACCCATGGCTATACACATGATATCTGCCTGGATACCGACATAAGTGCCGTCAAAATTACCCCCCATTAAGGCAACCCCGTCGTCTTCCTCGAGAACAATAACAGGATTATCACTTACAGAGTTAAGCTCATTATGAATGGTGTAGGCGGCATCCTTCAAATTTCTTTTAGAAGCTCCATGAACCTGAGGGATGCATCTTAAACTTAAAGCATCCTGCACGCGATAGTTTTTATACGTTTCGGCAATTTCACTGTCTTTAAGGATTCGCAATAAATTTTGTGCCGTCTTCGCCTGCTCCTCATGTTGTTTTAAAGCATGGAGCCTTGGATCGAAGGCATGAATCGTACCTTTTAAAGCTTCGAATGACATTGCGCCCGCAATATCAGCTGTTTTCACCGCTTGAATGGCATTAAATAGGGTTAATATGGCCATGGCTGTGACGGATGACGATCCGTTGGTCAGCGCCAGTCCTTCTTTACAACTTAATGTCGTAGGGGTTAACCCTGCTCTTTCAAGCGCCTCTCTGCCTGGAAGGAGTTCCTCCATGTGCCAAGCTTTGCCCTCCCCAATTAGTACTAACGCCATATGTGCTTCCGGGGCAAGATAACCGACGGATCCATCGCCTGGAGCAAAAGGCGTGACTCCTTGATTTAAGAGTGATGCTATAAGCTCTAGCAGTTCCAATCGGACGCCGGAATAGCCACGCCCCAAATGAATGAGCATCATCAGTTGAATCGCTCTGACAACTTCTTTCTCCAGAGGATCGCCTACGGAAACCGCATGAGATCTAACGATATTGCGCTGCAGAGCTTCAGCATCTTCGGTAGAGATGATCTCGGTCACATTGCTCCCGAAACCGGTCGTTACGCCATAAATGATGCGGTTTTCGTTTAAAAATTTCTCGATAAGACTTCTGGAATGATTAACGCGATCACAATAACTCGGCGAAAATGATACCTTAGCCCCGTAACGGGCTACAGCGACAAATTCGGCAATAGAGACCTGATGATCGCCAAGAATTACTTGATTGATGTCTTTAGGATGAGTGGAAGCAGAAGTAATTTTCATGAAAACATCTCCTTTTAAAACCAATAAATACTATACAATAGTTGTCAGTTAAATATTCATACAAGAAATGCCGGAAGACATCTCTTGTCAAAGTTTTTTAATGATAATGGATGTCATCATCCAGGGCAAGCGATTTCGTCTCCGGCGCCCAGGCAATGGAAACAATGGTCCCGATCAGCAGAACTATTGTCATACCAATCATAGAAGGGGTTAGTCCCATGGAATTAATTGTTACCGGCAACAAAAATGTTCCAACCGCCGAACCGATTCGGCTTATTGCAGTCACGACACCGACACCAGATCCCCGGATTTCAGTAGGAAAGAGCTCGGCTGGATATACTAAGGTAAGATTTGAAGCAGCTGACATGACGAAGGTAAATAAACAAAAGATCGTAATAGCCACGATATGTGAACCAGCAGGTAAAAGAGTAAGCGCAAGCAAGGATATTGTAAGGATAATAAACGTATTAATCGTAAAGCTTCTGCGCGAATATTTCTCGGTAAACCACAGACCGGCAATCGAACCGACAAGCAGGAATAAATTTAAAATCGTGTCCATAAGGAACGTCTCTTCAAATCCCATTTTAGCTAAAATATCCGGTAGGAACGTATAAATTGCGAAGTAGGGAAGCACTTGACAGACATAGAAGAGACCGCCAAATGCCGTACGCTTCCAAAGCTGCTTTCCGAAAAGGTCTTGAAACCGGTACGTTTTGGAGGTATGCTCCAAACGCGTTTCATCAAGCTCCGCAAGTGGACCGATATGCTTCTTCACGATTTCCCTTGCTTCCTCCACACGCCCCATGCTAATGAGCCATCTAGGTGATTCAGGTGTTCCAATCCGAAGCAGCAGGACGATAACCGCTGGAATGGCTGCACTTGCAAGCATCCACCGCCAGGAATCTGGGCCGGTCTTTAGCAGATAATAACCGACAATGTTGGAGACTACATAACCGACGGTCCACATGACATTTAAGAAAGAAAGTAGAAAACCTCGATGTTTTCTAGGCGCGAACTCAGCAAGCAGCGTCGACCCAATCGCGTAATCGCCACCCAAAGCAAAACCAATCAATATACGCAGGATGAACAGAATCGTAGGATCTTGCACAAAGAATTGCAAGAAAGATGCTAAAGCAATGACTACGAAGTTACCAAGGAAGATTTTCTGTCTACCTATACGGTCGGCCAATCCTCCGAGTAGCAAACTGCCGAAAAAAAGTCCGATCAACGCTGAACTTCCGATTAGTCCACTCCAAATCGGGCTAAGGTTCATTTGAGGTCCAATCAAAGTCAGTGCCATTCCTATAATACCAAGAGCATAACCATCGGAAAAATTAGACCCAAATGTAAGCGCTGTAATTTTAAGATGAAATTTATTGAGTGGAGCGTCATCAATCTTATAAGGTTTCATGGATAGTTGTACGGACATAGCAGTAACCCCCGTTTATGAAAATCGATTTTATAACCTATGTGACTAAGTCCCCAGAGGCAAGTAACCTCTTTTTAACATGAATAAATGGTACATCTTTTCCTGCAAATTTATCAGGTTAAGAGTCAATACGCCTCCTCTGTAATGTCAAGTAACTTAACAATAAATGAATAGAATCATTAAATTGAATACAAATGTCAAGTTTATTAACATTAGAATACATTCAAACCAGATAGATGGAACTAAACAATATTGCCAAACACTAGCACGATTTTGCTTTCCATTTTAGAACCAGAATGATCTGATCGTTATTGAATGTGGTTAATAAAGAGAAACATTCCATTGCTTTTCTACGTTTCACTGCGTTTTAAAGCGTTTTCAAATTATCGGTGTTCTTTTGAATCGGCTGGTGTAAATCAATTATAATCGCTCATCACGGGATTGTGCTCTAGATAATAATTCGGATTACTAGCACAATATTGCTTTAAGAAGTGCAGATGACAAAGTATATGAAAAATTTTGGAGCGGTCATAATTCATACAGCATACCCAATTACACAATAAAAATAACCATCCAGCAGCTGCTGAATGGTTATTTTATAAGACTTCAAATCAACTTTTAATAAAGTACTACGTGTCTGGACAAAATAGGGTAAATACATTCCGAAAGGGGGAGATAGATTTGGGTACTGACCAAACTAATCAGTTGGAACAAATTAGAAAACTCCACGAAAAAGTTTCAAGTACATCCATCAATTATTGGTTTAAATATTCAAATATTAACACTTGGGAATTTTGGATTATTTTAGGTGTATTTATTCTTCCTTTAATTGCCCTTTATTTCTTAATCGACAGAAAAAAGGCTATTCTTATTGGGTTCTTTGGTTTTAATATTCATATGTGGTTTCATTATGCTGATATCTTTTGCGTAACAAACGGATTTGTGACTTATCCTTATAAGTTTATTCCTTTACTGCCTGCAAGCGTTTCTCTCGACACATCTTTAATCCCAGTGACTTTTTTGTTGCTTTACCAATGGACTTTAAATAACCATAGAAATTACTACCTATATGCTACGGCGTACTCTGTCTTTCTTTCCTTTTTGTTCAAACCCGCTTTGGTAACTTTTGGATTATTCCGTTTATATAAAGGAATGAATTATTTTTACATCTTCCTAATTTTTTTGAGTGTCTCTTTTTTATCCAAATGGATGACCAACCTATTCCTGCATATTCAACAAGAAAGCCAAAAAGAGCCAACATCCGAACAAAAAATATCAATAAAAAAGCTTTTCCTTAAAAAAGTAAAAGCTAAGTAACATAGCAGCAAACTTACTTTATTCCTTTCTCTTTAAGCAGTTTCATGTAAAATCCTCCCACGACGCTGCGATGCTGGAAATTCAGCTGCCGTGCGGTAATTGTATCCGTCCAATCGGAGAAAGCCACACGGTCGGGAGTATCATTTATCATTTTCCATAACGGTTCCACTAGCTTGATAAAATCGTCCCGATCCGTCGCGAGCGAAGCTGACCATATGAGCCAATCCGCTTTCGTATAGGTTTCCCGGCTATCCAGCGGAGTACCGTATTCATTTCGCTGCTTCAAATACCATTCCACTTCCCTATGGATGATCTCTTCGTCGAATAAGTCCGTGCCGAATATTAAATCCCATATTAAGTTGTACTTCAAGCTCCAAGTACCTTCTTGACCGAACGCAAGCTTAGAGTGATCCCCGTCGTCCGCAAGTATTTTCCATTTACTCGCCATTTCCCTTGCCAAGCTTAAATAACGCTCCGACTCCACATCATTATCCATATAGGCCATAAGTATGGAGTAGCTCGCTACCCCCATAATGGCTTTGACAGACAGGTTGGCGTTACGTTCCAAATGTCCGGCAAAATCATCCGTGCATAGTTGGTTGTCCGGGTCTAGACCGAATTCCAATAAATAATGAGTCCATTGTTCCAGCAAATCCAAATTCTCTCTCGCGAAGCTTACTTTGCCACCTGCTAAACAAACGGCAGCCGCCATGATCAGCATATTGCCGCATTCCTCAACGGGCATTTGCCCTTCCCTTGCATTCTCGCTATATACCTGGCCATTGCCTAGCGGATATTGTCCAATATCATGGGGAGCGAACTCAAAAGTCCAAGCGTCAGTTCTAGCATATTGACAGATCGGCCGGATCATCGCTTCAACGAGTTCAGGGTTATACAGAAGGAATAACGGAACGGAAGGGTAGCTTACATCCACAGTGGCCATGCAGCCATTGCTATAGCACTCTTTTGAGAGAAACAACGGATCCCCGTTCAAATCGATCACGAGTTTATGGGCGGCGATAGCCTGCCGGTAAGATAGAGCGAGTATATCCGCATATTTCTCGCCACCCGCCTCAAGGGCATCATCAAGTAATTGCCGGTCAAACTCCGTGCATCGCACCATTAATTGTTCGTAATCCGAGAAAGCTTCGGCAATCATCTCCATCGTGCTCATGCCGTTTCTTTTCCAATAGGCCTGCAGCTTATCGCCGAAATATTCCACCGCATAGATGTCGTCGTAGGCGAGCACGACCAAGCTTTTGACCGGGTCTGCGCCCAACTCGCCTGCTTCGAACACAACCGCCATCACCGGCTTGCCGTCCGCAACCTCCAAAGGCATTCCAAGTGATTTCCCAGCAACGATTTCCCCGTTTCTTGCGAATGTTTTGCGAATATTGGCCGAATCCACATAGGTCCTAACACGGTCCGAACTCTGCGTGCATAGATAGAAATCGCCCCAGTCGATACGCAAATCGTCTCCCGACTTGTTCAAATAGTTCTGCTCGGCATGGCTCATTCGCTGCCAAACGATTCCTTCATTCTCCCCTTTTCCCCAAACGACAGATTGCCGCGGGTGGTCAACACACCATTCGCCCGTTACGTCGAAATAGATCTGCACGTCATGAGATTTCCCATCTGTCGAACGGACCTCCAACGAAACATAGGAAGCTGGCCGAGATAAAACATCCAAATCATCCAAAAGCAAAGGTGTAATAAATCGAACATCCAGCGCTACACCGGCAGCTTCGAAGGAATACGCGCTGCATAGCGGAGAGACGGACAAACGGGTTTGTTCCATTGCCGGCGGCTCCGTGAAATATCGTTCGACGCTAGATTCTACTCGTCCAGCAAAACGCCAAGTCGTCCCGTCGATTCGGATTAATCCGGTCATGGCTTGCCTTTGACCCGTCCAATGGCGCGTGAAATCATCCGTAAGTCGATCAGCTGAAGACCATACGCTGAAATAAGGATCTACGGTTACAAGCGGAACAGCCGACGGTCGAAACGTACCCTCAGTCATGAGACAACACCCTTTCTATGCACATTAATAGTTATATATAATATAATAAATATGTTTATGCTTATATGTCAATAATAGTTTTCGTAGTCTTTGAAAAGGCAAAAGCCGATTAAGAGTCGCTTGACTCTTAACCGGCTTTTGTCACATCATTCGCTTCATTTACGCCTCAAATGCTGCCCTTCTGGTACTTCATTTGTCTTCTATCGTCATGGAGCGTCTCTGTTCTCTTCACGAAACTCCCGTGGTGATTTGCCGTTTAACTTGCGGAATAGCTTCGAAAAATAATGCAAAGATGAAAATCCGTGCTTGTCTGCGATCTCGGTGATATTCAGATTCGTAAAGAGGAGGTCGTCCTTCGCCCGGTTGATCCTGAATTGGATGACATACTGGGTTGGCGGCAATCCGGTTGCATCTTTGAACAAATCAAAGAAGTAACCACGGCTTATGCGCAGCTCTCTGTAATAGATTTCCAAAGGCTGCAGATTACCTTGTACCAAATCCTGATCCAATCGCTCGAGCAGCTTGGACATGCGGAGATTGGGGATATGCTCCTCTTTCAGGGCAAAGGTTAGAAAAAACTCGATAAATTGCTGGAAGCTGCTCTGGATCTTTAGGCTGCGAACGTACGTCCGTTGGTTTGTATAGTAATTTTCGGTATAAAACTTCTCGAATAAATCCATCCACAGCCGCAGCTTCTCCACTTTCACATGCTCAGGTAACGAATACGGAAATGCAGGTCCGATCAGATCAGGAACCAGAGTCGCTGCATCATAACAGATCGTGCTCGGGTGGCTGAACTCGGCCCGACGATCAACGTATGACCAATCGAAATAACAGCAGACGTGGACCATCGGGTCTTGGCTGTCTGCAACCCAATGGTGAGGTTGCCCTGCTGGTATGTACACGAGAGAGCCGACAACTGTTTCATAAGTGCGACCATTCGTGTGAATGATACCTCTTCCCTCGCTGATCAAATATAGGGAGGAGGCATAACAGATCCGATTGTTGCTTGTCTGTCCTTTGGAGAATGGATACCGGGTTGCAAAGTACACGTAAGGATGTAAGTCGGCGAAATCCAATCACGATCACCACCTTATTCGTAAAAATTAATTTGTAATTGATATGACGATTGTACAAATAATTGACGATTATGCAAATACAAAATAAACCGAATACTGTAATATTTCTAAGTAAGGACGAAGATTTCTAAGGAGGATTTAACATGTTAGATAGCAAATATTTGTTGACGGATGAGCAAATGATGCAGTTTATTACCAAAGGATATCTGGTACTTCAGAACGACATGCCTCATCAGCTTCATTTGAGCATCATGAACCAGATCCATCACGTTATGCATAATGAAGGCAACCCTGGGAACAACATTCTGCCCCGTGTCCCGGACATTCAGCAGCTGTTCGATACACCTGTCGTCAAGGGAGCCTTAAGCAGTGTTCTTGGTCCAGACTATTACATGCATCCACATCGCCACTGTCATTACAACCAACCAGGCAATCAGACGCCAGGCGGCGGAAAATGGCACAAAGACGGCTATTGGTCTTCCATGCGCAGCCATCGACCGTGGTGGGCGATGATTTTCTACTACACCCAAGATATTACCGAAGATTTAGGGCCTACTGCGATCATGCCAGGCACCCAATACTACGAAAAATTCCTCGGCGACCAAGGTGAGATGCTGCTGCCCACAGGCAAAGCCGGCACGATGGTACTTGTGCATTTCGATTTGTGGCATAAAGCTTCGCTTAATGTATCTGAACTAGATCGGTATATGCTCAAATTTCAATTTCTCAGATTGAGCGCACCGGAGTATCCGAGCTGGAATCATCAAAGCAAGGAGATGATTGTGCCGGAAGGAACGCCAGCTATCCATTTGAATCTATGGCAAGACGTATGGGATTGGCTACGCGGAGAACCTACGGCTAAGCAGGTTGGCAGTCCAAAGAACGAGGAGCGAGTATTGGCATTACGGCAAGAGCTTGAGGCAGAGAATGCGGCCGATCGCGGGCGGGCGGCGGATGAATTGGGACGCATCGGAGCAGAAGCGGCTTCTTGTGCTCCTTCACTAGGGCTTCTATTAAACGATCCGGTGGAAACGACCGCTTTGAATGCAGCCTATGCGCTTGGACACCTTGGAACTCAAGGGATCGACATGCTGATCAAGCAAATTACGGAGGGGTCGAACCTGATAGCGGAACGGGCCGCATACGGATTGCAAGGAGCAGGCAGTGAGGCGATTCCCGAGCTTCTCCGTGTTATGAAGCATGAAAATGAGAAGCGCAGGGCGTTGGCGGTTTTCGTACTCGGGATGATAGGATCTTCCGAAGGTGAAGTGGTACCTTCATTGATCTCCAGCTTGCAAGATCAGAGCGAGTGGGTTCGTCGGAATGCGGTTGAATCATTAGGCATGCTTAAACAAGCCGGTGATCAGGTTGTTTCGGCATTAGCGAAAGTATTGAAGGACGCTCTACGATATGAGACTGACGATGCTTCAGAATCGGATCAACCGGAATCGAAAAAGTCGTATGAAAGCGATCAGCCCTACATCACCAATAAGGTCGGCTATACGGCGGCACTTTCACTGCTGCGCACGGGTAAATCTGGCGATGTCAAAGATGCTGTCCGCTCTTTGGAACAAGCGCTTTACAGCAAGGACCGTTACGTTAGAGCCTATGCTGCGGAAACACTCACCCATCTAAGAACGGACGATGCGGTTGATATCTTGATCCGATATTACCGCACTTCACGCTGGTGTCCGGATACAAGTAAAGCCAGTACTTTCTAGACTGCCTTTTTACGAACTCAAAACAAAAGCGGGGCTATCTTATAAGTAGATAAATCTACTTGAGGATAGCCCTTAAGTTCTTTTGAGCTGATGGAACGCTCGAATCGTATTCAGCTTGAAATGAATACTTCCATTGGACATTTTCCAATGGAATCGACTCTCATGCTTCGAAATTCTCATTTATATTGGAAATGTTCCAATGGAATTGGCTTTCAGGTTGTCCATTCCCTACTTCCACTGGATTTTATCCAATGGAAGTAGCATTCAGCCATCGACTGATTTGTTGTTTTCTTGCTATTTTATGGATACTTCTATAAACCACCTGTACTCCCCAAGAGCTTCAACAGTAGCCGTTTCGTTTTGTCCCATTGCATGGGCAAGATCATCCATCTTTCCTGTCGCAGGCTCGATTGCAAAATGATAATGACCGCCATATCCACCGTAATTAGCCCAAATGGCTAGATAAGGTACTTGTTCCGGAGGAAACCGGAGCGTAACCGCTTCGCCTGTCGCAGGATCGCTAAGCTGGGCCCAACCGTGCTTAACCTTATCAGCGAAATAATATTTCTCTGCAAATTTCCCTTTCGCTGGTTCGATCAGACTAAGATCTACGCTTCCGTTATCCGTTTGAATGAGCGGCCAAGATTTCCTGTCATTAAAAACGCCAAGACGCTGCTGTTCAGAATAAGAGATCTCAATTTGTGTCATGTCGTTTGGAACGTGCAAAATCATTCCTTCTCGGACTTGAAATAAGGGATGTGCCGCCCAAAGAAAGGAAAAAGGCGATAAGGAATGATTCTTTACACAATAATCAATTCGCAAGGTGTCTTCCTCTGCAAAAGAATACACCTTTTCCAACGTATGTGGAAAATGCACACCATTCACTCGGCAGTATAGCTCATCCTCCACACATTGACTGCTCCATTCTAAGGACCATACTTCCCCATGGTCTGGAATCATCTGGTTCTGCCACGGTTTTTCCGGATAGAAGCACTGGTTAATGCTTGGAAACATTTCATCCCATCCGCTCTCGTCTCCAGTTGTAAAGGATGAACCATAACCTGTGTTTCCCAGCGGTTTACCGCTTCGCCAGAGCCACTCCCGATTCGTCTTTCGATTCACCAGCGAGGCTACCTTGCTGCCAAGCGCAGGAATCACGGTTAACGAGATCCCGTTTGTTTGTCCAACCCAAGATAAATAACCTTCACTTTCGATTTGTGTCCAACTTCCCAAGTCTATCCCTCACTTCATCCTTTTTGATAACCCTGCAAATAGGATAGCTCATCTGCTTATTTGCACAAACGAAGGTGAGTACTTGCCCCTTGATGATTTTTATCTAAACGGAGCACTTCTTCCAATTGCCATTTGGCTTGTTCAAGCTTGCCTATTCCAATGAAGCCGAGCGCCATCATGTAGTTGCAATGAATTTCGTTGCGCTTGTTAAGATCATCCTCGAACACAAGGAAATCCGGCAGCGAGACGGCGAAATAATCGAATTTTACTTGATCGAAAATATGCTTTTCGGAATAATCAATGAGCTTGTTGAATCGGCGCTTAGCTTCTTTTTCATTTTGCAGCTTCAACCATGCTAAGCCTTGGTAAAAAATCATATCCGGCGGCTGATCGTTATAGTACATCACGCTGGCCGGCTCATCCAAGCCAAAGGACGCCTTTTCGAACGACGCTATCGCGTTGGCTGTCATTTTCAGACCCTCAAACGCACAGCCTAAATAGTAATAGATATGGTTCTCTTGCGCGCCTGCTAGCTTTCCTTCACCGAGGTTTTCTGGAAAATGAAGCGCCTTATGCAAAAGTTCAAGTGCTTTCTCGTATTTCGCTTCATCCAAAGCGCGTTTGGCGAGCTCTACATGTGAATAGACGTATTGACCGGTGACTTTGCCTTCCCCGCCTTCCCATGGATGGAACTTCCGTGAGGCTAGAGCGGCTGCAGCCTGCTCGTGTTTGCCTTGAGAATTGAGCAGTGTAACGTATTCCAAATAGAGATCGTCGCGCTGAACAACTAGAGTCTTGTGCTTTTCAAGTTTTTCAAAACGACTTTCTGGCGAATAACCCAGCTTTTTGTATAGCTGATCAAGCTCATAAAACACTCTTGCATCACTTTGCTGGCATTCAAACGCTGTTTCCAAGGACACAAGCGCCGCTTGAGCGTCGCCGCGTTTATTGAAATAAGCCAGCGCTAAGTTGCGGTGAACGGTCGCGAAATCGCAGCGAATATCTCTGGACGACTCCCAATGGCCGATTGCGTCCCCGTAGCGTCTCTTGTCATACAGTAAGTTACCTAAATAGTAATGCGCTTTATCATCATTGGCATTGGAAGCAATGGCGCTTTCCAATATAAGCAGATCGAACCAGTTGTTCGGGAAGCAGTAATCCGGCGACGCTGCATTTCCTTGTTGCCGATGTTTCGCTGCGACATCCGGGTGGCCCGCTTTTTCATGTAAGTAACCAAGAGTGTAGTGCAGCATCGGATATGCATCCGTGCTATCGTTCTGAACGATTCGATTCAGCACTTCAATCGCCTCGGCGTATAAACCGCTCCCGGCATAGTCCGATACGAGGTTCAAGTAATTATGAGCATCGCCGCGCATGAGCAGGACTAACTCTCCGAGCACCCGATCGGCGCTATCTCGGTTTCCTTGGGCTACATTCACTAGATAGCATTCGTTATAAGCTGCAAAATCGGTAATATCAAGCTTAAGTGTTTCTTGGGCAAAAGCGAGCGCGTCCTTGTGGAATCCTAATTTACGCAGCAGCACCGTTTTCAAATGGCGCGCCTTATAATTATGCGCATTACGGATGAGAGAACGTTCAGCCAATTCAAGCGCCTCTTCATAATTTCCTTTTTCGCAGGCGATCTGAGCGAGTGAAAAGTAGCCGCTGTCCTGCCAAGCAGCAGACCAGACTGCTTTATAAAAGGCGGCGAAGGCTTCATCCAAACGACCCTGCATTTTCAGAGATACACCCAACTGATAATAGGCTTCACTGTCGTACGAATTCGGATTGCGCCATGTGAGCGACTTCACCGCCGTGCGGAAATGCCCTTCGGCGTCGCGGAACAAACAGCGGCGTAACAGCAGCGTTCCATACGCGACATTAATGCGAATATCGTTCGGATCGCGCTTGAGCCCCTCCAAATAATAATCTTCCGGCTCGAATGTGGCATGGCGATACTGCTCCAAGTGCAATCCTGCCAAGTATAGCTGCTCGTTCGACATCAGTTCCTGAGGTTCGGGAAGCGGTTTGGCTGCATCTGGCGCTTGCTCAATCGAGTGTTTAACTGGACGATAGGATACAAGCAAATTGCCTTTTTGATCCCAAACTTGCACGAGCAAATCATGCGGTTTATCGGCTTCATCAAGTATAATCACCGATTTATACGTGGAGACTGGCGATAATTCAAGCTTTTCCTTTAGATAGGTGCGCTGACGGCTTTTAAGCTCCACAACGGCATCCGGGAAAATTGAAGTTGCATAAACATGCACAACAGCTTCACGGGTTGCTTCGTCGACTTCTAGATTAACTGTGGCATCAATCGTCGCATTTTTAACGACCCCAATATTTTTGTACGGCATAAAGTACTGCTTAAAGGATTTCTCTTCATAGGGCTGCAGCCAAGTAAAATCCGGTTGATTGTCGGTATATACGCCGGTCATCAATTCGATATACGGCCCGTCTTCATCGGTCAAATTGCGGTCCCATGCTTGCCCGAACTCGCCATTCCCCCAAGTCCACTGCTTTTTCCCCGGGGAGATGTGGTGGTTAGCGACGTGCAAAAGCCCTGCCTGTACGCCGTGATCATAACCGCCAACAAAGTTGTAATCCGATTTGTACGCCATATAAGAAGTTGGAACTGGAATATTCTTGTACCGTGAGATATCAACGCCGGCGGAATAGTCCATTTTGTAGTAGGTGCCGGTTGCAATCGGGAATCGGGACACATCCCGCTTGCCGTGATCGAATACGGCCGTCACGTCCTGCGGAAATACGGATTGCGTATGTTCGTTTACGGCAACCGCCGGATTCGCCCACCACAGGAAGGTTTGTGGTTCTGGCGTACGGTTGTAGAGCTGCGCCGAGATCTCCAAGTACGCTTTGCCTGGATACAGCGTAAAACCGGCGGTTACCTTCGTGCCGTACATGCGATCAATTTCGCTCACCCATGCAGTTGCGCTGCCATCCTCATTCACCGCATAACGATATTCTACGGGGCCGAACGTGTTGGGACGGTGATGCTGCGGCCAGTTGAACTCGATCCCTCCTGATATCCACGGTCCGGCGAGACCAACAAGCGCAGGCTTGATCACTCTGTTGTAATAAACGAAATCGTAATCATTCGTTTTGTCCAGCGCGCGATAGATCCGTCCTCCGAGCTCCGGCATCATTTCAATTCGAACATATTCGTTTTCAAGAATAACCAGTCGATAGCTTTTCATCACTTTCTCGTCTTCTATTTTATCAATGACAGGATGCGGATAGACGCGGCCGGAGCTGCCTTGATACACCCGTTTTTCCAAAAACATTGGATTTGGATTGGGCAATCCAATTCCGTAGGTGGGAATTTCCACTGCTTCTTCCCATACTCGAACCGCTTGAGCGTTTTGTTGATCCATTGTATCTGTCTTTTCATTTCTCATTGGATGACCTCCTGCTAGATGATATCTCTAATTTACTTCTAGGATTTCGTTCTGCCAATTGACGAAATGCGGTTTATGATGGATGATATTCTTATTTCAACTAGAGGTGTGAGATTTATGGAAACGATTATGAAGCCGGAGGGCTTCCAAGAGGAATTGCTTCATGTCATGCCCGAATATATTGTGAAAGAATTAGAGCAATCGGAATTGACCAAGCACCTATATATCAGCGATATCGGCGTATTTCCGCGAGCCCAGTACCATTATCGGGAACGTTCCGACGGCTGCAACGCCCATATTGTTATCTATTGCACAGATGGCGAAGGATGGATCGAGCTTGAAAATCGGAAGCCACTGCAATTAACCGCACGGCATTTGACCGTAATACCTGCAGGCATTCCGCACCGTTACGGGGCATCTTCCCATTTACCCTGGAGTATTCACTGGTTTCATTTACACGGTGATCATGCCGCTCCATTATTCAAAATGTACAATTTGTACGAAGGCTCCATTTATCTTCCGCATAGCATTAACACCAAGTTTCTGACGGAATTCGAACACTGCTATGAATTGCTTTCGAACAAGGCATATTCCATGGCGATACAAGTACATGTTTCTAATGTGTTTCGGGAGCTTTTGAGCGATATTGGCATGAGTTCAGCGGGGTCTTCGCAAGACAAAAAAAGGGAGAACTTTATGGAAAGCGCCATCCAGTACATGAACGACCATTTGGAGGTTTCCATTACACTCTCCGATCTAGCCAAGCATACTGGGGTATCGAAACAGCATTTGATTTTTTTATTCAAGAAGGAAACCGGCTTTCCGCCAGTGGAGTACTTTTTACGTCTCAAAATACAAAAAGCGAGCCAAATGCTCGACCTGACCGCCCTCACGATCAAGGAAATCGGAAGCGCGATCGGCATATCCGATGCCTACTACTTCTCCAGACTTTTTAAGAAAATGATGGGAGTTTCCCCAACCGAATATCGCAAAATTCCGAAAGGGTAGCGATGATTCACCTAAGAATAGACCCTGCATAATTGTGCACGAAATAGTCGGATGGATACATGCAATTCTTGCTATTCTTTGGATAAAGGAGGTCAGATAAATGGATTTGCTTACAAACATGAATGGTGCTTTAAGGTACATTGAAGATAATCTTGCAAACGATATTGATTTTAAAGAAGTAGCAAGATGCGCTTTCTGTTCTGAATACCATTTTAAAAGGATGTTCTCCTTCCTTGCAGGTATTTCGCTGTCCGAATACATCCGCCGGAGACGCCTTACTCTTGCAGCATTTGAGCTTAAAGCCAGCAAGGTAAAGGTAATTGATGTAGCTGTGAAATACGGGTATAACTCATCCGATTCTTTTGCAAGAGCTTTTCAAAGTTTGCATGGCATAACACCGTCAGAAGCCAGAAATAATGGCCATTCACTTAAAGCCTACCCACCAATGACCTTCCAGTTATCCATCAAAGGAGGAAATGAAATGATCTACCGAATTGAGGAAAAAGAGGCATTTCGCATTGTTGGCATTAAGATACGAATTCCTATCCAATTCAACGGGGTAAATCCGGAGATTGCTTCTATGTGGAAAAGTTTAGATGGCGAAACGATCAATAACCTTAAAAATCTTTCTAATGTCGAGCCTATGGGACTACTTAGTGCATCTACAAACTTTTCTGAGGGCAGGATGGAGGAAAAAGGGAAGCTCGATCACTATATTGGCGTCGCAACAACGACGGAGTGTCCAGATCACCTAACACAGCTTGATGTATCTGCCTCAACATGGGCTGTATTCGAAGCAATCGGACCCTTCCCTGATACACTGCAAAATGTATGGGGACGCATTTATTCCGAATGGTTTCCATCCTCAAACTATGAAGCCATAGAAGGTCCAGAAATCCTGTGGAATGAGAACAAAGATGTAACCTCACCAACTTTTAAAAGTGAAATATGGATACCGATTTTGAAAAAGTAATACGAAGTTTCATAAATAAATGTAAAACGGAGCCCGCAAATTCGCGTGACTCCGTTTATTTTGTGCCCCCTACTATTCAATTATAAGTGCATATACAATACCTGGACCATGAACTCCGATGGTTAAATCATTCTCAATATCAGCGGAACGACTGGGACCAGAGATAAAATGAATACCTGCGGGCATGTCCGCCATTTCCAAATCATCGAAAGGCCGCAGCACTTCACCCAAACTTGTCTTTAGTCGTTCCACAGGAATGATAGCGATAAGCGTTGTGAGCAGCAAGCTGACACTTCTTCCCCTAGTCGGGGCTGAAGTAATAACAAGCGAACCTGTATAAGCAATTGCATGCTCAGCCGCTATAACACCAATCCCCAGGAAAATCCAATTTCACTCCGTATCTAGCCAACAGCTGAACCATGGATTCACCGACAACTGGATATACAAGGTCGCTTAAACATGTGATGAATAAAGAAACTTTCATAAGATCTCTGCCTGCTCTAATGAGAAATGAAGCTTGATTTCCTTCTGAGCATCCTTTCTAATCCATTGCGCGAGACGATAGTTGCCATTTCGATTCGGCATCAACCCAGGAAGAAGCTCAAGTTCGACATCGCCAGTTTCACCTTCAGGCTGAATAGCATAGATGGCATTCGAATACAAGACGAAAAGCTTATTCCCATCCACACGGATGACCGTCTCATCGGTTCCGTTCGTCACGAGCACCGGAACCGTTACACCAATTGCGGATAATTCCGTATCCTCTGCAGCCTCCACCGACCATGCCGTTGTCACGCCATCGTGTGCAATGCGATAAGATTCTGTGATCGCCGCTACACCCTCGATGCCAGGCCTTGGCATCAAATCACCGATAGCTCGTAAAATAGCTGGGTGTTGATCCTCATCCGGTGAACGCAAATCCATGTCGTTTATTAGCTGAAGTCCCGTAGACTCGTAGCGTAGTTTGAAAGATAGCGCATCGCCATTTTCCTCCCCACTTTCAAGCAAAGCATGCCAATGCAGCTTTTCAGGATGGGTTGGCGCCCCGTCCTCATTCAAGGAATGAAACGTTTCGTGCTTTCTTCTGCCATAGTTAGCTAACCTGTGCCACGTACCGTGTGCATCCCTCCATGTCAAGCCAATAGCTGCTGGCGTATGGGGACGCGGAATGATTTGTTTGGCCACAAAATAATTCAAGTAAATATTGCCGTTGAGCCCACCAATCCCCATCGAGAGCGCCGTTTCCTCTAGATAATCTGCTTTATGGAGCCGCACCCAGCCAGTTGCGTCATGACCCATTTGCGCTGCCGTATCCATCATGAGGTGATAACCACCTTGCTGAGGTCTCGAAGTGGCATAGATACGATTGAAGGATTTAATTGGCACTACATATCCGCCCAAATCGGCCGGTGTTGCCTTTTCGGAAATGCTATCGTCAGCACTTTCAAAGCACGAAGCAGCAATTTGAGCAGCATACAAGCTGTATGTCGAATAATAGGCATAGAACTCCCAACCGTTTCGTAGCCCGCTATCAAACCTATTTTTCAACAACCGAAATTGGGTGGGATCCTCTATCCAGCGCAGAATGGATTGTAGTGCTTTGCGTGCAGCTCGTTTAAATATACCTGCCCATTCTTGATCTCCTTCTTTAGCATAAAGCGAGGCTTCCCGTTCACATAGATTGGCAAAGGTCAGTTCATTCCAAATAATCTGGTTACTCCTGCCTCCGCAGCTCGTTCCCCCGGTGGTAGACTGCATAAACAGCATCGTTTGGGCACCTTTGCGAAGCTGCTTTTCTAGAAATGTCTTCCATTCGCCGTTATATCCAGCATCTATTAACCCGCTAAGCTGTTGACGCGCAGCCAAATCATAGGCGACCGGAATATTCGGATCGCGGTATAGCCCTTCACGCGTAAAACGCGGCATTTGCGGTTTCAAATACTTATCAATGAAAGCCATAGAGTCCGTGAACCCTTCATTTAGCCTCATCATTTCGCCATGCATGGCATAAGTAGCCCAGTTACGGATGGTACGAATATCTGGAAAACTTCGAACCGTTTGGCAATACGTTACCTCAGGCTCAACGTTGGACAAACTCGCTTTCCAGCTATCGCTCCGCTCCTTATCTACAATCGGCGCCAAAAGCTGATACGCCCGAACCAGCATGTGCGTCGTGAAATCGGCATGATCGTCAGGGACTTTATTCTCCCCCAAACAGGTACTAGCCCAATCCATCGCGAGTAAAATCTGATTTTTGAGATCCTTGCAGCGATCATTTGCAAGTAGAATAGCTCCGGCTTTTACAAATACAGCGGTTGCATATTCGTGCTCTTTCCCATCGTCTGGATCCAGAATCCCCCCGTATTCACTTAAACATGGGGCGAATTGACGAACTCGCGCTTCGGAAAAGTCCAAATATTTGTCACGATTTAACCCGGTTTCTTCAAGATCATCTAACTTGCCTTTTTGTTTAAACGCGTCGATATCTTGCTGAATAGGGTTTACCCCGGATAAGCTTTCTAAATAGTCCAGTTCGTTTGCTGTAAACATGCTGTACCTCCGATTATATGTCCTGTCAACCGGTTGTTGTTACATTAAACACTCCATTTTACGCCACAGCCGCTGCCCTTCTGGTGCTTCTTCCCATAGCTCGAAATGCGGCAGCATCACCTCATGCCAATTGTCCGGAGAATGCTTGGTTGCTAATAATCCTTGGCGTTTCCTTGTGCTGACTCTAGATGGTAACTCATGATAGGAGAATAACAACCTGCCAATAGAGCCAATCAAATAAGTTGAATTAAAGCTGTCTGGTGACTCTTCCTGCTTCTGATAATGATAATAGATATAGCTCGAAACCTTATCTGGTTTCAATCTTGCTATTGAGCCTACTCGCTCCTCGACCGATCGGCTGCCGTTCCAGAAATCCGTGTTTTCTGGCAACCCGTCGTGAAAAACGTCTATCATTGGGATCGCAAGCCTGTGCAGCGTCCCACTAGAATTGACGTCAAGATCAGGTTCGGTTGGCCACTTCTCTAAGTATCGCTCAAAAGATATCGGCCAATCCCAGATTGGAACACTCTGATCACCTGATACCTCGGCATACACACAAACGTATAGATCACAAGAAAACACGGAGACATTCGATAGCCCTAACGCTGCCCATTCTTCACGAAGCGCGTTTGCATCTTCTTTAACGATTTGCTGAAATTCGCTTACTATCCCTTTGCGAAGTTGAGAGTAGTAGAGGAGTCTATGTATCATGCTTCGCTATCCCCAATCCTCAAATAAAATGCCCTGGCATTGTGAATGCGTACGCTTGCACGCGCCATGTCGTTCCACTCTTCAGGCAGCAGTTGCTCGAATAATTGAACAACATCGTTATAGGTACCTGCCATCAAAGCTACCGGCCAATCACTACCAAACATGATGCGATTTGGCCCAAATCGTTCCGCAGTGTGACGGATATAAGGTGCTAACAGATGTGGATTCATTCCGCCAGCCGGTGTGATCATACCCGACCATTTACAATACAAATTAGGAAATGCGGATAACTCACCGATGTATGCCGACCAAGGCTCGATTTCACCAGTACGAATAGGCGGACCGCCTAGATGGTTAATAACCGCCTTTAAGTTAGGTACGGACTTTAAGCATTTAATTACGGTTGGCATATTTTCCGGTCCGATCAGCAGGTCGATGGGAAAAGCATCTTCCTCCAATAGACGAAGATGCTTTAGCAAGCGATCCGACACTTGCTCTGTGTTCGGCACGAAGACGGAACGGTCCAGCCTAATCCCAACGAATTGTGGGTTGTTACGTAAACGACTATATTCGTCAGCGAATGAATCTGCAAAAGGATCAAGCCAACCAACAACACCGAGGATTCGCTCATTTTTACCTGCTAGCTCAAGTAAATATTCCGTCTCAGCAATTGTCGGTGCCGCCTGTACGGCGATAATTCCTCGTAAAGCATTAGCATCTTCAAGACCAAACAGATCTGATGGCACATAATTTTGGTAAAGAACTGGATTGCTAGGTGTAAGCCAATGATAATCGCCACGCTCCAGCTTCCAGAAGTGGACATGGCTATCGAGATAGGCATGGCTAACATTTCTAGTAAATGATTGACGAATAGATGTCATGGATTACATACTCTCCTCATTCTTACTCCCTATACTTGGTTACGACCTCGGATAAGTTTCGCCGTTCCTCCTGCCACTTCTGCACTCCATGGCGTCTCATAGGTCGGTTGATTCACGTAGCGTTTCATATGAAGCTTCAATTGAATTCCTGCTCCTGGAGCAAGTGTAACCGGTAACCATTTGCCATCGAGCTCTCCATCGCCAACCTTCTGACCACTTTGATTAAAGCTCTCCATATAAGTAAACTGGTGCTCACCGAAACTGCCCGCTTGTACGATCAACTCACGTTCTTTGAACGCTGATAGGTTCACAAGTGTTAGGGTTACAAACTCATCACCCAGCGCTTCTACCAAAGCACCGATGTCCTCTGGAAGGCCGCATCGTTTACGGTCTGCGTCGAAATAACGTACTCTCGCATGCTGTAACCCGCCATGGGAGATGTGCATAGGGGCGCCTAGCATCATTTGCAGTAATCCTTCAAAATAGACAGGCGAATATTCCTGCCACTCATGAATACTGTAGGGATGATCCCAATCCCAGCTGGTTGGATCTCCCTTAGGAGAGCGAAGCTTTTCCAATTGGTTAGCGATTAGATCCAGATTTTGCTGTAAAATACGCTCTGGATAGTCAGGGAATTGACCTCGCATATATAAATACCATGGCACCGTATTTGCAATATAATGCTTGGTTTCCTTACGAGTTACAGGATTTCTGCCAGAAATAGTGGGCATATCGATCAATCGGAAATGATCTTCATAGGGAATCCGGTCTACACGTGCCGCATCTTCCTCAGCCATCGAGATCGTCCATAAATAAATGGGGTAGGTTGGAACTTGGATTCGGTAGTCCGTCCACCCGGCATCAAAATGCTTATTCGGAACGTGCCATTTCCCATTGATTTCTTTACCTAGATCCCAGTTTCGGTCCAATTGCGAACGTGCCAAATCTAATTTGCTCCTATCACCAGAAAGGAGCACAGCGTTCATGCCAGCATTGGTTAGCGGTTCAATGATGGACATGAAACCGTGCGGCCAACGGTAGCCGTAGTAACCACCCCACCATTTGCCATCGTTGTACTCACCAATGATATCGTTTAATCCAACGTTGTCTGGAATTAACCCGCCGTTACGAAGCGTACGCTCTTCCCAAGCGTTCAAATAGTCTAATACCCACTGCCGATAGGATTCATCGCCCGTGTACATAAACGCATTCGTGATCAACCCCGTTGCGTTCAAATTCAGCGGGACATCTCCCTTAGCTTTCCGTTCATTCATTCTGCTTATGATTTCTCCGTAAATGGCATCGTCTGACCACTTACACTTACCGCTGGCGAAGTCAACACCAGGAATATCCTCGAATGGTGCCAAATAATCATCGAGCACACCTCGATGTGTTACCCAGTCCTCTTCCGTCATTTGGAAGCGTGGTCCCTTACTCCCCGTAATTGGCGAGCGCATCAGCTTTCGTTCTGCATCATAGTTCGGTATTTCCGGATTCTTACCGGTATATAGCTCGGCAAACTTGACTGCTCGCTGACTATTCTTTAGCAAATGCGGATCGGACAAGCCAAGGAAATAGAGAAATAAGGAGCCCTCGCCATGGTGCATCCAGTCATAGTAAGCATCAAATTCGTTATGAATCTGACCATATTCCGTCCATTGCCAAGTAATCGCATCATACATAAGGCGGGACAAGCGTAGAATCTCCTCATTGCCCCCGAGTACGTAAAGGAGGGATAAATTCATGAACGCCTCATAAGGATCATCCGAGCCATCCATACCTGGCCACTCGTCTCTCCATACGATCGTTCCGTCCTCCCGCGTATAGCGACGCACATATTCCACCGCGGCCTCGTTCAGTGTATCGATTAACTTCCGCTCCGTGAGCGCCCAAGTTGGCGCTGTCCAGGATTCCCGCGCATAGATGGCAGCGCTTGTGGTTTTGTTAGTTGGTGTCATTGGATGCTTCCTCCTACCAGAACGTGTCATGTACGCCGCGCAGCTTGCAGACTGCTTCTGCGAAGAAATAGTCGCCATAGATCATTGGGTTGTTAACATGTGCTTGTTTCGGACGGTTGGCAGTTCCCATCCGTAGAATCGCTTCCTCGTTCGGATCATCCCAAGCTGTGTATTTTTCATTTAATTTAAAAATCAGCTTCTCAGCAGCACTTCGATATAGCTCAGACTCGCTCTTCGGCACCAATAAACTCAACTCCAGCATGCCGCTGGCTGCGCAAGCTGACGCGCTTGAGTCCATTGCCATTCCTTCTTCCCAAGGGGCTCGGAAATCCCATGGCGGTAAACCATCTTCAGGAACATTGGCCAGGAAAAAATGCGCTGCCCGTTTGGCTGCATCGATATAGCGTTGATCTCCCGTGTAGCGAGCGCTAAGTGCCATGCCATATAACGCCCACGCGGTACCGCGCGACCATGCTGAATCCGGCGAGTAGCCTTGTCCCCCCAGCGCTTCTTGTCTCTCTCCAGTCTCAGGATCGAAGCACACAATATGGTGAGAAGAGCCATCCGGACGAAGAAATTCACGCAACGTCGTATCCGCATGAAGAGCCGCCACGTGTTTAAAACGTGGATCGCCAGATTCCTCACTAGCCCAATATAGCAGCGGCAGATTCATCATGCAGTCAATGATCGCCCAACCAACCCGCTCCGGCTGGTTCCAGGCGCGAATAAACTGGCCTCTCGCATTGTAACGCCCAACCAGATGACTGGCTGCCGTCATGGCCCGCCGTTTCGAAATTTCACCACCAAGCAGCTTGTACTGCGCCACGGAAGATAAGCTCCACATAAAGCCTACGTCATGATGCAGCGGGTAAAAGTCGGTAAGTACCGGGTCCATTAAGGCCTCGATCTGTGCAGCTGTATCTTTGAGTTCTTCAACCTTATTCTCACGATACACCAGCCACATCAAGCCCGGCCAGAACCCATTCGTCCACCAATCTGCTTCCTCACTTTTATATTTTCCATTATATGATATATATGGAAAATCATCGCCAGTGGACTGGCTCATTCGTTCCACTTTGCCGATGATTTTATCCCAAACTTCGTCTACCCACGGTGCACGCGATGCATCCGTTTCAATGCTTGCATTTACGTTAGACATTCTTCAACATCCCCCTATTACCATGTTATTGGCTGACCTGGAAATAAAGTAAGCAGCCGATCCAATTCATCCTGAGGTAAGCCAACTCCATCACTATAGCTTGCATTAAGGGCAAGTGAGCGTAACGAAGTCGTTCCAGTTAATGTTACTGTAATGTCCGGACTAGAAAGGCTAAACCGCATAGCAGGCTCAATCAACCCTTTGGGTTCCGACTTACGAAGGAAGGCTATCTCTTGGATTCGACGCTGCGCTTCGGTAAACATGGGTGAATCCTGATTCATAAATGGCGCTGGAGCCTCAGCAAGCAGGCCCATTCCGAGAACGCTTCCATTAATGACAGAAACGCCATGCTCTCTGGCCGTCGGTAAAAGTTCATCCATGGCCGAATAGTCGATGAGCATATAACGACAGAACGTCTGCACGGAGTCGATATGTCCTGACCGAATAAAAGGCAGCAGCAGCGATGGATTAAAAGCATTTACTCCTATGGCTCGTACCTTTCCCTGCTCCTTCAGCTTCAGAAAGGCGGGAATGGTTTCTTTCATACCTATTTCCGAGTTTGAATCACTAAGTTCGTGCATTTGAATGAGATCCAAATAATCCGTCCCTAGGCGCTTAAGACTGTCCTCAACAGAACGAATCGTATTGTCGTACGTATAAGGCTCACCCCGCATAACAGCCTTACTCGCAAGAAATACTTGATCCCTTTTGCCATGAAGCGCTTTCCCAATTCGGCGTTCGCTTTCTCCTCTTCCATATAACGGTGCTGTATCGATAAAGTTGATCCCGAGCTCCAAGGCCTGATCGATCACCTCTGTTACTTGCTCATCTGTGACTGGACCGTAATCCCCGCCAAGCGGAGCGCCCCCGAGACCTAGCTTCGAAACCCGAACTCCCGTTTTGCCAAATGTAGTATATTCCACTATGTTCACATCCTTATTTTTTTCGTAAGAGATACCCCTATTATATTGCACAAACTCAGCTTTTAGTTTTGCTGGTTGACACCGAAATGTTGTTATTTTGCACAACCTTACAATTAGCACCAAAAATAATGTTCATAATAGCAGGATTACATGATAAAAAAGCAAGATAATTACTTCATCCTATTTAAAATTCAACTTACACTAAAGATTGTGAGATGGATGTCACTTACCATCCCATTACTTCTAGATAAGGGGTGAGAAACATGAACAATCAATTAGAAGTTCAAATGTCATGGTGGGCGATGGATAATCTGGATGTTTTTGAAGGAAACACATTGTCTGACGAAGAGAAGATAGCCTTGATCGCTAGCAATGGTTATGACGGTATTAATGGATTCCTTCCTTCACCCGAGAAAGCTGATCATTGGAAGCATCTATTAGACAAATATCACCTTTCGTTCAGTGTAAACGCTTACCCAAAATCGGTTGAGGATTTGGCTGATTTCCTAGAAAGAGCAAGAGCCTTTGGTGGTATTGGATTTATTAATGCACAAGTCATGCAACCGTTCATGACGGGAGAATCTGCCATTCAGCTCTTAAAGGGCATACAGCAACTGTCAAAGGATGCAGGAATTCCTGTTTTCGTTGAAACACATAGGGGCACGATTACCCAAGATTTGATACGTGCCGTTGAATACGTTAGAGAACTAAAGTCTCTGCCTTTAACAATTGACTTTTCCCATTATATCGTAGCTGGGGAAATGCATACGGTTTCTCAAGAAGCGGACGAGCTACTGCTTGCATTACTTTCGAACACTTCTAGCATACACACACGAATATCGAACGGAGAGCAGATACAGATTGACCCAGGCGAAGATCAAAATCATCCTATGTTCTCCCATTTTAAGAAATGGTGGCAATTGGGAATGACAAATTGGCAGCTTCAGGCTAATACAAATGATGTTTTCCCGGTCGTAATTGAACTAGGTCCTCCCCCTTATGCAATAACAACGAATGAAGCAAGCGGGAGGAACAAAGAGATTAGTGACCGATGGCAGCAGTCTCTGTATTTAAAACGTGTAGTAAAAGAACTTTGGAGCACGATCACACCCTAATTTTGAAGTAAAAATTGATAAAAGGAGTTCTTGTTTTTCGTTAACCATGTGACGTGCCGTTATTGGAGTGTACAGTTAAAAGTTTGGTACGAGTGCAGGTAGATTATCAAGAATATGTTCACAGGTGGGTGAACATTAATTATTTGGCTACTTGGCAGAAAGAGCGGCTATATTGGAGAATCGATACGAAATGGACGGTTGAGCGGTTTAAGATATGGGACTGGTTGGGCGTGGTTTTCGGAATCCGAAAACTTATACGTTCTTATGGTTAAAAAAGAGCTGCCGAAGCAGCTCTTCCCTCTAAAAAATCAACTTAAAAATCTTCGACTCAGCCGGCTCCAAGCGAACGCTGATGTCTCCTGACGACTGATGGGCGGTTTTCTCCCAAAGATCATGCAGCTCGTACGTCGCATTTTGGGGCAGACCCAAACGCTCAAAGGCTATACGTTTCTCAACGGTTTCATCTTGATTATAGTTAAAAACGGCTATGTAGCAGTCGTCTTCTGATATTAAGAAAAACACATCATCAGACGCAGCATCGGTATTACCCTCAAGCGGAATAAAGCTTTTTCCTGTCTGTGCAATTTTCAACAGCTCCGGTCGGGCCAACCAGTCCTCTGCTCTGGTCCTTGCTTCCTCTTTACGGAAATCGTCACCCATGAGAAGAACTGTTCCAGCAATAAGGGAGGCGTTTAAACGACTCCTACCTTCCTGCGGCATCGTCGGTTCTTGGTTAAAACTCTTATACAGAACGGTATGGTCAGGGTCATTGAAAGGATAAATAGTCCCATTCATCCACCAACCATATGTGAGTGAATTCAACATGTACTCCGTATCTTTCAGTGTACCGAAAGCATCACAAGAGATGCGCCTGCTATGGGCGTATTGATGTGGAAACATTGGCGCGATGGACAAGTTGATAAAGAATGGACGTCCGATAACCTTGGGATCAAGCCTATTCTTGATCAACGCCATGCCAAGGTTGTAAGCTTGAAGCCCTGTACGCACTTCCTTATTGAAGTGCACGCCTTCCAAAGCACCGTGTCCAAGGAAGTCGAGTTTAATGTACTCGAAGCCCCACCTGACAAAACGTTCAAGATGCCACTCCGTCCGCATTAGATTGCCAGGGTGCGAAGGGTCAATCGCAAATCCGCCGTCCAAATCGGGTAAAATTTGCCCCTGCTCATCGCGTAGCAGGAGATCTCGGTACGTATACTTGCCGTCCGTGCCTTCCACAACCCGATCGAAATCGTTCCCCCAAAAGGCAAACGGTGTCCAATAAATGCCAGGCTTTTGGCCATTGTCACGAACGTGACGAACGGCGTCTTCGAGCTGTTCCTGCGTTAGATTCGTCCAGAAGGAATCAAAATTTATATAGACCGTCCCCTGATGATGAAACCCGCCATCGCGCAAGCTCTTTAAGAAGTCCGACGTATGAGTGTAAAGCTCGTAGTCGAGCTCTCCCCCTGCCGCCGACCAGCTATTCCATCCGAACGGAACGCCAAGTTCCCATTGGAGAGGCGGAGCTATTACAGCATTGGCCTTTCCGTATTCCTCCAGTCCGGTCCTGTAATCCGCATACATGCCCACAAAGATACGGGGTGAAGCAATCCTTTTGCCGATCAGCGTACCGTGAGGAATCGTATCGCGTGTATACTCGCCTGCTGCTCCACCGTATACCTCAAGCTGGTAAACAGCCGCTCCTTCGTGTCCGACTACTTTCAAACCCGTTTTCCAAGTATCATGTGTAACCGAACCAACTACTAGCCCTTTTCTCGATACAGGTTCGAAAATAGCCGTTACCTCATAGCTTTCAAGCTGATTCGGCATGGCGGTTGATTCGTAACGTACCCACTTGTCGTTATCGAAAGGCACCAACAACGCGCGCAGTTCCTCTGCCGCCATTTCCAAAGCTGATGTTCCCTTAACTGCATTCACCGTTAATGGCGAAATATAGTTGGTCTCCAATGCTTCCGATTCGCCTTCCAACTCGACTTGAACGAAAAAGTATGGCACTTTTTCATACAGCCAAAACGTCTGCGTCATAACCGGAAGCGACTCACCTGAATGAATCACAGAGAAACGGCAGCCCGTGCCGAAATCATCACGGATCATTTGAGCGCCTCCAGCGGCCAGTTTGTGCTCCGAATATTCGGTCGAAGCAACGTATTTGCCTCCTTCGACTCCTCCAATCCGCGCTGTGCTGTAAGCACCGTTCAAGCGACCGCCGGTGAACCATTCGTAATTGGTTAATCCGCTCGTCAGATCGACGATAATTCGGCATAACCCATTTTCTCCAACCACTTGCCCATTAAACTCTCGAAAGATCACCGTATTAGATGTCATCATTATCCTGCTCCCTTCATGCCTTTTAAATGAAGAAGGAAGCCGGAACAGTGCCTCGGCTTCCTGATCTGATCATCTCTTATTTCCAAAGATCCAAACGTTTCTTGTAGTTGTCGTTAATGATTTTCTCTACCTTCTCGTCACCTGCCGCCTTCATATCGGCAAGCATTTTATCGAACAGAGCGGATGCATCCGTATCGGTCTTGGAGATAATTACTTTCGTAATCGTTTGGCTCATAATATCTGAAACCTTCTGGCTGACGAGCGCATCCGGGGTGCCGCCGGCAGGGCCGAGGTTATCATATACCGTTGTATCCCACGTCGAATCGGACAAGTTCTTCAGCGCCATTTGGTCGATCTCGCCGCGCTGGTAACGGACCGGCATATCGTACACCGTACCGTCGGAGCCTTTGCCGCTCTTGATGAACCAAGTCCATTTGCGAATACCGGTTTTCTTCACGTAGTTATCCCAGTCGTCTTTAAAGCCTTGGAGCACTTCCGGACGCGGCACATGCTTGCCGTCCTTCATATCCCAGTGCACGCCCTCTATGCCCCACATGAGCAGATATTGACCTTCTTCGCTAGCCAAGAAATCGATGAGCTTCATTGTTCTTTCTGGATTTTTGTTCGTCTTCGTGATCGCAATCGCATCCCAACCGAGCGTGCTACTCGGCCCTAATGTCGTCTTGGCCGGATCAACTCCTGGTCCTACAAGCTTATAAGAGTACAGCTGCTTTTCAGGTCCGCCTGCCTTCTTGAGCACGCCGTTAGAAGTCCCGAGATCCCAGTAAGCACCTGGCGTTGCAAATACGAGCCCATTAGAAATCTTTTGCTCCCACGTTTGCTTCTTATTGACCGGCCATTCCGGATCGATCAAGCCCTCACGGTACAGCTTGTTCAAGTACAACAGCATGTCCTTGTATTTCGGGTCCTTCACATCGTACTTCAGCGTTCCGTTATCTTCAAAGAAGGACTTCATCCCCCACATGCCTTTGAATGTTCCGAGCACAGCGCCGATATTTTCACCATTGAAAGTCATCGGAAATACGTCTTTGCCGTCCGCTTTGCCAAACTTTGCTTTGAAGTCCTTCAGCAGCGCTTCGAATTCATCTGCTGAGAACGGCTTTCCGCCTTCAACTTTGTCCGGAGCAAGCTGTTTAAGCCAATCCATGCGCATATTCATGCCGAATACGGGTTCGTTCCCAGGGCCGTACCAGTTAGAAAGATAGTAGTTTTTCCCGTCGGTGTACCGTGTCTTTTTCAGAGTGTCCCCGTACATTTTCTTCACATTGGGACCATATTTCGCAATCAGATCATCCAGCGGAATAATCGCCCCTGCAGCGATGTACTTGTTGACGATATCTCCCCCGCGGTCCATTAGCACAATATCCGGTAGATCGCTGCTGGCGAGCATCAGATTCAACTTTTCTGAAGGATTGCCCGTTGGTTGCTGAATTTCAATCGTAACGCCTGTCCGTTTCGTAATTTCCTTGGCAACCTCGTTCGTGAAGGCATCACCTGTATTTTTATCAAAGAACGTCATTTTAATAGGAGTCATATCGTTAGCTTTGCTATCGGTTGTAGCAGCCGGCTTATCGCTTGGCGAAGCCGTATTTTCCTTCGTAGAGCAACCGGCGATGACGGAACCCATAAGAACCGTTGAAAGCAACACCTTGAACGTTTTCTTGGTCGTGAACATGGCATACATTCCCCCTTGACTAATTGTATGGATAACAGCTGATTGCATTGCTTGATGTGATTTCGTCCTATCCGCTGTGGATTGTGCTCCTACCACCGCCTTTCAAGAATGAGAATACTGGACTAGGATTTAACTGCTCCCACGGTCATGCCTTTGACAAAATACTTTTGCAGGAACGGATACACAATGACAATAGGCAGCGTTGCGACGATCGTTGCAGCCATGCGGATCGAATCCGACGATACGGAGAGTCGTTTGGCAGAATTCGCCATCTGCTGCGCATCTGACACCATATTTGACGTCTGATACTGATTCAAAATTTTGACGAGAACGGCCTGCAGCGTCTTAAGTTCAGGCTTATAGGTGAATACATAGGAATCGAACCAAGAATTCCAATGGCCGATCGCCGTAAACAACCCAATCGTAGCAAGTACCGGAGTCGTCAGCGGCAATACGATCTTGATGAAAATTTGCAGATCGTTCGCGCCGTCCATCTTTGCAGATTCATCTAATTCCCCAGGAAGTTGCTGAATAAATGTACGTACCAATATCATAAAAAACACATTCATAAGACCTGGCGCAATATACACCCAGAAGGTATCTATCAGGTGAAGACTCTTTAAGATCATATAGTAAGGGATTAAGCCGCCGCCGAAATACATCGTAAAGATGAAGAAAAGTGTGATGAACTTCCCGCCGACCAAATCACGCTTGCTGAGCGGGTAAGAAAGCAGACTGATTACCAGAACGGCGAGGGGTGTGCCGATCAGTGTGCGTGCTAATGTCACTTTGACCCCATTGAGGATTTCTTGATCGGATAATATTTGCGTATAGCTTGTAAAGGAAAACTCCCTCGGCCAGAAATAAATGCCACCACGGATCGTATCATCTGCACTGTTTACAGACAGCACGAGAATGTTCCAGAAGGGGTAGAACGTTGCGATAAATACCAGAAGGAGGAACACATAAACGAACCCGGCGAAGACGATATCGCCACGCGATCTTGTTCTCATTAATACCCACCCTTTCCTATCTTTTCGTTTTAGAACAAAGATTGTTGATTCATTCGCTTGGACAATGTATTAACGCTGATAACCAAAATGAAGGCAATGACCGATTTGAACAACCCAACCGCAGCGCCATAAGAGAACATGCCGTTCTGCAGTCCGTATCGGTATGTATAGGTATCGATGACGTCCGAATATTTCAAGATGGTGTTGTTTTGCAACAAATACTGCTGATCGAAACCTGCGTTCAAGATACCGCCAATTGACAAAATAGCCAGAATTACGATCGTTGGGCGTAAAGACGGAAGTGTGACGTGAAACATTTGGCGCAATCGGCTGGCACCGTCAACTCTTGCTGCTTCATATAGTTCGGGATTAATAGCGGCAATTGCAGCCAAATACATGATTGCGTTAAATCCCATATCCTTCCACATATTGGAGACAGCAATGATCCCCCAGAAGTAACGGCCATTTTGGAAAAATTGTACCGGTTCCTCCGTGATGTGCAAAAGCATCAGTAATTTGTTGATCAGCCCCTGCGAGGATAGCAGCGTTATGATGATGTTTGCCGCTATGACCCAAGATATAAAGTGAGGCAGATACGATACCGTTTGTACCACTTTTTTGAATAAGCCGCTCTTCACCTCATTGATCATTAAGGCCAGCACAATCGGAGCCGGAAATCCAATCAACAGCGATAAGAAGCTTTGCGCAATCGTATTGCGCATGATGATATAAAAATCACCACTGGTAAAGAAGTATCGAAACCACTCGAAACCGACAAACTTGCTCGCAAAAAATTGGTGGATAAAGGAACCTCCGCCGGGCGAGTAGTTGATGAACGCCATGTACAAACCGAACATCGGACCATAGGAAAATAAGATGGTAGAGATGAAGGCGGGCAGGATCATTAAGTATAAATATTTTTGTCCTTTCATCCTTCTGAGTCGCGCTTCCATATGTATAACCCGCCTTTTCCAGGCTGCGGCGGCTGATGCCGCTCAGTCACAACCATAATCATTTTGTATATTCTCATTATAGGAATGAGCAGTAAACAATTCTATACAAGCATTTTCAGAAACATATTCCAAATGAACGATCCTTTTGCGAAGTCATTGTTTATTTGAGGTATACGTTTTACAATAAAATTGGTTATATCAAGCGTCCGGAAAGGTGGCAGCGCTTTCAATGTACAGTATACTGCTTGTAGACGATGAAAAAATGGAACTCGAAATGCTAGCCGATTACGTTCGTTGGGGAGACATGGGTATTCGTGTCGCTGGAACAGCGAAGAACGGCAGAGAAGCGCTACAGCGCATGGAAGAGCTTCGTCCCGATATCATATTAACGGACGTCCGTATGCCGATTATGGATGGACTGGAATTCAGCAGAAGGGCCAAACAGATCAATCGCAATGTCCAGATCGTATTCCTAAGCGGTCACGATGAGTTTCAATATATTAAAGCGGCACTTTCCGTCGAAGCAATCGGCTATTTGTTAAAGCCCCTCGACATGGGGGAACTTCAGCATTTAATGGAGAAAGTCAAACAGAAATGCGAGGAATTCCGGATTTCTTCCCAAACCTCGGAAGTACTAAAGGAAACCTATCTGAGGGAGCTGATCTCGGAAAGCAGTCCCCTGGTTAGATCACAATGGATTGAGAAATTGTTACTGCTTCCATCCATGATGCCTTCTAACGGTTTTTATCAAATTTTATATTTAACGGTTGACCCTGTCAGCCATTATGGTGTAGAGATCGTGACAACTATCCGCAATTTCGCGCTGACGGAAATACCTCGTTCCTTTCTCTGTCAAATCAAAGAAGGAACCTTCGTTCTTCTCTATCACAAGCTTGATACTCCGTCGATAGAGCTTAGCCATGCAGCGGAGCAGCTGATTCGGTATGTCAACGACAGAAACGACGCCATCATTTCCATCGGTGTATCCGACGTTGGCATGGGCCTCGAAAGCTTATACGATTTATGCGCAGGCGCTAAACGAGCGAATGAAAGCAAATTTTATTTCGGCTTGGGATTGTGTACAAAGGCCGATCAAGCCGTCGATCCGGCCTACATAGAAGTGAACCCTGAGCCGGCAATTGCCTCACTTTGTCATGCCATTTCCCACCTGCAGGAATCTGCAGCTATTACCGTGATTCAAGACTTCTTTGACACTATGCGCACCTCGAAGGTCGACAGGGATCTGGTATGCTCAAGCTCTTTGCGCCTTATTACGGCCATAGAGCAACATTTTGCCCATTTAATCGGGGATGACTCCGTCAATTCGATGTATGTCGACGATTGGAAGCGTATCGCCAATTATTCAACCATAAATGAAATCGAAGATCACATTCTGGATGTCTGTCGTGCCATCCTCTCCCTTATGAAGGAAAAGAACAAGGACAAGAATCTTCATATTATTCATCAAATCGCTAGTCTCATCGACCGCAGCTTCAGCAGACAATTGACCATTGAGGATATCGCTAAACAGGTGTATCTGTCACCCAATTACGTGCGAACCATTTTTAAGGACAAAACTGGAGAAACGATATTGGAATATTTGACACGTGTTCGCATCCATCATGCTGCTGAACTGTTGAAAGACAAATCCAAAAAAATCCATGAGATCGCTGCATCCGTTGGCTACGAAAACGTTTCTTATTTTTGCTCTGTGTTTCAGAAGTTCAAAGGAACGACACCCAACGAATACCGGAAAAAACTTTTATGATACAAGGACGATTGCCCATGCCACTCCGGTTTGTAGTCAAAACGTTTCTTAACCTAAGTTTGCGCAGCAAGCTGTTCGCCGTCTTTTGTATCGTTTCGATCTTACCGTTGTTGTTTTTTGTGAAATATTCTTATGATACGACGACTCGGGAGCTAACCAGACAAATCTATACCAACATGATTGCAACGACAGATCAAATTAACGCCAATTTGGAAACGAAGCTGGATTCCTATTCGCAAATATCCGCATCCATTTATTTGGATAATACGCTGCGCCTGCTGCTGACCAAAGATTACACCGAAAACAGTACAGATTACCTGGATTCGTACATTTATTTCAATAATGTAATTAATAATGTACTGGCCACGAATCCCGACATTCGGGCGGTATCCATCTACACGAGCAATACGACATTTCCTGCGGACAGCGTATATATTAAGCGAATTGATGATGCGGCAAAATCAACCAATTGGTACGAGTCGATCGCCCACTCTTACGGAAATGTGACTTACAGCGTATCCTCATCTTCGGCTGTCACAGAACCTGTCTTCAAGCTGGCACGTTTGCTCAATAACAATAGCCTTAACTTTCCTTACGGAATTCTAACGTTCGATATCGCCGAAGCCGACATTTATCGGCTCATGGAAAAGGAAGATAAGCAAAAAGATATTTATATCGTTAACGAAAACGGAAATATCTTATCTAACCGCAACAAAGCGCTTCTGAACCAAAATATCGGCACATTGATCCCCGGTACTTTCGGCGAGAACAACTCAGGAAGTTTCGACAGCATGTACAACGGCGAGAAATCACTCGTCGTTTACAACACAATCAAGAATGGCTGGAAAACGATTTCCGTCATCCCCTACAAGAGCTTTATTACGAACGCTCAAATCACCTCGAAGCGAATTCTAATCTTGGCTTTGAGCAGTATAGCGATCTCCGTTGTTTTGATTTATATCACCGCACGGTTCTTCACCAAACGGATCGAGTCTCTGCTTCAAGTCATCCGGCGGATTGAAAGGGAAGATTTTAATACCAATATGACGTTTATGGGGAATGACGAAATCGGCCAATTATCCTTTGCCTTCAAAAAAATGACAGGTCGCCTGAAAGAACTGATCAATGAGGTCTACAAGAAGGAAATATCGAAGAAAGAAGCGGAAATGAACATGCTGCAAGCCCAAATTAATCCGCATTTTTTATATAACACGTTGGCGTCCATCTCCGCATTAGCCGTTAAGCACAGAGATAACACCATTAATGAAATGGTTTCACACCTTGCCAAGTTTTATCGGATCTCCTTAAATAAAGGAAAAATGATATTGCCCATTAGTGAAGAAATCAAACTCACCAAGTATTATATTGCCATCCAACAGCACCGGTTCGAGGGACTGCTTCGACTCCATTATGCGATTGACGATTCTGTACTCGTCTATCAGACGGTCAAGCTGGCATTACAGCCATTTGTCGAAAATGCGATCAATCATGCTGTTTGGGACGATGAAGTAGGAATTAATATCATCATCAAGGTGTACAAAGATGATCGCGATATTTATCTCGAAGTGATCGACGACGGGATGGGCATGCGGACGGAAACACTGGAACGTGCTCTGAATAAAACCGACAACGTCTCGGGGTATGGGATCACCAATGTGGACCAGCGGATCAAATTAGCCTTTGGCGATGAATACGGTGTTACGCTTTATAGTAAATTCGGCATCGGGACGAAGGCGCAAATTCGAATTCCGCTGCATGGTATTAGTTCATAGGTATGATTTGAAAATAAATGGCTTACGCCGTCCGCTACCACGATAGCCTCTCTACCTCCATGACTGCTGAACGACGCCAAAGGGGCTCTTGCAAGAGCCCCTTTGCCTTACAGCTATTTACTGGCATTTTGGATCAAGTAATCGATGTCGGCGATGAGGATCACTGAGAATTCTTTGGTGATCTTTTTGCCGGTTAGAGCTTCCACAAAGATGCGCAGTGCCTTTAATTGGTGGACAGTCGCTTCTTTATTGTTGCTACGAATAATCGCTTCCACTTTGGCAAGCAACTCTTTGCCTTTGTCTGAAATCGTGATCGAACCGTTCGCAACACCGATGTTGATGAGATCAATGAAATGATTGGCATCGATCTGTACCTGAAGCGTATACGTATTGGCCGTTACATTGCCAGCCAGATCCGTCCCCGTGATCTCGATCGCGTGGTTTCCAATGGCTAATGTTGCAGGGGCAGCTTTGATTGGATTGCCCACAATTTTCTTATCCAGTTGGACGGTGCTATTGCTTACGCCGCTTAGTGCATCCGTGATCTGAACAGGCAGGCTCAACGAATCTGTTTGCCAGATGGTTAATGGATCGGTTATTCGGACAACGGGTGCTGTGCGATCGATACCTACAGTTACTTGTTTAGCTGCCTCCACATTACCGTACCGATCCTTCGAACGATAATGAATGTTGAAAACACCTTCCTCGGATAGCGTTACAGGTCCGTTAACCGTTACCCAATTTCCGCCGTTCAGCTGATATTCAGTCAACAGTATGCCTGTGCCTCCCGGTTGATCCACTGCTTTGAACGTCATAGTAATGTCTTTGTTGGTAAAGGTTCCGGAACCGCTAATCCCATCGAAGACGACACTCGTCGTAGGGGCAATTGAATCAAACTGAAGCTTAAACAGTTTAGACTCGGCTGGTTTCAGGGTTACGTCCAGCTTACCGCTCACTTTATCCTCAGCTCCCGACCATATATCCGTTCGTAGATAATTGCTGATGCCATTCAATCCCGCACGGGCCAGATCGACGGACTTAGTAGAAGCGGAAGCACCGTTGTAATTGAAGACAGCCAAATAATAAGTTCCATTGTCATTCAGTACGAACGTATCGGCCGCACCCGCACCGGTGTTCCCTTCCACCGCTTGGAAAGCTTTACTTAGTAAAGCAACTCGGTTGACTTCCTTGTTCGTCAACAATTCGTTCATGTAGGCTTGGGCACTCGCATTATGAACGTCATCGGAATCCAAGAAAACTGTGCCGGAAATAACGGCAGAATTCACTCTGCTGCGCGCTTCGTCCAAGGAACTTGCCCTCGACAATGCCATATGATCTGGGTCGGTGTACGGGTAAATCGTACCATTCTGCCACCAACCATAAGTAAGCGCGTTCAGCTCATATTCGGTTTCACTGATTTTGCCATACACATCGCAAGAGATTCGACGGCTGTGTGCATATTGGCTGGGGAATAACGGCGCAATCGATTCACTAATGAACATGCTGCCGTCAATGACTCTGTTCACATAAGCCATCCCTTGATTATAAGCTTGAATACCGGTGGTCACAGCTGGGTCCGCATGCTTTCCTTCCAAAGAACCATGTGTTAAGAAATCTAATTTGATATAAGTGAAACCTAATGCCTTAAATTTGCCCAAATAATAATCCATTCGTGCCTTCGTACCCGGATGAGTCGGATCAAGCGCATAGGCGCCGTCCAGCGTAGGCAAAATTTTTCCCGTGCTATCCTTCAATACAATGTCTCCGTACGTATATTGATTGTTCGTACCCTCGACAGTTTGACTCATATTATTGCCCCAGTAAACGAAGGGTCCCCAATAAATACCGGCTTGTTGACCATTTTGACGGATGGTTGCCACCGCACTTTGCAGCTGGGTATCCGTTAAATTGTCCCAATAGGAGTCCAAGTTAATGTAGAGTGCACCTTTGTTGTTAAAATTATTGTTTTGAAGATGCGTCTTGAAGTAATTCGACGTATCTATAACATCTTGATAGGTGAGATTGCTGCCGAAGGCCCCCCAACTGTTCCATCCTACCGGAACTTCTTGGGCTACAGAGCCATGAAAGCTTAAAGGCGGAGTGAACACAGCGTTCGCACGTCCATATTCCTCGAGACCGGCACGGTAATCCGCAAAATAGCCGACAAAAACGGTTGGTGATGTTAATTCAGTACCAGAAATGCTTCCATGAAGCTCGGCGTCGTGCGTTATGTTGGAGGATGCTCCGCCATACACTGTGAGGCTATTCATTTTATTATTAAACCCGTTCCAGGAAATACCCGTCTTCCACGTATCATGAGTGACAGAGCCGATCACGAGACCATTCCGATTCGCGTTATCATAAATAGCTGTTACTTCATAACCCGTGTTCGAAGTGTTGATCGATTGGGCCTTATACCGAATCCAATTATCGTTATCAAATGGGACGAAAAGCGCTCTGTTATCCGTATAGCTTCCAAGATCAACGCCGCTGCTATTCTTCACAACAACAGGAGCCATATTATTGGTGGTCATAGGTGAAGCGTTAACCGCTTTTAATTGAGTTAGGAAAAAGCTTTTTCCTTCATATAAGGTATAGATTTGATGAAGCGCAGGTTTACCAGGCGTTTCGTTGATGACAGTAAACCGAAGCCCAGTACCGAAACCGTCATGAACCGGGACAATCGCAGCATCCGATAGGGTATGACGGGTGTAACTTTTGCTGGTGACGAGCTCGCCCAATTGTAAGCTGCCGTATACGCCTTTTACAATTTTGGCGTCCTTCCAGGAATAATCCGCCAGACCGCTGTCTGTATGGTACGAAATGGTCGTTTCACCGTTCGAAAAAGTCGCGCCATACGTATAATGCGTTACGGTAATGGAACCGTACTGTTTCAACTGGACGGGATCGCCAAGGCTGCCGCCGACGTTATCATCTTCGCTAGGATTCGGTTCAATCTTCGGACCGACCACGATTTTATCCAAATCCGGTGAGTAGCCATTGCCGTCAGCAAACTGGATCGTATTGCTTCCAGCTACTAAAGCTAAAGGAATAACGTACGTATTCACCGTGTTCCAGTCAGGTGTTTTCGGAAAGTCAAAGGTTTCAGCAGCTCCGCCGTTTACACTGACTTGCACGGAACGAGGATCACCGGATATATAAGAAACCGTTACTTGATAATTTCCGGTTGAACCCGCCTCAACCCCATTAAATTGCAAGGAGCTGCCTTGATATAAATTGCCGACTATTTTGCCCCCGGAACAGCTGCTGCAACTCGAAATGCTTGCCTTGCCGGCCAGTGTGTTAGAAGAAGATTCCGCTTCATACGTAACAATTTTAGGCGATACTGCGATCTTATCGATATCAGGGGAGTAACCATTGCCGTCAGACAAGAGAATCGTGTTGCTGCCCGCTGCTAAAGAAAGATCAACGTCAAACGTGCCGACCGTACTCCAATCCGTCGTTTTCGGTAAATCAAAGAGCTCTGACGCTCCTCCGTTCGCGCTGACTTGAACAGACCTGGGATCGCCGGAAATATAGGACAGTTTCACTGTGTAGATACCGGGTGCATTCACTTGGATTTGATTGAATCGCAACGAGCTTCCTTGATACAAATTGCCGACTTTCTTGCCTCCTGAACACGTGCCGCAATTGGACACGGAAGCTTTGCCAGTGAGCATATTTACAGCAGACTCAGCCTCGTAATATTGTGCAAATGTCGGCTGCGGTTCGCTTCCGCCTCCACCACCGGGAGTTGTTGTCGGCGCTATAACGATCTTGTCAATGTCGGGTGAATACCAGTTACCGTCGTCGAACACGATTGTATTCGTACCGGCATTTAATTGCAGCGTGACATCAAAAGTGCCAACCGTGCTCCAATCAGCCGTTTTGGGAAAATCGAAATTTTCCGCACTCCCTCCATTTACACGGATGTTCACCGAACGAGGATCGCCGGATATGTAAGAAACCGACACCTTGTAGCTTCCAGCTTCGTTCACGGTAACTCCGTTGAATTGCAGTGAGCTTCCTTGATAGAGGCCGCCTACCTTCTTTCCTCCCGAGCATACGGTGCAATCGGTCACGGATGCGTTACCACTTAAAACATTAACCGAGGCTTCGGCTTCATAGGTTTGACTTTCCGCATACGCGGTTTGAATGCCAATACCCGCGTTGGATGGGACCGCCATAAACAAAAGCATGAACAAAGCTACCCATTTCGCAATCCTTTCTCGCATAAAATCTCTCCTTGTACAATGTAATTACATTCATGTCCATTATAGGAATGAAATCAAAGAGATCTCTACACGATAATTTTCAGAAATATAACAATAATTAACGATCTTTGTAATTCACAAGCAAAAAACCCACAGCAGCGGGCTGCGGGTCTACGTTTTGAGTCAATTGGGGACATGTTCAAGAAGTTCTTGCTTGAGAAATGGGTAAAGCTTTGAGCTAGCCAGCTTCAACGGATATTCCGCTGGCTTGGAGAGAATACCGAAAGGCATGTCTATCAGACTGCCGCTCATTGGCCGAGTCGTAGTACCTAAAGGCATTGGTTTTAAAATAATCTCTGGCACCAGGGCAATACCTAATCCGCTTTCGACATAATGTTTTAGAGCAGTCATACTGCCAATCTCCATCGTATCGATCGGAATGTTCCCCGATTCCTGCAATACCATCTCAAGTTTTCTACGGTACGGACAGGTTGCTGACGTGATTAACAGACGATGTCCACATATATCCTCTGGCGCAATAACCGCTTTTTGGGCAAGTGGATGGTTCTCCGGCATCAAGACCTCAAACTTTTCCCTAAATAAGGGTTCAAAATAAAGCTCAGAACCGAGATCAGGCGCCGAACAAAGAGCTAAGTCAATATCCCCTTTCAGAAGCCGCTCGCTCAATGTTGGCGTGTTGCCAAATTCCAAAGAGATGCGAATTTTCGGAAATTGTGATAAAAACCTCTCTAAGATAACCGGTAATCGATAACTGGCAGTTGGCTCCGTCACACCTAAACGGATATTCCCCCTCTCGCCTAGTTGAAAATCCGACAAGTTCGTTTGTAATTGATCTACATTCTTTACAATTTGCAAACTCTGTTCGTAGAATAGTTTTCCGGCTTCTGTTAACCGGATTTTCTTTCCTCTTTCGATAAGCTGAACGCCCAATTCGGATTCAAGCTTTTGAATTTGCATCGTAACGGTCGATTGTACATAATTCATTTCATCCGCTGCACGGTTAAAACTACCGTACTTTACGATCAGTTGAAACGTTTTTAATGTTTTAAGATCCATCACATTGCCCCTAGCTACAAGTTCATTTTTTTTGAACTCAATGTTCAATTAATTCAATTATACAAATTGCAAATAGCAATATACAATCATTAATATCATTGTACAGCAAAAGGAGATGACTCATTATGGATTTAAAAGACAAAGTGGCTCTTGTTACTGGAGGTGGTACTGGGATCGGAAGGGCTACTTGCCTGACACTAGCCGAGCGGGGGGCAACCGTCGCCGTGAACTATTCGCGCTCCAAAGCCGATGCGGAGGAAACAGCACAAATCATTAATGTAAATGGCGGACGCGCAATTGCCGTGCAAGCTGATGTCTCTCAAGACAAGGAAGTCAGGGAAATGGTTGATACATTGGTACAACAATTCGGAACGATAGATTTGCTTGTGAATAATGCCAGCATTACCCGGCATATCCCACTTGATGATCTGGAAGCGGCAACAGAAGAAGTTTGGGACGAACTTTTTGATGTAAATGTCAAAGGCATGTACTACTGCGCGCGAGCTGTTGCACCTTTCATGAAAATGAATAAACAAGGAGCAATCGTCAATCTCGGCAGTATAGCGGGACAAACAGGATTAGGCTCCTCGCTTCCATACGCCGTATCCAAAGCAGCAGTTAACGGTCTTACGAAATCGTTAGCCCGTGCCTTAGCACCGGATATTAGAGTCAACTGCGTTGTACCGGGAGCCGTCGCGACAAGATGGTGGGCTGGAAGGGAAGAATAAATGCAGAGATTAGCTCCTAACCTTCTGCTGCAGCGTATTTCAACACCTGAAGATATTGCTAAATTTATCTGTGCCGCCTTGGAACAAGAAGCTATGACAGGTCAAATCATTACGATTGATAGTGGACAAACGTTATAATGAGATTCATATAGTTTGATCAATGACAGATAAAGAACTGTTTGAACAATTCCACATGGATGTTTATCGAACGTGTTACTATATGCTTAAAAACCAACATGATGCTGAAGATGTCTGCCAAGAAGTTTTTATCAAAATCTTTCAACAGGATTATCAAACAATTGCTAACCTAAAGCCCTGGATGTTAAACATTGCAATGAATACGTGCAGAAATTTTCTTCGGAAGCATAATTTAAAAAGAGAGATCGAATGACTGTTCAGCAGTCAACGACCTCTCTTTACTTAGTTTTTGAATAATATCGGCTAATACACTAAAAATACCTACAGCTCGGTAGTCTTCCTCAAGACTATTCTCCGGACCGCCAATTTCAACCTAAAGGGAATTTGCAAAAAGATCCTGATTATATGACAAACTTGATTCGACAACTGTTGTATCTCTTAAGGATGCATCGGGGGCATCGAACCCGTGGAAAAACATACTGAGGCGCTCCTTTTTGACAAAGCTCATTTCTTAGGCTATACAGTTAAATTTAGCATCGGTTAATCCTCTAGACGGCTTCACAGCGGACTTCAACATTCTATTTGACTATTTGTAAATTACCGTAAGTCCGTAACTAACTTCCAATACATCCATACTCGTATATATTCGGTTATGTCCATCCCGTGTTTAAGACATGTTGCAATTCTAGCGTACAACGCTAACAGAACATCTTGAGCAAGCAACTCTCGATCACACTCCAACAACAACCATGGATCCAGTTCGCGAAACCGCATTTGCGTTCCTGTTATACGCCGGGGCGACAAAACGCTTGACGTGTCACGTCCATTTCCCGAATCCTTTCCCTTTATCCGTTAAGACGAGGCGTAACAGGTCGACTGTGTCATGGGAAGACGCCGTTCCTAGCACAATGGCAAAACCGACGCGTAAACCTCTTGCAACTTCGATAATCAAATGCAGCGTATCCTCGCGTCCAGTGCCTGTTTATGTCTCTAAAAGATCCATGGCGCAATATACGGACAGTTCTTTTCGTCACAGCGCTGCACCACAGAGGATGAAAATAATGAAATCCCTCAATACTTCTACTACGGCTGGGTGAGAAAGCTTGAAAGTCGATCAACTATGTTGCCCTTAGAGCCCATCTGTTTAGTCTGACTCCACCGACCACGGTACATCAAACTATCCTATTTTAGTTGTTGCACCAAGCTCCTCATATTAAAAGCCGTATTCGAGGGGTAGCTGCGCAAGATATAACGTTCTACTCCCTTATACTATTTTGGAATTTTTCGTGATGCATGCAGAAAGTCGAGATTCTCTTTTGTCCCCCCAAAGGATAACTAACTTGGATTTGGACGTACTCATCTTACGTTAGCAGGAAGATCCGAGAGACAACCTGCCACGTACGGTCGCTGACAGCCCTCTCCCCAGTGCACCGGTCTCCGTTAGGTTAAAACTTTTCTTAATTTGTTTATACTTTCGATTACATATTTCATATTCTCTTCATTATTCATTTCATTTCTTGCATATAACAGTGCTGGTCTTAACGATTCAACAGACTTCCCGAATTGTTTCATCCACTCAAATCTTGGGACTATCCAAAGGTGAAAATGATGTGTAGTATCTTCATTGTAAAAATAATAAACATAATCAATCCCTAACTCTTTTCTTTGGGCATCACGAATCTTTTTTACCAACTCTATATAACGAAAAGATTCATCATCAGTTAGTTCATCCATACAATAAAAATGCCTTTTAGACGCAAGGATAACTAATCCAGGGATAGGATACGCCACATCCTGATGAGCATGGAAGAACTCATCTTCATAAACTACACCACCAGTTAGTTCAACTAATCCACCAGTTAAAGCACAACTTAAGCATTCAACTTCTACTGTCATCCCATTGGCAAGTGTAATTTCTCTCATCTCTTTCTCCTTTTGAAACATAAGTTTTTGTTCATTTTAACATCCATATGCTCTTTAATCCCAATATAGCTAATTCCGAAACATCCTAACGATTCTTTAATCTTTCTACTTTGTAACTCTCATTCGGCGCATAGAAACGCCATTTTCCAGAAAGGAATCTATGTTGCGAAAGCCCGTTTTTTCGTAGCAGCGGATGGCCCTTTTATTATCCAGCCGCACGTCAAGCTGTACATATCGCACTCGCGGATCGGAAAAGGCTTTCTCCAACATACATATCGTAATCTCGGTACCAAGCCCACGTGAGTACAGGGATGGATCGCCTATCACGATGGCGTATTCAATACCCTCACCTGTCGAGTCCATGCCTTTCAGACTCACACGGCCAATCATCCGCTCGTTTATAATTATGGCGTAATAACTAGCGTCGGTACGGTTAATCTTTTTTTGCCAGTATTTGGTCAATTCTTTGATCGTGTAGGGGTGAAACGTTTTGGCGTTCGCAGTTTCATGCAACTCGCGGTTATTATACCAGTCCAGCATGACGGGAACATCTAAAAGGGCGATACGCCGGTAAGACCATGCCAATATCTCCATTATTGATAGGGCTCCTCATGTTATTATTAATAAAAGTAAAATCCTACCTGTGATTTGTATTCTTGTGTTCTCGTTTTCCGGTAGTTGAAGTCAATCGCAGAAGCGCTCCCACATTCTTCTATACTATTTTATCAAAAAGTAAATCATATAACGGTTAACCAGGTCCGCTTGTTCCATTAACAAAAGATGATGATTTGCGTTAGGTATCCATTGCTGTGCTTCAAGATTCAGAATATGAGCTAGAAAAAGTAGCACACCGGATATGACAATGATAATCCGCCTAAATGTTCGGATAATGTAGCAGTCATTCTACATCTCCCTATTGATTTACCGAGGTACTGAAAAAACGAAATCATCAATGAATTTATAGCGCCGGTCGTTCGGAACTAAGTGATTGGCTCTGGCTATCGTTTTTGAGGATTATACTGAATATTTTGATCTCCGATCTGCAGGAGAATCAGGCATTAAATGGCTTTCAGTTCATCATCCTTCATGTTACTTGGAAGTATATTTTTGGCAAAGGATTCTGCATGCCCATAATGAATTGGCTTCTCAAAGTTTCATTGATCTGATATCCCTTACCGATGGTTGTCGGGAACTTTGTTGCAAAAACAAACGTAATAAATCCGACATACGACATCCCTGGGACATGACCCAGATAGATCTTTTTGTTGTAAGTTATATTGAAAACGATATATTTGCTTATAGGTTGTTGTTTTGTGGAACTGAACTTTTGCTTAAATAAGGAAGGATATACTTACCACTTAACCACATTTGAGCCAATGCAAGTACAATCACTAATGTAACAAACATGATAGACATTGGGAGGTTATATCCATTGTTCGTAGTATGAAAAATCCCTGATAAGAGTGGCATGATGATTTTGGCAATAAAAATAAACACACCAAAGCCTAATCCAGTGACTATACCAGTTGTCAGCAATAATAGAAATCCGTTCAACAGAAAAATCATATTTTGTTTCACCTGAGTATCAAATCCTTCCAAATATCGTATTTACAATACCGACTGTCGGTATTGTATTATGTACGTTGAAAAATATCGTTTTGTATGTAATATTTAGCAAAATTATTTCTTAGTTGATGTGGATGAATATGTACGCCTACAAGCTCACCTGCTTGTTTTAATCCTTTTTCGTTTCTCCCACTCTGGCAACGGTCAACGACGACCGTTCAAATAATCAGGCCCGAATCACGAATACCATACACGGTTCCTCGCTTCACGTCGCCTCCGATGACGAAACGGTTCGGATAGAACCAGTCCCACTGGCACACGCCATCTTTTTTGAGATCCGAAGAAACCGTCCTATACAACTCGTTCAATTTTTTCCAATCTTTTTTGATCAGCCGGACAATCTCCATCGGCATCTGGTTGTGACAGTCTGCCATTGATTCTTCGGGACTCGCTTCCTTAACCAACTTATTGAAAAAAGCCGCGAATGTGCATATTGGCTTAACGTTTTCTTCTAACTAAACTTTGCTTTAAAATAATCAAAAATTCTCATTTATACTAACCGGTGTGATGATTTAATTAGTCGTGCTGTCCTTCCTTTGCTTTGATTATCGTTGTGTGCTTCTAGTAGTTAAGAATAATAGAAGAGATTCCCTAAATTTTTACGATTTTATCGGACAACTTGACGATTCCCTACTTCTAGGCCTCTTCACAAGTTCTCCTCGACAATTAGGACATACATAATTCGTACTTTCCGTACATTCATGACAAAATGTACATTCATGTGTACAAATATAAGCTACCGAATTTTTATGAAGTTCTTTTGTACAGTTTTCACAGTTACCTCTCATTTCTATAGCCAAAAATAATTCCTCCCCTTAACTACTACTTTATTATTTTGTTCATCCGTAACCCCAGATAACACTAAGTACCTGTGCTTGTAACAATAAATCAACGATCAGAAAAGAGTCACTTTTTTATTATATTAATAAATGCTTTTATTTCCGTGTCCGTTAGCGCTTTACTTACTATTTCCCCTACGCTATCAACATCTCCTTTACTAAGATATTAGCCATTGTTGTTTTCTCAACATCTATAGCTTCATTTAATTATCTATCATCTGGTTCATTATATGCTTCCCTGTAATACCAGTTCGTAAATTTTAGATCTATGACTGTTGCCGCTGAATCATAATGCCCAAAAGCTGACGGAATTGCCTGTCCAGGGATTGACGAATATAATGACCGTATCACAGTAAAGGAAAAGGACGCCTCCATAAAACGTGTACCTGTTAGCGCAGGTACACCGGAGACATCCTCTCACAAAAAATAACATGGTCATTGTATCAAATTATGAGCTGGTTGAGAAGGTCACCGGCGTTTTTTGTTAGGTGTGTGGAAATCGTGCCTTGCCCCTGTTGTGGCGAAGGACTTAAGGTTATTGGTAGTCGAAGGCGAATCTGTAGGAATGCGACTGGAGAAGTTAAGGTATTCATC
>NZ_AUGY01000052.1 GCF_000422905.1 Paenibacillus alginolyticus DSM 5050 = NBRC 15375
GTATGCTGGGGCTGAGAATGAGATCTTCTCGGATGGAGCGATTGAGGATATTTATCGGTTTTCTAGCGGCTCAGCTAGACTCGTCAATAAAGTTTGTACACACAGTTTAATCTACGGCGCCCAGAATGGGCATCGCATCATCGACGATCATATGGTCAAACGCGTCATCCAGGGAGAATGTTCTTGATTCTCCCTTTTTTTAAACCATCGACTGGACAGCTTGTCCGTCAGGTTTAGGACAGCATACGCCGTCAATTGGCGGACAGTATGGTTTAGCAGTAACATTCATTGCTTTCATCCAGTCTGGCGGCACACAAGGGAAAAGTTCAAAAGATGAACCTTCAGTATTATTTGTACTAGACATATATATGGATCATCTGAAAAAACTCTTAAAATTGGATCAAATCGCGCATAACACGTTCGTAACATACACTAACTTTCTAAAACGATTTAAAAAATTCCTAGTGGCACACCATTCTGAACTTACCATCAATCAATTAAACCAAGAATTGTTTCTAGATTTTCTTCTCACAGAGAAATCAGAAAAAATTGAAACCTTAGCAATCCGAACCACAAATACTTATAAAGCAATAATCCGAGAGTTTCTGGATTTCTGCTATTACTCAGACTTTACAGATAAGCAATATAAAAAAAGGTTTTCGTTTCAATCAGTTGATCTTAGACCTCGTTATTTTAAGGATAATGAGGTCTTTGATTTCCTGAAAGAAGCACTTCAACGTACCCATGGCTATCGATATCATGCCCTCTTTAGCTTTTTGCTTGGTTCTGGGTGCAGAGTAAGTGAAGTTTCCAATCTTCGTGTTTGTGATTTTGATATCGAAAATGGTGTTATCCAAATTAATAAGGGTAAAGGAAACAAGGATCGAAATATACCAATATTCCCAGAAGTAAAGAAAATAGTGCTGGACTACCTTAACCTTACTGGCGTCAATGAGTGGAATCGAAACTTAACAGGATACTTATTTAGTAGAGATTTCGGTACAACGAGGGAAATACCCATTTCAGTTCGCAGCATTGACAGTATGGTATCTGTAATTTGTAATAAACTGCAGTTCACAGAACCATATACGGCTCACTCTTTCCGTCACACATTTGCTGTTCGATGCTTACTGGCCGGCATGGATACTGCTTATTTAAGCCAAATTCTCGGCCATAAATCACCTGAAACCACATACATTTATATCCAACTTTTCCCACGTGATCTTCAAAAGCATATTACTGAAAAATATCCGTTTGCTTTTGAAAAACTATTATTCAGTGCATTTGGCATTAATGAGGAGTAGAATATTCGAATGAAGAATCTATATAAAGACATTCAACTGTTTATCCTAACTAGTAATGTATCTGAAAATAGTAAGGCCACACACCAAAACAATTTATCAGATTTTGCACAATTCTTAGCTACGCTTAAAGAAACCAAATTAGAAGAAGTCCATCTTGAGAAAATCTTCACACTCTCAAACCAAATAACGGGTAAAGTACTTAAACACAATCCTATCAACTCAGAGGTACTTGACCACTATTTTAGAAGTAAGCAGGGATTTTCATATTACAAACTTACATTACTCAGAAAATCCCTAGGTGCCTTCTTTAAGTTCCTTGAAAGAGAATATCAGTTTCCAAATCCTACTAGGCAAATGGATTTCAATTTCGAGGAACTGAAACCGGTAAAACGTCCGATAAAAACCTTATCACGCCATGATGTTTTGAGATTTTTACATACATTAGTGAGTAAGTCTCGAGATTACTATCGGGATTTGGCTTTGTTCTGCCTTATTTTTGCTACAGGTTGCAGAATCTCTGAAATATTGAGTCTTCGCATGTTTCAGATTGATTTCACACATGGATTTATCAACCTTGGGAAGACCAAATCAGGAAAAAGCCAAACCGTAGTGCTAAAACATGGGATTGAGAAGGGGTTAGAATTTTACTGTAAACAGTTAAGGCTCGCAAATAGTGATTATTTATTTCAAAACAAAAACAGCCTTCCCTTACAATACGCGACGGTCAGAGATTTGTTTAGAAATTACTTGAAATTAGCTAATATTCCAGAAAACCACCTTCACATAACAAGGCACACTTTTGCAACTCATTTGTTTGAGAACGGTAGTGATATAGCAATTATCCAACAGCTACTGAGGCATAAAGATAAACATACGACAGTTGGATATGTCCATTCGAATTATGTTAGAAACTATGGAATAAAGGTGAAGCATAATCAAGTTCTCTATGAGAAGCTAGTTACTGAGCATTCCCTTTGAATTCTTTATCTTATGTTAGTATTATCCCGAGCACTCACTGATGTGGGTGCCTTTTTAAGTACCTAACCGTTAGTTTAATCCGCGGCGTCTCCACTGGGCTAAAAAAAGGATCAAATCTCAAAAGTTATGGCACCGCTCTAACAACAACGCAATAATAAGGCATTAAACGGTGTCATAATTTAGTGTCATATTTAAGAGGGGGAATTCAAAGGCATCAATTTATATAACATTTGCCGACTTGTCATTCCTTCTCCCCCTCTTCTGTATACACTTTAATTCGGTCACTATCTCGATTAAGCTCCCTTGCTTTCTTAATGCACATTTCTGTCTGAACTGATAAACTCGTTCCCTCATTTGCGTGGACTCCCGTTGATACACGCACGTAGATAGCCGTAAACATATTCCTCTTCTCTCTCCTAACTGGCATTAGAACTTACATCAACCTCTACCATTACCATATTCTTTTCAATTCAACAACAAAAGCCCCGCGATATTTAGCCGCGGGGCTGCATGTTCATAAAATCAGATGTTTTATGTTGATGTAATTATAATCTAATTGAAATTAAAATCGCCGCCGCTGTTGTTGCTGGCTGCAGCTACTTCTTGCTTTACTTTCTTCTACTACAAGTTGGTTCGGCGACCCAGTTAAACCTCAAGCTGTTGCATTGTTGAACTAAATTAATTAGGTTAATGTTCTGTTTATTGCATCCTCTGTAAAAAAGGAAGTAGAAGGAATTTAATACGTCTAACTCTTAAAAATGTTAGCAGGCTTAATTACCTCGGCAATTGAAGTGAACGATTCCCCATTTCTATCCACAATTCGAAACCCTCATCCCATAATAGCTACATTGTAAAAATCAATCTTCTGCCGAAAAAGCTTCATTAAACAGTTTAGAACAGCAGTTAGCTTAAAAAGAGAGCCTCTAGAAAATCAGAGGCACAGCGTCGTGAATACAGTGTTATCGGCTGTACCTTTTTTCAGTGGAAATGCTTGCATTTTTCTAATAAATATGAAAAGATAAAATCGTTTTGCTCTTCTCTCCTTACTGAACCAAAAAAGTTCCAGTGTCTCTATTAAATTCAATAGAATCCAAGTAACCAATAATTTTTACTATACTGGGATATTCTCTTAGAAAATCTTCTATATCTTTTTGATTTGAATTATACCAAGTCGTGGCATCAGAATTTGCATGTACATTACGATGCCTATTATTTACAACTTCATTTAAGAAGGTAATGTCACTCTGTTCAAACTTTCTTGAAGACAATCCTTCATTAATATTGAAATTTAATTTATCGTTGAACATCCTCACGATATTCCCGTATTCAGGATTGTTAAAAGATTTCAAACTAGTAATTAAATCTTCTAATTGTTGCTGTGAGTCCCCACGCATTATACAACAATTGTGAATTATATGTTTTACTGAAGCCTCAATAAATCTTGTAGCCAACACATATACTGTGACATTCAGCAAGGATAATACTTTAATAGCCGGGGAGCTATCCAATTTATGCCTTCTAATAGCGGCAATGCAACTATCTAGATTCGTTTTGTAAGTAATTAAATCAGGCGAATTTTGAATCATTTTTCCTCACCTGCAATATATTTTTCGGCGAGGTATAGTCTGCTTCTTACATTAATATCAGTAGATGTTCTCTCAATAATATTAAGTGTATAACCATCATCCTCTAGTAACCGCAAATAATTATTCCTGATATTCCCAAAATTACCTTTATTCATAATAACTTTCGACACAGCAACCATTAAAGAATCACATATTGATTTATTTATACGATTATATTTTTTGAATGCATTAAAACCAATCTCATTATAAATAATTTCGACCGTTTCATTAAATATATCGGTTATTTTACGCAAGAATTCCTTATCATTTTGATGGTTTCCTAAGAAATCACTTAAAAAGTTTCTCATTGGAGATGTATAGTTCTCTGAATTGAAGAGTAGAGCAAAGTACCTTAATAACATTTCAACATCCCGGAGTCTCTTGTCTCCATTTGGCTTCCCAATCAAAATTTTCCATTTTTGATTATCATTATTTAAATCATTCAATAGATGAACAAATTCACCTGCATAAAAACAGTTTCTTACTTCCTGATCTGTTAATGGCATACCACCTGTGTTAAGTCTATGAAATAAATCATGTACAACATCGGGCCTTGTATCAATATCCTCTATTATTGTCGTACTAATAACCGCATTTCTGAGTCTTCTCTTATGTACATCCTCAAGTTCTTCGAAAGTTAAATTATTCCAGGAACGACCTTCTAGATTCTTTAATCTGAAAACAGATTCATTATTATTTTGAAAAAAGAAACCCTTCAAATAATAATAGATAGTTTTTAGCCTTTGTTGCCCATCAATTACTACAAAGTATTCGCTCTCCTTAGACTTCCCCAATATTATGCTTGGAACTGGTAATCCAATTAATAAAGAGTCAATAAACAGGCTTGCTCGCTTCATATCCCAAACAAATTGACGCTGAAACTCTGGACTTAAATCTATCTCTTTCTCATTCATTTGCATATTTAAGACACTAACTGTATTAGAAATATTATAAGAAACAATTTTTGTGAGCTCACTTAAGTTTGAGTAATCTGAATCCATAATGACCTCTCCCTAAATTAAATTATATTAACATAATATGAATTTCAATTTATTTTTCAATGAAAAGATATTCCGATAACGTTCATACATCCGCGAACCCTCACTGGCTTAAATTAATAATCTGTAATAGAAAATAAAGAAACCAAAATTTAACAAGTCCCCGGAGGTCGATTAGGCAACCTTTTTAAAAAAAGAATCAACTGAATATACGTTTGAAAATATGTTCAAATTCAGTTGTTGTTTCTCCATTAATCTCTAATGAAGGGCAGACCTGATTAATCTCATCTCGGGTATTTAGGAGTTGGCAGACCTGCATCGCTCTTGTGGGTTTGTCACCACCTTGTACTCCGGCTGGATAATAATTCTCTACAGCGCCTTGCGATAATACATAAGTATTTTCTGCGTATAAAGCAATAATGGTATCCAACTTGGAAGGTAGTGCATCAAAACCTCTTTGTAAAACAAGTTTTCGCCCTTCGTTTTTCTCCTCTGGGAAGAGATATTCTAGTTCCATTCTCTCTTCATCCGACAAAAGCTCTCCTGCAGAAACCTTTGTTACATATCTCATGAATTGAGTATACCTGTCTCTCCATGTGTAACTCTGAACAAGACGCACAATTTTTTCTTTCCCTAACGGTATTATCACATTTTCTTGATCTATTATTCTATCAATCACTTCAAGCATTGAAGCCCTTATTTCAGTAGTTGTTGCCGCGGCTTCCAACTTAGCAAATCCACCAATTAATACATCTAAGTCAAGAATGCAATACACTTTAATTCCAAAATAACCAAAAAACTCCTTAAAGCGAGCAACATTCCCCTTACCGTTTAATTTGATTACAGGAATTCCTTTATTGTCAAAATCCCATTCATTATTTAACACTTTTGAAATATGCTTGAAAAAGTATATATCCGAATCACCTTCAACTAACAATACTTTCTGAGCAAAAAAAGCCGCTGCATTATTTTCATAACACAATATCTGAAAGAAATCTTTTTTACTCATATCATTATGTAGATCAATAAATATTGCTTTAGATATTGGTTTACTACCAGCAATATAATCTTTGCTCATTTTTACAAATACCCCAGTTGAAGTTGGTGAAAAAAATGCTGGGGAATGAGTAGTTGCAACAATTTGATGACCAGAAGAAAGCTTGGATAATGCCTCAAAAAGTATTTTTTGTGATTGCGGATGAAGGAATAGCTCAGGTTCTTCGAACAAAAAAATGTATTGTTGTCTTACGTTTTTAACCGATAATTGAATATTTGATTCTTGCCTTTTCAACTCAACATAACTTCTCAAAATTGAAAACATAACTGCTCGTTTTAAGCCGTCGCCTTTTGACTCAATATCTCCAATCACCCCATCGTCAACCATAATTTGCGCTGTGGAAAAGACTTGTCTTAATTGTGGTGGAGGTATTTGAAACTCGAGTTTAGCTTTCGGGAAATTCTCTCTTAAATATGTATTTATAGAACTTTCAATATTAACAACTTGCTTAAGTCTATTATCTAAGACAGTACCATCCTCAGATACAATTTTGTTTAATAATCCTTTTAGCTTGTTAAAGGATTCAACAATTTGTTTAACTTCTTCTGCACCTTCGATTAAATTCATTAATATAGCCAGGAGTTTCCCAAACGTTGCCGACTCTTTCGTTTTTACATCGTCGGTTATGTCCTTAACAGCAGGGATTAATATCGGTTCAGGCAGTATCTTTTTTACAATGGATACGACGTTTGCAGCTAATGGTTTATCTGTTTCTACCAACTGTTCATTCGAAAGATGACTTATCAATTTCAGAGTAACTTCTTTTGCACTTTTTTGAGTCGTTAACCCCGTCCAATCACTAGCATGTTCAGGAAAAATGCTCAGCATCAATTCTTCAACAGCATAACCGGATTTTCCTTTTAATTGTTCCTCCAGCTTTTTCATATCATATCGCTTATCAATTGGAGCCTTTTCTCTTATACAAAGTGAACCAACTGTGTCTGAGGAGTCATACCTTCTTATTAATTTCAACCTTCCGTTTTGAATTAACGTTTCAATAATTGCTTTCTCTTCAGGGGTCAATAATACTAATTGATGTTCATTAAGCTTAATTTCCACCTCTACCCGTATAGGCTTTGAAGAATTAAAAAAGTCGTTAGATGTTAATTTTGAGCCTGTAATAAATAAACTAATAGCTAGCAAGGTCGTAGATTTGCCGGCGTTGTTTTCGCCAATAATACAAACAAATGATGACATAGGAATAAATACTTCTTTTAATCCTCTGTAGTTTTCTACTCTCAAAGAGGTAAACAATAACATGCCCCCCAATTAATGAACTTTATAAACATAAATACTTCATTTTTTCAAAATATTAAGATGTATATTCTTGTTTTAGAGGTTCGATACAACCCTTACAATTTTCCTTATTTGGGCGAATAGTAAAATTGTACCATTTGTTTTGTCGTTTGTGGAGAGAAAATGTTGCTTTATAGGTCTAAATTCTCAAAAAGACAAAAAAGCTTCCTTAAAAGGAAGCAAATCATTTAACTTATTCATTTACCGAATACCCCTGTTTAACCCCTGGCACTTGTTACTTCTACTAATGCTTGTCCAATAAAACTACCTTGCTTCGTGTCCACAACCCCTTTACTATATGGGCAACTAACCTTAAATTATGCTCAATCAGTTTGTTTCTGGAATGATCATTACCTTCTGCCATAAGCCTCAAATGTCGTTCTTCTTCTTCCTCAGTGAGAGGCTGTGGAAACGCATTATTTTTGACATAGGATACAAGTAAGGTTAGCTGCTTAATTAATACGGCTATTGCGCTAAACAATCCAGGCATTCCAGCCACCCCCTTCAATGTTAGCGGATCTTAGCTGTTCGGAAGTCTCCGCTTTAAGCTTAGTATTAGTGTATGTGGGTGAGAGCCTAGAAGTGCCTGTACATAATAACTTACATGAATAAGTCATCTGAAATTAACTCATTTAAATTGCATTGGCTTATCCGTATTTCCCGTAATTTTGGAAATGTTAAGCTGCCACGATGATCTAACTCATCGAACTTCTTCCGCTGCTATCCATCGATAGTAACCACGTTTGCTAGCGTTCGCCAGTTAACACAAAAAGACCGAAAGAGGTCACTTTTTTTCTAAGTGTCCAACTTTCGGTCAAAGTTCAGTTTTTTTTCATTTTCAATGTTTTGTCCAGTCGATGTCTCTCTATTCCCTTTCGCTTGGACAAGATATGCTGACACTAGCCTTTACTTCTTCTACCGTATACAAAATATAAGGTAAGGGCTGACATAATCATCAAAATCACAGAATAGACAAGAGTCAGCGCTTTTGTATCAGCCACCGCATCTGCGTCTGTACTATTTTTGATAACGATGCCCAACGGCTGGTACAGAGGGTGATACAGAAATACCGTCAGGTCATAATCCGCCAATATCCCGTTGAAATTCAAAGCAAGGACAGCCAGCGTGGAGGGAAGAATGATGGGCAGAAGTACCCTTCTGAAGGTATAAAAGGATTTGGCGCCCAAATTTTTGGCTGCATCCTCAAGATTGCTATCAAGACTGAAGAAGGATGCCTTCACCATACGAAGGGTAAATGGAATGTGGACGATCACATAGGCAATGAACAGCAACCATACGGATCCGACCAACACGTTATTGCCAATAATAAGCCGAGGCGTGCCAAAGGTGACAATCAGACCGATTGCAATTAATGTTGAAGGCAGCATCCACGGGATCAGCAGGGAATACTCCAGCATATCGGTCCAGGTGTTCTTATATTTATGCAATATCCGGGAAGCCATTAAAGCCAGAGCCACGACGGTAATTGACGCTGCCGCTGCATAGCAGACACTTACCAGATAAGGTTTAAAAGCGGAAAGACTTGAAAACACATGGATGTAATTGTTCAATGTCAAATTGCTAAAGGAAATCGATGCTTTTGCAATGCTTTGGGCATCTGTAAAGGAAAAAGCAATAATGAGAATGACCGGAATGACATAGATCAGAAACAGAAGATAGGCTGCGGCATGGGTAAGCACATTCGCAAGCGGATTAATGATTTTTTGCTTAACCATCTCGGATTTAACTTTGGATACCGACATGAAATTTCCTTTTCTTTCAAATCGGATCATGATGGACAGCAAAACCATGGTTGCCAATCCGAGAACGAGCGCGAGCAACGCGGCTAAATCTTTGGAATAAGTGCTGTTGGCAAAGGCAAGAATCATAGGCGTAATCGTTTGAAATTCCGTCCCTCCCAGAATCAGAGGCGCCGAAGTTGCAGCTAATCCTGTAAGAAAGAGGAGAATCGTCAACGCATAAATAGTCGGCTTCAAAACGGGAAGTACGATGCGTCTCAGAATATAAAAGGGCGATGCCCCCATGTTTTTCGCTGCTTCGATCGTTTGAAAATCCACTTTACGCATAGCATTGCTTAGAAAAAGGACATGGTTGGATGTACAGGCGAAAGTCATGACAAAGAGAACAGCCCAATAGCCGTGAAACCACGTCGTATCAAAGGAAGGAAATACAAAAGCCAAGACTTTCGTCATAAGTCCCGTTTCACCGTAAATCAATTTGTAGCCTGATACCAACACAACGCCGCTGTAGATGAGAGTTGTAAAATAACCAAGTCTTAATATTTTTGCGCCTTTGATATCAAAGTACTCGACAACCAGAACCAAAAAAATCCCGACAAAGTTTACCGTAAAAATAAGCGAGATCGCTAAAATAAAGCTGTTGTACAAGCTTTTCATGGCACGGGAGGAGGATAACAGTTTTTGAACGGGTTCAAATGAAAAATTTCCCTTACCGAAAAAGATTTCGTAATACACATTAAGATTCGGATAAATCAGGAAGGCGATGACAAACCATGCTATCAAAGCATAGAAAATCAATGTTGACAAAGGGACGGACGACCGTGCTTTTTTAGTTTTCTGTACGTTCAACAATGTGACCCCCTAGTACTGCAAAATATCGCCGGCATGCATATAGATGTCAATCTCATCTCCCGTTTGGTATTGGTCATGACCTTTTTCTGTTTCAACGGTCTTCAGTATCCCGCCGCCTGCAATCTCCACCGAATACTTTGTGTATATGCCATAAAATTCCTGATCCACAATTTTCCCTTTTAGTTGAACGGCATTATTATTGGGAGCTATTGGTGTTAGGCTTATTTTTTCGTTTCGAATGTAAGATTTCTTGGTGGGGTCAATTAAATCCTTTAAGGGAGTGTTATGAATAATCGCCGGTTGAATCAGATTAATATCGCCTATAAAGTTACAAACAAATTCCGTCTTAGATTCATTGTAAATTTCCCGCGGCGTACCGACTTGTTCAACAATCCCCTTGTTAAATACAGCGATTCGATCCGATAAAGTCAAAGCTTCTTCCTGGTCATGCGTTACATATACCGTAGTGATCCCAAACTTCTTCTGAAGATCCTTTAACTCATTACGCAATTGCACTCTCAGCTTGGCGTCCAAATTGGACAAAGGCTCATCCAATGCAAGTATGCTTGGCTTAAGCACAAGAGCCCTCGCGATAGCGACACGCTGCTGCTGACCGCCCGATAACTCGGACACTTTTTTGACAAGCTGTTCCTCACTTAAATCGACTTTTCTGGCAATCTCTTTAACCTGCTTATCTACTTCGGCTTTAGAGAACTTTTTCACCCGCATGCCAAAAGCAATGTTTTCGTATACATTTAATGTGGGAAACAGAGCATAGCTTTGAAAGACCATGCTGATTTCACGCTTTTCAATAGGCACTTGGGTGATATCCCGATCATTCAACAGGATCTGTCCACTTGCAGGATTTATAAAACCGACCAAGCTCCGAAGAATAGTCGTTTTCCCGCATCCCGAAGGCCCGAGAAACGTAAAAAATTCTCCTTCTCTGATGTTAAGATTGAGGTTCTTGATAGCATGGAAATCGCCGAAATGAATTTGAACATCTTTAAATGTAATCATTTTTAACCTCTGTAAAAAGTATTTTTTAAATATAACAGGCTGCATGCATGGAATATTCCAACATGCAGCCTGAATCATCAAACCTTATTTCATAATTTCCAATTGAATTTTTTCTACCCATTTCCCAAGATTTCCAGCAACAAATACCCAGTCAAAAGCTATTGGCTTGATTGAAGCATAAAGAGCTTGTACATCTTTGTTTGCTTTTGCAACAGCTTTCGTATTCGCAGGCATGGCATTGAATTGTGCGGCAAATTGTCCTTGCACGTCCGCCGAACCGATCCAGTCGATAAACCTTTTTGCCGTTTCCATTTTCTTAGTCCCATTCGCAATGGCCGCTTGTTCTACAATCATTGGTACTCCACTACTTGGACTTACAATTCCCGCTTTAACCCCATATTGTTTCTCTTTTGCCTGCAGAGTGCCCGAAACGACGGCTCCAATCGGGGATTTTCCGTTAACCATATTTTGGTAGAAGTCTTCACCTTTAACAGCTGGGACACCGTTGTCATACAACTTCTTGATTTCATCCCAGCCTTGCTTTGAAATTCCATACTGGCCTTTGTCATCTTTGTATTTAGTCAATATGCTTGCCACAATTAGCTGCGGTGTAATTTGATCAAGCTGAGTGGGAGTCTCATATTTGCCTTTGAACTGCGGATTGCTATACACATCGGACCAATCCTTCGGTGCTGTATCCACTGTATAAGACTTTGGATTATAGCCAATCAGAATGGCTTGCTTGACCAAACCGTGGTAATATCCTTCCGTGTCGTTCAAACCCGCTTCAATTTCCCCCGCCCATGCAGGGGCATATTTGGCAAGAACTTTTTCTTTCTTTAAATTTTCATATAGCATATTGTTCAATCCGTAAATGACGTCCGCAACCGGATTATTTTTCTCGGCTATCAAGCGATTCGTTAAATTTGCTCCGCCTGCCCCGACAATTTCGATTTCAAATCCAGCGTCTTTCGCCTTCTGGACTAACCAATCGCCTCTGCCGTCTGAATTCGCGTTCGTATATACAATCAACTTTTCATTCTTAACTGGTTCTTTCGATGCAGGTGCAGATGCGACCGGTGTACTAGTCGGTGCGGTAGTCCCCGCAGTATTACCGTTTGTATTGCCTCCACCGCAGGCAGTTACCGCTAAACACATGATTGATATTAAAGATACACTTAGCATTTTTCTCATCATTTTTTTTGACTCTCCTTTTATATAGTTGATTTTTTATAAAAAGTGGGACTATTAGCATCTGGATTTCTAGATATTAAAAATCAATCCATCATAGGCCACCACAACCCCGGCGGGTTTGAAAATTTCGTCAAATTCATCGTGAAGCAGTTTGGAATTATGGCTAAAGTGCGTGACGATTATGTGCCCTTCCTCTTTCAAGATGTTTTCTTTCCGAAATTCACGCTGAGCCTCCAGCACCGTCTCAATACACATATGATTGCGATCCCGTGAATTCCCCGTGTATCCGTGCGTGCAGTCGAGTATAGCACAATCCAGATTTTTCCCCTTTAACCATGCCCAAGTAACTTCTGGAAACCAGCCCGAATCATGTCCGTACAACAGCTTTTTGCCTTCTTTTTCGATCACGTACAACAAACATGTTTCCATACGGTCATGATCCGCCAGGAGCGGTGTAACAAGTGCATCACCTACCTTTATCGTCTCGAATGGGCGCAGCAGATGAAAAGCAAACCTTTCTCCTTCAAAGCGGCCGATAGCAACACGCGTATGGTACATCACGGCATCATTCCCATAGATATGCATCGGATGCTGAAGTTCGTGAGCAATTCCCGCTCTCCGGCATTCCAAATCATAAGCATTAAAATGATCGGAGTGCGTATGGGTGACAAGCAGGTGCTCGATAGCGCCCAAATCAATGTTGTCGCGAAGCGCCTGCATATAAGAATCTGGCGAATAGTCGAATTTGATGACATCGTCAATGATGGCCGAGGTTCGTGTACGTATGTTTTTCCCTCCAAGCTTCCGTGCTTTGAGGCAATGCTCACAGCGGCAAAATGCATTCGGAAAGCCCTCTGCAGCTGCGGTTCCTAGAAAATGAATTTTCATATAAACTCCTTCTGTCAATCCTAAAGAACAGATTTCCTCTCTACGATCTTCGTTTGAATTTTGATGGTAATCGTTTTCTCATGTGAATGATTTATGCGTTTCATAAGAAGATTAAATGCCGATTGGGCAAGCTGCCCGGTATCCTGTCTGACCGTTGTAAGAGGAATCGGCGTTAACGCTGATAAATGGATATCGGAGAACCCAACAATTGAAAGCTTATCTGGGACAGGGATCCCCATACACAAGGCTGTATATAAGGTTGAAATGGCCACATGATCATCCCCGCACATGAGGGCTGTCATCTGCGGATTTTCCTGAATAAACCGTTCCTGTTCCGGGTCGCTCTCGTTAATACGACTTGGATTGCATTCCACGCTTTTAAAATGAATATATTGGTTTTTGACGGGAATAGCATGATCGAGCAATGCCTGGATATAACCTAGATACCTCTCCTCCCTGCTAGTGATATTATCTATCGAGTTCGAGGTGTATCCGATTTCCCGGTGCCCCTTCTCGATCAAATACTGGGTCATCTGGTAAGAACCCTTATAATGATCGTGATACACGCAATCAATCTGAACCTCACGAAAAATTCGATCGATAATAACAATCGGAAACTGCTGTAATTTCAATCTCAGCACCTGGTCACTGCATGTCTTGCGCCCTTGGGGAAATAAAATGATACCACCTATTCCCCCTTCAACAAGCCTCTGCAGGCAACGATCCTCATCATCTTTATCCTTGCTGATTTTCAGAATAAGGTCGCAATCGTGTTTTCGCACTTCGATCTCTGCTGCTGCGATAATTTTTGAAGTGTAATCAGATAGATGGGGCACTATGAGAGCTATCTGCTTACTCTGCTTCTCCTCAACTGGAAGCGCTTTACTTTCTAACGGAAGTACTCCGTTGTAAGGCTCTCCATCCCTTGGTCCGGAAAGGAAGGTCCCCCTTCTCGGCAAACGGTACACCAGACCTTGCTCGACCAACCGTTCCAGCGCCAGCTTACTCGTCATCCGGCTAACACCGAACAACTTCGCAAGTTCTCCTTCCGAAGGGACGGGATCATGCGGTTGAAGCCTGCGGCTCTGGATAATGCCAATGGCTTTATCAGCTATTTGCAGGTAAAGTAGACTTGGTTTCTTTGACTCGTGTGCATTTTTCATTTCTAATTATCCCTCGTTTTAATCAAAATCATGGACTGCAGCTTTGGCGGCTAGTTCATCATTCCTTTGTTTGATTAATGTTGCTTCACATAGTGCTATGAATCACACATAGATCAGTGATCTATACTGAGCTTAATCCATGTCACTGACATATACAATGACATAGGTCGTTAAGCTTTTGTAAAAAGTAGTATCTCGCATCAAAAATTCTGATCAAAAAAGTGCGCTTCCCACATCATAAAACATAAGGAAATTGAGATGGTACAGAACGAAATATAAATATATCATATATATCAATTTAATTTGTTTTTTAATAATATAGTATTTTTATATCCACTTTTCGATACAAGACAAAAAGCAACTCTTTATAAGGACCTTTTAGGCCTACAAAGAGTTGCTTTTTGTCATTTATATTCCTATCACTTTATTAACGGTCCTGTCGATTTACCCACCACTAACTTCGGTTGCAGGATAATCTTATGATACTTGCCGTCACTTTCACCGTCGCTATCCAACAAATCAATCAATATTTCCGCAGCTTGTCTGCCTATCTCTATCTCGGATTGAGCAACATGCGTGAAAGCACTTGTTTCGCCTTCCCCCGAGTATGGGTCATCGAAGGTGAGAATAGAAAGTTCATCAGGAACATTAAGCTCTAATCGTTGTGCGATGGCAGCAATATGAAGACCCAGCTTAGCATTTAGTGTAATATAAGCCGTAGCCAATTTATTACGGACATATCTATACAAAGGATGCTGATCATCGACGCCTTTTTTATAATCTATTCTGAATTCGGTTAAAATGAATGCTGGATTGATCAAAGCATTTTTCTGCTTTAAAGCTTCCATATAACCCGCAATCCGCCCTTCAACTGTAGTTGTAGAAAGCGGAGAATCTGTAACGATGGCGATATCCCGATGACCCAGATCCCAAAGGTGAGAGACCGCCAATTGGGTACCCAGAAAATTATCTGAGCTCACCACATGCGTTTCTACGCCAGGTAAATTTCGATCAATCAATACAAATGGATAATTTCGTATCTTCAATGCGAGGATTTCTTCATTATATGTTTCCGCATCAATTGGAAAAATAATCAAGCCCTCTGCACCCTTATGGATGAGCTCCCGAATCGCTTCTTTTTCTCTATCCTTGTTATCTTTCGTGAGTACAATAGCTAAATAATAACCACTCTCATCCAATATCGAATTAATGCCTTGAATCAATCTTAATGCAAAGTAATCCTCTAACGACGGAATCAAGAAGCCGATCATTCGGCGGCGATTCGTAGCCAGCGGTTGATAGCTTTCCGCAGAAATCACATTAGGTTCAAGCTCGCTCACTTCAGGCTTGTCTTGATAGTGTGAAACAGGTTGAGGCATAGACTTGCCATGGACGAAGCTTCCTCTTCCAGGTATTCTGTAAATCCAACCATCCTTGGCTAGCTGAGTGAGGGCATTCGCAACCGTGATTCGGCTAACGTGAAACTCCTCCATCAATTCTTTTTCTGTTGGAATTTTGTCATCCTTTGCCAGCTGCCCTGTTGTAATCAAGCGCTTAAAATGCTCCTGAATCACCATATATAATGGTTGTCTTTCATTATTCATTGTTCTATGCCCCTATTTGCTAAATTCTCTTATATCAATTATAGCAAACCAACCTGCATAGTCAATACCCTTCGACTGGCCATGACTTTGGTGTCCTTACCGGCAGCCTGCTGTGGAATTACCCATTCCGATATGAACGGGGCGTATGACCTGTCCTCTTCTTGAATAGTTTGACAAAGAAACCCTTGTCCTGATAGCCAACCGCTTCTGCGATTTCGGACACAGGTAAACGAGTTGTTCTCAGAAGCTCGCAGCTGCGCTCAATACGCAGGTTCTGGACGTACTGCGTGAAAGTAAAGCCTATCTCTTTAACGAACAACCGATGGAAATGACGCTCGCTGAGCCCAGCCGCTATGGAGGCTTGTCCAGCTGTAATCGAGGCAGACAAATTCTCGCGAATGAAGGAAATCGCCGCGCCTAGTTTTCTCTCGGTCTTCATCGGAATCTCGTTCTCCAATTCAGTGAGATGCCTCTCCAGCTCCGTTGCAAGCACAATAAACAAACCGTGCATACGCGGAACAAAGCCGATCTTCCGCTGACGGAATTCCTGATAGGCTTGAACTAACAACGTATGGAAAACACCGGTGGTATCCCGAATTTGCTTCCATTCCGGCTGACCTGGAACAAGGTTTAGCAAGGGTAATACCGCCGTCAAACCGTCAAGCCCTGGAAATTGCTGCAGTGCCTCGGCCACTCGTCCGGCTATGAATATAAAGTTATAAACGACTAGTGGAAACTCAGGATCGGTTGACCGTGGACGGAACACGTGCGAAGTGCCCAGCGGCAAAATGAACAGATCTCCTGGACTCACTGAAAGTGTCTCTTCACCGATATAATGAAAGCCTCTCCCCTCTGCAACATAGCAAATTTCCGTAAACTCATGCTCGTGCAGCTGCAAGGAATAGGATTCAGAGACTCGGCTCACGTTATATGGCAGTTCTTCGTCAAAGTAGAGCTGTGCTGGCGTTATCTCAGCCTTTTTTCTTATCATGGGATGCCCCCTTCAATGGCAGTATACCCACAAATATTGGCAGAATCAACACTTTAATGTCCATTATAGCAAGGTATAATGAGAGAGAAAACCATTAGGCCCACATGAATCTTGGACACATTTTAGCAGGAGGTAGACGGTATGAAGCTTACAGGACTGAAAACAGAGTATACGGTTACACCGCTTGGCATCGACACTTTGAAGCCAAGATTAAGCTGGCGGTTGGAATCTGACATACGCGGCATCAAACAAAAGTCTTATCAAATCCTGGTTTCCTCCAATCTTGAATCCCTTTTGGCTGATACCGGTGAGATTTGGGATTCAGGGAAAATCGATTTCGATCTAACCTACTCTATTCGTTATGCAGGGAAAGAGCTTGTATCCGGACAACGCTGCTATTGGAAGGTCAAGATTTGGGATCAAAGCGATTCTCCAAGCGAGTGGAGTGAGCCTTCTTGGTGGGAAATGGGACTATTGGAGGACACTGAATGGCTAGGACAATGGATTGGGGGAACTCCCGTTCAAACGGATACAGAAGCTCCCGCACCCTTACTACGAAAAACAGTCCAACTAGATAAGAAAATTGTTCACGCCCGAGCCTACATTTGTGGACTAGGTTATCATGAATTATGGATCAACGGGGCAAAAATCGGTCACAACGTATTGGATCCAGGGTTTACCAATTACGATCAACGCGTGCTTTATGTGACTCATGATATAACGCATAACTTGCATAAGGGAATCAATAGCATCGGTGTGGAACTAGGACGAAGCTTCTATGCACTCAAAACCCCAAATGTCTGGCATTGGGAACAAGCTTCTTGGAATAGTGAGCCAAAGCTGCTTATTCAAGTGAATATCCGATTTGAGGACGGCTCCAGTCTTTCGGTTACCAGCGATGAGACTTGGCGTACGACATCTGGACCGAGGCTGAAAAATTCCTTATACAGCGGAGAAGTTTATGATGCTAGGCTTGAAAAATCGGGCTGGACATCTCCTGATTACGACGATGCTGATTGGTCTATTGCTGCTTTGATAGCACCGCCTCCGACTAAGCTGCAATCCCAAATGATCCCTCCGATTCAAATCATCGAAACCGTTCAACCTATAAGTATTCGTCATACGGATGCAGGCCATTATATCGTTGATTTTGGCATCAACATTGTTGGATGGGTTGAATTCCAGGTTCAAGGTGAAGCCGGTAGATCGGTACAATTACGTTATGGGGAAAAATTGAATCCTGACGACACGGTATATAACGAAAACTCATATGTTACCGGGGAGAGTCAAACGGATCATTATATGTTGCGTGGAAATGGCCTAGAGGTTTGGGAGCCAGCTTTCAGCTATAAGGGATTTCGTTTTGTGGAGTTGGTGAATTGGCCTGAAGCTCCAGTCTTGGATTCGATTTCAGGTAAAATTATACGTTCTTCGGTTAGAAAAACAGGAAGCTTCACTTGTTCAAATCCATTATTGAATCACATTTATGAAGCAACCTGTTATACCATTCTTAATAATTTGCACAGTATACCTACCGACACTCCGGTCTATGAAAAAAATGGCTGGACGGGAGATGCCCATCTAATTGCAGAAACTGCCAATTATAACTTTGATCTCTTGCTGTTATGGGAGAAATGGGTGCAGGATATCCAAGATTGTCAAAAGCCAGATGGCGCGATTCCTCTCATCGTTCCCGCATCTAAGTGGGGATGGGACCATGCACCGGTTTGGACCTCCGTTTATGTTCTAGTTCCGTGGTACCTTTATATGCACTATGGGGACCGTCATGTATTGGATCAGCATTATAACGGTATAAAAGCTTATGCGGATTGGGAAATTTCGAAGCTGGATGCGGATCATGCTGCGCACAGTGTGCTTGGAGATTGGGTTCCGCCGGGAAGCAAGGATTGGAGTGCACCCGAAGGCACACGATTAATGGCATCGGCTTACGCTTATCACATTCTAAAAACTGTATGTCAAATTGCAGAAGTTGTAGGAACAGCATCGGACGTTGAGCATTACAATCGTGTAGCGATGAAAATTGCAGAGAGCTTCCATACGACATTTTTCAATCCTGCTAAAGGGATTTATGAAACGGAAATCGAAGCTGGTTATCGCCAAGCCTCCAATATCATTCCACTTGCCTTTGGGCTTACACCTAGTGAAGATAAAAACCAAGTCATTCTACATTTATTACATGACATCATTACTGTTCGTGATAAGCATCTGAATACGGGAATCATTGGCACGAAATACATTCTGCCTGTTCTGACAAATTTGGGCTTTGGTGAGCTTGCCTACGCTATCGCTGATCAGAAAACGTATCCAAGCTGGGGATTCTGGCTGGAGAATGGCCTTCATACACTTTTAGAAGAGTGGGAATTGAAGTCCCGATCACAAAACCATTATATGTTCGGCACGGTTGTGGAGTGGTTTTTTAAGTATCTTGCTGGCATTCAGCCTGATGCTCCGGGGTATAAATCTTTTACAGTAAAGCCGATTGTTGTGGGTTCGCTTAAGCAGGTTTCCGCACAAATGGAGACCATGCAGGGTCAGATTCTGGTGTCTTGGCAGCTCTCCATTGATGGAGATTACAATTTGGATGTTACCGTTCCTCCGAATTCCCAAGCTACAATATTCATCCCAGCCATTGATTCAAATGGAGTAACCGAAAATGGAGTTGCCCTGAGACTTGCCCATGAAGTTAAGATAAAAGACCTTGCTATCGCGGATTATGTGGTCTGTGAAGTGAGTTCAGGCAACTATCATTTCCGTTCTCACAGTCTTCCTAGAGCTTGACTCCCAAACCTAATTCACTCCGATATTCTTACCCTCACGGTATTCGGTAGGTGTTCGATTCGTAAGCGTTTTAAACACGCGATTGAAATGCCGAATATTCGTAAAGCCCGTAGAATCCGAGATCACTTGAATTTTCTCATCCGAGTAGCGCAGCATCGTTTTCGCTTTTTCAATTCGCTTTTCCGTAAGAAAATCGATAAAAGACTGACCTTGCTTGCTTTTAAACAAGCTGCTTAAATAGGACGGACTAAGATAAACGATTTCCGCCATCATGTTTAGGGTGATCGATTCTGCATAGTGTTCTTCAACATATCGCACAACCAATTCAACTGGACTGGTTACAAACTTTTTCTTCCGATTCGCCATGCAAATACTTAAATCACCTAACAGCTTCTGGCAGCGTTCGATCAATTCTTTACTGGACGAAATGGAGTAAAAGACATATTTTCTTGCATGTGCTAATCCATATGTTTGAGCTTGAGGAGGGAATTGGATATAGGGCTCCAACCGCCCATATCCGCTTTCTCCATAATCATCTTCTTTTCTCTGCAGACCGATTTTGGAGGCTGTCGCAGAGCTAACGAACCCTGCACACGTTATTGTCCTCATAATGCGCATACTCGAATGGCTAACGAATCGCAGCCTCGTTACGAAGATGAAAAAGCGTGATTTTTGGCTGTCTTTCCTGCAATAGCATTTTCTCGATTCGTTAGACTATCATAAGCCCGCTTTTGGGCTTCATTACGTTTTCTGAGTTCGTTAGCGTTTGTCCACAATGAAAAGGCAGCCGACTTCGCACACTTGCAGAAGTTTTTGAATGGCCACCTGAGCAAATAGACCTCTCCAAGTTGGCAAAATCGGACTGTAGATCATTTAGTCCAAGTCAATTTCACCGCAATTGGGTAATTTCGGACTCCATCTATTCTTTCATCTTTGCATACAAGGATAAACGACTCTGTCGTCCTTCAGGGACGAGCACGTTTGTCAAAGTAGATGCGAAGCAAAAGTATATTACTTATACTTTCTTATCTACTGAGAAAAGGAGCTGTCCCTCAGGTCTTAATGACCTTCGGGCAGCTCCTTTTTTGGTTTCATCCTCATATAGACAGCGCGGCAATTACGGACCAATCAATACGCCCTGTATGAATTTCTCCAACACGGCAACATCGGTTATATTCTTGTTGCAAGAATCGCTGTTCACACACAAGTAATTGCCGATTGCTCTGTAATAATCAGGCGTAGCGCTTGCCGGCTTCCATTTGGTCACCGCCGTAAATAACGCAACCTCTTCATGCCGATTACACACGAAGCAAACGCCTTTCTTATTCGTCGGCGTATAATTCCCTTCTATTCCAACGAGTTTCCCGTTCAGATGATAGACGAGGAACAATTTATTCGTCGCGATATCGATCCAGCCGAGATACGTTACGTACCTATAGTCGATGGCCGTTAAATCGGGCACCTTCAATTTTTTGATTTTTGGAAAAAGCTTCTTCAGCTGATTTTCCGTCACGTGCGCAAATTCCGCCAAATAAGGCTCCAAGGAACGCAAATAGTGCTGAAACTCTCCTGCTGTCTGCAGCAGTGTTATATCCCCCAGAGCTTGCTTTTGGAGTTCATTCGCATCCGGGAATACCTCGTTCCGTTTAACTTGCGCGTTATATCGGACCGACTCCACCACTTTCCGATCGGAAACGGAGTTGCAGGTACTTTGCAGCAGACTGACCTGCTTCTTAATATCATTATATTGATGGTTTCTAATGAATGGTTGATTCATTGCTTTTCAGCCCCTTATTTTTGATAAAAACAAAATAAGTTGCAAAGCCCCATTACTAGAAACGATTTAAGCTTTCTTGGGCGATCACGACTTCCCAATCACCCCATGCAAAGATCGCCCTAATGAAAGGCTTTGCATGAGTCGTTACTTATTCCGGCAAATTGATTTGCCATATTTACCGCTTCCCTTGTAAGTACTATTATAAAGGAGGTCCTGTAATAGCTGCAAGATTTACACGCTACGAATACTCTAGCAAAGGCTCAGCAAGCCGAAGCTTATACACCTGATGAAACTTCTCTCGCTGATCCGCCTCCACATAATCATCCACATAATGCATAAGAATCATCTTCGCTTGAATGAATTCCGGCAGCGTCAGCAGTTCTTCGAGTGACGTATGCGACGGCAGCTGGTCATCCTGCATATGACATTCGTGATACATGGTTTGCACCTCATCGGCAATACTTCGAATATAGCTTTCATCCAACCTGGTATCCCCGCTAAAGTAAAAGAAAGGCTTGCATAGAAGACCGTAACTGAGCATGTCCGGCACATGCAAAGTAGGGACAAGCTCGAAGTTCACACCCGATACCGCAAACTCTTTTTCCACACATTCAATGTCAAAATAGTCCTCAAACGCGCGCTTGCCCCTCGTCGTCAGCTCCAATCCATGACGCAAGGTTTGCCACAAATCGTCTTTTAAACCGGTTGGCACATAAAGCTTCGGCTTCATTCTGCCCGGGTACACTCGGTGAAACAAAGCGAGTTTCTGCAAGCCATTCACATGATCCTCGTGCAGATGAGTAATAAAAATATGCTCGATCTGATTGAGCTTCATTCCCAATTGATGCAGCCCAAGATGATTAGTCTCAGGGAAATCTATGCAAAGATTCGTATCTGCAAAAGTAAGAAGAGCACTATTATGCCCTTGCTCGACACTGAAACCGTCCCCGCAACCCAGAAATGTTACTTTCATAATACCTCCATTTTTTGTGTGTGATTCTATGTGTTTTTATACTATGATATGGATAGATATGGTCATTTTTAGGAGGATAACATGAACAAACTACATAAACCGAAGCCAAAAATCCACCTTCGCTCTTCTATCTTTATCCTGATGATTTCCTTAATAATTGTACTACTTACCGATAGCGTATTCTACTATTATACGAAGAGAATGCTAACATCTGAGCTTGAAACTAAGCTGCAGCTTATCGCCGATAACGTCGCCATCTCCATTAAACATTCCAAAACGGGTGAGAAATATGTTGAAAATCTAATCGGTCAAAATCTGCGTACGGCTTCCTTAGCGGCCCAATACCGACTCGATCCCGACATTGAGAAAGTGAAGAATGAAGAGCTAACTGTTCTCAGCAAAGAGTTACTGATCGATCATATTACGCTAATGAAACGAAGCGGTGATGATATTATTGGCTACAAATCCTCCGAGCCTAAGGAGATTAATATGAGCACCAAAACCTGGAGCAGAGATTGGTTTCAAGCATTCAATCAGCTTCTAGACACCAAAGAAACAAGTGTAGAAAGCGGCCAATCGCTGCCTCATTATTGGTCAGGTCCTATGAACACATCGATGTCTAACCCTCAATTTGTTGACAAATGGGGCTATTACTACGATGGCCGTACGAATTATATACTCGACCCTTATGTACATGATACGTTCTTTCGAGACTATCAACGGGAAACGGGTGTGGATGCTGTTATTAATGAAATGATTCATGGCTATACTAACCATGGTGCCAAAGAAATTGCCGTCTTTAATACGCCGATTTTCCTAAAACAGCAGGAACAGTATAAAAAGGAAGGCTACACGTGGTTCACAGATCGGGAGATCTTGTTCGGGTCCTACACAATGAAAGATGCTCGGGATCAAGAAATGGTTCAAGCCGTTATGCACTCGAAGCAAACCAAACAGCTCATCACCACGATCAACGGAGAAACCTATCTCAAAATGTTCTTTCCGCTTCAACTGGATTCCCCTGTTGTTATCGGTCTGACAGCCGATTATGAAACCGTACAACAATCAATTCAACAGCAGCAAGTGAATCTGCTCATTCTGATCGGATCAACCGCACTCATCGCATTCATCCTAGTCATTCTGAGCATCCGCTTCATCAATCGCAATCGTGAAGAAACCGCGGAAAGCATCCAAGAGGTTTACGTTGATCATATCGGCTCACTATTCCGTTCCATGAAAGAGCAGCGCCATGATTTCAATAATCATGTGGCTACGATTCATTCCCTTGTTCATTTGAAAGAATATACGGAATTAGATCGTTACACCACGGAGATTATTGTTGAAACAACCGCTTTGAATGACATTATTCAAATTAACGTGCCCGCTTTATGCGCGATTGTGCAATCTAAGGTCATACAAGCCCTCGAACGCAAAATTACATTTTCCCATGAAGTCAGTAACTTAAATCAGATCAACCTTGGAGCTGTCAAAGCAACTGATTTGGTTCGAATCATCAGCAATTTAATCGATAACGCGTTTGATGCCGTTACGGTTTCCAAAAAGGCAGAGGACAAAGAAGTCCGTTTAATTGGTGTTTTGGAAGGAAATGTACTGACATTCAAGGTAATTAACAACGGGGACCCTATCCCAAGCGATCGTCTAAAAAGGTTATTCGAGCCTGGCTTCTCTACGAAACAAGAATCAGGACTCCACGCCGGCTTAGGTTTGAGCATTGTCAAGAAACTAGTGGATAAGTATGACGGAACCGTTCATGTCAGCAGCTCAGAAGCCGAAACCAGCTTTACGATCTCCATTGTCGTCTAAAAGAAATTACACGAACATTATCTATTTGACTTCATTTAATGTTCGTATTATGATAATCAAGGCGGTAATTAATAGCCACATACGTATTAATCGTTCGTATATCCTTGAGAATTGGCTTAAGGGTCTCTAGAGGGAGCCATAACTTCCTAGCTACGACGGGTACTTGTTTTCGCATACCCGTGTGGCTGGGTTTTTTTGTGTCCAAAATTGAATGATCCGAGGAGATTGCAATGAAAGCTTATGATTTTATCGTAGTTGGTGCAGGACCTGCCGGTATTTTTGCTTGTTATGAAATGACACTGCTTCACCCTAACGCTAAAGTATTGCTCGTAGACAAAGGCCATGATATTTACCATCGCAGTTGTCCGATTCTGGAAAGTAAAATCAAACTTTGTCCTCCCCCAGCAGGTAAAAAGGACTTCTCCGGTTGTCTTCCTGCCTGTTCTATTACGGCTGGCTTCGGAGGCGCGGGCGCTTATAGCGATGGAAAATTCAACATCACGACCGAATTCGGCGGTTGGATGACGGATTATTTGGCACCGACCAAAGTGATCGATCTAATTCGTTATGTGGATAGCATTAATCTACAGCATGGTGCAACAGAGAATATTACGGACCCTACGACTGAAGCTGTAAAAGATATTGAGCAGCGTTCCTATGCTGCAGGTCTAAAGCTGCTTCGCGCTCAGGTTAGACATCTGGGAACCGAGCAAAACTTGATGATTTTGAAATCCATCTATGAACATTTGAAAACACGGATCGATATGCAGTTCAAGGCTGAAGTTGAAGATATCCTTACTACCAAACGAGAAGATAAGCATGTAATCCAAGGCATTCGGATGAAGGATGGCACAGAAATTCATAGTAAACAAGTGATGTTAGCGCCAGGAAGAGACGGCTCTGCATGGTTAACGCAAGTACTCAAAAAGCGCCGTCTCAAAATGTATAACAATCAAGTCGACGTAGGCGTCCGCGTAGAAACCTCGGATGTCGTTATGCGCGAAATCAACGAGCATCTTTATGAAGGCAAGTTCATTTATAATACATCAGTGGGTACACGAGTACGTACATTCTGCAGCAATCCATCCGGTCATGTTGTGGTCGAGAATCACAGCGGCGTCATGGCAGCGAACGGCCATTCTTACAAGGATCCAGCTCTAGGTTCCAGTAATACGAACTTTGCCCTGCTCGTTTCTCATAAATTCACTGAGCCTTTCGATAAGCCGAATGAATATGCGCGTGAAATATGTAAACATGCGAATGACTTATCCAGCGGCGGCGTTATTGTGCAGAAATTTGGGGACATTATGCGTGGACGCAGGTCAACGGCTGATCGGATTCGCGAAGGCTTCCTTGAGCCGACTTTATCTGAAGCTATTCCAGGTGATCTTGGACTCGTTCTTCCTTACAATACCATGAAAAGTTTAATTGAAATGATCCAAGCGCTCGAAAAAGTAACGCCAGGTATCGCTTCTGAGCATACTCTTTTCTATGGTGTTGAAGCGAAATTTTATTCCGCTCGTCCTAAACTTAGTGAAAGTTTCGAAACGGAGATACAAGGCTTGTTCTGTGGCGGTGACGGGGCAGGAATTACAAGAGGCTTGGCCCAAGCAGGGGCTGCGGGCATCTGGGTGGCACGCAACGTTGTCGTCTAATTATTTCCGGGGAAATACGATTTCTTTCGTCAAGATCTGCTTTTTAACTATCGGATCTAACTCATTAGAGTTAGGTCCTTTGGTAATTTTACGTATAAAACTACTTTAAATCTCTTTTAAAATATGGTAAGATGTAAACGTTCTCAATGTAAGCGTTATCATTTTTAAAGGGGGATTACAAAATGAATGTAGCGCTCGAAATCGAAACAAGGAACACCTATGAAGACTTCGCACTTGAGAAGGATATCATGTACTTCCGTGTCGGAGAACATGGGCTCGTCTCTTTCCATGGGAAAAACTATCACATCAAAAAACGCATGAACACCGAGCAAATTCAAGAAATTACTGCAAATAGCTCCTTCTTCAAAGTCAACACGGATTGCTATGTGAACACAAAGAAAATTCTACAGATTCAGGATGGCAAAGTGTTTTTCGAAATTAAAGGTGCTGATTCCAAATTTGCTTCGATTACGAAGCTTCGCCAATTCCGACTGAAAGAAATCGTGCAGCAGCACAAAGCGGAAGCAGCCGCAGGTGAAACAGCAAAATAACGAAACCTGATCTTAAGGCACAGTGTTGTATCAAACTACAGCGGCCACGAGGTTATATAGGGAAAAGAGCTAACGAGAATCCTCGCTAGCTCCTTTTTGGTCGAATCCTATGAAATTTTTGCGAGTGTTTCTTGTTGATGCTCACGGATAAGAAAGCGTATGTAGTCGACTGTTGTATCTTTCACCTTTTTGGCTTCTTCCAAAGTCGCGAAGCTGTACTCAGCATGATCTGTGCTTTCGTACTTCTTCAGCTCTTCATAGTTCATTCCAAGTGTGGAGAAGTTATAAACCAGTTCGTAGGGTGTCTTCATATCCACATTTTTCACGAAAATATCTTTGGAAAAGAATGAGCCTTGTTTCTCCACTTTAAAAATCACACGAAACGGCTTGTCTTTATCCGACACAAAGCACTTGATAACAACGTCGATTTCCATCGTTTTATAATCCACAGCGTTCGTAGGTTCCTGCTTTGGTGTATGCATCCATTTTTTCAAAAAAACCAGCACAAGATTCCCTCCCCAATAACGACATGAATATAACTCATATTGTAGCGGATACACCAACAATTGACAATCCAAAAAATGGTTATTTTTGCAATTAAAAATAACATTTCCTCTCATTTATGAGGCAGTTCCTATCTCACCAAGCGATTTCTTAGAGGATTTCTTCCTATAATTCCAAATAATAATCAGACAAAGCACACCAGTTAACACACCGCAACAGACGAAAGCCCCATTCGCACCATATCGATCTGCGACAAATCCAGCAAAAATGCTTCCTATCGGCGTGGAACCCGCAAATACAAGTGAATACACACTCATTACACGCGCGCGATACTCCTCTTTGGCATGTATCTGAAGGGAAGAATTACTGTTCGTTGCAAATATGATGTTGAAAAATCCGGTAACAGCCAGCAATCCACCGCAGACCCAAACGGAAGTGCTTAGTCCATTTAAGACCAAACAAACCGCCACTACTAAACTAGCTACAATGCTTAATTTAAGCATTGGGCCTTGCTTGCTGCGGAATGACATCGTAAGAGCCCCCGCGAAAGAACCCACACCCAGACATGACATTAACGTGCCATACGTCGTCTCTCCCATGTGCAGCACACTTTTTGTAAAAACCGGAATGAGTACATTAAAGTTAAAAGCAAGCGTGCCGATCACCGTTACGAGAAGCACAGTCTGTGCTAGCAAAGGATCTCTTGCAATGTAGACAATGCCATCTTTAATTTCCTTCATTATGCCGTCGCGTGAGTTCTTCTTCCGAACATAGGGCGCTGCTTGAATATGAAACAATCCATACAGAACAGCCAGAAAGCTAACTCCATTCAGCAAGAAGCACCAACCGGCACCCAGCCAAGCCATCATCACTGCACCAATCGCAGGACCAACGATTCTTGCCATGTTAAATGTCGTTGAATTGAGGGCTATGGCGTTCATCAGATCTTCTTTTCCCACGATTTCTATATTAAATGACTGTCTCGTTGGCATATCCAGCGTGTTATTTAGCCCAAGCAGCAGCGCTAGCACAATGATATAGCTGTACTTTACCGTATCCGTCAAGACGAGTAATGCCAACGTAAAAGCTAGAATCATCGCGACCGTTTGCGTGACAAGCAGAATGTTCTTCTTGGGAAACTTATCGACGATAATACCTGCAAACAAGGAAAATAAAAGGATTGGGAGGAACTGACATGCCGCGACAATGCCAAGTTTAAGAGGTGAGCCCGTGATCGTCAGAACGAGCCAAGACTGACCAATATTTTGCATCCATGTTCCAATGAGAGATACACATTGACCTAGCCATAGATACCGATAATTACGATGCGTTAATGCATGAAAATGCTTATCGACAAACAGTGAACCTGCAAGCTTCATATTCATGGCTCCACCTGCTCCTCTGCGAAACGGGACGCATTATCTCCCATTTTCTCCAAAATCGTCAAAGCCAGTTGTTTCTCCTCATCCGATAAACCAAACGTTAGACGCTCTCGCCAATCCGTCAGCACCTTGCGCACATCCCCCTTAATCAGCAGCGCCTTCTCAGTCAGATGAACTTCGTTGCATCTCTTATCTTTTTTACTGACCGTGCGGGTTATGTAGCCTTGCTCTTCTAGCTTTTTAAGCGCTTTAGCTGTCGTACCTTTATCAATCTTCAAATAATCCGCCAACTCTTCTTGCGTGAGTCCATCTTCTTTATACAGCGCGTTGATGAAAATATGCTGCCCTCTGCCGATGTCATATTTCTTCAAATGCTCACCAATATACATCTGCCCATAACGGTAAATGAGTGAGACCCACCTTGGTATCGAATTCCTGTTTTCGATCATAAACATGTCTCCTCTGTTTGAGCAAAATTGTAAAGAACTTCCGTATCGTTGCACTTGCTACTGTTTTATCATACGACCGATTAGTTGCATGTGCAACTAATTTTTGAGGGTGATTTTTAAAAACATTTACAATCAATAACCAACACCTAACGTCCTAGATCCACACCCAGCACCTACAGCCACACTAGCATCAACATTAACATCAACTTCAACATCAACATCAACATCAACTTCAACATCAACATCGACACCGACACCAACACCGACACCAACACCGACACCAACATCAACATCAACATCAACATCAACATCAACATCAACATCAACATCAACTTCAACTTCAACATCAACATCAGCACCAACACCAACACCAACACCAATACCAGCACCAACACCGACACCGACACTGACACCAACACCCTATTTTACCAAGGCTGCTTACCAAATTTGCGGCTGTATAAGTGAGTTTTAGTTTGAGGAGGCGTTTTCGAGGTTTTAAGCATGTTTTTCATCGCTAACGAGACGTGAGTTCATTTTTTCGTGCGTTTAACGATGAAAAACATCGAATCAGCATTCACTTTGGTCAAAATACGTACAAACGCCAACTTTAAGGATGTTTTTCATCACTATGAGGGCAAAATTGGTCTTCTACTTCACTATAGCGATGAAAATCATCGTTACAGTGAGGTAGGGAAGTCCTAATCCTGGCCGTTCAGCAATCTCAGAGCTGTCGGGCTGTAGTGAGACATGAAGGATGCCTAAATAGGCTCGGAATACGAGCCTATTTCTGATTTTGACTAAGTTAAGCTCCTTTTCCGAGCCTAATTCTTTGCAATAGCCGTGGTAAGCAGGAACTGATAGGCAGAGAAGTCGATTTCCGAGCTTATCGTCCGCGAGGACCCTAGTAAGGGAATTGCCCCCTGCCTAGAAAGTAATAAAAGAGCGAACACCCTAACAGCTTACGCTGCATAGGTACTCGCTCTTTGTGTCCTAAAGAAACTTGATGCAAACCGGCCGCGATACCGCTGCGGTTTGCCCTGTTTCACGCAGCTTTCCAGTTTCCGCATCGATGCGGAATACCGTAATGCTGTTCGAGTCCTGATTCGCCGCGAGGAGGAACTCCCCTTGCGGCGACAGGGCAAAGTTCCGCGGCGTCCGCCCGAGCGTCGCCTGCCAACCCACGACCGACAGCGTGCCGCTTTGTCGGTCTACTTCATAAACCGCGATACTATCGTGTCCGCGGTTGGATGCATACACATAGCGGCCATCCTCGGAGAGGTGGATGTCCGCGCATGTGCTCTCGCCGCTGAAGCCTTCCGGCAGCGTCGAAATGCTCTGGACCGCGGTCAGAACTCCCGCGTCTGCCTCATACCCCAGCACGGTAACCGTGCTGTCCAGCTCATTGATCGCGTACACGTACCGACTGTCCGCGCTATAAACCAAATGCCGCGGGCCTGCGCCCGGCTTCATTGCCGCATCGCCATGCGGCAAAAGCAAGCCGCTCTCCGCGTCAATGCGGCTAACCACCAGCCGATCAAGGCCCAGATCGGCTGAAATCGCAAATTGATTGTTCGGTGACGGAACAATCGAGTGCGCATGCGGAGCCTCTTGGCGATCCGCACGTGGCCCCAATGGGCCTTCGTGCTTCACTAGCTGCGCATGCTCACCAAGCCGCCCGTCCGCTTCAACCGAATAAACGGTCACACTGCCGCTTGAGTAATTCGCTACATACACCATTCGGTTAGTCTGGTCCAAGCTGATATAACAAGGAGCAGCTCCATCCGTAGGCTGCTGATTCAACTTCTCCAGCCTCCCGGTGCCGGCTTCTATCGCATAAGCTGCCGCTGATCCTCCGAAACGGCCATTATACGTTTCGGTCTCGCTCACTGCATACAACATCGTCCGTGCATCATTTAGCGCAAGGAAGGAAGCATTTGGCAAATCGGAATATGATTCCACCAGCCTCATTTCTCCGCTCAATGGATTGAACGCATACAATGAAATCCCATAGGCATGACGCTCATCTGTATAGGAACCCACATAAACATACAATTCTTTCTGTTCTCCTACTGACATTGACAACTAGCCTCCACGATAGCGATTTCTGCTATAAACAGTGTCACTTCTACTCTCACATTTCCCTACTTAATCTCATAATCCTGCTTTCTTGACCTAACGACTTGCCCGCAACTTACGCCACACCGCAGTGACAACCATAGCCATCACCGCCCCATACAGAGCAAGCTCCATATCGTGGTGCGTATCCCAAGGATCACCTTGTGTTCCGAGGAACAAAATTCCAATCTCAGGAGCCACAAGCAGCGCCACCCACATTTCAATAAGCTCATAAAAAGCCCCCATTGCCAAAACGATGACACAAGTAATCACATAAAGCCATTTACTGCTTAGCCGCGTCCATGCGCTCATCGCTTCCCGAATCGGATAGGCTAGGAGCAATCCAAAACTGAAATGTACCAAACGGTCGTAATTATCACGTTGCGAGTGAAAAATGAACTTCAACCAAACATCCACCCAATTCTCATTGTACGAATAATGAGCCCCAAACGTATGCAGTACCAGGAACAAAGCAATCCATGCATAAGACAGATTTGTAAAGGAAAAAAACTTATACATACTTACAAGTCCAATTAGCGCTGCCCATATCAGCAGATTTTCCAGAACCCAGTCATACCTGCTGTAAGGCTCCACCGCCAGCCAAATCCATATTCCTACATACATAACGATCATCATTTGTAACAACCAGTTTTTCGTGAATGGAATAGTCTGCATGGTTAGTCCCCCTTGTTATTACCAATAAACTCAGGTTACCTCGCCACTATCTTTTCCAAAAGTACTAAATTCAACTAGTACCTTCTTAAGACGTATTGAACAAGTCATACTTCACTTCAGAAAAGTTATGAATCATTTGCTCCTCCGCTGTTAAATTTCCAGTCCTTTTATCAATTACTTTGCGCCAAATCTCATTTTCACGATAGTTCCGGCCATCTTTCTCAAGAAAACGGTGGTTTCTCTCCTCGATATGATAGGCATTCGGTAAAAGCGCGTCACAATGTACGGAGCCTTTCAAATGCTCATCCGTCAGCCACAGCCGGAACTGGAAAGTATGCTGGGTAGGATTATAAATGCGCAGGTCTATATAATTATAAAATACACTCGCTCCGCTCCCAAAAGGCAGCACCCGGTGATCATCCGGAAATGGATCAAAGCTATGGTGATGCCGCTCCACGACTTGAAGCGGGGTATGCAAAGCCATCCAAAACAGTAAATTGCCCAACTGGCATATCCCGCCTCCGACACCTCTTTTCACACCACCTTGCGATAACAGCAGGCCTTCAATGTAGCCTTTAGCCGACGTTGTTTTCCCAACTAATTTCCAGAAGGAAAAGGTTTCACCCGGTCGAATCACAATGCCGTCCATACGTCCAACGCTGATCCGTAGATTTGTAATTTTGTTTTCTTGTAAGATAGGATCGGAAGAGCCGAGCTTTCTTCGCAGTAAGGATTGGTGCTTTTTGCAAGTATAAGGAAGTGAATGGACAACTCTATGCTTAGCATAGGTAATCGATGGATTCAAATTCAGGAAGTGCCGTTTCAGTCTCAACTGGGCAATTCGCAAGCGATAAAGCACGGGAAACAAGCTTAGTAACTTTTGCTTCATCCCATTCACCTTCCTTTTTCAGCCAAAAATAGGTTCATCATCCAAGTTAATAAATCACTAATTAAGATGTTCCATCCATCGATTTGGTTCAATGAATTTTGGCATAATTTCCTAAGGACAAAGCTCGTAAAGGAGCGGCGTTACCTCACTACCCTCATATACATGCAAAATATGGTTCTTATATGCCTTCATATCTGATAACGTCGCGATCAAGAAAGCGTGGGCAGCTTCTGTACCTATCCCAGTTCCAGTCTCCACCCTTGTCTCTTCCTCTGTCTCCGCTCGAACCTCCCCATCCCTCACCTGTTCCAAAGTACCATAAGCAAACCGTCCCCAAGGCGCAGCATCCACTCCAACATGCGGATCAATCCATGAACGAATCTGAAGTCCATGAAACCAAGCCATCTTCAAGGTCTGCTCGGCAAAAGCCCCCGTTCCATAAAGATGAACGGCACATAATCCATCCTCTTTTACCCTTTGGATCGTCTCAAACAGCATCACCTGGCTGCCGAACCCATCTTGATGCCGCAAATAGAATGTATATAAATAATAAGGAATTCGTCTAGTCACAAGGCCCTGCGGCCAATTCGCATTCAAAATCGACGGCCCATAGTTACAGATATTCAAAAATGCTTCCGGCCCTTGCTCGAACCATTCTTCGGCCACATCTTCACAAATCGGTGCAATGTACTCGGTACAGAAATTGTCCTGATGCGTCAAATCACCCAATAATCTTGCTTCCTCGGGCCTCGGCATATCGAGAACACGGTGCAGCGGCTTGCTCCATTCTACTGGCTGTAAGGATGCGCGCTGCAATTGCCCCTCTTTTTGCTGCAGCAGATAGGCATAATAACCTTGGAACGCCAAAGCACCTTCTTGACATGCCCGTTTCATCGCGTATTCTTCGTCCGAACGTTTCAGCTCTGCTGTAATCGGTCTGATTTGACCGAGCTCATCAGCAGCATAACGCAGCGTCGAACCGAAATCGCCCATCATAAGCTCCTCCAAAAAGGCTGGCGTCCTTGCGATACGCTTCCCCTCTTCAGTTCCTCCGCTACCCGAGCGCAGCATACTCCGAATATCCATCCCACGCATGCTCAGTTCATCCAGCCGATTAGCGCCAACAGCAAGCAAATGCAGCATCTGCTGCCTATGTCCAGCTAAGCTTACGATTTTTTCCAGCGACTTCTGAATGGTTCCATGAAAGCCAATATCGACCGTAACCAACCGTTCAGGCGAACCAAATTCTTGCTTCAAATAACTTACAAAAAGCTGCCTATGCCGCTGCACAGACGCCAAAATTTTAGTTTGTATTGGTGCACTTCGAAGAAAGACCCCAATTTGATCATAGACTGAGCTTCCATTTTCACCTAGTATATACTTGCAATTCTCAATTCTTTCCTCCCAAAATGCTTCAAAATGAACGCCTTCCTCGCTGATATCGAGTACCTCGAAAAGCTCGCCTAATTTCAATCCGTGAATACCTAGCAGTAACGCTAACTCATTATCACCGAAGCTCTCCAATCCTGCCAAAAAAGTAGCTTGTCTGGAAACATAGATCGGCTTGATCTGGAGGTCAACACCTCGAATACGCGCAGCATTTTCAAGCATCGGAGCTAACAAATAAGCTTCTCTCATCAAAGGATGAACAGTCCGGATGCCCTCAGCTATGCATTGATCAATGACCCACTCACACAGGGCTTGCAAGAACGGTCCTATTACACTGCTGCCCATCTTATAAAAAAAACGGTCCAGCTCGCCCATTCCAACCGTCATATCCGTGGCTTCAGCTAACTTCCGCAGGGATTTCCATTCAGGCAATACATGTCCATGTCTAACATATTCCCAGTGATGCAGGCTCTCGAAATGTTCTGGAACGACATTGTAGTGTATGCTCCTTATCCCTTCTTTAGAGGCTCCTTCCACATCTGCGGCTATATTGTCGCCAATATGTACAATCGCGTGACTCGCGATCTGTGGGTAAAGTTCCTTCAACCGGGCAAATAAATGTCCCGATGACTTACCTTCATGCTCCTCTGAGGAAACAAGCAGCATATCCACTCTTATTAAGTCTAGCCCAGCCGAAGTAAGAATCGAGCGCAGCTGATCCGAGGATAAATACATATCCGATAACAGGGCTACCGGAATCTGCTTGCTTTTACAAGCAGCTATCAATGACGCCACATGCGGGTTCACATAGCAAACTTCCGCCTCGGTCTCGACTTCGATCTGAGCCATCTTGTCCCTTTTACAGCTTCCATCCGGCATCTCCGCATAAATGAGTTCCAAAGTGACCTCTCCAAAGCCCGTTACGGCAGCTTGGCGAACACGTGCCGTGTTCTCAGCACGAATCCGCATCTCTTTGAAAGCAGCTGACGTTATCGATGCCTTCAGGCAGCCAATACGGTGTGCTTTCTCCGCAACAAGAACAAAAACGTCAGAGGGATTCGCACAGGTACGAAATAATAGCGTGTCGAAAATATCCAGACTAAGCAGCGCAACGGCATCCATTTCGCCAACCAATGCGCTTAAATAGCGGTCTTTTTTCCATAAATGAAGATCAGATGAGCTTATACTTGTATGCGGTATCTCCAGCATTAGGAACCTCCTTAGAGTTTTCGAAGAAAACTGGCTTCGTAAGCATTATCTTTATTTAGCACTTATATTTGAGAAGTACACCGAAATTGAGGTAAGCTTACATTACCATAAACCGGAGGTGCGCTTTTTCATGTCCTATCAGCCATTAGTGTCCATCATTATCCCTACATATAATCGCCGAATTGAACTCGCTGAGCTCGCAGAATCATTATATCGCCAAACGTATAAAAACCTGCAAATTATCATTGTTAACGATTGCGGCCCCTCCGTCGATTTCATTCAGGAATTATACCCGGAACTGGCTATTCAGATCGTCAATATGCCGCAAAACTTGAAGCACGTTCATGCGCGAAACCGCGGATTGCAAGAGGTGAAAGGCGATTTCATCATGCTCTGTGATGACGATGATTTGCTGCTTCCGATCCATATCGAGCGTATGCTGCAAGAAATTGAAGGTTATGATCTCGTCTACCCAGACGTAGAAATTTTCGATTATGTCTATGAAAATAACGCCCGTTCCATCACAGATCGGTTCGTTTTTGCTTATGAATTCGATGTGACTGCAATGCGCAGGTTTTCCACCTTTTTCTCTTCCGGCTGCATATTTCGACCCGAGGTTATCGACGCGTTGGGTGCTTTTGACACGGACGTATTTCATTATTGGGACTGGGATTTCTTCTTACGGGCAGCTGAACAATTCCGCGTGAAACGTGCGCCAATTGCCAGCGTGCTCTATGCATTTTCGCAGCAAGGCAGCAGCAACATGTCGGGTCAATTAGACAATATGCGCCCCTTTTTGGACATGCTCTCCGCAAAGCATCAACTCGGTGAATTGCCTACGAAAAACTTCTTCCTCCTGCTCGAAGAACCGGAAGTGAAAGCGCGCCAAGCTGTAACCGAACTCATCTGGGACGGGAAACCGATTCGTTCCCGCCTATCCAAATAAGGTTTTGGCATAAAAGCTTCGAAACTCGCTTGGCGTCATTCCTTCATGTTCTTGAAACCGCTGGTTGAAATAACTCGCGCTGGCATAACCAGATTCAATAGCAATGTCTTTGATCGGCCAGTCCTCCTTTTCAATTAAACGCTGCTTCGCAAATTGAATACGGCAAAGAGTAATGAAGGAGAGCGGTGTCATCGACATGGCTTTACGAAACAATTTACAGAAATAGTATGTGCTTACGCCTGTGAGCTCCGCCCATTCTTCCAAGATGAACGGTTCACAGGCTTTTTGCTGCATCAAGGGAAGTAAGGCGAGAATGCGATCCACGGATTCCATCCCGCGATTTCCAGTTAAAGGCGCCGCATAGCTCATGAATTCGCACAATATCTTATACGTCAGTACCGAAAGATTCGTTGTCCGAAGAATGTTATTCGTCTCTGCCTCCAGCAGCAGCTCGTGAAACGCTTCTTCTAGCTCATTCCATCGTTTTAACGTCCACAAGGTACGAAGAAATCCTCGTTCCAACATAAACTCCTTTAGATGATTTCCATAAAAATGAACCCATCGGACATCCCAAGGATCGCCCTTGGAGCTGTAGTATTTTTGTTCTTGGTACGGAAAATACAGAAAAGCATCTCCTTTTTGAATGGGATACTGTTCCCCGTCAATTTCGACATACCCCTTTCCTGAAACGATAAAATGCAAGCTAAAAGTCTCGCACAACCTTTCCGGCCGATAGACAGAATGATTGGGGAACTCACGATACCAGCCAACAGATTCTGGAAAAATGAAATGAGAAGATTGCTGCAATCTTGGCAGCATGACATGTCTTTGCATCTTTACGCCTCCTCTTCTAATGACAATATTCCGATATTCGGTGCAATATATTATCATATTCATTTTAAATAACTCGTTTTATAATAACAATATACCGTTATCAATTATTTTACAAAAGGAGAAGTGCTGAAATGACAAAGCTTCGTTGGGGTATTTTAGGTTGCGCTAATATTGCCATTAGGGCTTGTATTCCTGGTATCCAGCAGTCTCAAACTGGAATTGTAAGCGCTATTGCAAGCCGCAATTTGCAGAAGTCACAGGAAACTGCGGCTAAGCTAGAAATTCCTAAGGCTTACGGCAGTTATGAAGAATTGATCGAGGATCCAGAGATTGATGCCATATACATACCGCTGCCGAACCATCTGCACAAAGAGTGGACGATTCGTGCTGCCCAGGCCGGCAAGCATGTACTTTCCGAGAAGCCAGCTTCTCTAACGGCTGATGATGTTCGAGAAATGGTCACGGCATGTGAACAAGCAGGGGTGCTGTTTGCCGAAGCTTTCATGTATAGACACCACCCGCGGTACGAGCGGATCAAAGCGATTATGGACTCCGGTGAAATCGGTGATATTCGTGGAATTCATGGGACGTTCACCTTCTGTAATCCGGGTGATAGTAAAAATGTTCGCTTCGTACGTGAATGGGGCGGCGGCGCAGTCTATGACGTAGGCTGTTATCCATTGAGCGCAGCTAGAATGCTGTTAGGCAGAGAACCAGAAGCTGTAACTACCCATGCTTTCTTCTCACCTGAGCATGACGACGTCGATATGATGATGTCCGGCTTAGTTGAATTTAGCGGCAATGTCGCGCTAACCTTCGACTGCGGGATGTGGGCGGCTTTCAGAAATACGGTTGAAGTTCTAGGCACGCTGGGACGCATTGAAATCCCTTCGGCTTTTGTAACGCCAACTAAAGAATCTGGTCACTTTAAAGTATTTGTTGGAAATGATCAACGTGAAGAAGAGGTTCCGTTCCTGAACCAATATTCCCTGCAAGCGGACGATATGGCCTATGCGGCTTGGGGTGAGAAAGCACCTCGCTTCCCCGCGAGTGATGCGATTAGCAACATGAAAGTCATTGATGCGTGTCTGAAGTCAGCTAGAGAGCGCTCACGAATTGTGATTAATCCATAATACTTCATAAAAAAGAAAGCAGGGATGATTTCATATGAAGCACATTCAGATTAAAGGATTAGATAAACCCGTATCTAAACTGATCATGGGATCGGACTTTTTTAGACTGGACAATCGTCAAGAAGTCAGTGATATCCTTGGACATTATCTATCTATCGGTGGAAATACGATTGACACAGCCTTCATCTATTGCGGCGGCCAGAGTGAGCAAGCGCTTGGGATTTGGCTCGATGAAATGGGCAATCGCGATGACATCAATATCTTTACCAAGGGCGCACATCATGATGCTAGCGGTCCCAGAGTGAATGCGGAAGCGATTCGCAGTGACCTGTTCACTAGTCTCGAGAGACTGCGCACGGACTATATTGACCTCTATGCGCTTCATCGCGATGACCCGGCAACACCGGTTGGCGTTATCCTCGAAGCGCTGAATGAACATGTGGAAGCTGGAAGAATTCGCGCCTTTGGCGGGTCCAACTGGACACATGAACGTTTGCAAGAAGCAGCAGATTATGCCGAGCAGCATGGTCTAATTGGCTTCAGCTTCAGCAGCCCTAACCTTAGTCTCGCCAAAGCGAACGAGCCATTCTGGGCCGGCTGCGTCTCAACCGATGAGCGGGCGCTGCGCTGGCACGAAGCCAAGCAGTTCCCGCTGCTGTCCTGGTCTTCGCAGGCGCGCGGATTTTTCACTGGACGGTTCACGCCGGAGAACCGTGATAACGCGGACCTCGTCCGTGTCTTCTACAGCGACGAGAACTGGACGCGGCTGCGCCGCGCCGAACAACTGGCGCAGGAAAAAGGCGTCAGCGCGATCCAAATCGCGCTCGCCTATGTGCTGAGCCAGCCGTTCCCGGCATGCGCGCTCATTGGCCCGCGCAGCGAAGCCGAAATGCTCTCATGCCGTGACGGCGCGCAGCTTGTGCTGACTCCGCAGGAACTGGCATGGCTGGATCTGACCGCAGCGACTGTGTAGCTGCTGTGCATCCTTTGCGGCACCTCTTGTGTGCCGCATGAAGCCCCCCCGGCCGATATTGGGCCGGGGGGCTTTTTGTGTTGTGTCTATGTACCCATATAATGGATATCAGCCGCTCTCTCCTCCAGACTCTCAAACTACTCACTTTCCACTACCGCCTACCCACTTCCAGCTACTTTAAAGCTATAAAACATCGCTACCGCAGCAAATTTCGCACTCCCACCCACTTTAGCGATGTAAATCATCGCTAAAGTAACACATGATAACAACAACTACTCAGATAAGAGCCTCTAGAGACTCCTATTTTTGCTTTTCTGTCACTTTCCACGGATGCACTCCGCGCCTCCAATCTTCGACACCATCCGATGGACGGCTTATCCATTCAATGATAAGATAGAAGTAAGCGTTATCTACAGGGAAGAATAAGGATTTGCTTTTAGGAGGTACCATGGGAAAGACAGACATTCGCCGCGATGCGATTATGCAAGCCATTAAAGATAAAGGCTCCATTGCCTTGACCGATATCGTCAAGCAGTTCGCCGTATCGGAAGCAACGGCTAGACGGGATCTTGAGATACTCGAACAAGAGAAGCGCTGCATCCGTACCTTTGGAGGCGCTGTGCTTGAAAGCTTGAAGGTCGAAGTCCCATTTTTCAACAAAATGGACCTCTACACGGATGAGAAGAAAGAAATCGCCGACAAAGCGCTGCGCTATATTGAAGATGGCGATATCATCGGTTTAACCGGCGGTACGACGACGACTTTTATTGCTAAAAAGCTCAACCAATTCAAGAATCTTACCGTGATCACGAATGCGGTTAATATCGCCTATGAGCTGATCGGAACACCAGGATTGCAGCTTATCCTTACTGGCGGCGTGATTCGTACCCAAACCTTCGAACTGTCGGGACCACTCGCCAATGCAACGTTAGAAAATCTGAGCATTCGCAAAACTTTCATGGGTGTGGACGGCGTTTCCTTATCCCGCGGCATGATGATTTATAATGAGCTGGAAGCCGAGACCAATCGACGCATGATGAAGCAGTCCATGGAAACTTACCTCGTTGCCGATCATTCCAAGTTCAGCCGGAGCTCCTTATTTGTGATAGGTGAAGTCCAAGAAACCATCGGGATTATCAGCGATTCATCCATAACTCCGGAAATGAAGGCAGCCTTTAAAGATGCTGGCGCACCATTTTTGTGAGAAAAAAATAAAACTCGATGTCACTGGTCTTAACCACCAGTAGTGTCGAGTTTTTTCTATCTCCCTATTCACGTATTACACTGTTGCTCGTAGCTTTCTTTTAATTCTGTTTGCCATAACCTCAAGTATGATAGCAAAAATTAAAATGAAATAGGTAATTCCTCCAACTTCTCTCAAATCATAATAAAATCCGCTCGCCATAAACATATCAAAACCGATCCCGCCAGCGCCAGCGGCTGCCCCCATGGCAACTGCAACAGCAAAGTTAATTTCAAAACGCATGAAGGTCCAAGAGATGATATACGTTATACAGGAAGGGATTACGGCTTGGAAAACAATCTGCCACCAATTCGCGCCGCTTGCTCTAAGGGCTTCTATAACACCATGATCCAACTCTTCGAAAGATTCCGAATAGGCCTTAACTAAATAACTTACGGAATGAAAGGTCATGCCGATGACGGCTGCGACACTTCCGAGACCTGCTGCTACGGCAAAAATCAGTACCCATAACACCGTTGGAACGGCTCTAATGATAGCAACTAACCCTTTGATGATCATCGAGACGCCATTCGAGGATAAGTTCCGTGCAGCCAGCAGCCCAAGAAACAAGGCAATCACTGCACCAAACAGTGTCGTTAGAAAAGCTAACCCAAGCGTAACAAATACTTGCTTTAGACCATCGACAAAAGTGAAATGCTGGAAATGAGGTTCCAGAAACATCGTTTTAACCGTAACGGCCGCTGCTTGAATACCTTCGAATAGACTGACCCCTTTGTAATCGAAGCTGCTGAAACCATAAAAGGTCAGTACGACTAATGTGACTAGGGTGATTTGTATAAAGAATGTAGCCAAATTAAAGGGCTTGGCCTTTATAGGTTGGTTATGAATCTGCTTAACTTGTTTCTCAGTTGCATCATATAAAGCTCTAACTGATTCATCCCATTCCATTTACAAGATCACCCTCCTCACATAATTGGAAACATATTCAATGACAAGTATGGTGAGCACAATGACGATAACGATCAAACTAGCAGCGCTATAATTCAAGCTTTTATAATATAAGCTAAACAAGAATCCGATTCCCGTCCCTGTCAGAATTCCTATTAGTGTGGCATGACGAATGTTCGTTTCTACCATAAATAAGATCCAACTCAAGAGCTGAGGCATACTTGCAGGTATAACAGACTGGCAAATAATCGAGAGATAGCCAGCTCCTGTAGCCTTTAATGCTTCAACGGAACTTGAACTCACTTCATCGATCGATTCCATAAAAGCTCTAGTCAGAAAACCAAAGGATCCAAAAAACAGAGCGAAATATCCAGTCAAGACGCTTTGACCAAAGGATAAAAGCAATATCATCGACCATGCCGCTACATCAATGTTGCGGAATAAGGTGGCGATACCTCTGCTAAAATAGCCGAATATCCCGTTAACACCTGTTGTATTGGAGCCTAGAATTGCGGCTAAAAGGGCAAACACGGCAGCGACAGTTGTAGCAGCGATAGATATTAATACGGTTTCAACCAGCTTGTCTAAAATGTCCGGCAATCTTTTCATCGCTTTTTCATTTGGATAAAATTAGAAATCGCCCAGTCTATCGCCTTCGGTATGGAAGTAAATCCTTTCACAACGTTATATTTCGTTATAATAATGGCAACCAAAGTTAACACAAGCAGCAGAACACCATACATCATAGAGTTTCTTCTTTTTACGGCAAAGAAATTACCCTGCATGTTGTCCTCCTAGCTCACTCAGGTTGTGTGCCACCTCGGAACCATAAATGCTTTGGAGTTCGTCTGCCTGGATTCCCTCTGGCACACCATCGTATACAACTCTTCCCTTATTGACGCCTATAATTCGGTCCGAGTATTTCAAAGCAACGTCTACTTGATGCAAATTGACGACAACGGTTATTCCCATGGAGGTCGAAATGTTCTTCAGATGATCCATAATCACCTTAGATGCATTCGGATCCAAAGAAGCGATCGGCTCGTCACACAGCAGCATTCTAGGGGCTTGGATCAAAGCTCTGGCAATCCCTACCCGCTGCTTCTGACCACCGCTTAGTTGATCGCATCTTTTATAAATCTGCTCTTCCAAACCTAGGATCTGCAAGATATTGAACGCCTGACGTTTTTCTTCATCGGTGTACAAACCTAAGGCGCCAGCCAAGGTAGACTTGTAACCAAGTCGGCCATGAAGGACGTTTTCGATGACGCTCAACCGATTGACCAAATTGTAATGTTGAAAAATCATCCCGATCCTGGTACGTAATCGCTTCAACTCTTTTTTCTTAAATGCCGAAACATTAGCGCCATCAAAAACAATCTCTCCGCTGCTAGCATCAATCATCCGGTTGATACAACGAAGGAGCGTTGATTTCCCCAGAATTATTGTTTGGCTACTTGGTCAGCTTTCCAGAGGGCAAATGGGCTATAGTGGTTACCAATGTTGTATTTTCTGCAACAATTCACAGGCCAAAAGGCTATTTTGTAAGTTGATGTTGCAGTTTGTACAACATTTTTAGCTCATTTGATGCGAAATCGCCCGTATTGGGACTAAATTGTTGTACATTATGCAACAACGAAGGGTTAAAGTCGGGATCTTGACAGCAATTGTTGCACTTTTTACAACATCATTCCACCGCGAAGATGGATGCATTTCAAACCTTATTCCCCCTACTCCAACAATTCCCTCGTGGAATCCTTAACCTATCGAATTCATTAATTATAAGCGCAAAAAGACCCGAGAGAGGTCACTCTTTTCAAAGTGACCATCTTTCGGGTCTTTGCTCGGTCTGCAGAAAACCTATTCAGTGCCCTCTCGAAAATCGGGAGGGTTCATGCATCACTCACTACTCGTCTGCGGCACCGCAGTTTGCTTATATTTCAAAGAAGGCACCATAATGAAGACCCCAACTAGAAACAAAGCTGCACAAGTAATATAAATCGTTTCAAGCGAGAAGGCTGCTTTGATACTTCCAGCCAAACTCATTGTGATAACCATGGCACCCATGAACAATGGATTTAGTATACCATTCACGCGACCCACGAACGATTCCTCCGTGTTGCCAAGAATCATTGTATTGATACCAATTTGGATCGCAGGCATGACCAGACCAGACATAAATTGCATCAAAAGTGCGACCCATAACAGATGTGTCATGCCAATGACTGCAAACGCTACGACACTTACGGACATCCCCAGAATAAGGAGCGCTTGCGACGACATTTTTTTGGAGAAGCCCATCGTCACGCCTCCGCCGATAATCATCGCGACACCATTCGTAGCCATAAACCATTGCAAGTTCTCTTTTGGCAAACCTAGATTTTCCGTAACAAGGAAGATACCAAGCGGACTGATTAGTCCAATAGCAAGACCAGCAACGGCAAAGCAGCCTCCCAAAGTGACAAGCATTTTATTTTTCAGCACATACCGGAAACCTTCGCCCATCTCAGCAAAGATATGCGTGGATGGTCCTGCTGATCCTTTTTCAGCTTTGCGATCAGAAGGTAGAAACGTTAGTACAAGAGCTGAAAGCACAAAGCAAATTCCCATGATCGCAATAGCGACTTCGATTCCAAAGGTATAATACACGAAAGTCCCCATAATTGGTCCCAAAATCATAAAGATAGCCATCATTGATTGAAACAGTGACATCCCCATTTGCATCTGGGATTCATGCACATGAACCTTAAACAGCTTCATCCCGGATGGTTGAGAGAATTGGGATAGGATGGACGACACTAGTGTGGCAAAGAATATCGCCTTCCATGAACCATAATACAGGGTAATCATAATGATAAATACCGAGGCCGCGCTGAGAATATCGCACCAAACCATCGTAAGTTTAGGTCTCCATCGATCCGCAAAGGCACCGCCAATGAAAGAGAAAATAAATATTGGCGCAAACTCGGCAACGGAGATCAAGGAAACCGAGTAAGGATCGTTATTCGTCATGTCGGTTACATAGAGGAGAATCGCGAAGTTACGAATCCAAATCCCGATTTGGAGAAAAAGACCCGATAACATAATAGACTGCACGAAACGATTGGCAAAAAAAGAACGCATCGTTGGCGCAGAATCAGATACGGCTTGTGACATAGAAAAAAAACACCCCTTCGTTAATAGATTGGTCCATAAAACGTCAACTTCATTCCGACGTAATCGGAACCAAGAAAGTTTCATAAACCTTTTCTAATGTAACGAAAAAGGTGTCTAACGTCTAGTGCAATTTGTCATATGACCGGTGTCATAAAGTGAAATGACTCAGCGCCCATCCCTCGACATGAGCAGTGCTGCGCCTACAGCTCCTGCGGAGGATCCAAGAGCGGATGTTACGAATCGGACCGGGCTTAGAATCGACGGCAAACAGCGATCCTCGATGATCTCACGCATCGGTCCTAGAAGCGGCTCGCCGATATGCGAAGCGCCGCCGCCAAGAATAACCACCTGCGGATTGAGCAGGTGGAGGATGCTCACGAGCCCGATGCCGAGGGCTCGTCCCGCTTCGCGCAGGATGCCGCTGGCCTCGGCATCCCCTTCCGCGGCTGCGGCCGCGACCAACCGCGCATCGACGCGGTCTGGGTCGCCTCCCGCGAGCCTCGTCAGGGCGCCGGCTGCGTCGCCGTCGCCTCCCGCAACGCGGCGCACGTGCTCGGCGCCGCGGCGGCCAATGGCGGTGCCTGACGCGTAGAGCTCCAGGCACCCCACATTCCCGCAGAGGCAGCGCGGCCCATTTCCATCAATGGAAATGTGACCAAGCTCCCCTGCGTTATGGTTGACTCCGGCGATCAAGCGGCCGCCGGAGATGATGCCCCCGCCGATCCCCGTGGAGATCGTCACGAATATACAGTCCGGCGCGCCCTCGCCCGCGCCGGCCAGCCATTCGCCAGCCGCTGCGGCGGTGGCGTCGTTCTCGAGCCGGACCTCGCAAGCGAAGCGGTCCGACAACACGGCGGCGACGGCAACGTCGCGCCAGCCGAGATTCGTGGCGAAGGTGACGACACCGTTCGCCGTATCGAGCGTGCCCGCGGTGGCGACGCCAATACCGCGGAGAGCGCTGCGGCTGCCGGGCACAGCCGCGAGAATCCCCTCGATCAGGTTACCCAGCCGATCGAGAACAGCGACCTCCCCCTGCTGCGCAAGGGTGGGGATCTCTTCCCGTGCGATGATGCTGCCATCGTACGCAACCAGCGCGGCCAACATCTTCGTGCCTCCCAGATCTACCCCAATAAAGTACTCCCGAACGAAAACATCTTGTTCTTCGACGATGTTTTTCGTTACTTTTTCCTTGCTGTTATCCTTCACAAAAACATCCTGCTTATTATCTTGCTCCAATGTCATCTCTTTTCTCCCCTCTCCCTATCAATCCAGCCTCCAACCAATCGGATACTCCTCCGACAAGGTCACAGGCAGTCTTCCAACCGCCTTCTCTTTCCCTAGCAGCACATTCGCGAGCGAAACCATCGCAAGTGGACGGTTTTCATAACAAGCATAATAAGTCTTTACCTCTGGAAATTCAAGTAAATCATAAGGATTTCTACCGGCAGCCACGATAACATACTGTTCTTCCCTTTGAACTAATTCTTTAACCAACCTGGATTGTCCTGCTGAGAATGTTGCATTGTATGTGACAATGATAACTTGCTTGTTACCATCACAAGCTTCCAGAACCGATGCTACTTCCGTTTCCGAAGGATATAATCCCAAGTAAATCTCCTGAATTGGCTTTCCGGCTATCTCAGACAATGCACTGCCCAGTGTCCCGCTCCGATCCACGACTTCATCGATCTCAGTTCCTGTTTGTACTTCCGTCCAAATGACTACGATAGGCTCGTTCAGATCCAGCACTTTACCTACTTCATCCTTAACCCGTGTAATACTTTTACGGCTCAATTCTTTCGCCAGCAGTTGATGCTCTGGGGTTGAAATAGGCTCTGTCGGAATGGGTGCTAGCGTATCATACCGAATCTCTCGCTTATATTTATAAGTCATAATCCGCAGTACAGATTCATCAATTCGCGACTCCGGAATCCGTCCACTTTCTACTGCAGCAATAACCGCTTCAATGGCAGACACTTGGCGATCCAGTAAATGACTAACCAAAATAATATCCGATCCAGCCTCAATGGCACGAATGGCCCCTTCTGCCACACCAATCCCTTCTGAGATCGCCTTCATCTCCAGGCAGTCTGTGACAATCAACCCTTTGAAATGAAGCTTCTCCCGAAGCAATTCCGTTAAAATACGATACGACAACGTCGAGGGTACGCCATTCTCTTCTAGTGCCGCAAAGACGACATGCGCCGTCATAATCGCGTCTACACCGCCTTCAATCGCTTTAATGAAAGGGGCAAGCTCTAGCTCCATCAATCTCTCCATACTATGTGGAACAACGGGAAGGTCATGGTGAGAATCCTCTGACGTATCTCCATGTCCTGGGAAATGCTTGACGGTTGCAATAACGCCCATATCTTGCAAGCCTTTCACCGCATGCGTACCCATATCGCTTACGAGAGCAGCAGTTTCACCATAAGAGCGCACGCCGATAACCGGGTTTAATCGATTATTATTGATATCTAAACAAGGAGCGAAGTTCATGTTCACGCCCATTTGGCGCAATTCTTTCCCCATCACTTTTGAACTGGCATACACACCTGCGGGAGCAAAAGCAGCCCCTAATGCCATGTTCCCTGGCAGCAGCGTGGCTCCTTTTTCAATACGAGAAACCATACCTCCCTCTTGATCTACGGCAATGAATAACGGCTGTCCGCCGCTGCGGAGACTTATCGCTTGCAATTCGGCTGACAAATGAGCCAATTGGTGCGCATCTTTTACATTTCGACGAAAATAGATGACACCGCCAAGTCCGTATTCCTCAATTAATTGGGTAATGGACGCATTGGGTTCCAAAGATTCAAAACCGCAAATAAACATTTGACCCACTTTTTGACGCAACGTTAAAGGATGTTGCTTATTAGGCGATAAAGATGGCATGAGTACACGCTCCTTGAATGGGTGAGTTAAGATCTAATGCTTTCAATGATACGTTTCTGCAAAATAAAATAGATCAGCACGACTGGAATAACACTAAACATGATTGCCGCACAGAGCGAACCGTAGTTCATATTCAATTGGTCGTAAAAGGCTACCATGCTCACAGGAAGCGTCCTAAACTTTTCCTTCGCTAGAAACAGATTGGCCATCATAAACTCATTCCAATTGCTGAGGAAATGAAGCATAAAAACTGTAACGAGTGAAGGAATCGTAATTGGAATAATGACTCGCCACAAAAGACCATAGATCGATAATCCATCCATGATCCCCGCTTCTTCTAACTCACTCGATATGGATTTCAAAAAAGCACTAAAAATAAACACAGTTAAAGGCAAACCTATCGTCACGTAAGGCAGGATCAGGGCTAGTGGCGTATTGTATAAGTGCATGCCGCGAAGCAGCATATATAAAGGGATAAGCAAGGATCCCGCGGGAACTAGCAAAGCGAGCATCAATATACGTTGAAAGAGCTTGCTTACTCGTGGAAAGTCCATTCGTGTTAGGGCGTAAGCCGTAGCTGTACCAAGAAGCACCGTTGTCAACGCGGATATCACAGAAATCACTAAACTGTTCGTAAAGTAGTGACCCACGTGTGCCCCCGTCCATGCATTCCAATAATTTGATAAAGAGAGTCGCTCTGGAAGGGACCACGGCGAGGTAATGATTTCTTTATTTGTTTTAAAAGAGGAGTTTAATACCCAAAGAAGTGGAAACAAAATAATGCCTATGTACGACATGAGTACAGCATGCAGGAAGACATGTCGATAAGGGGATCCCTTCAATATTGCACCTCCTCCTGCTTCCTTGTGAACCAGCCAAACAAGGATGTTAACATGCCGGTTAAGAGGAGAATAAGTACGGCAATTCCGTTTGCATATCCATACTCACCAATGCGATAAGCTTTTTTATACATATACGTAGCCATCACTTCTGTAATCCCATATGGATTGCCGCCTGTCATCACAAAGACGATGTCTAAAGCCTTCATAGCTCCGGTGATCGATAACAAAATCATGACCATGATAACAGGACGCAGCATCGGAAGCGTAATCGACCAAGCCTCACGCAGGCTTGTCGCCCCATCTAACTCAGCCGCTTCCAAGATATTTTTGGGGATCGCATAGATCGCCGACAGCACCAGCACGACATAGAATCCAATCCACTGCCATGCGTTGGTAACAAGCACAGAGAGCATCGCTGTCGCTTCTTCAGCTAACCAAACATGCTGCCAAGTCATTAGCCCTACGGCTTCTAATGCTTGGTTGAGTAGTCCCGCCTGAGGATGATAGATGAATCCCCACAATACGCCAACTACAGCAGTAGAAAGCACCGTGGGTAGGAAAATCATCGTTTTGTAAAAGCTAGTCCATCGCCTAACTTTGCTCACCAGAAGCGCTAAACCGAGTATGAACGGGATTTGTAATCCGACAGAAAAACCAATGAAATATAGATTATTCCGCACAGCCATCCAGAAATATTTGTCCTGAAAAGCTGTAATGAAATTATCCAAACCATTAAATCTCGCCGGCGATACTCCGTTCCACTCCGTGAAGCCGTAACGCAGCGACATGATCATGGGATATAAGAAAAAGATCACGAATAGCAGCAGCGTCGGCAATGTAAAAAGCGCATAAGCAAATGGGTTTCTACCTATCTTATTCATGTCTCATCCTACTATTTGGTGTGGGTTTCTTCCTTATTCGAAGCTTCTTGCTGCTTCTGTATCTCCGCCATTAAGGAGGCCGGGTCCGTTCTTCCGCCTATTAATTCTTGCATACCGCGTTCCAATTTTTCCCGAACCTTCGTTTGAATGCGCGAGTCGAATGCAGGGAAAGCACCTTTACTGCTTGCAAACACATTCAAAATTTCCGTAATTAGAGGATTCACATTGCTCGTATCCTGCAGCTTCATGGCAGGTGGCATCCCTTCTTCGACGAGCTGTCTTTTTTGCATGGATTCGTTATACATTTGCTTGATAAACTCCTTAATGGCCACCAGCTGATCTGGCGTTACTCTCTTAGAGAAGCCATAAGCATTGGACCATCCTCCATTGATATAACCATCACCTGGACCTCCCATCGCCGGGAAGCTCATGAAGCCTACATCCTTGACAATGGATGACTTCTCAGGATCAAGCAGCGGCGTATTCGCCCAACTGCCATCGAACATGAAAGCCGCTTCACCGCTGCTAAATTTATTTTGCTGTTCAGCATAGGCTAGGGCTAAGCTGCCTTCCTGGAGATACCCCTTTTGAATCAACGTATGGAATTTATCAAAAGCATCCACAATGTCCGGGTCCGTCCATCGTTTACTTCCATCCAATAAGCCCTGAACAGAATCTGGCCCGGCCGTGCGTATCCACATGGTATTGCTCATCATGTTAATGACCCATGAATCTTTAGCCGCCATTGCAAATGGCGTTATTTTATGAGCCTTTAGTATCGCGGCAGCTGCTAGCAGTTCCTCCCACGTTTGAGGTGGTATTATTTGATGATCCGCCAAAATCCTTTTGTTATAGTATAAGCCTTCGACATACCCTGCCATCGGAATGCCATAAATTTTACCGTTAACCGTAAACTCCTCAAAGCTATAAAACTTATTGATTAATCCAAGCTCATTCAGTATGGGCGTAAGATCAAGCAGTCTACCCGCTTTGACGTAATCCTTCGTGTCCGTCCCGCCAAACAAGTCGAATATTTCCGGTGGATTCCCCGCGGCCATCTCCGCTCTCAACTTCTCGAAGCGATTGACCTTATCCTCCACCCCATCTAACGTTATGGACAAGCCAGGCACCTTCGATTCCGTTGCTTTCACGACATCCTGCAGCATAGCGAAGCGCTTCTTCTGCGTATCCTTCACTTGCGTGTGACGAATTGTCAGTAGAATCGGCTCTCCTTTTACCCCTGTTGGGCTTGGAGTTTCGCCTGCATGAAGGTTTTGTTCCTTGTTCGAAGATAAGCTGTTGCAAGCAGTCATGATGAACGTCATAGCCACTACCGCCGCTACCGAAATCAACGTTCCTTTTCTCATCTTTGATTGATCTCCTTTTTGCTAGCCATCTAAGTATAAAATAACCGTTGTTTGTCCTAAAGGCCCACAAATTCCTTATAAAGGGGCAAAATCCTCTACTTCACTTCTTTGCGCTTTTCGCGATACTCCGACGGAATCTCGCCAGTAAACTTTTGAAATACTTTGGTAAAATATCGCCGTTCGATGTATCCCACTGATTTTCCAATGTCCGTAATGCTTTTATCACTGTGGAGCAGCATCGACTTCGCTAATTCCATGCGATGCTTCGTAACATATTCAACGAAGGTTTCTCCAAAATGCTGCTTAAATAGTAAACTAAAATAGCTGGAGCTAATCCCTAAGGAGCTCGCTATATCCTCGATTCCAAAATCATTCGAATAGTGAGTTCTTATGTATTCCTTCGCCGCTGTCATGAGCAGCTCGCTGTTTTTCTTCTTGTTCGTCCCTTCCAGCCCAAGTGCTACAAGCTGTACCATAACCTGAAGCAATTGTTGAATGCTCTCGCTCTTATCCAGTTGACACCAGATCTGTTCTTCCTCCTGAAAATCAAGGGAATTCATTTCTCGCAATTCGCGGAGCAGATGAAGAATAAGGAAATGCAGCATCTGATAGGCTCTGGCAAATGAGCTGTCGGACAGGCCCTCAAGCAGTAATTTCAAGCGCTTTAAAGCATCCTCCGTTTTGAGACGGTTCAGCTGTTTAAGTCCTGTTACAATTTCCTCCACCAAATACCATAAGGAGCTGTTCGCATCAGCCTGCTCTTTGGACTCTTTATACAACAGCACGGATTCCTGCTTGCCCAGATTAAGCTGCATGAATCGCTGAAGCTTCCGATAAGCCTCAGAGAGTTGACGAAGTCCTATCGCAGTAGGAAAGATGCCGACACTAATGCCTAATTTAACCGATTGTGAAACGTTATGCTGCAGTAGAGCAGCCATTTCATTTAACTTTACCAATGCATCGCTTTCGCCCTTTTCATCCCATTGTATGATTACACACCACTCGCCTTCGCGGATCTGAAGTACCGTGAACTTCAATTTCTCATCCGTTAACGAGTCTTGCAATACATTTCGTACCGCGAAATTCCAAAGCTTCCGCTCATTCTCCGTCCATGGCAGTGATTTCTGCGAGTAATTATCCACATCGATCATCGCAAATAAGTAGGTCAACGTTTCAAGGTCCATATCATCAATCGGGAGCAGTGTATTCGGGGTTATATCTGTATAATTCATCAAAACGTCCTGCAAGATTTTCTCGTAGGCCAAATTTTTCATTTTGCCCCACTTTTGCTGCTCCTCTTGCTCACTTAGCTTCTTAACCTTGATTTCATTCGCCAATTTGCTAATTGAATTCTCGAGCTCTTCATAGTTAATAGGCTTCAATATGTAATCGCTCACACCAACTCGCATTAACGAGCGTACATATTCAAAATCCTGATAACCCGTCACCATAAGTACCGTACAGTCCTCATTGATATCACGCAGCTTCTGAACGAACGTAATCCCATCCATTAGCGGCATACGAATATCACTCATAACTAGATCCGGCACATGCTGGCAACTAAGTTCCAGTGCTTCCACCCCGTTTTTGGCCGTTCCAACGATATCAATCCCCAGTTCATCCCAAGGAATAACCGCCTGCAAATTACGCAAAATGTTAGGCTCATCATCTGCCAATATCGCTTTTAGCCTCATAAGCCTTCCCCCTTATTTTTTGGGATCACGATCTTCATCATCGTACCGTGACCTTCTTGACTGCAGATGAACATGCCATAATGTTTGCCATATTGAATCCGAATACGGTCAGCTACATTGCTGACGCCTAGTCCTCTTCGCTCTTCATTCGCACTTATTATTTCGTGAAATGGCGTCTCTAGCTCTGTTTTATAATGGAATTTAGCTAATTTCTCCGCACTTATACCAATGCCGTTATCCGTTACATAAAGAGCAATCCGTTCCCCTTCATCCACAACCTTTATAGCGATCATGCCCATATAATCAATGGGTTCAAAACCATGCTGCAAACTATTCTCTACCAATGGTTGGAGAGTAAGCTTGAGAATGCTGTAATCCAACAGTTCAGGGGGAGCTTGGATGTCATATTGAAATTGATCTTCAAAACGGAATTCCTGAATTTCAAGGTAGCTTTTCAGATGCTCAAGCTCTTGCTTTAGTGAAATCTCTTCTCTGTTTTCCATTCCAATGCGCAGCAGATTCCCGAGCCGATACACCATTTGGCTGACTTTTTTTCCTTGATTTTGGATTGCTAACACATTGATGGATTCGAGGGTATTAAAAAGAAAATGCGGCTTGATCTGGGCTTGCAGCAGCATAAGCTCGGCCTTATTTTTACGGTCCTGCTGACGTTTGACTTCTTCCAGAAGATCCTCCACACGCACAACCAAGCTGTTGAACCCTCTAGCGAGAGCAGACGTTTCATCCTTACCGCTTTCCTCCATGCGGGTCGTCAAATCGCCGCGCTCAACCTTTTTCATCGAAGAAAGCATACGCAGAATCAACTGAACAATTCGCCTTACGAAAACTAGATTGTACACGAGTGCAAAAAATAAACAGACGAACGTTATCCCAGCGACCAGCTTCATAATCGTCTCAATTTCACCCGCCACATACTTCCATGAGGTGATCGACACGACGCTCCAATCCTCAACACCCATCTGATTAATATTTAAATGGTAGAGTGAAACTAAGCTTTTCTCATTCTGAAAATTTGCTTGGAAACTATTATTGTTTAGCTGTAAATCCAATTTGCCGGGCAGCAGCTGAAGTACATTGGCACCTTCTAAATTTTGCTTATTATCATAAAAAATAAGTCCGCTTTTGTTGACGAGTAAATAACGCTTCGAGCTTTCCTCATTCGTATTGAATGATTTGAAAATTTGATCAAGCTCATTAAATTTGAACTTCAGCAGCATGAACCCCAGATTGTCCATCGTCCAGAAATCTTTGACCAATCTCGCTTGATAAAATTCCCCGCGGCCCGTCCCGAACTCCTTATATTCGGAAGGTCCAATCCAGAGTGGACTTCCGTTCAATTCCTGAATCTGCTGGAATGCTGTACTTTGCGTCAGCGCTGTCCACGGCAAAGCGCTTCCACCCCCGCGCCCCGCACTAAACGATTTGCCGGCATTATTATAAATCGCCACGGATTGCACGGGTGAATAGGTCAAGATAGAACCGCGCAGCAAGGTATCAAAGGTATTCAAGTCATATGACGAGAGCGATTCTTCATTCGGCTTCACCTCATCAATCGTTCGGTAAATCCCCTGAATGCTCTCTTTTACCATCCAAAAGTCCGAGAAGTAATTAGCTTCCTTGAACATGTAATAAATATTGCGGGAAATCGCCTGCAGCGTGACTTCTGTCAAATCCCCGTACTTCTTCTCAATGAGCTGCTGAGATACCGTATAAACAGCGGAGCCCAGTACGAACAAGGGGATAATAATGAACATTAAAAAACCGATAAACACTTTTTTGTTCAAATTCATCGACGATGGCAGACTCCTTCCAAACCGAATCAGGCACCATCCTAGTGTTGGCGCCTTTACATTGCTTACTATTCATTATAAATGAGCCGCATTTTATGATCCTAGGGATAGGTTTGGATGCTGCAGGGATAAAATCCTCTACTCCTTCAGTTGATAAATCTCAGGTTCCACGATGACCTCGACATTCCCTTTTAAAGCTTTACTTATCATACAAGCCTGCTCAGCTCGATAGGTCGCTTTGCTTATTTTATCCGTAAGCTCTTGGGAAGTATGAGCTGGGCTAGCGATTCGCGGCCGGTGAATGATTTTATCCACCTTCATCGCCGGACTGCTATGGACGAATATCTCTGAGTTCAGCTCGATCGATGCAATTCCTAGACGCTTCAACAGCATGCTGAGTGTAATTAAATAGCAGGTCGCTGCCGCGCCAAGCAGCATCTCCTCCGGATTCGTCCCGATGCCAGGCCCATCTATCTGGCTTGGAACCGAGATTGCGGTAACTAGGTTACCTGTTCGAATGTGACCTGTGCCGTCCAAGCCTCCGGACCACTCCGCTTTTAGTTCAAAACGATGCTCACTCATAGATTTTCACCCCTCAATTCCATCTATTCTTATTGTCCGAGTTTATTGCGATTGAAGAACTTTGCGCTTGTGAAACCTTTGTTTTGCCTTCGTCCCAGCTGCTGCTTATATGTAGACCAATAACCCCTAAGATGATAAGAACAATTGAAAGAACCTTCAACGTGGAAACCGATTCATTGAACCACCAAATGCCGATGATCGTAATGAGTGCTGTCCCTACACCAGACCATATGGCGTATGCCAAACTGACATCAAGCTGCTTTAGAGCCAGCGTCAGTAAGGTGAAGCACAAAATATAGCAGATGCCCATAACAATAGCCGGGCCTATCCTAGTAAAGCCTGAAGACATCTTCATGGCCGTTGTTCCCACTGTTTCAAAAAGAATAGCAAGCAGTAGAAATGTCCAATTCATATTCCAAATCATAGTAACCATCCTTTACGTATTAACTATTCATTTTTATTGTAATGGAATGCGCTTTGTTTCACCAGTAAGCAAAAAATCGTTCTCACTCCTGGCGTCAGGACGGGAACGATTTTGTTTTATTGCAATAGAAAAAGGCCGTCCTTATCCCTAAAATAGGTAAAAACAGCCTTATACTTGCTTACATTGATATCTATGAAAATGCATAATAAATGTGTTGGAATCAAAACAATGAAAGCCCTACCTCTCTTCCATCCTTGCGGCTCCAATGACCGCGCCAGTACGAATTGCTTAACAAACACCTGCTGCCGAAACACTTGACGTTGCCTCGGGTTTACCATAAATGAGCTGAATTTTACTGCACATTGGGAGAAAAACAAACAAGGAGAGGGGGTTACTTTCTTCTCGCTAATCGTTCGTGTGGGGTAAATGAGGCTTGGTTTTAAGTGTTTATATGGTTCATTTCAATCAATTTATAAATTATATACGGAATTCAACACAAAGTCAACATATAAATATACTTATTTTTAAACACTTTTTGTTTAGCATTCGTACATGCCTATCTACGGGGCTGCGCTTTTGCTTAGCGCATCAAAATGTAAACCCTAACTTCAACATTCAAACATGTTAACATTAACTTATCATCACAGCATATAGACTAGCTTCAACATCAAAGCATGAAATCTAACCTCATCATTAAAGCATGTAACCTAAACTCACCACTAAAACCGTGAAAGCCTAACTTCACCACTTAAAACAGAGTTACCTGCCATCGGTCAATATACATTCAAAAATGAAGGCTGATACTATCTCTTTAAAGGTTCTTATGATATTATCTGTTTAAGACAATAGACATGTAGCACATAGAACAATTGGGTTCAATAGACACATATGCTTACACCTAAACACTAATATACGGCTGTGAAGCACACGCCGCTTTTCTAATTCAGCACTTCGCTGATCTTGAAAAGCGGCTTATTTATTTCTTTGGGAGGTTATGTAAATGAACAATCTTACGTCCACCGCACATGAGAATTACCTATCTCAGCATCTAGCTATCAGAAAAGGAGAACGGTTGCGAAGGCTCCAAGAAGGCCATGGCCATGCTGAAAAAGCATTTCTTTATCAGGTTTGGTGGCCGGCATTCGGCAACTTCAACGACCTGCACCCCGAGTATGAAGTGAAAGACTTCCGCGACGGCACCCGTTTCCTCGATTTCGCTTTTCTACGTCATTCCCTCAAACTAGCCATCGAAATTGATGGCTACGGTACACATTCATCACAAATCAGCCGAACTCAATTTGCCGACCAATGCAATCGCCAAAACCACCTCATTATCGATGGATGGAAGATTCTACGCTTCTCATACGATGATGTCAAAGATCGCCCCCGCATGTGCGAACAAACCCTGCAGCAGTTTATGGGTCGTTACCTTGGCGGAACATTGCTATCAGAATTAAAAATCGATTACATAGAGAAGGAAATAATTCGTTTGGCTTTGACGATTGGAAGAACTCTTAAGCCAAGTGACGTTAGCCAAGTGCTTCATTTCAGTTCAAAAAAAGCCTGCCGAATTCTTAAATCGATGTCTGAAAAATCACTCCTTAAGCCAGCTGGTGATGGTATAAAATGTGTTAGAGGTTACGATATCCACAAGAATACACAGGCGATCTGGGAGGCTAATAACCAAGCAAAATATTAACTTTTAAACTTTGTAATACTGTTCAAAAATCCTACTGCTTCGTAGGC
>NZ_AUGY01000053.1 GCF_000422905.1 Paenibacillus alginolyticus DSM 5050 = NBRC 15375
AGGGCTCAGACCCGTCAGCTAAACGTTATCGGTCTCCACGCCTTGGTCAGGTGTAACGAAGGAATGTGAGGGCATAGACCCGTAGAGTCTTGGGATGGTGAACCCCCAAGGAAATTGTGGAGTATGCGTGCAGAAGAATAACACTTGGAGAAATGTTCCAACGCTTCTTCTGTTCCCGCATGCCCAAAATCGAAACAACGGTGTCTAATGATGTCTAATGAGCTTGCTATTCGAACGGCAACTGTATTCCAAGGCGACGAAATCCTGCGAATGAGTGAGAATATGTGAGATAAACCCTTAAAACCGAGGGACGGGCAGGATAGTTGAAGATTGTTCGCGGTGAACCGTATCATAAATAAGGGCAAGTTTTTGGTGAACAGCATTAAGTTTCAAGGGGGGCAGTCTATGAACAAAACAGACCGTTTATTAGCCATCGTTCTGGAGCTGCAAAGCAGAGAAGTGGTACGGGGTGAAGATTTGGCAGACCTATTCGAAACAAGCGTGCGGACCATCTATCGTGACATTCAGGCACTTAGTGAAGCGGGTGTGCCGATTATAGGTGCACCAGGCACAGGATATTCTTTGATGACAGGCTATTTTCTGCCGCCGATCAGTTTCACCGTAGAAGAAGCCGTAACCTTGCTTATAGGAACGGACTTTATCGAGCAACGATTTGATGATGAGTATCGTGTCAGGGCTCAAGCCGCTCGGAGGAAAATCGAAGCTATTCTATCGGAGAGCGTTCGCAATGAGACCTCTCGTGTGCGTAAGGCGCTGCGCTTGCTCACTCCCGGTAAACGGGACGTGCTGTCAAAAGAAAGGGAATATTTCGAAAAGATCCGTCGAGCTATATTAGAGGAACGAAAGATCAGATTTCATTATTCGAAAGGGATTGGGGATTCCAAGGGGAATCACCATAGTGATCGTACCGTCGCCCCATATGGCCTGGTACTGGTTGAAAGATCTTGGATGCTCGTGGCCCGTTGTGATCTACGTCAAGACATTCGCCATTTCCGTTTGTCCCGAATGGCCGAACTTATCGATCTGGAAGAACGCTTCGAGCTACCGGCGCATTTTAACTTAAGGGAGTATACTCCTCCGGATGATCGCCACTTGCGAGTTCGCCTTCGATTTAACCATGATATCGCAGATAAGGTGAAGGAATCGAACTATCATTACATAGAGGATATGGAAGAGCATCAAGATGGATTGCATGTGGTCTTACGTGTTCGTCAACTGGATGAATTGTTGCAATGGGTGCTTGGCTGGGGAGCGGGTGTGATCGTATTGGAACCCGAATCATTCCGAAGTTGTATTCGTGAGGAAGCCCAAAAGATGTTAAAACGCTACTGACATAACGTTGTCAGTAGCGTTGTTTTATAATCGGGTATGTAAATGTAAGGAGTGGTGAGAATAAGTGCGAAGTACGTTGCATCGGTTGGGGTACATAGCCAATCTATTATTTACAGCTACTTTGCCCCTTAAGGAAGCTTCGCTGGTTCTGGCCCACGATAGTACGGTATTGTTTCATTTATTATAGGAAGGATGATATTGTGTGAATTTCGCTTCTGTACGCATCATTACCGACGACGTGGATCGTCTCGTCGAGTTCTATGAGAAAGTCATGGGTGTTTCGGCGGAGCGCCCCGCGCCCGTTTTTGCCGAACTCGTTGTGCCATCTTGTACCCTGGCAATCGGCCACTCCCAGACGGCGCAACTATTCGGCGCTGGTTCCGTAGTTGCGGCCAACAATCACACTGTCATCATCGAGTTCCGCGTCGAGAATGTCGAAGCCGAATACGCGCGCTTGAAGCCATTTGTCGATGAATGGGTAAAGGAACCGACTACGATGCCGTGGGGAAACCGTTCTGTGCTTTTCCGCGATCCCGACGGCAACCTCGTTAACCTCTTCGAGCCGGTGACCGAGGAAGCGATCAAACGGTTCAGCGGTAGGCGTTGACGGACAGTTAAAGTGAGCGAGGCTTCAATCTAGGGAGTGGCAACGATTCGTAAAATATGGTCCTCGAGTGCAGAATGATTGTGAGCGTCTGGGAATGGTGCTGGGACCTATATGATACTGAACGATATGGGAAGTATACAGTCTTCCGGGGAGGCAGTTGGGCTGAAGTTGAGAGCAACTGTGGTTCTACGAGAATAAGGAAAAGTATGCCCGATTTCAAGATAGATGATCTCGATTTTAGAACCGCACTTGCAACACCTTGAGGACAAGACATCGAGCATGCCGAAATCGAATTAAAATCACCGTAAGGGCCATCCTGCAAAGGATGGTCCTTAACTTGCCGTTAGAGACAGCGCGGGGAACCGTATCATAAGTAGGGCGAAATTTATGGTTATAGCAAGGAACCTCTTCGACAAAGTCGGAGAGGTTCCTTGCTATAATAGAAAGCCGGTTGGTTAGCTGATATATATTCTGCTAAGTGATGTTGACGTCCGCTCCAGTCCAATGGCAACGGCTTATTGCATGGGGTTGCCTTGCGCTGCATTCGAGACATTCTCCCAGGCTTCCCAGGTGGCTAGACGGTCAGCATAGATGCCGCGCGCTATAGGTAAGACTTCTGAGCCGAGCGCAAATCGTAGTGGGGGTTCCGCTGCGTCCACGATCTTGAGAACGGCTTCTGCAGTCGCTTGAGGGTTGCCGCGTTTTTCGTTTGATAGACGCGTGAACACCTGCTTCCGTACATCGGCATAGACGTCCATTTCCGGTACTCGCTTACCTGAAGCGCCAAACTCAGTCGCATAGGCACTGGGTTCGAGCAGCGTCACCTTAATCCCAAAGTCCTTGACCTCTTGCGCCAGACTTTCGTGGAGTCCTTCGACCGCCCATTTGGAGGAGCAATAGAAGCCGATGAGCGGCCTTGCCTCGATCCCAAGGGAGCTTGAAACGCTGAGCAAATGCCCGCTGCCCTGCTTCCTCAGCAATGGCAAGGCGGCTTGGATGACTCGAAGATAACCAAAGTAGTTCGCATCAAACAGAGCGCGGACATCGGCTTCGCTTGCCTCCTCGACCATTCCGACCAAAGTATAACCGGCATTGTTGAGGACAACGTCCAGCTTGCCGAAATGGGCATGAGCCCGCTGAACGACTTGGCGGACCTGGTCAGCATCCGTTACGTCGAGTGCCATGGGAAGAACGAGATCTCCGAAACGTTCCTTCAAATCGACAACGTCCTCCAATTTGCGGGCGGTAGCTGCAACTTTATCGCCACGCGTGAGCGCGGCTTCTGCCCATATGCGTCCTAAACCGCGAGAGGCTCCCGTGATGAACCAGACTCTTTTGTCCATGTATACTCCTCCTTTAAATTCCCTGTTCTGTGTGGGATACTTAAATTAAAGCACCCAAATACGGAACTGTAAAGTTCTGGAAATATAAAGTATCGAAAAAGGGGGTTAAATTTTATGAATAAGATTAAAAATGAAGAGTCAGTCGGATCCAAATTAGCTGACAAAGTAGTGGAAAAACCAGCGAAAACATTAGGCCGTAAACGAGATCACACGCGGGATGCTAAAATCCTGGAAGCGACAATCGACATCCTCGCCGAAGCCGGTTTTGATGGAATGACAATGGACATGGTCGCAGCTAGAGCGAAGGCCGGAAAGGCGACGGTGTATCGCCGCTGGTCCTCCAAGGCAGAGCTAGTCCGAGATGCCTTAACCTGGATGAATCGAAATCATCTTGAGCTTGACCTCTTGCCCGATACGGGAACCTTGCGCAATGATCTGCTTGCGCTATTGAAGCCGCAATCGATCGAAGAAGGTGAACGCAAACTTCGAGTACTCGCAGGCCTGGGCTCCTTTTTATCGCAGAATCCGGAAACGGTTAACGGAGAAATTTTCGAACCGTGGGCTGTAGTGAATCGTGAGCTCATGCACCGGGCCGTCGGCCGCGGTGAAATCTCCACCCGCGCGGACATTGAAATGGCTTGCCAGGTTATTACTTCAATGGCTTCTTATCGCGGACTGGTACAGCGCAAAACATTCGACAAGCACTTCTACACTTCACTAATCGACGGCGTCCTACTACCTGCCCTCAAAAATCCGTTAACATCTCCAAATGAAACGGAATAAGGAAGGCGACCTTTTGCTTGTGGAAAGAAAAGCCCCCCACGTATTGGTCATGATGAAAGGCCATCCAGCAAAAGGATGGCCTTAAAACTTGCCGTTACAGACAGCACGGTGAACCGTATGACAAATGATGCAAAATTGGAGTGTCCGCAGGATTTAACGAAGTTTGAACAAAGTGATTGAAAACCTGCTTTTGTCGCCGAGTAGACAGGATGAAGGGGAGAAGTAATGTAGGAAAGGCATCAGGCTAAATACCCGAGAATATAATATTCCTCAACTGAACGACCAGACTTTTAAGTTCCTTCTCCCTCTCCAAATAGTGCAGCGAGGCCTGTATTAACGGATGATTCGCTGTCTCCTTGCTAACCTCAGTCTGGATAAAACGGTAAAGCTCCCTTATTTCCGAACGATGTACGGCGCCGGCCGGGATCGTGTTAATGGCCTTATCCATCTCCCGAAACAGTTCTGAAAGAATCTGCCTCTTCCCACCCTGCCGGTCCTCGAATCCCCAGTTTAAATACCTCTCGAATGAAGCTTGGTTCAGCATAGACTTAAGATCGGACGTCATCATATGCTTAATGAGCACATGGAGCTTTTCCAAGATGAACTTCGCCGTTTCCTCGAGTGATAACGACCTCTCCTCATATACAATCCAAAATAGATATTCCTTCAGAATCGCCCGATAGATGGCAACCAAATCCCATAGGAACGGTTGGATTTCCTCGCCATACACATGCAGCAAACAATCTCTATGCCATCGGATGAGCCGCCCCCTAACCTTGTGTCTGAGTGGCTGGAACTTGGGATCCTGTTGAATAGGGAGCTCAGTAAATTCGACCAGAATATGTTTGTACTCCATAAAGTAGCGGAATCGCAAAACGATCTGCTGAACAAACTGTTCTTCCGGCGATAGTCCGGGAAGACGTGTCAGCTCATCGACTTGATCAAAATAGTTGTTATGACATTGATTAAATACCTCGCTAAAGAGATCCTCTTTGGAAGGAAAGTATTTATAGACCGATCCTTTGGCAATACCGCAATCATCGGCAATATCCTGTATCGTCGTCGAAAGAAACCCGCGTTCTTTAAAAAGCCTCGTCGCTGATTGAACGACCTCTTCCCTTGTCACAATCATAAAAAAGATTCTCCCTCCTTGACTTACTATGAATCATGGTACAAAATATAAAACATCAAGTCAAATGATCGAAAGTTCACGATTGGTGACTTACAGTCAAATTTAGAATAATGAGGAGAATATCGGTATGGAAAAATTATTTGATCCGCAAAAAACAGCGCTGGTTGTCATTGATCTGCAAAAGTGGTTAGGGAACCAATACGCCCCTTATTCCGCCGAGCAGGTGGTATCAAATGCGGCCGTCTTGGCCGATGCTTTTCGTGAACAAGGCTCGATGGTTGCCCTGGTCAGGGTATCCAGCAAGGACCTGAAGGATATTCCTAAACCGAAGCTGGATACCCCTGCACCTGCACTGAATCTGCCTGAGGGTTGGGATGAAATCGTCCCAGAAATGCGGGTCGCCGCCACAGACCACATCATTACCAAGAAGCAGTGGGGAGCTTTTTACGGAACGGAGCTCGATCTGCAGCTGCGCCGCAGGGGAATCGATACCATCGTTTTATGTGGCATCGCAACTGGACTTGGTGTGGATACGACTGCGCGGGAAGCGTTTATGCATGGCTATCAGCAGATTTTTGCGATTGATGCGATGACCGGATTTTCCCAGGCCGAGCATGATTACGTAAAAGGCCATATTTTCCCGCGTATTGGGCGTACTCGGACCACACAAGAAATCATCTCAACCTTTACTGAAGATAGATCGTAAGGTTATTGCAGGAGGTTGATCTCATGACCCAAAGGAAACGTCTCCAGAACGATCTGATGTATCCTTGGTATGTCTTATCCGTAACCAGTCTCGGTGCGTTTTTGGTTCTAATCAATATCGGAACGCTCAATGTCGCATTGCCTGAATTAAGCCGGCAGTTTCATACGGATGCAGCAACATCCGGCTGGATTTTACTTTCCTATATGCTTGTAAACACCATTCTGATCTTGGTCTTTGGGCAAGTATCGGATATATTCGGAAGAAGGCGGATGTATTTAATCGGATTGGGTGTGTTTACCATAACCAGTTTCTTACTTGGCTACTCCCCAAATGCGGAGATCCTCATTCTTCTTCGCATCGTACAGGCTGCCGGAGGAGCCCTAGTGGTGACGAACACAACGCCGCTGATCACTGACGCATTTCCCAAAACACAGCTTGGCACCGGTCTAGGCCTGAATATCTTGTCCGCTTCCATCGCGCAGGTGCTTGGCCCTGTCGTCGGCGGCCTGGTAACGACTGCTTGGGGCTGGAGGTGGGTATTCTGGTTCAATGTCCCCTTCGGGATCGTTGCCTTCATCTGGGGCCTCCAGATTCTAAGAGAGAAGCCGCTGACAGGGCCTCGTACCAAAGTCGATCGATATGGGGGTATCCTGGTCTTTATCGCTTTAGCTGGTTTAATCATAGCTCTATCCAAGGGGGGAGAGTTGGGCTGGGGAGACAAGCAAGTGATTGGAGGTTTTGCTGTATTCGCGATAATAACCCCTATATTTTTATGGCATGAGCATCGATCGGCTTCTCCTTTGCTGGATATAAGCCTTTTTAAAAATTGGATGTTCGGTATGGCGAATATCGCTACCTTCTTTCATTCCTTTGCTCGCACGGCAGTTGCCCTGCTTTTCGCGCTGTACTTCCAATTTGCCTTCCACCAAAACGCACTTGAGGCCGGTCTAAGGATTCTTCCAATTACGATAGGAATGTTGATCATATCCCCCATTGCCGGCATGTTAACCAAGAGAATCGCCCTTCGAGTCCTATCCTCGCTTGGAATACTCCTATCCATAGCAGGACTACTGCTGCTCTTATTCGTACTCGGAGGGAATTTCCCTTACGGGGCCACCGCATGCGGGATGCTGTTAATCGGGATCGGGACTGGCTTATTTCTTACTCCCAATACGATGGAGATCATGTCGTCCGTTCCTGAGAACAGCCGAGGGGTGGCAAATGGGCTGCGGTCCATGCTCTATAACTTGGGCCAGGTGCTGAGTACGGCCCTTTCTTTAACCATTGTCAGTGCGGCGCTACCGGCCCATATGAAGAACGTGCTGTATTCCGGAAAAAACGCTGTGATTTCGGACGTTGATTTTACTTTCATCATTCACGGCTACCGCTGGGTCATCATCGCATTGCTATGGACTTCCCTATTGGCCCTTGCAGCATCGTGGTTTCGTCCTCATCCGAAAAACAGAGCCTACGAGGGTTCTTCCGCAGCCAGCTGAATTCGAGTATGGGGGGCTGATCGATGAAATTTACGCTGAATGGAAAAGCACTTCAGGTCATTCTAAACATGATTAGCCATCACAAGCAACGACAAGTAGTGATGCTGGCATTCAGCGTGAATGGGTTTACAAGAACGTAAAGAAAGGCTATCTCACTAAAGAGTTGGCCACAAATTTACCGCCACTAATAGCTGGGATGAAAACAACTGTTTTTAGAGCAAAACTGATGTTTTGCTCTTTGTCTCTAGTTATAAAATTTCGCCGTTACAGTGTTACGGTGAACCGTATCATAAGTAGGGCGAAGTTCAGGTGCCTTTACATTTTCCAATCCAAATGCTATCATGCAAACATGATGTTAACGTCATATTATATCTTAGAAGGAGTGATACATCATGAACCGCATGCGCATTGGCGATTTGACAGAACGAGCCGGGGTAACCCAGCGCACGGTTCGCTATTACGAGAGCATTGGATTGCTTCCATCTGGCGAGCGCGAAGGCAATGGTCATCATTACTACACGGAAGAAACGGTTGCTCGTCTGCAAAAGATCGATCAGTTGAAGAAGATTGGCCTAAGTTTGGAGGAAATTCGGGACGTTATCGAGCTTTACTTTACGGATACGAGCGGGGTGCTGCCGAAACGGAAAGTCCTCGGCATACTGCGCCAGCATCTGGCCGACACGGACCAGAAGCTTGAAGCACTCGGGCAGTTCCGCAGCGATTTGCAGTCGAATATAGAACGTTTCGAGCGATGGCTCGAGGCCAATGAAAGCGATTAATTTTTTTTACTTAAAACATGACGTTAACGTCATGTTCAGTATTCTATGGAGGTTAAATTCATGACTGAAAACATTGGATTTATCGGACTCGGACTGCTTGGTATGCCAGTCGCTGCCAATCTGCTCCAAGCAGGATATGCGTTGACCGTATACAACCGCACCCCAGAAAAAGCGGAACCGCTCGTAGCCCAAGGTGCGCTGCAGGCGGTCCGTCCAGCTGACGCCGTGACAACCGGTGGCATCGTCGTCACCTTGGTATGGGACGATGAAGCATTGGAAGACGTCGTCAAAAGCGAAGATTTCTTAGAACGCCTGGGCATAGGCGGTATTCATGTATCAATGAGTACGGTGTCGCCGGATACGGGTAGGAAGCTGGCGGATCTGCACGCGCGGCACGGTTCCGTCTATGTTGAGGCGCCTATCTTTGGACGGCCGGAGGCAGCCGCTGCCAGGCAATTGTGGATTCCAATAGCGGGTCCGCAGGAAGCAAAGGAGCGGGTGCGGCCGCTGCTGGAAGCGATGGGAGCTAAAGGGATCTTTGACTTTGGCGAGGAAGCCGGTTCGGCTGTACTCGTCAAACTGATCGGTAACTTTCTAATCGTCTCCGCCGCACGCTCACTGGAAGAAGCACTAGGAATAGCTGAGCGCGGCGGGGTTGATCCCACAGCAGCGGTCAATATGCTTACCAGCACACTGTTTACCGCCCCAATTTATCAAAACTATGGCAAAATGATAGCCGAGAAGTCATCCATATCCGAAAGTAAAATTCCGCAGAAAGATGTCGGCCTCTTGCTGTCGGCGGCGCAAAATGCACAAGTTCCAGCCCCGCTTTCCAGCCTGCTGCTTGATATGCTGGAGAACGGAGATCGGAGCAGAACATAAGGCTACGGTCGATGTTATTCGTACACTTGTATAACCGGTCTGCCTGGTTGCGGTTATAAGTGACATTCGGCTCTCAATTCAATACGCTCAAAGGATAGGCGGCCCCAGGGCCGCATTTCGCCGATAGCCCCGTTACGCTGAACCGTATCATAGTACAGGTCATTACGCTAACGGGAAACAAGAGTTCAATATTAAGATGAAGGCAGCCGGTCAAAGTTGATCGGCTGCCTTTGCAATTAAATCCAGTTTTAGAAAAAAGTGAATCAATATTATGGGGATATCTGGTAATATGGATAAATAATTAACTCAGAGGTTTACACCTTGGTTCGGACCCATTGCTGAGTGATGGGACCGCAATGCTTGCCTCCACGTGCTGCGAACGCTTCGTGAATGTCGATAAAAATCTACATTCACAGCCAAGCTCACCCCTGCGAGGCCCCGCGAGCAAGCTCCTTGTGGACGATCGGCGCGACCTTCGTGCCGAGCAGTTCGATGGTGCGCAGCAATTCGTGGTGCGGCATCGTGCTGACGTCCACGTGCAGGAGGAAGCGCGTTAGGCCCAGGTTCTTGCGAAGCAGCACGATCTTCTCCGCAACATACTCGGGATCGCCGACGTAGAGCGCTCCACGAAGGCTGCGGGCGGCGTCGAACGATTCGCGGGTGTATGGCGGCCAGCCGCGCTCGCGCCCAATAGTGTTCATCTGGGCTGCCGTCGACGGGTAGAACAAATCGGCGGCCTTCTCGGTCGTATCCGAGATGAAGCCGTGTGAATGCGTCGCGATCTGCAGCTTGCTTACGTCGTGTCCGGCCTTCGCGGCCGCTTCCTTATAGAGGTTGACTAGAGAAGCGAACCTCTCCGGCATGCCGCCGATGATCGCAAAGACGACCGGCAATCCTAGAATGCCGGCGCGAATCGCGGACTCCGGATTTCCGCCGGTTCCAATCCATACGGGCAACGGTTCCTGTACGGATCGCGGATAGACGCCCAGGTTGTCGATGGCGGGGCGGTGGCCGCCGCGCCAGCTTACTTTCTCCGATTCGCGGATCGCGAGCAGAAGCTCCAGCTTCTCCTCGAATAGTCTGTCGTAGTGGTTCAAGTCGTATCCAAACAACGGGAAAGATTCGATAAACGAGCCGCGGCCTGCCATAATTTCCGCCCGTCCATTGGACAGGCCGTCCAAGGTGGAGAAAGCTTGGTACACGCGAACCGGATCGTCCGAAGACAACACGGTCACGGCGCTCGAGAGCCGGATTCGTTTTGTCGTGGATGCGGCAGCGGCCAGAATAACGGCTGGTGCCGAGCTCGCGTAATCCGCGCGATGATGTTCGCCGATCGCATAGACGTCCAGACCGACTTGCTCGGCCAGATTAATCTCCTCTACCGCTTGTCGGAGCCGTTCGGCGTGAGTGACGCCGCCGGCTCTCGGAGCAGCCTCGAGGAATGTGCTTAGTCCTATTTCGATTGAAGAAGTCGTAAGATCGGACATAATGATTCGCTCCCTTCTAGATGCGCTTATTATACTTTATATTTTGATGTAACTCAATAAAAGTAAGTTAAGACGGTTATCAGCTGGCGTGACGTACATAATATCGGTACCGGAGCCACCCTCTTAACAAAGAATAAGCAGGCTGCCGATGATAAGCTCGGTGGCCTGCTGTGCTAACGGGCAGTTTAGTTATAATCAGATTTGAACTTTTTTCCACTTTCTGGAGTCTTTTTGAAGATAACTAAAATAATCAAATGATTAAAAACTTGGGGGGACTTGTATGAGCATATTATATGAAAGGTACACCGAGGGCATATCTTTTACAGGAGAGATTAAGAAAGATATTGAACGATTTCTTGTTAATCATAATGAGTATGATACATACCAGCATACTATTTCTGTAGCTGATGAAGCAGTTCGAATAGCAAATATGTTCAACTTAGATAACGATCTCGCATCCCAAGCGGCTTTTCTTCATGATATAAGTAACGTGATTCCTAAAAAGAAATTCCATAATCCTTTAGAATTGTTCCATAATTCCTTAGACGGATTGTTGCAGAATTTCTTAGAAAAATGATTTTATACATCAAAATGAATAAATATACAATAAGGTCAGTCGGCTATGCATTGTCGTCTGACCTTATTTGTTATAGTGGGATGAGGATGAATTAAATTTCAGTGATGTGGAGGTTGAAGGGTGATGACAGAGTTTCGGACGGTTTTAACGCGGAGATTAAGATGGCTAATCGGTGCAACCTGTGTGTTTTCACTGATCGTTATTTTGACTGCGCTATACGGGTATAAGGTCCAAAGCGACGCGGGCGATTTCGTACACGGAGTGCAAGTCGGGATTTTTATCGGCATGCAGATCATAATTTTGTTGGTCGGGAAAAAGTTGCGGGCCGCGCTGCGAAACGAATCGTTTCTGAAGAAGCTATACATCGAAGAGCATGATGAACGGAAGAAGCTGATCATGGAAAAGGCGAATTCTTTGAGTTTGTACGTGACTTTGTTTTCCGTCTCTTTGGCGTCGATTGTATTGGGCTTCTTTAACGTTACGATTTCGATCACGCTGTTTGCAGTACTGATCGTGATCCTTCTCACAAGGATTTCTTCCAACCAATATTACAATCGAAAGTTTTAAGAAATAACAACCTTAGGCTGCCTTGATCATTCCGCTAACGGAAAACGATAGTTGAGGGGCTTGCTTCGTAGCGGCTCCTCTGTTGTTTATTAAAGTAAGACGGGCAGATTTGCGTAACAGTACGCGTGATTTACTAATTTAACCCCATTTTGTGGTAAAGTAAGGAAAAAAGCAGAGGCGATAAGTAGAATGGACCCTATTGAAATCAAAAGAAGTAATCCTATTTCTGCTTTAATAGCTAGTATTCCGCATGGTTCATCACAGATTACTCCTGAAATGAGAGAAAATAAGAAGTCTGATACATTGTTGGCTAATAACGATTGGTTTTTAAATGAACTTTACAATTTTCTTGCGGGACTACATATTACAGTATTATCAGCCAACTATAGTAGATATGTGATAGATGTTAATAGAGATATTAATATTAAACATCTTAACGAAGAATACACTAGATCGTTAATCTACCAAAAATCTACCTTTGGAAAAGAAATCTATGATACTCCTTTAGTTGATGAGATAATCTCAAATAGAATACAGACATTTTATATGCCGTACCATAATCATTTATCAGAAGAAATAGATACAGCTTTAAAGGAAAATAACAGAGTGTTCTTACTTGACTTGCATAGTTTTTATGTTCAATCTGCGGCTGATGTGGTGTTAGGGACATGCGAAGGTAAGACTTGTTCCAAGGAGTTTTTATACCTTGTTTATAATGCGTTTACTTCAGAAGGATTTGTAGTAAGGATTGACGAAAAGGGCCTAACGGGTGGTTATATTGTTTCACATTATGGTTCTTTAGATAATGTTGAAGCAATACAAATCGAACTAAGGTACACTTCATATATAGAAAATCGTGAGTTTGGTGAAGAAGAGGTAGTTAAAAAGAATGATACACTCTTCAGTGAAACACAGGGACGTTTGATTCAAGTGTTTAAGAAGATTAAGGTGATGATTGCAGGTTTAAATTAAGCTAATAAGAAGTGACGGCAGCCGGCCACGTTAGTTCAAAACAACCAAAAAATCGCTTATTTTATGAACATGTAACCGGTCTTCACCACAAATGCCATTAAATAAACAGAAAGGCCCTGATTCCCCATTTTCCCGTCTCAGTCGAAGTAGCTTTCGATCGAGGAAAAGAAAATGGCTTAAGGGCCTTTTTTTTAAGAAACAAAGATTACACCTATAGGTTTAGAAATTCAAAATTCAGAAGAAGTAATAATTAGCCTTTAGCACTTTTTTTCTTGACGCTTCTGACGTGTGCAACTGGAGCAGTTAGTGGAGTGGGACAAAATTCATCTCTAACGGTGCACGTATAGATATGCTCAGGAACAGGCACACAATGATGGCGGTTAATGATTTCAATCGGATGGATAATTTGAACTATTTGTGGATGATAAAAATCTCTATAAACGACTTGGGGGGGATCTACAACCTGACTAGTAGGGCATTTAGGGCAAGACACTGGTATTCACCTCTCTCTTGTGTATTTCAACCTATATATATTATGTCCACCCCGATAACCGTGCTTGTTTGTTTGTTACGGGGACATATGTACAAAAACCGTTATTTTGTGAACATGTCCAGACCACTTTTTAAGTGACTTGCCTATCTATTTCGAGAAATCCTAAGAAAAACGAAGAACGGCTCTTTCGCTTTTGATGCGAACAGAGCCGTTTTTTTGCCATTGTTCCACGGTAGCGAAATCGGCTGCCGCGGCGAAATTCGGGGGAATATCAGACTTGAAAATACAGGGTGGGATTGGGACGGGCAGTTATGCATGGAGCTTATGGATGGAAAATGAGACTAAGTGTGGTGGTAACATATAAATCCATTATTTGTTATAATTTTATTGATTGTAAAGGAAGTTACTTCCTTCAGATCGCAGTAGTCGATCATATGGCGTACAAGTCAATTAGATAGGAGATATGAAAGTGATACAATTCCGTTACATTGGAACGTTGATTGTTATAATGGCGCTTTTAATGTTCTCTGTTTCATCACCGGGCTATGCGGCATCTATTGAGCCTGTCCGGGTATTCGTCAACGGCTTCCAAGTGCTGTTTACGCAGCTTCCAGTAGTGGAGGAGGGAGGCACCTTAGTGCACTGCGCCCAATCTATGAGGAGCTTGATATTAAGGTCGAATGGGATGAATCGACACAGACGATCACGGGAACTAAGAATGAATTGCTGATTAGGATGACTGTGAATTCGACGGAGGCAACCGTTAATGGAAAGGCCGTTAAAATATCGGCTGTTCCAAGGATTATGAATGAGAGTACATTTGTGCCGCTCAGATTTATTGCAGAAAGCGTCGGCGGGGATGTGACTTGGGATGAAAAGACAAACACTTCGATATCGTCACTGATAAGGGCTATTATGTCTTTTTAGCTGCGGCAAAGAACGATTTAGAACGGGTGAAGTATTGGTTGGACAACGGTGGTGGGCCAAATTTTAAAAATAAAAATGACGGATTATCAACACTTAGCTTCGCGTTAAACCCTAATAACGTCGAAATGCTTGAATTGCTCTTGAAGTCCGGTGCAAATCCGAATCAAAGTTTAGTGGGCTTTGGCGACTTTTTAAGACCATTAGTCTCAGCAGTTTTTGATAAAGATCCGAGGATAGTCCAGCTCTTAGTTGATTACGGTGCGGACGTTCAACATACAACTAGAGAAGGTACGGCGCTGGACACGGCAAAGAAGCTGCTGAAGGAACAAAAGAATGATGCAGATAAACAAAAGTTGGAGCAAATTACCAAAATTCTTGAAAAAGCTATGGCGTCGAAATAACATCTTCGCAAATCTCTAAACGGGGAATTATAGCTTAATAAGACGCGGCTGCCGACATGGAACGGTAGCCGCGTTGAGGGACGGGCAGTTTAGTATGGTAAAATAGGGAAACCTAGCTACTTCCAGCCTTATGATTGCTTAAGTAAAGGAAACCCAAGTTTGGTTTGAATACGGATGTCTGCTGAGAGCAGATTCGGAGGAATAGGTTGAGACGGTTCACAGTGGAACGCGAAGCACCTGATTACCTTGAGTGGCGTAAGAAGAACCCATTAGGATTTGTCCTTAACATAGACACATGGAGTGCTACTTCACCGTCAACCACAAATATCATTCATGATGCCGGTGGTTGTTCATCTTTAAACCAATCACGCACGGGAAATAGGGAACGACATGGTACGAAAGAACATCCAAAGCTATGTTCAACGGACATTCGGGAGCTGGTGAAGGAAATGCTTAGAAAGGGAGTTGTCCATTGAAGAGAAAAGGCATAAAAATAGCAAAGATAAGTATATTGATTGTTGCTCTTCTTGTTGCGGTCGGATTAATTTCCCCTACATGGACACCTGCAATTAAAGGCGAAAACAGCATGAGTTTATTAGAGCAGATCGACATCAATGGCACTAGGCATGAAGTAATGATTAGGGGGAACGACCGGCGCAATCCGATAGTGATCTTTGTGCATGGCGGCCCAGGTTGTTCCGAAATTCCGTATGTGCGGAAATACCAAAGATTGCTTGAGAAAAATTTTACAATTGTACACTATGATCAACGAGGCAGTGGGAAATCATATCATTTCTTTGAAGACTACTCCAATTTATCAACAGACTTGCTCGTGAATGATTTATTGGAGCTTACAGATGATGTGAAAGAGATGTTGGGACAATCGAAAGTGCTGCTGATAGGCCATTCTTTTGGTACATACATAGGGATGAAAGCTGCGGCTAAAGCCCCGGAGAAATTTGTTGCTTATATTGGTATTGGACAGGTTGCTGCTCATGTGCAAAGCGAATTGGACAGTTTGGATTATACCATAGATCAAGCAAAGCAAGCTGGGAATCTAAAAGATGCGGTACGATTAGAACAGCTTCGAGATCCCATCGAACGAGGGGAACAATTTACTCCTAGAGACATGATTCGGAAATACGGCGGAGCAGCACGATTAATTGACGATAACAGGGATTATTATACAGGCTTTCTTTTTAATCGGGAATATAATTTACTTGATGTCATTCGTTATTTGAAGGGGGTTTCGATCTCGCAGCAAATCTTATTGGAGGAAGAGTCAAAAAATCATATAACAGACATTGTCGATAGATTGGAGATTCCCTTTTATTTTGTCATGGGGCAATATGATTACATGACATCCGTAAATGCGGCAAGAGACTATTTTAATGTGCTGGAAGCGTCTAAAAAGGATTTTGTTATTTTCAAAGAGTCAGCTCATTATCCACAGTTCGAGGAAAAAGAGTTATTTGCGGAATGGTTGAACGCTACATGGAGAGATCTGGCTTTCTAAGTGATTGTTCTTTGAAATTCACAATCTCATAATGAGGGCTGTGAAACCGACCATGGAGGGAGTCCAAGTATGGGTGGTAACACTACCATAAAAAAGTGCGCAAGAAATTATCACGGGGAATTAGCTCAGTCTGGGAGTCCACCATTACCTGTTTTACTACCACAAAAGTGGTTATAATAATTGAATACTTGGGACGTTAGTTCAGTGGGAGAATACTTCGCTGGCAGCGAAGGGGTCGGGGGTTCGAATCCCCCACGTTCCACCAACATTGATTAATAACGGCAGAGATGCCGTTTTTTTATTTGGTCCTCTATCATTTCCGAGACGTAGAGACGGTTGACGTTGATTTTATCGTCCCGCCGAAATTCTTCGGCACAGCCATTCCCCGGACTTTTGCATCTTTGTTTGGATTCAAAATTTTGATGAAATGCTTAGGCTCGGAGGAATTGCTACACCGTTGGTTATCGTGGGCAGCCAAACTTTTCATACGTTCGATCCTAAGAAAATTGAGGAGGCATTACAAAGACATGATGGATAAACTATGGTATTTATCTAAAATCAGTATTTTTGAGGCGCTTCCCGAGGAAGACTTGTTGGAATTGGATCGAATGGCGCCCATGACACATTTTAACGCCTTACCCAAAGATACATTAATTCAGACCCCGGACACCTATCGAGACGGACTGTTTTTTATTAAGGAAGGGAAGCTTCGTTTATACAAAATCAATGTTGAAGGCAAACAGTTCACCGTCGGAATCTTAGGTAAGGGAAACATGTTCGGGGAAATCGATACGTTTTCGTTCGGAACAAAGGGAATCTACATTGAAACCATGGAGGAAACGTTGATTTGCTCCGTTCCTAAGGAGCATTTTGAGAACTTCTTAGCGAAGAGGCCTCAATTAGCCATGAAATTTTTGACGGAATTAAGCAAAATGCTTCGGGAAAGAGACGAGATGTTGGAGAAACTAGCGCTTGGAGACGTGAGAGAACGCGTTCTCCATTTGCTGCTCAAGCTTTCGGAAAAGTTCGGAGTGGAGGATGGAGGACTGGTGAAAATCGATTTGCCCATAACGCATCAAGAAGTTGCCCATATGATCGGTGCGACGCGCGAGGCGGTCACCGTGATCTTAAATGAGCTGATGAAAGAAGGGATGATTCGAACCGGAAGGAAATCGATTTCAATTCATCAAAGCAAGGCGAAAGAGTGTCTTGCACTTGGTTGTAAAAAATAAAAAAATATATAATCTGCAGATTATATTCTAACCAGGTGGCCATTAAGGATCTTCTTTGAGATGAAGCTTAACGGCCTTTTTGCGCTTCCGTTCTAAATCGATTACCCTTTCGATCGTATGAAATCCACTTATTGGGAAAAGAATAATATCAGACAGTGACCCGCAAGCGGGTACTATCCAACGTAATGTAAGATACATTACAGAAGGAAGTGAGTGTTTGAGCTAAGATGGACTCAACTTACAGAAAGGGGTTGAGACCATGGGAGCTGTCGCTTTAACAAAAGAAACGTTTCACAAGCAAATTGAACAAGGGGTAACGTTGGTCGATTTCTGGGCGCCTTGGTGCGGTCCGTGTAAGATACAACTGCCAATCGTCGAAGAATTGTCCGATGAAATGAGTGATCAAGCAACGATCGCGAAGGTAAATATCGATAATGAACCGGAACTTGCATCAGAATACGGTGTAATGAACATTCCGACCTTGCTGGTGTTCAAAGACGGCAAAATGATCGATAAAATGGTCGGTCTTCAAAGTAAAGAAGTATTGAAGAAAAAATTGCAACAATAATAAATGAAGGGAGCAACAATAGATGAAGAAAATCGCAATTTTGGTGCATTCCACGGAAAATGAACTCGGACGTGCGTTGCATTCGCTTTTATATGCACAGGAGCTGCATGAAGCGGGTCATCAAGTGAAGGTTATTTTCGACGGTGCCGGTACGGTATGGGTGAAAAAATTCGAGGATCCTTCAAGTGATTACCACCCGGTGTACAAAGCCGCTAAAAACATGGGGGTCATCGCAGGAGTGTGCGAATATTGCTCCAGTGCGTTCGGTGTGAGTGAAGATGTGAAGGCCTCGGGTTTGGCGTCGATTGCCGAACGAGATGGACATCCAAGCATCGCAAAGCTGATTGCTGAAGATTATCAAATCATTACGCTGTAAAAAACTGTAAAAAGATCGTAAAGCTTGAAGACTAATTGTTTTCAGTGCTTGCGATCTTTTGTTATTTGTTCGTTTATAAGCGTTCAATTTGATTGTAAGTTTTTATGATTTTTGGGTCAGTGCAGCTACAACGGTGGGAGCACACTGTTGCCTGTTTTACAACCTATAGACTGCAAAAAAATTAAACAAGATACCATAATTGATAAAATATGGGTCTTTAGCTCAGCTGGGAGAGCGCATCGCTGGTAGCGATGAGGTCAGGGGTTCGATCAGTCTCCATTGATCGAAGAGCAACCCTATGCTCAAGCGTTATTGAGAGCCTACATAAATGGGGAGCCATTCTTGTTCCAGCCACTTGGTATGTCTCCTTAAGCTAACGAAGAACGCTAGTTCAATATAAATATTAAAACCTCCCATTAGAAGAAATCCTAGATTTAATAGACTAATGGGAGGTTTTATTATGAATATAAGTCAATTGTGGATACTGTATGAGGCCGATAAGCGCATCCAGGGATTTATTATACAAACTCTAAAAGCCTACGCCCTGCAGCTAAAAATGCTGGTTAATGAACTTGGCGATATCTATATTTCAGAAGTTACCCTACAGCTGTTAAAGGAATATTTAGCGAAATAATCTGATCGATTGAAGCCAAGTAGTTTAGGGCATCGTATCCGCTTTGTTAGATCTTTGTTTCGCTTTGCTTACGAAGAAACCTACCTAACATCAAATCCATCTCTAAAATTAAGAGAGCCTAAGATGGAAAAACGTATTCCGAAGTTTTTAATCGAGGAAGATGTGATCCATTTGAAGATCTCTTGTCTATCCATGCGGGAACGAGCTCTTCTAGAGTTCCTGTACACTACCGGTTGCCGAGTTGGAGAAGTACAAAAGATAAACATTGAAGATTTGAACTGGGAGAATTGCTCTGCAATCGTTAATGGTAAGGGATCGAAGCAAAGAGAAGTTTATTTCACAACCGAGTGCAAGGTCTGGTTGAAGAAGTATCTGGCAAGTCGCAAGGACTCCTGTAAAGCCTTGTTTGTAACCGACACTTATCCTACTCGCAGGATGGCCATTCCCACGATCAGGTGGTCAATAAAACGGCTTGCAGACCGAGGAGAGATCCCAACCAACGTGTACCCTCATCGTTTTCGTCATACTTATGCGTGCCAGTTGCTGGACAACGGAGCACCTTTGGATTTCATTCAAGGCATGCTGGGACATGAGAAGGCATCGACCACTCAAATATATGCACAGCTCCGCGGCGAGCGCAGAAGAGAACTTTATCGTCGATTCTTTTAGGCTTTCACCGCCCTCAGTAATGATGCTTTGAATCAGAATAATGGCACCTTTACTACAGGGTGGTAATCAGGTGAACTAAACCGCCTATTTGGCTTTAATTAGGCGGTCATTATGCTTTTTGGGGAAACTAAACAAGGCATATAATAGTAGCTAGGGGCTGCGTGCATGGAAAACAAGGAGACGGAAGAGTTTCTCATAAAGAAGTTGCGTAAATACATAGAAGGGTATGTTTATGATGCTGATCTATCCAGTAACGAGTGTTTGAAAGTAATTGTGGAGATAGTACGTGCCTATCCGATCACAGGAAAGGAAAATGAAATTGATAGTTGAAAAAACAAAGAGTAGATATAGCTAGTTGAAAACCCAACATGATTATCCACGGGATTCATGACAAAAACAAAAATATATGGAGGAATTTATATGAAATTATTTCGAATTTCAGACGATTCAGGATTTTTAGGCTTATTTAATCCCCAAAGATACAGATCATTCGTCCATGAAGATTGGGAATTTGATCAGCTAGTCAATCACTTTATAAATCAATTTCAGAAAAATAATTTATTGTTATGGGGAACAGGGAGAGAAGGGACTTGGACAGTTGGTGTGAGTAATAAGGTTTCTAACTTAACAGGTTTCAGGGAAATTGAAGGTAAAATTGAAGTAACCGATGGTAGGTTGTGTCTTATAAATTACGAGAGTTTAACTATGGGGGCACAGTTTGAAGATGTTGTTTTACCTGAAGAGGAGTTAGAGGATTGTGTTTTTGAAATGGTTAATGGAATATATAAGACTAAAATAATACAAATGTTTGATCCGAATGAATCTAATAATAATGTGAATGTGCATTTCATGCTTGAATTTGATCAAATAAATGAGATTGAAAGTAACTGGAAAGTAATACCTTGGTTTAGAAATTGAGAATAAAATTATGGCAAGTATATTTCTGAGGGGATTTTGTTATACATCGTTGAACTAACGGCGAAGTACGACAAGTTCTGCTATAAGCACCAAACAGTGTGAAAAGCAGGAGATTACAGCGGTAATTTTAACTTTACAACGGAGGATGGGAATGACGGAACCATGTATCCCGAAACCATCCCGCCAACACTCCTGCACGCGTCATGTTTAACAGAACATGGGGTGTGGAGTTCAGGTAGATTCGACAGAACGAAAGCTAGAGCCATTTTGAAAAAAAAGGTATGCCGACGGATATGTCGCGCGGCTGAAAAACTGGATATGGTGAGAATACTCGCATAGAAGCGAGCTGACGAACTTCCGAATGTACAGGTCTAAAGTTAGAGCATACGGAAACGTATGTACCATCAAATGATGGGGTGAGCGGCGTAAAGTAAGACTTTCGCCTATGAAATACGCTATGCCGAACTATGGCGGCATCAATCTCACAGGCTTAGAGGAAGCATCTAAGTTCAGAAAAGATAGCTAGGCTGTAAGGGACTTGGAAAACAAGGGACGTTGCATGAAGGGCTGTTTACCCGAAACGGTTGCAATAAGGCGCTCGCCGAAATGAATTTATCCTTGTGAGGGCAGGGGCACGACTGATGAAACCTCTGTAATTGAGGTGGAGGAACAGCCCTAATGGGAAACGGATGCTCACGGCGAGGCGTACAAATCGTTTCTCGGCCAATTTTTACCGGCGCTCGTCGACTTTATTCGGGCAAACGGGTTGAATGAACGCAGCTATCTCCACGTATCCGACGAACCCAATTTGGATCATTTGGAGTCGTACCGAAGCGCTAGCGAGACAATAAAAGGTTTTCTGGAAGGCTTCCCGATGATCGACGCTTTGTCAGATTACGACTTTTATGATAAAGGTCTTGTGGAATATCCAATACCGGCCAACAATCACATGGAGCCGTTCCTCGAGAACAACGTGCCGAACTTGTGGACGTACTACTGTTGCGTGCAGTATCGTGATGTTGCCAACCGCTTTTTCGTATTCCCGTCGGTCCGGAACCGGGTGCTCGGTTTACAATTGTATAAATTCCAAATCGCCGGTTTCCTGCATTGGGGATACAATTTCTGGTATTCACAGTATTCCAAAAAAGCGATCGATCCGTTCCGCGTAACCGATGCCGGTCAAGGGTTCCCATCCGGAGATGCCTTCCTCGTTTATCCTGGGGAGCAGGGACCCGTTGAATCGCTTCGCCTGGAAGTATTTTACGAAGCCATTCAGGATTTACGTGCACTTGAACTGCTGGAAAGCCAAATCGGCCGGGATGCTGTACTCCTACTTCTGGAAGAATGCTTGGAGAAGCCGATCACGTTCAGCGATTATCCGAACGATGCCGACTGGCTTCTTGGGAAAAGGGAGCAAATCAACCGTAAAATTGCCGAGTCCTCGAGCGGAGTTCCATATATTTGTTTAGGATTTACAATACCTTTTATTGATCTGTCAACCGAGAAAGAAAAGCAGGTACTTACGGACAGAGAACCCGGCCAATATCTGGGACAACCGGATTCTGTGCTTTTAAATGACGGAACCATATACACCGTGTATCCGAAAGGTCAAGGTATTGGACAGCTTATCTTGAAAAAGAGCAGCGATGGTGGCCTTACTTGGAGTGAACGTCTTAGCACAACTGCAAGTTGGGCAACGAGTCAGGAAACACCTACGGTTTATAAAATTGAAAAACCGGACGGAAAAATAAGACTCGAATTGATTTGCGGTTTAGTTACTGATGGAAATGTGGGCTTTCAAACCGCTTACTCTGAAGACAATGGAGCAACATGGAGTGAGCTTAAGCCTTATTTTCAAGATCAAGGTAAAGCGGGAATTGTTGCACTGGCAAGCCTAACAAGGCTTAAAAACCCAGACGATAGTTGGGCCTATCGCTGGATGGGCATATTCCACGACTTTTCGTATAACAACTGGAAAACATATCTTACGTTCGATGCGAATGGGAATGAACAGTGGAGTACTCCTGTGAGGCTGCTGGCCGAGCATGACGTGATTGAGAAGTATGCGGGGCTTTGCGAAATTGAAGTGATCAGGTCGCCTGACGGAAAGCAGCTCGCGTTGCTGGCATGGGCACAGTTTAAAAAGACCAATGCGATGATCACATTCTCCAATGATGAAGGAAATACTTGGACCGAGACGAAGGAAATGCAAGGTGCATTGATGGGCGAGAGACACAAGGCAGAGTATGATCCGGTGTCAGGTAGACTCTTGATCACTTTCCGCGAAATCATTAGAAGAAGTGCTACTAATTTGGATGATTGGGTAGCAGGAGATTGGGTAGCGTGGGTCGGCACCTACGATGACCTCGTTCATTTCAGGGAAGGCCAGTATCGCGTGAGGTTAATGGAGGATTATACGCCTTCAGTCAGAAGTGGAGATACCGGGTACGCCGGAAATGTCGTGTTGGCTGATGGCACTTATGTGCTGACATCGTATGGTTATTTTGATCCACAAGATACGAGAGCGCCTTATATTATGACGGTTCGCGTAAAACTAAGTGAACTAGATCAACGTATGAACAATTAGCCCAACTTTCCGCCGATCGATTACGATCGCTCTCCACAATACATTACCTTTGATGAAAATTCGAGCAAGCGTTCGGCGACACAAACACTGTACCATTCAAAAGCCTGAAATAAAGACATCTTAGGAACATTATTGTTGAAAACTTAAACACGAGCCAATTTGGTATCGTGTTTTTTTGTGCAGAAACGATGGTTTTGCGACAAATCATCTTACAATATCCAAACGAAATGACAAAACATAATCAAGAAGGCGCCAAGAATAAATACAATAACATCAAAATTAGTGCAAAAAAACGACATTTGAAATGCGCTACTCAGACTCGATGCCTGAGTTGGCGAATAGGATTGCCTCGGTGGTCTCCCAGAGCTTCGGTAGGAACTGCATGACGTCCTCTGCACGGCGGATGAAGGAGTCGGTGGAAGTGATGCCGAGGTCGGCGATGATAGCCTCAAAGTCTGGAGTGAATGAACGGTGCAGGTCCGGTGGAGCGTCTGCAGCCAAAATCTTGTGGCAGCGGGCAAAGGTTGCGACGATCCAGAAGACCGCTTCACGGTGGTTGCCGGCCCGGATGAGTTCACGGCTTCCGTCGATTGCAATTGGTCGTGTTGTGGCGGTGATGTCGGTACTAAAGAAGAAAGGTGTTTTGGCCGCGGTTGCAGCGGCGTCGTATACTAGTGCGAGCTTGGCGAGATGATGTTCGATGCGCTTGGGGGTCAGATAAGCACAGCCTAGCAGCTTCAGCAGATCTGGGTAGAGGTCAGCGTGGCCGTATTCCGTAAGCACGTCGCGTGCGGCGAGGTAGCGGAGCCGCACCGTAGGGTTGCGAAGTGCGGCTACAAGGAGGACGTGCGTTGTTACGCCGGTCGGGAATAACCACGACGTCACCAGGTCGTGCAACGGTGCAGAAGTATCTATGGCCTGAAGCGCGTTCTCGATCTTCTGCCGAGCGTTCTCACATCGGCGACGTACCCACACCCGCTCAGCAAAGTGGCGAGATACCTGTGTTTGCAGTCTGCGGAGCTGTCCGGTGGGGTCAGCAATGATCGAATGCACGCGGAAACTGCCTGCAAGGTGATAGGACGCCAGAACCCCATCGACCGAGGCGAGTTCGTTCCAAGACAAATACGTGGCCTCCACAAGGATGCCATCGTAGATGAACTTCCCAAGTTTGAGTGGGGGCTCTGCATGTGTGGTAACGATCACGACATCGATATCGGAGGCTGCCGACAACTCAGCGTCATCAGGCAGCCCTACCGTCGAGCCGCTGAAATACGCCCCATGGAAATAAGCTTCTAGGCTGGCGTGGTGCATGACCCATTTAGCCGCTGCAGTTCGCGCAGACCCGACTTTCACGGAAGCTTGTTGAAGCTTATGACTTAACTTTATTTCGTTATGTTTAGCCAAGTGAATGCCCCCAACGACTAATATTTTTTTGAACGTCTTCATACAAGTCAAACTTTAAAATGAGGATTGGGCTGCTCCTATGAATATGTGATAGAGCACCATTGTATGATGTTTAGGTTCAAAGTTCCATTGTAAATTGAGTATGGATCAATTTCATAGTCTTAAGGTTAACTTTTTTGACTTTTTTTCGTTGATTTTGTCGAATGATAGTGAGTGAAAATTCCACATTAATCAGCAAAATACGACGATAATTGGATCTAAAAAATAATAGATACTTGATCAAAAAAATCCATCTACTATTCGGGAAAGTTCATTGAAAACGCTATCATCATATTCTAAAATATGTTTAACTCATAGCAGTCCAATTTATTCCAGTGGTTTTATATCTAAATATGTGAGAGGAGTCGATTGGAAGAATGGTAATGAAAAAAACGTGGGGGTTAACAACCAGCTCCGTCCTGATGCTAACGATGATTGTTACTGCTTGCAGCTCTTCTGCACCGGCAGGCGGCAATGCAGCGGATGCAACGAAGGGATCAACGTCTAAGGCTGGAAATGGAGAGGTTATCAAATTAAAGTGGAGTACTTGGGGTAATCCAGGAGAGTTAAAGCGCTTTTATGAACTGACAGATCAGTATAATAAAGATCATCCGAATGTGAAATGGGAGCTGGTACCCGTACCGAACGATGGCTACGAAGAGAAAATCATTACTCAACTGCAGGGTGGCACTGCGCCAGACGCATTTTACGCTGGAGATCAAACTGTCGTTAAACTTATTAGTAACGGTTCAATCGAAGAATTGACACCATTGATGAAAGTAGGCAATGGCCCAATCAAAGCCGAGGATTTTGCTGAAGGATTATGGGGCGGTTCGAAGAAAGGCGATAAAATATATGGAGTCACAGTCGACTGTAATCCGTTAGTCATGTACTACAACAAGACAGTATTGACTGAAGCAGGTATCACCGACGATCCACAGAAATTGTACGAATCAGGGCAGTGGAATTGGAAGAAGCTACAAGAATTAACGGAGCAGCTAAAGTCCAAAAATAAATATGGCCTTGTACTTGAAGATTGGTCATCCCCGGTCTATTCATGGGTAACGTTAAACGGAGGTAAAGCTTACGATAAGCCTCAGGATGGCAAATTCATTGGAGATCAGGATCCGAAAACGGTTGAAGCCTTCCAATATCTTGCGGAAAACACAAAGAACAAAAACTTTGTATTCTCAGGTTCACTTCCTAAAGGACAAGGCCCAGATGCCATGTTCATGTCGAACCAAGTCGGATTTGGGATTGCTGGCCGTTGGTGGGTTCCGCAGTTTAATGCAAACACTTCTTTAAAATACGACATTGTCCCACTGCCAACTAACACTGGCAAAAAAATGGAACCAGCTGGCATTCCAACAGCTTACATGGTTATGAATAAAAAGACAGCTCATGCTAAAGAGACTTATGAGTTTCTATCCTACTTTGTTTCCAAGGATGGTCAAAACTTCCGTCTTAAGGGGGGGAATGCAGTTCCTTCGATTAGCGGTGTAGATGATCTCGTATTGGATAAGAATGCACAGCCGGCACATGCGCAATATTTCCTCGATGCTCGTGAGATTGGTTATGCCCTATGGCCTTCCGAATCAGCTGTTCCTGGAGCTTCTGATGTTGTGAAAGATAACTACGACCTCTTGTTATTAGGCAAACAGGATGCTCAGACGACATTAAAGAAAATAAGCGAAGGTGTTAATAAGAAGATCGACGAAGTAAAAGCGAAAAAATAGAATGCATGTACGGTAATGTGTGACATGAAGGAGGGAAGGATGTTTGTATTCCGTCCCTCCTTTTTATTCTTTTTGAAACCATTTATAGGGGAGGACTTGCATGAACCGTAAACGTTCTAATACATTCTGGGGGTATTTCTTTATTGCTCCACAATTAATCGGACTGCTTTCCTTTTCACTTATCCCTCTGATCACAACCTTTGTTTTGAGTACATTAGATTGGGATGGATTTCAGCCTGCGACTTTTATTGGATTTAATAATTTCAGTTACGCCTTTCATAATCCTGATTTCCAGAAGGCACTAGTGAATACCCTTTATTATTCCTTTTTAACGGTCCCAATGGGTATTTTTCTTGCGATATTGGTCGCTGTTGCTTTGAATAAAGTGAGATATCGTGTTATGTATCGCTTGTTTTTCTTCATGCCAGTAGTTACAAGCTCTGTCGCTGTCGCGATTGTATGGATGTGGCTGCTTAATGGTGACTTCGGTATCATCAATTTTCTGCTGCATAGCTTGTTCGGCATTAAAGGGCCACAATGGTTGACCAACTTGAACCTTGTCCTGCCATCTTTGGCGATTGTAAGCATTTGGCAAAAATTGGGGTTTAACATGATCATTTTTCTGGCTGGTTTACAAGGAATATCCAGAGATTACTATGAGGCTTCCATGATCGACGGTGCATCAAGGTCACAGCAATTCTGGAAAATTACTGTGCCCCTTTTGTCACCAACTACCTTATTTGTTACCATTATTGGCATTATTGACTCGTTTAAAATCTTTGATACGGCTTTCGTTATGACGAGCGGTGGTCCAGCAAAAGCTAGTTATACGATTGTGTATCATTTGTACGAGCTAGCCTTCAAAAACTTTCAATTCGGACGCAGTGCGGCAGCGGCTACTATGCTTTTTGTTATTATTCTGACTTTTACCATTGCACAGACCTATATTTCACGCAAATGGGTCCATTACGCGGATTAAGGAGGATTTCGCATGAAAACGGTAAATCAGAAATTAGTTCCAGCAGGAACAGTATCCAGTAAACAAAAGAGCAGCCAGATAGGTAGTAAAGTATCCACCATCATTCTGCATGTGCTGTTAATTTTAGCCTCTGTAGTCATGTTTGGCCCGTTTCTATGGATGGCATTCAGCGGTTTAAAAGACTTAGCCCAAATCTTTCAAGTACCGCCGACCTTATTTCCAAATCCATGGAGATGGGAGAATATTAGCCGATCTCTAACAGCTATGCCATTTGATAAGGCATACATAAACAGTGCTTATATTTCTGTGATCGTGGTACTGAGTCAATTGTTAACATGCTCTATGGCTGCTTTTTCATTTGCTAAAATTGATTTTCCCTTTCGTAATGTTCTCTTTATCCTGTTTCTTTCCATGTTGATGGTTCCCGAACAGGTTACGATCGTTCCGCTATACATCATTTTGAAAAATCTCGGCTGGCTCGATACGCATTTATCGCTCATTGTTCCGGATGCATTGTTCAGTGCTTTTGGTGTATTTTTATTGAGGCAATTTTTTATGGGTATCCCACGTGACTTATCAGAAGCAGCCTACGTAGATGGTGCGAACATGTGGAAGATTTACTGGCGTATCATGGTCCCTCTCATTCGTCCGGCACTAGCCTCGTTGGCGATAGTTTCGTTCTTGGGAAATTGGAACAGTTTTTTTAAACCTGTTATTTTCCTGAGCTCAACCGACAACTTTACCGTACCTTTGATGCTTAGTACGTTTAAGGGACTCTATGTGACTGACTGGACGTTAATGATGTCCGGTTCTGCTATTGCCGTCATGCCTGTACTGCTCGTTTATCTTGTTCTTCAACGTAATATTATCGAGGGCATATCTATGACAGGCATTAAGGGTTAATGTGAAAATAAACATTAATCGGATAATTTTCTTCTAATCGTTCGTCAGGAACGATGTGTTGGACACGTGGGTCTGTGTATTCTTTGCGGTATTCTGTCGCTGTCATACCGTAATAGGCGGTAAAAGATCGTGAAAAGTAATGATTCTCAGCATATCCACACTGCGAGGCGATTTCTTTAATGCTAAGTGTACTATGACGAAGCATATGAGAAGCGCGTTCTAGCCGCAATTGAATGATCATTTGACGCAAAGGAATTCCGATGACACGTACGAAGACTCTAGTCAGGTGTTCATGAGATAACTGACAATGAGCTGCAATATCGGCTACGGTGATAGGCTCAAGGAGCCTATTACGAATATAGGTTAATGCTTTGCTCACCACGAGCGGATAGGCGGGGTCGGTTACGGCCTCTTTTTTATTTTTTAAATATTCCATAGAGAGGACTGAAGTGTTTTTGCTTTTATTGCCCAAGTATTCAAGTTCGCTAAGCAGAGCTGACAATAAGATATTGCATCGATTAATATCTTTCTCTTCATGAGCGATGTGGAGGATCTGGCTGATTATAGCCGATGGTAGTCCACCTTCCCTAACCGGTATTACATCACAACATTTCGTACTAAATAGCGTAGGCGCGAACCATTCACCACCATTGAAATGCAGAAAAAGATGACGAGTTGCTGCGGTCTCTCCGAAATGATAGCTGTGAGTTTCCCCTGCCTTCGTAAGGACCCAACAGGGCTGATTCAATGTATAAACTTGATCTCCATTTCGGTAGATAGTTCCATTTCCCTGAGGGAAAAACACCAACTCATTATCGTCTAAAATACGTGGTCCCAGCTTCCAGTTACGTCGAACAATAAAGTCACCGCAGTAGTGTAAAGTAGGCAATTTTTCATTCAATTGGAGGCACCCTTTCTGATCAAATAAATCCATTGAAATCCTTTCTTTATCTATTGTAAACGAATTCACATTAAGAGAAAATGAAATTATTCAGCGCTCGTTATAGGAGGGAATCAAGTTGGAAATTACATTTACAGGAATTGCTAATCCACATTCAATTGGTGCTTTTGGTGTGGATGCAAACGCTAAGATACTGCAGAGATATAGGTTCATTCATGAGCGTCTTATGTTTATAGGTGCAGCTCAGCTGCCTGCACGACATAACTGGGACATCAAAACTGCGATGGGACGACACATCTATGAGGATGCAGAAGCAGCGGATCAGCTTCGTACACGTGTGAGCCATCTGCGTACGCCTCTTGCTAACGTTGGGCAGGAACCAGATCCAGCTTTAACGCTGCTTATGGACGAAATTCTTCATGCTCGTACAGATTCCGAATGGATAGCTGGCGTGTATACAGTGATTAAACCAGCGCTTATTGAAGCTTATAAGAGCCATATACAACGTACACAACAAATTGTAGATCAACCGACTATTCGTATATTACGCTCAATCCTTCTCGATCTGGAGGAACAAGTAAATTGGGGGGAAGCAGCAATTGCTCACCTGAAGAACGAGGGGGAATGGGAAGAGGCTGGTTCTGAAGAACTATGTACATTGTTAAAGCGATGCATCCTTGCAGCAGGTGGAATGAGCAACGAAATGAAAAGGTCTACAGAAATACCAGAACGTGTAAGATCATTCCAGGTCTATCAATTGCCCAAAAAATCGCAACGAGAAGCACGTATGGGTGAAACAACCCTTTACCGTACAAGTATGGGAATGAAATTCGAGAAGCCGAATGATGACAGACTTGTCGGTATGATGAGAGTACGTCAGGAAGAGATGACGGCGGCGGAACTGATTGCGGCTGTGTTATGGTCACAAAAAGGAATGCCGTGGGCATTCTATCGGGACTTAGCAAGGCACTTGTGGGATGAGGTTCGCCATGCGTTGTTTGGTCAAGCAGCTCTGGAGGCTGAAGGGTTGAATTGGCGTTCACGCCCGCAATATACGTCTGATTATGATATCAATATAGAAAAAATCCCGAGTGCCCAATACGCGTGGCTAAGTATTGGAATCGAAGAAGGGGCGATGAAGCGACCGGGGAAAGTAGGGGAATTTGAATTCTGCAGAGATCAAGTGAAGCATCCATTAATGACTCAGTTCCAGGATTACGATTGGGCAGATGAGGTGGTCCATGCTTCCTTCGGCCGTACATGGACTCCTGAGCTATTTGGTGAAGAACTAGGATTTATACGTGAAGTTGCGAAGCATGAGTTAGATCATTTTTTCAGTGAAGTTCGAAAGGCAGAAGAGATAGCTGCTGCCGAAGAGAAATAGCTATTACCTATATAAAAACCAACGATTGTAAATTCTCAATAGTAATTCCTAAAAATCGAAATTTACTTTTCTCTATGCCTACTTTATGATCAAAAACATCACAAATAGGAATGGGGAGAAGGTACATTGACACTTTCTTTGTGTAACGAAGTAAAGTCCTCCAAGCAGCTGCTAGAGGCATTCAACAAGAAAGCTTACGGTGCGGAAAAGCTTGTTTTCGCAGGCGTTGGCGATAAGGATGTATATAATATTGCGGCTCCTTTTATAGACGGCGGCGAGATGGTTCTTGCTGGTCGTGTGGAGTCTCGTGATTCAGAGCGTTCAGAGGTTATGTTCTTCGTAAATCACAGCGGTACATGGATACCGAGGGAGGGGAGCGTTTCCTTTGATTTGCAGGATCCGTTTATCACGTTTATCTCCGGGGAGTTAGTTTTCGGTGGTGTCGAGGTCGTCTTTGATACGGAGAATCCTAAGCAGGTCGTAACATGGCGTACCTTGTTCTATAAGGGAACGGATATACAAGATTTAACTTACTTTGCCTGCGGTCCTGATCATATGAAAGATATCCGCCTAATCGAGTATGCAAACGGTCGAATAGGTGTATTTACACGACCATTTGGCGTTGACGGAGCCCGTGCTGTCATTGGTTATACAGAAATTGAAAAGCTCGAAGATTTGAATGAAGCTGTGATCGATGCAGCTCCTGTATTCACGGATCAGTTTCTGAAGGATGAATGGGGCGGCGTAAATGAAGTACACTTGTTGAACAACGGTCTCGCGGGTGTTCTTGGTCACATCTCTTACATGGAAGAAGGCGAGATTCGCCATTATCATGCGATGACGTTTGCTTTCGATCCGAAGACTTCACAAAGAAGTCCAATTAAGATTATCGCAACACGTGATCAATTTCCACAAGGACCTGCCAAGAGAAACGATCTCATTGATGTTATTTTTAGCGGAGGTCTTCATCGATTAGAGGATGGAAGGGCGATGCTGTATGCAGGTGTAAGCGATGCAGAAGCACATAAACTGCTTATTGATGATCCATTCGAGGAATACGAAAAATAGGTAAGAACATCGCTCCTCCTGATTATCGATCAGGTGGGGTTTTTGCTGATTTTTAAAATAGAGTCATCTTTTTCAAGGATGCTTTCATGAAGGTGGATGGGTTATGATGGAGTCAAGGGGGACTACATCATGGGATTTTTAAAGCGTATACAACACTATCGCGTATATAGAAGACTAATATTGTCCTACTTGTTCTTAATTATGGTGACGATCGGTTTATTATGCACCATTTTATATTCCATGTTTTCAAATAGAGCAGTCAAAGAAATCGATCTCTCTTCTCGAGAAATGCTTTCGCAAGTAAGCTATACGGCGAATGTCGTTTTTGAACAAGTACAGAACATTACGAACCAACTGATGAGTGATAACCAGATTATCACCTTCATGTATGCCAATGATGATGATAAAGTCGCGAATTATAATGCTAATCTTCTATTGTCGAAGATGCAAAGCGTTTATCCGTTCTTAGCCAACATCAGCATTTATAATTTCACCAATAACGCCTATGTGGATGTCGCTTCTCTGCCTCCAGACCCGCAAATGGGGGAAAGAAATCAAACCGGTTATCTTGGCTTTTATCCTCGTAAAGTCTTAGATGGAAATGGCAATCCGCTTCAATTGCTAACGTTCAAAATTATTCCTGAACCTGTCTTTTCAGGGCCGACGAAGTCAGCTATCGTACTCGATTTAAAAGAAACGTATATTCAAAATACGATGAGCAGTATTAGCAGTTCGTCAAGCAATACAAGTACCTTTGTTATGGATTCGAAAGGCACCGTCATCTCTCATTCGGATTCTGAACAATTTATGAAAAACTTCTCGGAAAGCCATTATGTTCAACGTATTTTATCAGATGAGGGAAGTCAGGGCAGTTTTGTTCAATCTCTTGACCATCATAAATTCCTCATTACTTATGTGAAGTCAGAAAAATTGGATTGGGTGTTTGTAAGCGTTCGCCCTTACGATCAATTGCTTTCGAACATTTATGAGCTTCGTAATTGGACGCTTCTTATTGCTCTATTTCTGTTCCTTACAGGGGCTTGCATATCATTAATTGTAACTGGTACTCTGTATAACCCAATCAAAGCACTCGTAGACAAGGTAACGGAGAGTGGAGCTTCTGAAGGCAAATCACTTCTTCGGCTGGATGAGTACAAGCTGTTATCGGAGGCATTCTCTAACTCCATGCAGGTGACCAAATCGATGGAAATGACGTTGTCACGCTCTTCTGATTTACTGAAAAACGGCTATATGTACAGCATGCTGAAAGGACATTTGCAGTCATCTGGTTATAAAGGGGATATTGAGCAGCAGTTGCTTGCTCGTATGCAAGGCCCTTACTTTGCCGTTATTCAAATTCAAATTGATCAATACCATAGTTTTAAGAACACGTTCAGCGCTCTAGACAGGGAACTCATTCGTTTCGCCATAAGCAATATTGCACAAGAAATGCTCAGCAAGCTCTATCGAACGGATCAGGTTATTCTTGAAGAAAATGAAATCACGATGATTATTCAATTGGAGCAGTCTTCACCGGATATGCAGTTATATTACATCCTTAATGAAATTCAAGGGACTGTTAAAGACTATTACAAGACATCTTTATCGGTAAGTATGGGTGATACGGTTTCAGCTATTGGAGACATAGAGCGCTCTTATCGATCTACACAAAGGTATATGGCATTGAAGCTGTTTTGGGGATATGGCAGCTTGCTCGATGCGACGAAATCGATCGTTCCTAGCGAACATATTCGTTATCCAGCAGCAATGGAGCGCAAGATTATCGATGCAATCAAGCTTTGTCAGCCCAAAACCATCCAGAAAGAGATCGCGGAATGGACCTCCCTATTATCCCGCTGCGGTTCTCCGTCACTAACGCTACAGTATGTAAGCTTTTTACATCTGGCTATCACGCGAGAATTTGAAAGTATGGTGGAGTGGTGGGATGCGGATCCCAAGGAGCTATATTTGGCTTTGAATGAACTTCCACAGGCGGAAACGTTGGACGAAATTCAAACCATGATGAAGCTTTTTTGTTTAAGAATTGTAGATATGATCGAAGAAAATAAAACGAGTTTGGCCGCTTTGAAGAACTCCAAGGTGATTGAAGAGGTTAAGCTATATTTACAGCAGCACTACCACGATCCTAATCTCTCGCTGGAGATCGTAGCTGATCAGGTAGGACTAACTTCGGGTTACATCGGTAAAATGTTCAAAAGTATGGTGGGCGCATCTTTTAATGATCATGTCACACATATTCGCATGGAGCAGGCAAAAACACTGTTGGCAGGCACAAACGAAACCGTAGCTCAGATTGGCGAGCAAGTCGGGATTTACAATGTTTCTTATTTTTCAACGCTATTTAAGAAAAAATACGGAGTTACGCCTTCACGCTATCGGGAACAACATCAACAAAATACGTAAAAATACGGACGATTGGGGCCTCATTGAGCACTCAATCGTCTTTTTTGATAGCATTTCTTATTTTTAATAAGTCGAAAAACGAATTATTGAAAGTAATGCGGATACTCGAAATTTACAGCGCTGGTGCAATCTTTTATGCTGAAGTCAACCCGAATGTGAGAGGTGCTGTATGCAGACACGAACGTCCTTAACAAAAGAGAACGCTTCCAAAGTCAAGAAGAAAACAGGAGTACTGCAAGAACTTTTCATCAACCGGTTCTCCTACTTATTAATTGTCCCGGCCCTCCTATATGTATTTATTTTCTCGTATGCCACTTACCCATACCTCTTAATAGCTTTTCAACATTTTAATTATCAAAAGGGTGTCTTCGGCAGTGAGTGGATCGGCTTCAAAAATTTCGAGTTTTTCTTTAAAACGAGCGATGCGCTGCTGATTACCATAAACACGGTGAAGTTAAATGTCATGTTTCTTATCGCTGGCACCGTTAGCGCGGTATTCATCGCGATCCTATTTAACGAAATAAGAAGCCGTTTGTTTCAACGATTCGCACAAACAACGATGATATTTCCGAATTTTCTTTCATGGATTATTGTCAGCTACATGATGTATGGACTTTTTTCTACCGATTTTGGAATGATCAATCAGGCGCTTACTTTCTTCGGGATGGAAACCGTGAATTGGTACACCAAAGCGGAGGCCTGGCCATGGATTCTCGTGGCTATGAAGATTTGGAAAGAAGCCGGGATGGGCTCGATTATTTATTTGGCAGCGATAACCGGCATCGATCATTCGCTTTATGAATCTGCTGAAATCGACGGGGCTACACGGTGGGATAAGATTTGGAGGATTACACTGCCTCTCTTGGCACCGACAATTGCCATATTGACCTTACTAAACTTAGGCAAAATCTTCTACGGGGACTTCGGCATGATCTATGCCATTATCGGTGATAATGGTGTGCTGTACCCTACGACAGATGTCATTGATACGTATGTGTTTCGATCACTTCGTCAAATAGGAGATCCATCCAATGCAGCGGCTGTAGGCTTGTTCCAATCCACAGTAGGTTTAGTGCTTGTTTTCGTTGCGAATTGGTTGACCCGCAGATATTTCAAGGAAGGGGCGCTTTATTAAGATGAAGACACTGAAACGCTTCGACACGGCGGGGATGTTGATCTATATCGTGCTGGCCATCTATGCGCTCCTATGTATTCTGCCTATGTTTCTTACGGTGATGGTATCTATATCGGATGAAAACAGTATTATTCGGCACGGGTATCAGTTGATTCCAGAGCATTTTTCATTAGAGGCTTATCGCACATTACTCAATAATAAGACCGTATTGCTCAAAAGCTATCTGGTGACGATAACGGTAACCGTGGTCGGCAGCCTGATCGCAGTGATTATCACCGCCATGGCTGCTTATACGCTCTCCAATCCGAATGTGAAATACCGAGCAGGACTTAATTTATATTTTTTCATTACGCTGCTTTTTAATGGCGGTTTGGTTCCATGGTATATCATGTGCAAAAAGTTAGGTCTGGTAGACAATCTGTTTGCTCTTATTGTTCCTATGCTGCTATTCAATGCATTCAATATGTTTCTAGTACGCAACTTTATGGAAGCACTGCCTAATGCGCTCAGGGAATCAGCCTATATGGATGGAGCTAATGATGTACGAATTGCTTTTCAGATTTACCTGCCCTTGTGCGTCCCCGTGCTAGCGACCATTCTTCTTTTCTATGCGCTAGCCTACTGGAACGATTGGTTCAATGCCATCATGTTAGTAGATGATAAAAGCCTATACCCTCTTCAGTACGTTTTATTTAAAATCCGGTCCAACATTGAAATGCTCAGCATGATTCCGGCTGGTGCAAGCAGTCAGTATACGGCTCCTGCGGAATCCGCCAAGATGGCAACAGTCGTGATAACACTTGGCCCGATTGTGTTCTTGTATCCTTTTCTCCAGCGATATTTCGTTAAAGGTCTTATCGTAGGTTCCGTTAAAGGTTGATATTTTCCTCGAAAGAGGTTTATATAAGATTAACTCAAAGGGAGAGGGTCAAATTGAAAAAATTATCCATGATTTCAATGTCTAGTCTGTTGGCAGTATCCTTCATTGCAGGCTGCGGATCAACAAATGATAAGCCCGTAGCTTCTGCAACGCCTACAACTGATGATAAGAGCGTCAAAGAATCGGCAAAACCCGCAGAAGTCGTCACCTTGAAATATGTGTTACCCGGAAATGAACCGAAAGAGTGGGCAGCCGTTAAAGACGCAGTTGATAAAAAGCTGCAAGCAGACGGTGTGAATGTGAAAATCGTCAAAGAATATATTGACTGGGGAGCTTGGGAACAGAAGCTGAACCTCAAGCTTTCAACTGGTGAAGATTTTGATATGTTCCACGTCATGAATGACTGGATTTCTTTGGCCAATTATATTGGTCGCGGAGCTGTCAAGGATGTTGGTCCAGAGGTTGCCAAATACGGGCCTGAATTAAAGAAAGCGATACCTGATTCGGTATGGAGCGGCGTACAAAAAGACGGAAAGACATATGGTATTCCATCCTATTGGTATGAACCAGCTGTGGACGGTTCCTTCACGGCAAATCGCATCTTATTGAATCAAGCAGGTGTCAAGGAAGTTCCTAAGACCCAGGAAGAGATGCTTGCAGCTATGGAAAAGGTAATGGCAACAGATAAGGGCGCTTCTAAGCCGTATCTTCCTATTCGCGGAGGGTTGCGTGATGCATCCGATGTGCTGCACCGGGCGTATGACTCGTATCCATTTGCAGTGAAAGATAAAATTGCTTTGATTGATAAGGACGGCAAAGTTAAAAGCTGGGCTGAAACAGAAGAGTTTAAAAAGGATTCGGCTTTCTTTCGTACGGCTTATCAGAAAAAACTTACGAATCCAGATATTCTAGTCGTTAAGCAAGAACAGATCGATAAGCAAATCAATAGCGGCATATATCCATTCTTATTCGGAACGCCTAATAACGTTAACGAAATGAAAAAGTCCTATCCAAACATGAAAGACGAAGATTTTACGCTTCAACGTTTAAATCCGGATAAACCGCATTACAGAATGTTTAACGCGAAGAACGTTAATGCCGTAGCTGCGAACAGCAAACATCCGGAAGCCGCAGTCAAGTTTTTGAATTGGCTGTACACTTCACAGGAAAATTATGATTTGTTCATGTACGGCATTGAAGGCAAAACGCACAAAAAAGTCGGAGACCGTGGCATTGAATACCTGAAGGATGCCGATGGTAAGACGAATCTCTACGTGCAGGATGACTGGATGATCGGGAACCTGAAGTTCATTCGTATCGATCCGAATATGCTAAGTGCTAATAAAGCTTTATTCGTATCGGATCCGAATGCGCAAACATTCTTCGCAGCAGACTTCTTCTTCGATCCGACTGCGGTTAAATCAGAGATGTCTAATATTCAGGCTGTCTATACATCAGATATCATGCCTATCTACGATGGTGTGCTCGATTATGATCAGAAGAGCAAAGCAGCTATTGATAAACTAAAAGCAGCAGGTATCGATAAAGTGATAGCTGAGTATCAAAAACAACTAGATGCCTATAAAGCGTCCAAAAAATAATGAACTACGTGGGCTACTCCATAAGAAAGACTGGAGTAGCCTCATCTATGAGTGAGGGGAATATTGACATGTATAGTGATGGCGAAGTGCATCTTTTATATCGTGCAGAAGATAGCTGTTGCGAGGTGTGAAGGTTAATATGAAGATACAGACGATCTCAACGCAAGGGAACGGTGAATGGAACGAGGATTCACTAATTGTTAACGATATTATTCAACTTTACGGAGTCATTGATGGGGCTACGTCGTTAGAACCTTACAGAGGCATGGGTGGTGAAACGGGCGGTTATTTGGCTGCACAGCTGAGTGCTAAAACAATAATAAATATGTCCCAGGATAATGTTGGGCAAAAGTTGCCTCTTCCTATTATGCTGCTTGAAGCCAATAAGCAGCTGCGCAGCGAGATGCTCGCGGCAGGTGTGGATGTGACACGTAAAGAACAATTGTGGAGCGCTTGTGCTCTACTTGTTCGTGTATATGACACCTATGTTGAGTTCGCACATGCAGGTGATTGCATGCTGATCGCCATTTATGAAGATGGTACAATTAGGCTTGTAACCCGAGACCAATTGGAGGTTGTGGACCGCCCCACCCGTCAGCTTTGGGCGGAGGGAATTGCGTCAGGACTCACTTCCCGCGATGAATTATGGCAGCTTGTTATGCCGCAGATTCATGCAGGAAGGGCATTGATGAATACATCAAAAGGGTATTCCGTATTAAATGGTGAACCAGAACTGGCAGATCATATGGAATATGGTCGAATCAGCAGAGCACAATTAACATCATTGCTTCTATTTTCTGACGGCCTAATTGATCCTCAGCGGGAGCATTCCTATGAGGAGGATTTAAGGCAGATCATCCTGAAAGTCAAATTCATGGGACTGGAAAATTATATCCAGTGGCTCATCGAACTGGAGGAAACAGATCCAGAGTGCTTGCAATTCCCAAGAGTGAAAAAGTCTGATGATAAAACAGCCATTCTTTTAGAATTCTAAAGAGGCATGCTTCTGCAGAGCGTGCCTCAGACATATGTTTGCATTCCAGGCTCTCCATTGGATGCATCCTCACTTGAGAGCGAGCATGTTTGGATTGCAAGTGGCATTGCTCACTACTCGACCGGTGGGGTATTTTTATGTCTTCGCATATACTCTTCTACGGCCTCTACCACAACATCAACCATCTTCTTATTCTGTTTCGCGGCGAATATCTTTAACTCAGTATGGAATTGATCATCGAAATCAAAAGTTGCTTTTTTCTTATTTACAGGTTTCTGTATACCTGTATTTCTTGACTCCGCCGTTTTCCTAATAACTGCTCAATCGCATCACGCTTGGACACGCTGCTCCAGCTCCTCGACAAAATTTCTATAATTGCTTAGTGCCGATGTATCTGAATTACTGTATTCCTGTATTCCTGTAATAGAAAACTCCTTGATTCTATTTCTTCGCTTTATTTCCGCTCGAAACACAACTCCCTCGTATTCTCTCCTTACCCTATCAATGATTGTTTTATCAATGATTGTTCTAGAATCAATCATTGTTGGCAATATGCCGCATAAAACAAGGTCCAGCTCTTTAACCTCTTTGATGTGAATCATTGTTGCGATGTATCTGTCCAGCGCGTCATAACACATTGGTTCGCATTGTAGCATGACGATTGCATAGTCGGAAGCCACTAAACCATTAATAGTGTGCTCTCCGAGATTTGGAGGTAAATCAATAAGTATGTAGTCGTATCTGGCCTTTACTTTATGTAGTGTATCTCTCAAAATGGTCGAACTCATTGAAGGATTTTGATGGATAAGCATGGGCAGAGTTGCAAGCATTTCATCAGCCGGAATGAAGTGAAGGTTGTAGGTTAACTTGCGGATGTAGGGGGTGGGATTCATGTTTTTACATGCCTTAAAAATAGTCATTTTGGAGTAATCGTGTATATCTCGTTGAGTAAGAAACTGTGTCAAATTGCCTTGGCTATCGAAGTCGACACAGAGAACCTTGTACTTCTTAGAGAGAAGATACCCCGTGATGGCCGTGGTTGTCGTTTTGCCAACGCCGCCTTTTTGATTACCGATTGAAATAATGGCTCCCATAACCCATTCCTCCTTATTTCTGTAAACCTTTATTCCTGTATATAGTTCTACAATAGTTCTATTTAAAAGGGGGTCATGCACGGTCAAGTCGAGAGTGTATTATGCAACCATAGCTCCAGGAATTTCTCTTTCAAATCAATTTTCTTTATATTTATCCATAAGGTCACTTTGTTGTTCTCTCTCGATTCTTTTTATTGTGTCTGTGTTGTCATAATTTTTGAGAAAATTTTCAGAATTAGTGATGATAGATTCTCAAAATTGTTGAGAAATCTATAATAATGCATTAACATACAGGAAGTAGTTTATCCAAGTCTTCAAAAATAGAGTTATTAAACCAATTACGAGACATGTGCAGTGCTATTCACTCTAAGTTTGGAACGGAAATAAAGGGAAGTAAAGGTGGAAGCCCTTCTCATGAAGGGTTTTTGTTTTGATGTGAACGCTCAGGAAGGTAGATCATCCTTTACAATTTTTTGTACCATAGTTTATGGTTTTTGCTAGTAAGGCTATTTCACTTCTTAGGAGTTGGCTAACGGATTATGATAAAGAAAGAAATTGCCCATATTCGCAAGCATTTTAAATTGGATCACGAAATGCTTAAAATTCACGATATTTTAAACGTGTATATTATGAAGGAAACCAACGAGATCTACCATTATGAGCGCCAACCGTTCGCCTTAGTGGACAGGGAGAAGCAGGAACTATATATGCTCAATTTCAAAAAACTGCTGACCGGTGAATTAGACCAGAAGATGTATGAGTTAAGGTTTCAGGAGGAAGCGGAGCAGCCTACACAGGTGCTTCTCCATCAAGGTTTGGTGACTGGTAATGCGGAAGAATGGCAAGATCTGATGCTTTTGTTGGTGGAGAAAATGTTGGTGGATACCACATACGAGCAGGATACAGTGGTTACTTTCGTTCGCGGACAATATTCACGGCCGACTAAGAGTAGGAACGAAGATGCCATGGAGAGCGAAAAGAACGAGATGTTCGCGAATCTATTCATTCTGTGCAGCGTGAATTCTACGGAACAACAGAAGAAAACGCTCATGTTCGACTATGTGGAGAGGGAATATAAGTATAATGTCTTCGTAGATCCGATAATCAAATTGAACACGCCGGAACAAGGTTTTTTCTACCCTAGTGTGACGGACAACTATTCCGACGTGAATCGCATTCTGTATTGCTCGGGGAGAGCGCATGAACCGAATTGGCATTTCATCGATCAAGTCTTAAATGCCGAGAAGACCGTGACAGCGTTAGAAGAGAGAGCCATTTTTGAAGACATCGTGAAGGAAGTGGCGGGCGATCAGCTTGATGCCGCTACGATTGCTCATGTGTACGAGGAAATTCATCGTGTCATTGAGTCCAACGAGGAGGAAGAGCCTCCAAAGTTGGATTATAAAGATGTGGAACGCATGCTATCGACGAGTGGCGTGGAGAATGTGACGATGGAAAAGGTGGAACGAGCGTTCCAAAACGTTGTTGACGACAAAAACTATGAAATCAAAGCGAGCAGCGTCCTTCCGAAGTTCACATCGAAATCGATTAAGATTGATACGAAGGTAGCCACGATTACGGTCAGTCCACAAGATTTGAAGTACGTGAGACAGGTGAATTATCAAGGAAAACGATGCATCTTGATCGAGGTTGATGAAGACGTCGTGATCGAAGGATTTACGCTCAATACGGAGACGTTGTAGCCCATGCTTATATGTATGAAATTTACGGCATGCCAGACGCTATCCATGAAAACATCATTCGATACGCTTTTTATATGGGGATCGAGAACAATGAAAATGGAAAATACGTAAAACTAAAATACATTTTTAAGTGTCAATTTCTTTCCCGTGAGTTAATTTTTTGGCATCCGTGATGTCGGCCGTCTATTAGTCGAGAAGCAGTTGGTACAGGAAACTCCTGAATCGGCTGCTTTTTGCTTTTGTTACATCACAATAAAACTGTTGTCAAAAACAATACAGTTATGATATGGTGTAACAAAAAACAGATATGAGTTCCGGATATGGAATGAAGAATAGGAGAACATCATACGATGACCAATAAAAACAATCAGCATGCCGTTAGACTAGCGCTGCTGCTCGGTTTATTTTCGACACTCGGGCCTTTTACCATCGATATGTATTTACCAGCTTTTCCTCAGATTGTAGAACAATTCGGTACGACAGCTTCCCTCGTTCAGCTCAGCCTGACCGCCTGTTTACTGGGACTTGGCATCGGCCAACTGGTCATGGGTTCGCTCAGCGACGTCTATGGCAGACGCATGCCGCTGCTAATTTCCATGGCTATATATGTTGTGGTATCCGTATTTTGTGCGATTTCGCCGAGTATTTGGCTGTTGATTCTTTCACGGCTCGTGCAGGGGTTTGTTGCATCGGCGGGCATTGTCATTTCCCGTGCAATCGCACGCGATATGTTTAGCGGTCACGAGCTCACCAAATTCTTCTCGCTGCTCTTGCTTGTCGGCAATTTGGGCCCGCTTGTGGCACCGGTGACGGGAAGCGGTGTTCTAGCGCTCACGAGCTGGATCGGCGTCTTTATTGCTTTGGCGCTGCTGGGGGCTTACCTCTTTGCCATGACAAAATGGAGCCTACAAGAGACGCTGTCTGTCGAGCGCCGCAGTCCCAGCAATTTTGCTCAGCAATTGCGAAACTACGGATCGCTTTTGCGAGACCGCTCATTTACGGGCTATATGCTCGCGCAGGGGATCATGATCGCGGGGGTTTTCGCGTACGTTTCCGGAACACCTTTTATTTATCAAAATATTTATGGAGTTTCCCCTACTGTATTTGCACTGTTGTTCGGATCGAACGGCATCTCCTTGATCATCGGCTCGCAATTGGTCGGTCGAATGACTCACCGTGTGTCGGAGCAGACCTTCCTGCTGTTCGGTCTAGGGCTTGCCGGCGCAGCCAGCATAGCCGTCTTATTGGTGGCCATTTTCCACGGGCCGCTGTACGCACTCGTGATTCCGCTCGTCTTCTTTGTAGCGGCCATCGGTATCACATCCACGGCAGCTTTTCCACTTGCGATGGAGAGCCAGGGGCATATGGCGGGCAGTGCGGCTGCGCTGATGGGCGTCATTCCCTTTTTACTCGGTGCGGTCGTTTCTCCGCTAGTCGGCATTGCCGGGGAAGGCACGGCTGTACCGCTGGGTGTCATTATTTTGACCACTAGCGCAGCAGCGATGCTGTCTTATTTCTTCTTAGTGAAAAAAAGGGTCGAAAAAGACGGCTTGGAGCGTTTTCCAATATCAAGCTAAGACTTTGTATATTTATGCATACGTAGTTAAAAGGCTAAGAATTTTTTTCTAATGAATTCTGCTACAATCCTTTATTTTTACCGCTGGGTACATTAAATTCTAATCAATTTTGAAATATCAAAAACGGAGCGCCGCAGGCTTGCGGGCTCCGTTATCTATTTAATTATGGAATATCACATTTGTTTGTGTTCCTGAATATTTCCAGAAGGATTCAGTTTTGTTTTTGTGTGAAATTCCATAATCGTTATGCGTCCGAAATCGTTGTCAATTTCAAATTTTCATCTCAAAAAAGAACCTGGATAGTTTTATCAGGTTCTTTAATATTGCATATAAACAGACACGATGATATAATCAGCTTACGGTTTTTTACGATTTATGTTGACATAAAGTTTGAATCTTACACTTTAAGTGTACCATGCCGGTAAACTCTTGTCAAATGTTTTTTCAATTTAATGGTTAGGAGAGATATTGAATGAGTTCTTTGGTTCTCGGTTTTCAGGAAATGGAAAAAACGCAGCTTTTGCTCGTTGGCGGAAAAGGGTTAAATTTAGGGCAATTATCAAGAATTGAAGGAATACAAGTACCGGAGGGATTTTGCGTTACAACAGTGGGGTACCAAAAAGCCATCGAACAAAACGAAACGTATCATGCTTTGCTCAATCGACTAACCATGCTAAAAGTAGAGGATCGTGACCAAATTGGTGAAATCAGCAGAAAGATTCGACAAATCATTACGGAAGTAGAAATCCCTTCCGATGTTGTGAAAGCAGTTGCTCACTATCTCTCCCAATTTGGCGAGGAACATGCTTATGCAGTGCGTTCTAGCGCGACTGCTGAAGATTTGCCGCATGCTTCTTTTGCCGGTCAACAAGATACTTATTTAAATATCATCGGCAACGATGCGATCTTGCAGCATATCAGCAAATGTTGGGCTTCCCTGTTCACGGAGCGCGCGGTAATCTACCGTATGCAAAATGGATTTGACCACAGTCAAGTTTATTTATCCGTTATCGTTCAAAAGATGGTTTTCCCGCAGGCTTCAGGGATTTTATTTACCGCTGATCCCATTACTTCTAACCGAAAATTGCTATCCATCGATGCCAGTTTTGGACTTGGAGAAGCTTTGGTCTCCGGCTTGGTATCTGCCGATTGTTATAAAGTGCGTGAAGAGGAAATCGTCGAGAAGAGGATCGCAACCAAAAAATTGGCTATCTATGGAAGGAAAGAAGGCGGAACAGAGACAAAGCATATCGATCCTGATCAGCAGATGTCTCAAACACTCACTGAGCAACAAATTTTACAGCTGGCACAAATCGGAAGACAGATCGAAGCTTATTTTGGTTGCCCGCAAGATATCGAATGGTGTTTGGCTGATGATACATTTTATATTGTCCAGAGTCGGCCGATCACTACCTTATACCCGATCCCTGAAGCGAATGATCAAGAAAATCACGTCTATTTATCTGTTGGTCATCAACAAATGATGACAGATCCCATAAAACCATTGGGATTGTCTTTTTACCTGTTAATTACTCCTGCACCTATGCGTAAAGTCGGTGGGAGGTTGTTTGTTGATGTTGCACCTAGACTGGCTACATCTGTCGGCCGGGAAGCTTTATTAAATACCGTGGGATCCGATCCGCTCATAAAAGGCGCACTCATGACCATAATAGAACGAGATTTTATAAAATTGTTACCAGATGATAGAAAAGAACTGAGTCCCGGTAATAGCAGTAAAGGTAGGTCGTCTGCAGGTTTTCAAGCACAAATCGAAAACGATCCGGCAATCGTTTCTGATTTGATTAAGAACAGTCAAACATCGATAGAAGAATTAAAACAAAACATCCAAAGGAAATCAGGAGCAGATTTATTTGATTTTATTCTGGAAGATCTCCAGGAATTAAAGAAGTTCTTATTTGACCCACAAAGTTCAAAGGTTTTTATGACTGCTATGAATGCTTCGTCATGGATCAATGAAAAAATGTACGAGTGGTTAGGTGAAAAAAACGCAGCAGATACGCTTTCTCAATCTGTACCAAACAACATTACTTCGGAAATGGGTCTGTCGCTATTGGATGTAGCAGATGTGATTCGTCCTTATCCGGAAGTAATAAATTATTTACACCATGTAAAAGATGATCACTTTTTGGATGAACTGGTTAAGTTTGATGGTGGCAAGGAAACTCAAGACGCATTCTATAATTATCTCCACAAATATGGAATGCGATGTGCTGGAGAAATCGATATTTCCAGAACTCGATGGAGTGAAAAACCTAGTACACTTGTCCCCATGATTCTGGGTAACATCAAAAACTTTGAGCCTAATGCCAGCAATCGGAAATTTGAGCAAGGGCGTCAGGAAGCTTTGAAAAAAGAACAAGAATTATTAGATCGATTGAAGCAATTACCGGATGGGGAACAAAAAGCCAAAGAAACAAAACGAGTGATCGACCTAATCCGGAATTTCATCGGTTATCGTGAATATCCAAAATACGGCTGGGTTAATCGCTACTTCGTTTATAAGCAGGCTATACTGAAAGAAGCCGAGCAACTCGTACAAGCGGGCGTTATTCTTGAAAAAGAAGATATTTACTACCTCAATTTTGAAGAACTTCACGAAGTCGTACGCACCAATAAACTGGATGACCAGATCATCAGCAAACGAAAAGACGATTACAAATTTTTTGAAAAACTAACTCCCCCACGTGTAATCACGTCTGATGGTGAAATCATTGCGGGTGAGTACAAACGAGAAAATCTGCCAGACAAAGCGATTGTAGGTCTACCTGTTTCTACCGGAGTTATAGAGGGGCGAGCGCGTGTCATTTTAAACATGGAAGATGCTAATCTAGAAGATGAAGATATATTAGTCACCACGTTTACTGACCCTAGCTGGACACCATTGTTCGTATCCATTAAAGGACTAGTCACCGAAGTTGGTGGATTGATGACCCATGGAGCAGTTATCGCACGTGAATATGGCTTGCCAGCAGTTGTCGGAGTGGAAAATGCTACCAAGCTGATAAAAGACGGGCAACGAATTCGCGTGAATGGAACAGAAGGGTATATCGAAATATTGTAATTAAATGCAGTAAATCTATTGTAGTAATGGAGACGAGAAATCATATTTTAGTTGATGTTACGATCCACGTAAATGGCAACTTGAATGTAGTGGAAAGTCACGAAATTACAGAAAAAATAGAAGAACGTATGATGGCTGAGCATAAAATCACTCATGTTCATATTGAACCCTTAGAACGGGAATAGACTTTATCGGAAAAGTTTCAAAGTTTATAATTGTTGTTATGTAAATAACACATACTCTATATAATAGATATGATCTTACCTGCATATTGGGAGGCTTTTAGTTGACTTACCACTCTAGAATTTTAATTCTTACCGCTGGTTATGGAGAAGGGCATCTACTTGCGTCAATTGCATTAAAAGAGCATTTTTTAAAACTTGGCGTTGAATTTGTACAAGTTATTGATTTAATGCAAGAAGCACATCCTCTCATCAACAAAATCTCATGTAACGTGTATAAGGGAAGCTTTGGAGCAGCTAGATACGGTTTCAATTATTATGGATGGAGTTATTATCTAACACAGGATGCCAAGTCCCATAATCCCTTACTTACTGTTTTAAATCGTTTGGGGTATAGACATCTCAAAAACATTGTATCTAATTATCAACCTGACGTCATTATCAACACTTTCCCTTACGGTGCTGCACCTGCTATCGGTCGTGCTTTTGGGATTCCGACTTACACCATCATCACAGATTATGTTATCCATGCAAGATGGCTCCATCCCCATATACATAAATACTATGTGGCAACTAATGAACTTAAACGAGATATGTTGAACGTTGGTATACATGAATCCCATATTGAAGTTACAGGGATTCCGGTTCGAGAAGCTTTTGAAACGAATCAACGCATACATAAGAATCGAAAGATGGTTCTTCTATTTGCTAGTTCACATCCTAATGGTGAATTAACGGAAGAATTGATTAAAAAGCTTCAATTCATCGACGGTTATCATCTTACGGTTGTATGCGGCCGAAATAAAAAATTAGAACAAATGCTTAACAACCGCTTTGACAATTTTCCGAATGTAACCATTTATGGGTTTGTCGAACAGATCACTGAATTAATGGCTCAAGCTTCATGTATTATTAGTAAAGCAGGAGGATTAACCTTGGCTGAATCACTTACACTGCAAATTCCAGTTTTTATATATCGGCCATTCCCTGGACAAGAGAAAGATAACGCTATTTATTTTTCCAGAAAAGGTGCTGCTGCTATTTCTCATGATATTAATCATTTATTGGAGCAAATTGAACGTTTTTTAACCAACTCTTCTTATGCAAAGCGATTGAAATCACAAATGGCTGCTTTAAATCAAACAAAAGCTGCCGATACGATTGTTAAAGATATACTTAAGAACTTATATGATAGGAAGTCTGCCACCTATTCTTAAGTAAATTTGCAGTAGTATTTTTGGGAAGAGAGTGATAGCTATGAGTAAATTAGTTTGGTTTCTTCTGGTAATTTTGTTGGTGTATACTATTTTACCCACGCTTATAGTTCGTTTAGGTGGATTTGGTGTCTATACAAAGGGGAAGAGGGCGAATGGGATTGCTTTAACATTCGACGATGGTCCGGACCCGGATTATACGCCTCAACTGCTTGATCTATTGGCGGCTTACCAGGTAAAGGCCACTTTTTTTGTACTTGGATCAAAAGCTGAGAAATACCCGGAATTGATTATGCGCATGCATAAAGAAGGGCATTTAATTGGGATTCACAATTATGTCCACTGGGCAAATGCCTTAATGACCCCTATGAAGGTCAAAAAACAATTAAGCGACTCTGTAAAAGCCATTGAGAACATAATTGGCGAAAAACCCATTTATTATCGCCCTCCTTGGGGGATTATCAATATCTTCGATCTAATCTTACTAAAGCAATTCCATATGGTCTTATGGTCGCTAATGGTCGGGGATTGGAGAAGCAGCGGTGGAAAGAACCGAATTAGAAACGAACTGCTTTCTAAGCTGAGTAATAATGATATTATTTTGCTGCACGATAGCGGTCAGACTTTTGGTGCCGATCAAAACGCTCCGATATTTATGCTTGAGGCTTTGAGTGAATTTCTGGAGGAGTGTAAAAGACGAGAATACATCTTTCTTCGAATCGATAGCAAGATGAAATTAGATGGGCCGCGCAAACAAGAACCCTTGCAGCTTTTAAAAAAAACGATTGTTTACTTTTGGTTGAAGTGGGAGATGCTCTTTTATTGGTTATTTAATGTAAGACCTTTAGATCCTAACTATCAGATCTTTTATATTAGACTATGCAAGTATCATGGGAGTACGATCTATTTAGAGAATGATGAGAAGCTTAGCGACGGCGATTTAGTCGTTGAACTTCATTTTAATAACGAAAAATTGTTTCAAATGATTTCCCAGTCGAGCACGAGTGTTCAGTTAGCTGTAAATCTCATACGAGACGTACAACGGTTTCTTCCAACGCTGACTCAATACCTTAAGCTTCATCAAGAAGTTAGAGGCATTTATGGAATAACAATGATTCATCGAGGCTCCAAACAAATGGGATTTACCGTAAAAGAACTACCTAAAGGTATGCTTAGATTGCTTAGTCATATCTATTTAAGATTCCTTATGTTTATATTTCACCCCCAAGGCAGAAAACGTTTAATGAAGGGTCAATTATCACCCCGAATAGTAGCTATCTCAGCGAGTGAAGTGATAAGAAGATATCCAGCAGACAGCAGTTCACCATCTCTATGATTGTTGAACTGCTGTCTGCAACAGGATTTTCTACACGTTAAATGGGTTTTATATGCATGTACAGGAAATACTAGTCTTACTTAGCCAAATTATTTCATGGAGTTGAATATTAAGTGTTAGCCCATAAAAGTATTCCTAATACTCGACTCATCAGTGGAATAAGTTTACTGATTATCGCAGCCATAATCGGCTATTACATCTATCTTCTTCATACCGGAGAAGCACAGAAGCTTTTGAAGACTATTCAAAACTTAGGATTTATCGGTATGCTCATCGGAGTTATCGTTCAATCGGCAGCTAATATCCTCCCCGTACCAGGAGAATTTATATCCATTATCCTTATGGAAATTTATGGCCCGATATGGGGAGGCATTTTCTCATGGATAGGCGGTTTGGCAGGAGCGGTAGGTGCTCTCTATCTCACTAAATGGGTCGCTAAACCTATTTTCGGTAAAATGGCCCAACCGTTTATTAAGAAAGTGGAAGAGTTTATCAATAAGTATGAGATTTTTGGACTTTTGCTAATTCGTTTCGTTCCGCTTGTTCCTTATCACTTTGTTAATTATGCTGCTGGTTTTTTGAATGTGAAGTTATGGAATTTTATCTGGACAACAGGTCTTGGTATTCTTCCTTACACATTAGCTATGAGCGGTATTTATGCAGGAGTCCGCCGCGGTTCGCTTATGTGGGGGGCGATTGGACTTGTTGTATTTATCTTGCTGTTCGGTATAAGTTGGATGATTCAAAGAAAAATTGGGAACAAAAGTAAGATTTAAAAGATAATAAAGCCTGGTTCAAGTCAAACTAAAATTTATCAACGTTTACGGACGTGGTTGCTCATATTGGGCTTAATTCTTACTACAATCGGATTTCTAATTGCACAAACATACAGTGTAAAACCTTCGCAGGTAGCTAGTGCGGATTGGAAAATTAATATGCAGCAGCAGATCCAAAATGATACACAATTGCTGAATAATATGAATAGGGGACCAGATTGGAAAGCAAGGATTACTTCAAGGATTAATATGAATCAGTATCATATTGATCACAATATCCCGCCCACTGAAGAAACCTTATGGGGGAATATGCTAAATGCCGCGGACTTAATGATAGTTGTTTCAGTTATGACAGTCATTATTGCGGCAGATAGTGTGGCGGGTGAATTCACCGATGGTACCATTAAACTTCTTCTAATACGTCCCGCATCTCGAGCTAAAATTCTTCTTTCGAAATATATATCAACCTTTACCTTTTCCATTGTATTGTTTGTGATCTTGTTTATTACGGCTTTCCTTGTCTCAGGGATATTACATGGTTTTCACGATATGAGTGCCCCGTATATTTACGCTTCAAGTGATACAATCGCGCATGAAACAAATATTGTACAGCATGCGATTAACACTTATTTATATCAATGTATTCAGATGGTGATGATCGTGACTATGGCATTTATGATTTCCACTGTTTCGCGAAGCAGTTCGATTGCCATTGCATTATCTGTGGGGATCATGTTTGCTGGTACAAGCATCGTTGGTTTCTTAGCACAATATAATTGGGCTAAATTCTACTTATTCGAAAATACGGATTTGACTCAATATCTCAATGGCTCTCCAAATATTGCAAGTATGACATTACCGTTCTCAGTCACAGTCATTGTTGTCTATTTCATCATTTTTAGGCATATGCGCCATGATGTTACCGCCTTTACACTGCCTCCGGAGAAAATGACAATCGAATACTTTGAAACCAGTTTACCTCTCATCGTTCGTGGAAGCCAAATTATTGCCGACTATGCGGCAAACTACGGCATAACGACAACGATTGAAAATCACGGTTTCTCGGTGCAGGCGAGTGACCGGGTGCAGCGAGTGCTGGCCGAAGTGAACCGTCCCAATTTTAAAACGACATTGGATGTAGGCAACTTTATGTGCGTTGACGAAGCCCCGCTTGTCGGCGTTCGCAAAAATCTGCCTTACGCTTCCTTAATCCATTTTAAAGATTTTTATTTCAGACCGTACTATCAAGACCCCGGAGAAGGCAATTGGTTTCGGACTACAAACGGCAATTATTTAAGAGGCGCGATCGTTGGTCATGGGGACATCGAGATCAGGGAAATCATAAAGCTGATCAAAAACACGGGCTATGACGGCTATGTAACCGTAGAATTCGAAGGGATGGAAGACTGCGAAATCGGCTCGCGAATTGGTATGAATAACTTAAGAAAGTTGTGGAATGAAATTTAGGTGAAGACAAAGGCAGCCGTCCAGAATGGATGGGCTGTTTTTTCTCACTTTACAATATTTGGGTTTTCTACTTTTTCAAGGGGGAAGAGGCATGGACGTTAAAATTCCGTTGTTTATTGTGACAGGTGCAAGTGGTGCAGGAAAGACAACAGTGATTAAGGAGCTCAGAGGATTATTGCCTGATGTTGATATTTTCGATATTGATTCCATTCATCCATTTGTTGGAGACGACTGGAGCAAAATTCAAAATATTTGGCTCCGTGTTGCAAGAAATATTGCCGGAAGTGGGCGAGTATCACTAATATGCGGAACCATGATGCCTTGGGATGTTGAAAAGTGTGAGGATTATCCATATTTCAAGCATATTTACTATTTGAACCTACATTGTGACGATGAAACCCGTGAATTACGATTACGCGCCAGGAATTGGCCAGAGGAGATGATTCAAGAACATAAATCCTTTGCAAAGTGGTTGCTTGAAAATGCTGACAAAGCATATACACCACCGATGCCGACCGTCGATACGTCTAAAACGGAGGTACATGAAGTGGCTTTTCAAATAAGTGAATGGGTGCGTGGACATATGCATGGGTAAGTTCACCAATAGGAGAATTACAAGAATCTTATACTTCCCCAATAATTGAACCTGACCTCCCTTAAAATATAAGACTTAGACCCGCAGCCGTTGCTTTGGGTCTCTTTTTGCTGATGGCCTAAACGGGGCAACGTAGTATGAATGGGCAGATTAACGGAGCTAACCATTACTAATATGTCTTAAATTGGAATAAGATGGAATACTATATTTAATTCACGTTTAGAGATTCGGAGGTTTTTCTATATGGTACATATTGTCCTGTTGGTCATACTGATGGCTATCATTATTTTGCCACCACTCATTTTTTTTGGTTATATGTATGCTTTATCCAAAAAACCAAAGCATTCCATCATCCGCTCCCACCCGTTCCTTGGTTGGCTGCGATACTTGCTTGAAAAGCTCGGGCCTGAGTTCCGCCAATACTGGTTTGACAATGATACGGAAGGGAAGCCTTTCTCGCGAGCCGATTTTGTGGGTATTGTGTATGCGGCGAAATACCGAACGGATCTCATCTCATTCGGCGGCAGGCGCGATTATGAGAAGCCCGGTTTCTATTTGTCCAATGCCATGTTTCCGAAATTGACTAGCGAACTTAGGGTGGATAACAAAGGGGTGGTACCCGGAAAAAAATATGTAATTACCGACGAGGGGCTTTTTACTCGGAAGGAAAAATTCGTTGAAGAACAAGTGAGACCTTGGTTGCTGGATGATGACGATGTCATAGTGGTAGGTGAAAACCGCAAAAACCCTTGGCGGCTCAAAGGCATGTTCGGTGCTTCAGCCACTTCCTACGGCGCAGTCGGCGAGCATTATATTCAGTCCACAGGTAGCGGAGCAAGGATGGCGAGCGGCTCATGGATCAATACCGGTGAAGGCGGGGTTGCTGATGTACATCTTGCAACAGGGGTCGATATCATTTCACAGATCGGGCCTGGCATGTTTGGCTTCCGAGATAATAGCGGCCGCTTCTCCATAGAAGAATACAAGCACAAAGCTGAGGTCCCCAATATCAAGGCTTTTGAATTGAAGTTTCATCAGGGCGCCAAAATACGTGGCGGGCACCTCGAAGGCTCAAAGGTAACCGAGAAAGTCGCGGCAGCTCGCTTGGTGCCTGTTGGGAAAACGGTGAATTCACCGAATCGGTTTGAATTTCTAACCAATCCGGAGGAAGCGCTCCGTTTCATAAGCACCCTACAAGAAGAAGGAGGTAAGCCGGTGGGCATCAAAATCGTCGTCGGTGATCCGAAGCGGCTAGAGCCGTTTTTCCGTTCTATGCTAGAATTGGATATCTATCCGGATTTCATTACCGTAGACGGTTCCGAGGGTGGTTCTGGAGCGACATTTAAGGCGATGGCGGATGGTATGGGATTGCCGCTCTTTGCCGCTTTACTCATCCTCGACGATTTAGCTAGAAAATTCGGCGTACGCGACCGTTTCAAAATTTTCGCTTCCGGTAAACTCATAACGCCTGATAAAGTTGCAATCGCCCTAGCACTGGGTGCCGACTGTGTTAACTCCGCTCGCGGCTTTATGATGGCTAACGGCTGCATCATGGCGATGCAGTGTCACACCGGTAAGTGTCCGACAGGCATTACAACTACGGATTCCAAGTATCAGGCTGCGCTGGCGCCAGAGGAAAAGCAATGGCGGGTAATGAACTACATTCTTCAACTGAGGGAAGGCTTATTCTCGCTGGCTGCGGCCTGTGGCTTGGAGAGCCCTCGTGGATTTAGGCGAGAACATGTTGTGTTTACGAACGAAAGCGGTCAATGTGTGCGAATCGTTGATTTGTTTCCTTATCCAGAATCTGATTAATATAAATAGGATATGAAGCACCTACCACTTCCGAAGTTTAAAAAAAGAAGCCGTATCAACCATTGAGGTTAGATACGGCGTTACTTCAAAATGCTTTTAAGTTAATTTCCAAAGCCTAGCTTCATCGCCAAGCTGTAGCCAGCTGGCCCGAAGTTATACCTTTTTCGCAGTTCGATCAGATTGGGTCCGAATGTCTGTTCTAGCGTTCCACGGTGAACTTGCATAATCTCATAGATGTATAAGTCATGGATGATGACCTCGGTGATCGGCATGACGAGACCGGGGTGCATGGTCCAAGCGGCGCGGCTGTCCGTTCCAAGAGAAACTATACCGGCAACCACTTCGCGGTCGTCTATACTCGCCACAATCCAACGGCCGCCGTATTCCCGTGTAATCTCTTCACTCGAATCGTGCGGGTACACTTGCGCAAAATCGAACTGTAGTTCTCCATAGACGACAATCAGAATCTCGACACCACGTGCAGCAGCCCTCCGCAGTTCTGGTTCCAGTAGCTTGGCTTCTTCTGTCCAGATTTCTAGCAAAACACGCCCAGTCGCCCGATTAATCGCTTCCGCCGCACGGCTCAAAATGGCTTCAAACCCAGTGATGTTCCAAATGTTTTCTCGATTTAAGGATACATAAGAATAGTGGGCAAGCGCAGTTTCAGCAGCTTCAAAAGAGGATTCGATTTTGCTTTTTTTCAACCGGATCAGTTCTTGCGGCTGCAGTGGCGTGTACAACGAAGGATCTTCGTGACTGACCATAACTTCGCCGCGCTCCACCATTCCGCTTAGCACTTCATAAATTTTAGAACGCGGCACACCCGAGTTCAAAGAAATCGCATACCCCGATAAAGGAGATTTATCTAGAAGCGCAAGGTACGCTTTGGCTTCATATTCAGTAAAATTCAAATCCTGCAACATCTTAATGATTTCTAATTTCATTTTTTAACCTCCTACCCTCCGCATCGTACATTAGGCCGATTTTTTCACGGATCCGATCTACTCCATTATTACACTTGACAGACGATAGTGCCAATGGTGTACCATTGCATATAGTTGCTACAAAAGTAGCTACTACATGAAATTCCATAGAATTACTTGGAGGTACAGCATGGATACATCACATGAAATCCGAAAGGTACTATTAGCAAAGGCCCAAAAAAGCAGCAGCCTTTACCTAATCGCCGTCATTACTGCCATTTTACTATGGAGCACTTCGTTTGTTGGGACTAAGATTGCATTCAATTCCTTTCCTCCTCTTACATTGGGGGCGGCACGCTTTTTAATTGCTTCGGTCATTTTAGGCGCGATTATGCTGTCTAGAAAAGAATTTATAAGGCCTGCACCGAAGGATATGGGATTGATGGCGCTGAGCGGAATATTGGGAACGACTCTTTACTTTGCGTTGGAGAATATCGGGCTTGAGCTGACAACGGCATCGAGTGCCGCGCTGATCGTCGCTTCTTACCCGGCCATAACAGCGCTGCTTGAGTTCATTTTTTATCGTGTAAAAATTTCCTGGCTGAAGGGGCTTGGGATTGTGATGGCAGTTCTCGGAGTGTATCAGATTTCGGGCGGCAGTTCGGAGGAGAGTTCAGGTCAGCTGACGGGTAACATCATTTTAATTCTGGCAGGCGTTGTGTTTGCAGCTTATAACTTTACTACCCGCAAAGTTGTCAAAAACTATTCAATGGTAACCGTTTCGTTTTACCAGACGATTGCAGGGACGCTTGCATTCATTCCGCTTGCTCTGATTGAGCGGTCAAGATGGCAGGTGCCTAGCGTAGAGTCTCTCTGGATGCTGCTCTATCTTGGGGTTTTCTGCTCAATAGCAGCTTTTATGCTTTATAATTATGGACTGCGCAACCTCAGCTCCGGTACTGCAATGGCGCTGATGAACCTCGTCCCTCTTTTTGGCGTGTTGTTCTCAAGCGTATTCCTACATGAAGTCTTACATATATTTGATTTGATAGGTGGAATGATTATAATTGTTGGGGTTATTCTGAGTGTGAGGGAAAAGTGAACTAGTTATCGGAGTATTCCGCGTGAGGGAGGCGAGTGTATTGAATTTATACTTTCGGGATAATTTTTTTAATGCCGGTGTTACGGAGATTCTGGACGAACAGGAAGTAAACGTCGGTCACCTAGATTTGAAGAGCTCTTTTGGCTCTGCAATCGATGTGTATGGGCAGAATAGCCAGCTGCTGTGCAAAGGAAGCTTTCCGATATTCTCAGGCAAATGGGAAGTTACCGATGCCGATGGGGGACAGTTAGGCGTGTTGAGAAGCAGATTTGCGTTTTTCACCAAGAAATTCACATATGAAACCGAAGGGCGAGGCAGCTATGAGATTATTTCCCCGGCATTTTCAAAGGAATATGAGATATCCGATGAATCCGGTGCAATTGTTGCTCGTTTCGAACAAGTAAACGGTTGGTTTTCTTCAGGAGCATTTCTTCTGAACAATCAATGCGAACATTTGGATACTTACGAACTTGTGGCGGTGATCATGGGCATGTATGCGATTCAGAAAAGGCAGAGCGCTGCGACAAACAACACAACTCATTGAATGATGACCAAAATAGATTTTCATATGAATAATCAGAACTCACCTTGTTGTCTTTCAATTACTACTTCATGTAAATGAGCATCTATGGTTACCAATGTTGCATTTTCTACAACAATTCCCACTCTCAAAGGCCATTTGGCATGTTGAAGTTGTAGAATGGAGACTGTCGATTCAATCTAAATATTCTGTCGTATATACAAACTCCAAAACGAGTGATTTTCTCCAAATAATCGCTTGTTTTCTTTATTTTACTCTCCAATACTCTCGTTTAATGGTATACTTGAAATATACCATTTCCGGAGGGATTCCTATGAGCAGAGTCCGATATAAACAATTTGAGCAATTATCTTTCAGTGACATTGAGGTGTTTGCATGTCTTCCTGAACATCCGATTTGGAGTCGGGCTGCTGAACTCGTTGACTTTTCCTTCGCTGATGAGGTTTGTTCTCATTTGTACTCAGGCCGAG
>NZ_AUGY01000054.1 GCF_000422905.1 Paenibacillus alginolyticus DSM 5050 = NBRC 15375
AGAAGAAGCCCAACTGCTCTTTCAAGTGATTGCTGCAAGTTACGAACGACGAAGCCTCATCATTACGACCAATCTCGAATTCTCCAAGTGGGGAGGCATCTTCACCGACGACCAGATGGCTGCGGCGATGATTGACCGTCTTGCTCATCACGGACAGCTCATTGTTTTTGAAGGAGAAAGTTACCGCCTTAAGCACGCATTAATGCGTCAAAAGTGACCGATTAACTGGAAATTCCACAGGGAATTTCATGATAAAACCAGGGAATTCCTGATGATAAAACCAGGGAAAAACCGATGATTATACCAGGGAAAAGCTGTTGATAAAACCAGGGAATTTCACTTGACAAAACACATGCCAAGCTATTATACAGGGGGGATCAGAAGTCATTACCCCTGGATTAATTCATGCAGTTGCAGACAGTAGTTTGAGACTGGTACAACCCTTGTTCGAAAGAATAAGAAGAGGGGATACGGCAGCGTTAGTTGAGTATGAAGATGTAAAGCCCGATTGGACGGAATTTAACGAGTATTTAAAAGAAGTGACTCATAGAGTTTATGTACATGGTGAATTGGCTGAAGAGCATGAACGGGTCATTCAATCTAAGAAAAGGGATGAAATCTTGGCTAATCTCATACAATTTGCAAGTAAGATGGTTGACATTGAGAAGGCCGAGTTACTTTCCAGGACAGTGTTTGACGCTAGTAGTGGAATGGGGGATGTTAGCTCCATGTATCAACAATTAGCGGATCTTATATTGAAGCAAAAGCAAACCAGCACAAGAAAGAGAACGGAAAGTACGAATGCCCTGCCCAAACTTGCGAAAATTAAAAAGGAAAATCCTTTAATGAGTGAGGATGATCTTAGGTTTATTGTGAATAAGGGGGCAATCCAAGGCTTATCTGTAGAAGAATCATTATTTAAGGTTGGTGTAATTAAGATACCAACAGAATTTATCAGTTAAGGGGGATACATGGTGATTGTGTCATTTCCTATGATGTTACCTGATGAACTCTTCTCAGAGACAGATGTGAACACCTCTAGAAAAACAAACGCGGAATCCGACCCCTTGCACCACATGCTTATTCAAGAAAACGAACAAGAATTATTACGGAACTCGCTTTATTCTCTTTCCAAGCAAGCTCGCTCGTTGTTGACTTCGTTTGCTTTAGAGGATGCGACACCGGAAGAATTAGCATTTCGTTACGAAATGAATAAGAGCAATGTCTACAACATTCTCTCCCGTTCTCGAGCAAAAGCCAATGATGAGCGGTTCCGCTGTGAAGTCGATCAACATATTCGGGAACGAAGACGCCTTGGGTTACCTTCTACCCACCAATTGCAGCCTCCTTGTTATAGCCGGCCTTATGCTCTGATATCTATACTAATCGGCGAGGTACTTCGGATGGCAGGTGAGCCTGACTGGACGCTTACCAACCTGATGGGTATTTCTGGTGATGCCTTTCGTTTAAATGTTACAAATGGCTGCAACTGGCGTGGTATTTCGACGTTTGATTGGAGTTATTCGACATATCGTACATTAGAAAGATTAGGTTTAAGCGGGACTTGTTTCGGTAGACCTGGCCGGGCATCCATTTCGCCGGAACACCAAATAGATATGCTATCCACGATACAGGATACTATAGTCCGTGGCTTACCGGTAATTATCTGGAATATGGAGATTAATGAGTTCGGTTTTGTTTACGGTTATAACGATGAGGAACGCACGATCTCTTATCTTAGTTATAATCGTAAAATCCGAAAGTTCCAATACGAACAATTAGGGCGTACAGGACAAGAACCTGCCCTTTTCATAGCGGCCATACGACAACGTGTAGCCTCGCCTGCCTCCGAAAGGTAGGATCGTAAAATGTTCGATTAATTCGTCCAGTTCCCAATTTCGCTTCATGTTATCCCCTCCAAAGTAAAGTTCCTATAACAGTAAGTATCGGAATTTATCTTTCAAAATGAGTATATAGAACCCGCTAATTTTCAGCAATAGTGGATCTCATATCAGTTAAGTTCAATTTCCAAAAATATTCTCGGAACTCAGAAATCAACTAGGAACAAATATTGTAACAATCAGAAATAGTAAATACATGCATGAAATTTATGTCGAATTTTTCCATGTTCTGCCCTTAGAGATCGTGATTATTACCATTTTATTGGTATATATAACTAATTTATACATATTATGAAACTTTTCTTAGTTAGAAGGTGTCTAATCCATTGAACGGAAAATATTTCAAGAAAGTGGGTGTCGCCTATGCATTTATAGGGGTACCGCATGGAATCTGGAGGTGGTTTCTGGAAGAACGCTGAAACGATGTGGCATTCCTGGATGGGTTGCAGCGGATCGGCTCACTTGCGGCGGCCAGACAGAAAAACCATCACGGCGTGCCGTTGGCATCGCAGTAAAGCAGCCGGTCACCCAGCGCTGGCACTTCGGCTCCGGACGAACATCTAGCTCGAGCAAACCGGTATTCCTGGATGGGGCATGATAAAAGTTCTGTAAAACTTGGATGGGTTGTGGTAAGTTGAGTAATTAAATACATTAAGACCAGAGTAACCAGCCACATATTCTCTACCTGTGACTGGAGAATTAAATATAGATAAGACTTTCATTTTCTAGTCTCATCTATAACATTAAATATCTAATGATAATTAGTGAATTTTGGGAGGGTTTGTATGAAAAAGATTCTTATTTGTTTATTTGTTTTATTGCTTGCTCTACCAGTTTCAAGTGCCTTTGCTAAACTATACGTCTATGACGTAACTGCAGATAGTTTGAGTGTACGTACTGGCCCAAGTCCAGTCTATACCAAAATAGCAACCCTTTATAAGGGGGCAGATGTAGTCGAGACTTGCCAGTACAGTTCCAATGGTAGTTGTAAAGTAGATACTACTTATAATGGTGTTTCATTTAGAATGGAAAAAATGTATTATCCAGATTCAAGTGTAGGGTCATATTCTAGTCTTGTGACTGGTTGGATAGCTAGAAAAGAAGGTAGTGTTGAGTACATAAGTGTAAACAATGTTGCAAAAGTAAGCAAAACTGGTGGAACACCAAGCGATTATGGTGGTTATAACCCTAGCCTTGTTTATCCTTCTTCGACACTAGTCCCAAATGGATCTGATGTCTACTCAATTTCCCAAGATAAGATATATGCAGAAGATACTAATCCTAATGCATGGGTAATGATGAATTGGGTAGGTTCTGGTGTTAACACAGTACACATGAATGGTTGGCATTTGAATGCATATGCATATTAATAAAAGGAGGACACTAAATTGAACAAAAAATATATAATTGTTTCAAGTATCGCTTCGGTTTGCGTATTAGGCGCAATTTATATCGGATTTTTTGGTGGAAATACACAAGTTGAAGCAAGTGCTAATGAGATTGCTTCTAAAGCACTTGATACATTAAAGGTAAGCGGTGTTGAACACATTAAAACAACTTCAAAATCTAGTAAAACGGATCATTACAGAGATGTTAAAGGATCGAGAGAAGTTTCGATCGAATATGGGGCTGATGGTTCTTTAATAAAGAAGACCATTGTGGACAAGGCCGGGGAAAGGGTAACAGTTGTTGGCCCTGAGATTGATGGAAAACAGGAAGCATATACTTGGACATTACCAAAGGATATTGCTGAAGAAAATAAGGAATTATTAAAGGCCTCTTTGTTGGATGAAATAAAAAAAGAGCTCGATCAACAATCATGGACTTTTGATGCAAGTGTAAAAACTAAAGAACAGGCAATTGTTTTTAAGCAAGTAAATAAGGACAAAAATGAAAATAATGTAGTGAAAGTCTACACAGATTCTAAGACATCATTCCCAAAAAAGAAAGAAACTTATCAAGTAGTTGATCGAAGTGAGGAATTAGTTAGTACAGAGGAATATAGTATTGAGAGTGACAATGACTCAGTTTTTGACACTTCAAAAATCTCACCAAAAGAAATTCCAGCACCAGTTACAACTGAGGCAACTAAAAAGGGCAATTAAACTTTATCCATCATTAAGACATTTTTCACATATAAAGCCCGGTTTTTCCTTCGTTAAGGATCAATCGGGCTTTTATTTTTTCTTTACCTTCCTAGTTATCATTAAATAAAGCTGCGGATCAACTCCGTAGTAAAGGGACTTTACGAGAGGATTTGCTAAAGCATATGTCCCCACTGGGTTGGGAGCATATTAATTTCCTAGGCGAGTATCGTTTTGATCCAAAAGGGGTTACCACCTTAGAATCATTACGGCCGTTGAACTAAAAAGTAGAAATAAAGCCGGGTTTCACCAAGCTAAAGGTGAAACCCGGCTAATTTTATGGTCAAAATTCCTTAGCGTTGTAAATCCGCGTTTTGCTGGCGGTACCCCTTAATCGATGATTCAAACAGATCTCGGCCAACGGGTTTATCTTCTATGGAAAGGGTGGAGAAATTGCCACAAATCGCATGGAAGATCAAGAGATGTCCGTTTTATCTCTTCATCTACTGCAAAATTGCTTAGTCTAAATTAATCCCATCATGTTCCAGAACGTTTTATCGGAGAAGAAATGGTTTGATCTAATGACTCCGGAAGATTTACGTGCAGTGACACCCTTGATCTATACACACGTTAATCCATATGGAACATTCCGATTGGACATGAAGGAAGGACTTCCATTGGAAGGTGAACTAGCATGATTGAAAAACGCGTATCAGCAAAAAAGAAAGCCCGGGAACTGGCGAAGTATCTTCGCGCAGAACGACCGGACTATGCTTACTTAAAAAGTTTGGTTCAACATTTAAGAAGCGGGCTTGAATTTGAGGTTCCAAATTCATCAAAGAAGCTGCCTTACGTGCCCGCAGAGGAAGAATTAAAAAGATACTATGAAGTGGTTTGGAAGGCTAAGAATTTTTAGGACATGATGATCGTGAAAACCCTCATGTATACAGGTGTCAGGGTCAGTGAGTTAATCAGCATCAAGCTTTCGGACATCGATTTTATTTACTGCCAGATCCGGATCAACAAAGGAAAGGGGTAGCAAAGACCGCATTGTTCCATTTCCTCAGAGTTTCAAAGAGCTGCTGGCCATGCATGCAGATACGATGAAAAAGAAGCAAGCGGCCTATTTGTTTGAGTCCTCATGGAAGAAAAAGTACACAGACAGGGGAATCCGCAAGATTTTGGCCAAATATTCAGAGGAGGCCCAGTTATCTCAAAATCTGTCTCCTCATAAACTTCGTCACTTCCTTTTAACCTGGCTAAAAAAGCAAGGCATCGATGATGCGCTGATTCAACCGTATTCCGGCCATGAAAGCAGAAAGTCGTTAGAAGTTTATTCAAAGCTTGCGATTACCGATGCGCAAAATGAATATAACGAGCTCATTAATAAATTCCCAATTTAATCCATGCGTTTGCGGGTGGTGTCAGCTACGCTGGTACTACCCCGCTAGGCCATTGCAATTGGAGATTGAAAAATTTTTAGTTATATACTGACTATTACCCTAAATTGGGTGTCTATATATGTAGGAGGGAATATTTGTATATTAATATCTCGTTCGGGAGGTATATTGGCATCTAATTGTGATAAGGGTTTGTATTCTGATGTATTGCATATCTTTTTGTAAGGTGGAGGAGTGTTTTGTACCTTTTCAACGAGATCCCGTGCGATGTGTATTCAACATATGAATTTGATACTCATAAAGAGATCAAATACACTCACATGATATTAGGGGTAAATTCTCCAGATTCAGAAGATTGGAAAAGACTTAAAATAGGGGTTGAATCTGGAATAACAACGTACCTCATGGTACGGGACCCCCTATCACAAGAAGATATTAATCGCAATTTGGAAATAGGTGTGAAGAACATCACGATCAATCCTGTTTTACAAATTCTGAATGCCGTTTCGCATTCACCAGAAAACATTTTTTCGTTCTTCATGCAACCGGAGATAAAGATAGCCGAGGAATCACCTGAGCTTTTGTACATCGGCTCCAATACTTATTTTCATCCAAGGCAATATTGGGTCAAATATGAAGACTCCAAACTTGACCTGACTGAGAGGGAAGCTGCTCTGCTGCTTTTTTTTATAGAGCACGAAGGGCGGTTGATCACCAAATACATGCTTGCTGAACATCTATGGGGTGGGTTTATTCAACCCGATGGAATACCAAAAGTCGTATCTCGTCTAAAAAAAAAGCTAGGACCTGCTTGTGATCTTATCTCATCTCGGAGACTGGGCGGATTTCTATACTTACGGAGCTAGCCTGAACATAAATCAAAATAGGAGTGATTATAATTGAAGAATTTCAAACAAACATTGTCTATTGGTATCTGCGCTGTATGCTGCTTCGTCAGCTTAACTGGTGTGGCTACATTTGCAAATGAGAGTTCTTTTTCAGATGTATCACGTGATTATTGGGCATACTCCAATATTCAATGGGCTATGAACCATAATGTCATAAATGGGTACCCAGATGGCACGTTTAAGCCCAACCAAGTAGTCAGTCAAAGCGAGTGGTTTGCAATGCTTATACGAGCATTCCAACCTTCTGATTTTAAAAATGACTCGAAATCATCGGGATGGGATGCTTCTTATCAAGATTATGCTGCAAAGATAGGGTTGACATCTATCGTTTCCGACAAGAGCCACCTGACACGAGGTAATATCGCGGAGTATCTAACTGAAGCAAGCGGAAAACATTATAATACGGATGACTCTATTCAGTATATTCTCGATATTGGACTTTCCGAAGGCAAGAGCTCCAAATCGGTATCGGGATTCAAGAAAAATGATTTTGTAACCCGATCCGAAGCTATTACGTTTATCGAAAGGTTTAACCAGAAATTTAGTCAACTAAGTACTAGCCCTTCCGGCGTTGAAACCTATAAGGGTGCTGAAGATTCAAGCATATATGAAAATACGAAATATAACTTTACTTTGAAGCTTCCTGACAACTGGAAGGATAAATACGAAATAAAGGAGCAAAACAATGCTGATGCTCATATTGACAACGTAGTATTCATTAGCAAGGCAAACAAAACTTCGGGAGGAGTGCTCTTCATGATATCGATATGGTCCAAGGCTGACTGGGATGTTCAGGGGGATGATATTATGAAGAATACCCATACTATAAAACTCGCTGAACGCGGGGACAAAGTATTTACTATAACTACCCCTTCGGATGTTGAGACAGACAGTAGTAATCCTTCTGCCAAAAGTGAGTACAACAACATGTTCAATTCTATAAAGGACATTCAGAGCACATTCACTCTACAATAACGCTTACGATACGAAAAACGGTTGAGCGGAAATCCTCAACCGTTTTTCGTATGTTTTCAAATAGGATTAGTTGATTGCATACGAGGCGCTAATGTAATAGTAATTAAACGTAGATCCGAAGTTCGCAAAGGAAGCCTTTAATCTGTCATTCGTATGAGCACTGAACAGCATTGTAACACCATCGTTTGCTACGACAAACATCACGTGCGAACCGTTTGTCTCAAAAATCCAACCGCCGGCAGAGACTCCGGATTTCGTAGTTTGATAAAAGTAGCCTTTTGTATCGACCATGTATTGTTTCAAACCATTGCTAATCGACTGTCCGGTATTGACCCATGCGATCGCTTCCGGTTTCCAAGTGGTATCTACTGGTATACCGCCTGCAGAAATGGCTTGTGAGACGTAGTTTGCACAGTCAACTCCACCACTCTCTGTGTGATGAGCATATCCTGGGTTCCATTTTGATTCATTGAAGCCATTAGGTACTTCAGAAGTCCATGTGTTTGCGTAATCCCTTGCGGCAAGTCGATCATATTGAATGATAATGGATTGAGGAGTAATAACTCCTGCCGAATTTGTATTGGCTTTCATAACATTTTTTTTGTTTACAGTTATGGCATCAGTTAAATCATCTTCGCCATGTTTAGAAATTGTAGCATCTGTTGCCGGAATGAATGCTGTTGCCGGTACCCAATCCAAGAAATCCAGAAATTCTAACTTAGCATTTTTCAAATCAAGTTTGTCGTTAACAACATTTGCAGTAATCCTGAAGGAATCATTTTGTTCTTGGGCAACGCCAATATACGTGCCGATTTCTTTGGATTTGTCGTTTACAACTTGTTCTGCGTCAGTAACATTGGCGGCCTTTGCTATCTTCAGATCTGATAATTTCTTTTTCAAACCCTTTACATAAGGTACATCATCAACTGTCTTCGCCTTTAACGTCTTTGTTAAAGATATATCAACTTGCGCAGTAAGCACGTTGTTTTGAAGCGTGTAATTCCGAACAGTCAATTTAGTAGAGTTTATTGTGTAGTAAGGGACGTAAGCAGTTTTTACGAAAGACTCCACATCATTTTTAATCGCATTTTGGAGAGCATCGTCCTTCGTAGTGCTTGGTCCAGCAGAATTAGCAAAAGCTGTTGCTGACGTAAAAGTGGTCAACATCAATGCAGTTAAAAGTACTTTTTTCATTATCATAAAATGAAAATCCTCCTCATAATTTTTTTATACAATAATAAACGCTATTTATGAAAAAAACCGTAATAATTTTTGAGAATTCCACCTCCGTATGATCTATCTGACATGAATAACTTAAAGAGCTGCCTTACCCTTATTTCTCCTTTAGTGTAAGGCAATTTAGAACAACTCACTACAGGCAAACCGAGGACAAAGTGCTAGAATCTTAGAGACATATTCTTGATTTTTCTGATTTTTGCATTCAAATGGTTGGATTCTTTGTTTTTTCAACAGGGCAGCCTCATTTAGTTAACCTGGCAGGAATCTTAAAATCTATTCCTTTCCACTATGTATCAGAAATTTTATATTGAATGTATCTTAGTTTATACTCTTCCATTATGCTTTTTTCTATTGATAAATGTAATTTGCTTCCTCGCTATAGTACATGATTTGAAGTACATTGAACTAACTCAGAACAATAGTTGAATAAACCGCGATCCTCTGGCAGCATAGTCTTAGAAGATCCGTTTAGCTCATGTAAAAAGTACTTCAAAACTTATTTGTAATTCGGGTGTTAAACCGGAATATACTACTTCAAAACTTAATTTGTAAATCGATTTTGAAAGAAAAGCCAGCAAACCCTTGAGTTTGCTGGCTTCTTGCACTTCAAAACTTATTTGTCACCCAACATTTCCAACTGTTGGGTGACAAATAAGTTTTGAAGTAGACAATAAAGTCTTGAAGTGACAAATTAAGTTTTGAAGTAAGTAGGCTTTCACTCTATTGGGTGAACTCTTATTATATTTTCTTGTATTCTTAGATCTACTTTCTCTATCATTCTATTTAATTATTTCACTTAAATGAAACAGGGACAGTTGTACAAATTCTCCTTGAATAGTTTTTTGATGAGACTACTGCTCGGACAGGTATCCCACGCAATTCTACTTCTTTGATCATATATATAGAAATATGATATGAATTTAAAAGGAGGATACCTCATGGCTGTTTTAGATACTGGCCCAATTGATAACAGGGCCGTCTCGAGGACAAAACAACTGGTTATTCGGGTTTCAAACGGAGGAAGAGACCCTGCGTCCGCTGCTATCGAAGTCTACACACTTACTTCAACAGGGGAAGGATTTAGCTCCCGATCGTTATATGATCTTAGGTTCTTCTATTTGCCTCCAATCGGCTCGCCGTACAGTGTGTTCACGCATACCGCATTCGCCAATCCAGATGTTTTCGGCGTTCGCATGATTTCAAGCGGACTTGGAGGCAGCAATGTCTCCGTTACAGTCACTGAACTGGACAGCGACGGTCAAACTGTTCAGGATCGCATTCTGGAAGGTGAAGGAGCCCTGATTCCGGACTTATTATTTGCCTACAATGCCAATAATGGTGATGACACCATTACCGTCATCAATATGGAAGCTAATACCATCAACGCCACCATCCCCTTGCCCGCAGGCAGCAGTCCACTCGGCATTGCCATAACTCCTGACGGTACCCGCGCTTATGTCGCGAATTTTGGAACTGATTCCGTTTCAGTTATTGATACGGGGTCAAATACAATAATTGATACCATTTCCCTGCCGGCGGGGAGTCTACCCACCTCAATTGCCATCACGCCCGACAGCTTTCGTGCCTATGTAACCCACTTCACGGATGCCGTTTCGGTCATCGATACAGTTACAAACACACTCATTGCCACAATTCCGTTTCCTGCAGGCAGCCGACCTTTGGGGATTGCAATTACACCTGACGGTACACGGGCTTACGTTACAGATAATGGGAATAACACGGTATCTGTTATCAGCAGGCAGACCAACGTTATTATTGCAACCATCCCTTTGCTCGCAGGCAATGGTCCCAGTGGCATCGCCATCACACCAGATGGCAGCCGTTCCTACTTAACTAATCAAAACTCCGACAACGTTTCGGTGATTGATACAGGGACCAATACGGAGATCACAACCATTCCATTGGCACCTGGTGCTGTTCCCTTTGAAATCGCGATTAGCCCGGATGGGTCGAGAGCCTATGTAGCCAGCAATTTGAATCACACCGTAACTGTGATCAACTTAAGAACGAATGAAGTTATGACGGAGATTCTGACCGGCGGCCAGCCGGTTTCCGTTGACGTGACCCCAGACAATAGACGCGTTTATGTGGCAATTCAAGCCAGCAACGTCGTTTCAGTGATTGACGCAGCAAGTCAGACGGTGATAGCTGTCCTACCTGGAGGGAGTGCACCGAGATCTGTGAAGATTACTCCAATCTTGCTATTTTGATTTGAGCATCTTTCAAGCGGAAACGCTTGTTGATAGAGACCTATAGATGCATTTATGTAAAAAGTACTTCAAAACTTATATGTAAATCTGCATTTTTAGCTAGAAAAACCACTTCAAAATTTTATTTGTAAATCACTTTTATAAGAAAAGCCAGCAAACCCTTGAGTTTGCTGGCTTCTTGCACTTCAAAACTTATTTGTCACCCAACACTTTCTATTGGGTGACAAATAAGTTTTGAAGTAGACAATTAAGTTTTTAAGTAACAAATAATGTTTTGAAGTAAAACTCGAAAAACTGTGCATCATATTTTTGGTTTCCTCAATTACTGGCTGTGGTTTTTTTTAGTGAAAGGGCAGTTTACTATGATATGTGGTGTTAATCATAGAAGCGAAAGACGGCTAAAGTCGTTATATGCATAGTGAAATGTCGTCAAAACGGTAGCTAAGATGGTTGGAATCCTATATGATTTACATTGGCGTACTAATGAATAAAGACGGACTGCTGAGAGTATTCTCGGCGGTCCTTTTAGATTTCCAGAAGGGAGAGACATTAGATGGGACTGCGGCTTCCGCATATAGCATGGAATTCCATTCGGTTCAAGCTAGTAGCCGGGCTGCTCTTTGTGACAGTTCCTCTCATCACGCTACTGATCTATAATAATTTCTACAGCATTCATGTCGTACACAATCAGGTGGCGTTGTCCATCAAAAATTTAATCTCTTTGTATGAGGGGCAAATTGATACCCAACTGCAAGATGCGGATCGAAATTTGATCAGCTTAGTAACTTCGGATAATGATATCCGTTCAATGAATACTCCTAATTCGGAGGACGAATATCAGCTGGCCAAACATAGCGTTTCGGATAAACTAACTAACAATATTATTCTTTATAAATCGGTCGATGCTTTTTTTGTGTATTCACAGTCAAGGCAGGATTTGTTGGACGTTTTCAAAGCATCAGTTACATTTCAAGAGAGGGACCATGTCGAGCAATATTTACATCGTTTGCTGAGCGAACGTCCTAATCTCGCTGAGATCCGCGGTAGCGGCTGGTTTGTTCAGAAAATCGGACAAGACTATTACATGTTGCGCGTCATTCAATCGGATGATCTGTATATTGGAGCATGGGTCAACGCTAAGACACTGCTCATGCCGTTGAATCTAATTAATTTGGGCAGCGAAGGGAGCGCTCTTTTTGTAACAAATCAAGGGGAGTTGATGGTCAGCACCAATCCATTGGCTGATGAAAACATTGATTTCTCGAAAAGCTTTCAGCAGTTTTATATATCGGGAAGCAAGAATAACTTGCTAATTGTCGGGGAGCCCTCGCAAAAAGGCGACTTTAACCTGGTAGCGGTTATTCCGGATAAACAAATTTTACAAAATTTGCCTAGTTTGACGCGCATCATAGAGTTGATTTCACTTGCCTCCATTGTGCTTATACCGATAAGTCTTTTTTTTCTCCGCCACATTCTGCTCGTTCCGCTTAAACGGATGATTGCAGTTATGAGAAGGATCAATGATGGAAACGTGAACGTTCGAATCGAGTCTTATCCGGCTTCTGATGAATTTCTATTGGTCAACCAAACCTTTAACCGCATGATGTCGCAAATCGAAGAGTTGAAAATCAATGTGTACGAAGAACAGCTTAGTAAGCACAAAGTGGAGCTTCAGCACTTGCAGCTGCAGATTAACCCGCATTTTTTCATGAATTCTTTGAACATCCTGTTTAATCTGGCTCAAGTGAAAAACTACGAATTAATTCAGGAAATGACATTATGTCTTGTCCAGTATTTCAGATTCATGTTTCGAAGTAATTTGACGTTTGTTACGTTGCGGGAAGAATTGCAACATGTCCGAAACTATATCCGGATTCAGGAGCTCCGGTTTCCAAACAGCTTAACTTGTACGATCGATTCGCCCGATTTCCTGGTAAATATTCCGATCCCCCCCTTGGTGATTCAAACCTTTTTGGAAAATTCCATCAAGCACAGTGTCACGCTGGACAAACCCGTGCATATTTCCGTTGCCATCGATTTGTTGGAAACCGGACTGGAGCCCTATATCGAAATCATCATTCGCGATACTGGCAAAGGATTTTTGGAAGATGTATTAGCCGAGATTCGTTCTGGAAACCGAGTGGTCGACGAACAAGGCGAACATATTGGTATTTGGAACGTTCGTAAGCGATTGCAACTGTTATATGGAGAGCATGCGGCCATATCCTGTTACAATGGTTTCCCTAGCGGCGCTGTTATAGAAATCAAGCTTCCATATCAATCGGAAAGATAGGAAAGGGGTTCCCTAGTATGCTTCAATTATTGATTGTAGACGATGAAATTCATGCTGTTGAAGGAGTCCGGTCGGGAGTCGAGTGGCAGAAGCTTGGTATAACCGCAGTATTCTCGGCTTTTACCGTAAAACAAGCGAAAGAGCTGTTCGAAAATGAGCGAATCGATATTATGCTCTGCGATATCGAGATGCCGCAAGTATCGGGACTGGAACTGGCGGAATGGGTTATGGAACGATATCCGAGCACCGCGATGATTTTCTTGACCTGCCATGCTGATTTCAAATATGCCCAACAAGCTCTCCAGTTAGGGAGTCTCGACTACATTCTCAAGCCGATTCCTTTCGATGAGTTGGAAAAAACGATCCTCAAAGCGGTCGAGAAAATCAATAAAGATTCGGAATTAGTTGAATTCAGCCAATATGGCCAATTCTGGTTCCAACATCAACCAATGCTGATTGAGCGGTTCTGGCTGGATATCATCAACCAGACGATACCGCCCAGAGCGGAGTCAGTAAGTCGAGCCGCGGCGGATCGCAACATTCCTTATGCCGAGAAAATGACATTTGCCCCGGTGCTAATTAGTATGCAGAGATGGCACAAGCATGTGACGATGCGCGAAGAGAAGATATTGGAATATGCACTAACAAATACGGCTGAGGAAATCATTCTGGAGAACAAAAAAAACGGACAAATTATAACGTTAAACAGCGGAAGATTGCTAGCTATCTTATCTGCCGAAAGTTATTCCGACATCGAGCTGTTGTTGAAGCAATCTTGCGAACGTTACATTGACGCCTGCAGGAAGTATTTTTACTGCGATATTTCCTGTTATATTGGTGAAAAAGTACACGGTCACGAAATGTTTGAGATGGTAAAACGACTTGGTGAAAATGAGAAAAACAACGTGGCCTATAACAATAAGATTTTCCTGCTTTCCGGGGATCAATTACAACCTGTTAGTAGACAACTCCCCGACATGAGCACGTGGTCTATTATGCTGAAGGAGGGGGAGTTCGCTAAAGTATTGGAAGAAGCAACTTCTTTTTTGGATCTGTTGTTGGGGCAGAATGGCTTGGATGCCAACCTGCTCCGCCAGTTTTACCAGGATTTTCAGCAAGCGATGTATTATATGCTCCAGATGAAAGGTATTCAAGCTCACCAATTGTTTAGCAATACTATCTCGCTGGAGTTTTCCGCAAACGCGACCCGCTCGGTAACCGATCTGATCGCATGGATGAACCACGTTGTAAGCAAAGCGATGGCGTATGTGAACACAGTTGAACAATCTTTCAGTGTTGTCCAAAGAGTTATTAGCTACATTAAGCAGCATATTGCAGAAGACTTGTCGAGGGAAGAGATTGCGAATCACGTGTTTTTGAATCCGGACTATTTGACCCGGATCTTTAAAAAGGAAACGGGCATGGCCGTATCGGATTATCTGTTTCACGAACGGCTCAAGATTGCCCAGAAACTGCTTGCGAAAACCGATATGCCGATCAGCGCCGTGGCATCGCATATCGGGTATGCGAATTTCTCCCATTTCTCCCGGATGTTCAAGAAGCATAACGACCTGAATCCGATTGAATACCGCCAACTGCACCAATCACTTCAAAGTGAAAGGTAGTCGGCAAATGCACAGCGAAAAGTCGTGAGCGGAGTAGAGCCGAATCTGCAGCAAAAGTAAAATAGAGATATGCTTGCTGAAGATCCCGAGTATCGCAAACGGTTTCAGTAGGCAAATGCCAACTAGTAAATGGGGGAGTACTATGAAGAAGAGATTCATGTCCGCAAGCGCACTCATTATAGGGTCTATGCTTTTTCTATCCGCATGCGGCAACAATAGTGGAGATACGGCACCAGTAGCCGGGGATAAAACGGCAAAGCCGGAGGAAAAACCGACGGAACTGACTGTTGCTTTTCCGATTTTCGGTGCAGTGCCTAAGGATTTGTCCTTGGTGCAGGATTCCATTAATCAAATCACACAGAAAAAAATCAATGCAACTGTGAAGTTGACGCCGATCAGCTTTGGGAACTGGGATCAGCAAATTAACCTGATGTTGAGCAGCAGCGAAAAGCTGGATTTAATGTTTGTTGGAGGCAACAATTACAGCAGTTATGTTTCCAAAGGTCAAATTGTTGCCCTTAGCAAACTGCTCGAACAGCATGGCCAAGGAATAGCAAAAGCGATGGATCCGGCCTACTTGAATGCAGCCAAGATTTCTGGATCAATCTACGCAATTCCAACTGTCCGCGACTTTGCCGCGTATAATGGTCTGACAATGCGGAAGGATTTGGTCGACAAGTATCAAATCGATGTCAGTAAAATTCGTACGCTAGACGATGTGGAGGCCACATTGAAAACGATCAAGGAGAAAGAGCCAAATGTGACGCCGCTGATTCCAGGCAATATCGGCAGAACGATGCTCGATTCGTATCGGACGTTCGATATGCTCGGTGATTCTCTCGGCGTTCTTCCGAATTTTGATAATAACCTCAAAGTAGTCAATTTGTATGAAACGGAGGAATATGCTCAGTTTGTCAAGAAGATGAGGAACTGGTACACATCTGGCTTGATTCTGAAAGACGCCGCAACGAACAAAACTTCTCAGTTTGATTTGATTAAGTCTAACCGCGGATTCGCCTATTTCTCCAATATGAAGCCAGGGTTTGAGCAGCAGGAAACGAAGAGCAGCGGTGTGCCGGTTGTCACAGCAAGCTTGCTTCAGCCTGTTTCTACAACAACGAACGTCACTGGTGTCATGTGGGGGATACCAATTAACTCCAAGACACCGGAAAAAGCCATGGATTTCCTTAATCTGATGTATTCGGACAAAGATATCGTCAACCTGTTCGATTGGGGTGTGGAAGGGAAACACTATGTCAAATCGGACAATGTCATCGACTACCCTCAAGGCGCTGACGCCAAAACCTCGGGCTACAGCCTGAATATGGGATATATGTTCGGTAATCAATTCCTGTCCTATGTATTTAAGGGTGACGATCCAAAAATTTGGGAGAAGATGGATCAATTCAACAAATCGGCATTAAAGTCGAAGGCGTTGGGCTTTACGTTCGACGCAAATCCGGTCAAGGCTGAATATGCTGCGGTAACCAACGTGGTTACGCAGTACAAGCTTCCGCTAGAGACGGGGGGTGTCGATCCGGAGAAAATCTTGCCAGAGTTTATCTCCAAGCTGAAATCCGCCGGAATTGACAAAATTATCGCAGAGAAGCAAAAGCAGCTCGACGAGTGGGCGAAAAAAAGTAAGTAATCATTTCGCACTTATTCATTTGCCCCGGTCAACATCCTTGTTGGTCGGGGAATTTTTTGACAGAAATACGATCATCAGAAATAACCACTGAAAGGGGAAATTATTATGGTACAAATCATGCCATTAAACGATCACTGGATCTTCACGAAAACTAATAATCCCACCTACGTATTCGAGTCCATACAAGATGGTCAGTCTGTCACACTGCCTCATTCTTGGAACGATACAGACGGTCAAGGTGGTAGCGAAAAGTACTTTCGGGGGCAATGCTGGTATCAGCGGATTTTGGACATTTCCCACGAGGATTTGACCAAACGCATCTACCTTGAAATCGGCGCCGCCGGGAATATGGGTCATGTTTATGTCAATGGCAACATGGCCGGGGAAAGCCGGTGCGGATATGCCATGTTTAGGGTCCCTTTAACCCCCTACTTGAAGGAGGGGGAAAATCTTATCACCATTATGGTTGATAACGGCTATGACAGTACGGTGTTCCCTCTAATGGCGGACTTCACCTTCTATGGCGGCTTGTACAGAGAAATGAGTCTACTTGTCATGGACGAGGTCCATTTTGACCTTATGGATAACGGACGGGATGGTGTCTATCTGACACAGCGGAAAATCTCCCCAGAAACGTTTGAATTGGACGTTCATGGTCAAATCGTGAATGAATCCTCCGTTTTGAAAGAGGGGTCACTTCAGATACAGGTTAGGGATGAAGCAGGAAAAACGGTTTTGGAGGCAAGCTCAGAACTTGCTCTTGGAAATGAAGCGAAATTCAGTATAAAAAGCGAAGTCGCAAATCCGATTCTATGGGACGGCGTAGATCAACCCTATTTATACACGGTAGAGGTATCCGTCCTCTCCGAGGGACAAGTCTGCGATTCGCGGATTATAGCAATAGGTTTTAGAACGGTTGAAGCGACTACGGAACAAGGTCTGCTCTTGAATGGCAAGCCAGTCAAGATAAACGGCGTATGCCGTCATCAGGACTTCGCCGGTGTAGGCAATGCCATTACGAAAACGCATATGGATGAAGATATGGCCTTGATCCGGGAGATCGGAGCGAACAGCCTTCGTCTTGCCCATTACCAGCATGATGACTATTTTTACAGCTTATGCGACCGTTACGGACTGCTGGTATGGGCCGAAATTCCATTTATCAGCATTCCTTCCACCAAGGACCCGGAAAATCATAATGCGGAAGAACAGCTGGAGAAGCTTATTAAGCAGGCCTATAATCATTGTTCTATCTATTGTTGGGGTATTCAAAATGAGATTACAATTGCCGTAGAGACGGAGCAAACCTATAAGACTATCAGAAAACTGGAGGTTCTAGCTAAACATTTAGACCCTAATCGCTTAACTGTTCAAGCCAATATTAACGGCGTTGAAAATAACAGTATTATAAATAGCTTTACTGATCTGATTGGATACAATTTATACTATGGCTGGTATTATGGTGAAATCAAAGATTTGCAAGATCGCCTTGATGAGTTTCATCGAGCTCAACCTAAAATTCCTATAATCGTATCCGAATACGGGGTGGATACGAATCCTAAGTACCATTCTTACACGCCTCAAGTCCAGGATTATACGGAGGAATACCAGCTGTTATTCCATCAAAATGCTCTGGAAACCTTCGATAAGCGAACGTTTGTGTTGGGCGGATATGTATGGAACATGTTTGATTTCGGCAGCGCCAATAGAAATGAAGGCGGCGAAACCGGGAAGAACTTGAAGGGACTTGTTACCATTGACCGGAAAATCAAAAAGGACGCCTTTTATCTTTATAAAGCTAACTGGTCTAAGGTTCCTTTCGTTCATTTAGCCGGCCGACGATTTACGAATAGACACCAAGAGCTTAATGATATTGCGATCCTGTCTAATGTGCAAGATGTTAAAGTTTATTTAAATCATACCCTTCTTACCGAAATTAAGAGCGACTCACCGATGAAAATCATAAAGGATGTTCCATTGATCGCTGGGGAGAATTATGTAAAAGTCGAAGCTGCGGATGAATTTGGCGTCATCCATACGGATGAAATTGTGCTTCATCATGCAGCGGAAATAGATCGAAATTATATCCACGTTAAACCGGAAAAGGAAAAAAATGTCGTTAACTGGTTCGAAAAATTTGATCTGTCCAATGCTGAAACTATCGAATTGAGAGATGGGTACTTTTCTACCTTTGACACGATTGAAGACCTCTATAGCAATGAAGAGGCTAAAGCGGTATTTCTCAAATATTTCGAACATGTGACGAATAATCCTTTCTTTGAGGTGACGAAGGACGTCATATCAATTGAGAAAATGGCCCAATTGACGTTCTACAATATCCCGCCGGAATTAATCCCTGTTATAAATAAGGAACTTAATGCCATCCAAAAATAAAGATTTACGTGCCCTGGTCAATATGCCCGTGACCAGGGCTGTTTTTCGTCAAAAATGGTTGTAAGGATAGTCGTGAAAGTGCAAACCAGAAGTCGTAGAAACAGTAGTGGGACGAACAGGATTTCATTATTATGAGTGTAGAGCAAGATATATGGAAAGGGGAACTTACGGAATGACAAAACGTACACAAAGCAATGCCAGGAAGAGAATATGGAAATACAGTCCACTCTATCTAATGATGCTTCCGGGCATTGCATACTTGATCATCAATAATTATTTACCAATGTTCGGTCTCACGATTGCTTTCAAGGACATCAATTTCGCTAAAGGAATATGGGGGTCCGATTGGGTAGGTTTTCAAAATTTCAAGTTTCTGTTCCAAACATCTGACGCTTATGTCATTACCCGCAATACGATTCTTTATAACGCAGCTTTCATTGTGATCGGCCTCGTCGTTGCGGTGGGCTTCGCCATTCTGCTTAACGAAATCAAGAGCAAGTTTGCGTCCCGTCTGTATCAAAGCATTATTATTCTGCCATTTCTGATTTCGATGGTATTGGTCAGTTATCTCGTATTTTCGATGCTGAGCATCGAGAGCGGATTCATGAATAAGACGGTCCTAACGGCGCTAGGCATCGAGCCGATTTCTTGGTACAACGAGCCGAAATACTGGCCGGTCATTCTGACCTTGGTCCATACCTGGAAGGGCGCAGGGTACGGATGTATCATTTACCTGGCTGCAATCATCGGCATTGATCCAGAATATTACGAAGCGGCGAAGCTGGACGGGGCATCCAAGTGGCAGCAAATCCGTACGATTACGATACCGCTGATCACTCCCGTCATCATCATGCTGACGCTCCTAGCGATCGGGCGCATTTTCTACTCAGACTTCGGCCTGTTTTATCAAGTCCCGATGAATGCAGGAGCACTCTTCAGTACTACGAACGTCATCGATACGTACGTGTTCCGCGGTCTATTGCAGCTTGGTGACATCGGCATGTCATCAGCTGCTGGCTTCTATCAATCGATAGTCGGATTCGTGCTCGTTATCGTCTCCAACTATGTTGTTCGAAAAGTCAATAAAGAAAACGCGCTGTTCTAAGGGGGATATACATGAATAATGAAAATCGTGTTTGGCAGTGGGCCGCACATCTTGTGATGATCTTGTTTTCACTCAGTTGCCTGCTTCCGTTTGTGCTTTTGACAATGTCGTCTGTAACGGATGAAAAGACAATCCTGCAGAATGGGTATTCTTTTTTTCCAAAACAATTCAGTTTAAACGCATACGAATATTTGTGGCAGCAATCGTCGCTCGTTTTTAACGCTTACGGGATTACAATTCTCATAACCATAATAGGGACAACGGTAAGTCTATTAATCACATCGTTGCTCGCTTATCCTTTATCGCGTCGAGATTTGCCGGGCGGAACGTTCTTCGCCTTTCTGCTGTTTTTCACTTTGTTGTTCAATGGCGGCCTTGTTCCAACGTACTTGATTTATACACAACTATTCCATATCAAGAATACGCTGTGGGCGTTGATTGTTCCGGGACTTTTAATGAATGGCTTTAACGTGCTTCTCATGCGAACGTTCTTTATGACGACAATTCCGGTTCCGGTATTGGAATCGGCCAGCATAGACGGTGCAAGCGAATTTAAAATGTATTACAAAATTGTACTGCCACTCTCGCTGCCGATTCTGGCCACCGTCGGCTTGTTTCAAGGATTGGCTTACTGGAACGACTGGAATAACGGATTAATTTATGTAACCAACCCCAAATTGTTCAGTCTACAGAACGTACTCAACCGGATTATGAGCGACATTCAGTTCTTGGCTAGTAACAGCGAGATCGGCTCGCAAGCTGGGGAGAGCATTGCGCAGCTGCCGAGCGAAACATTCCGCATGGCGATTGCGGTGATTGCGGTGATCCCGGTTCTGATCGCATATCCGTTCTTCCAGAAATACTTCGTCAAAGGCATGACCATTGGTGCTGTTAAAGGTTGATTTCATTACATTAGGAGGGTAACCATGAAAAAAAATATTCAAGAATTGATTTCACAAATGACTTTGGAAGAGAAAGCTTCTCTCTGCTCGGGACTTGACTTTTGGCATACGAAAGGGATAGAGCGGCTCGGCATTCCGTCCGTCATGATGACGGATGGGCCTCATGGACTTCGTAAGCAGCGCGCGTCGGCAGATAATTTGGGACTGTTCGATAGCGTTCCTGCTACGTGCTTCCCATCTGCAGCGGGGCTTGCTTCTTCGTGGGATCGTGAGCTGATCGGCAAGGTCGGTGTGGCGCTAGGGGAAGAGTGTCAGACTGAAGACGTCGCCATTTTGCTTGGCCCCGGCGCAAATATCAAGAGATCGCCGCTATGCGGGCGAAATTTCGAATATTTCTCGGAGGATCCGTATTTGTCTTCTGAGATGGCTGCTGCTCATATTCAAGGGGTACAGAGCCAGGGCGTGGGCACGTCGCTAAAGCATTTTGCGGTAAATAATCAGGAACACCGTCGGATGACGACTAATGCGGTTGTGGATGAGCGTACGCTGAGGGAGATTTATTTGGCCAGCTTTGAGGGAGCAGTTAAGAAAGGTCAGCCGTGGACGGTCATGTGCGCCTATAACCAACTGAACGGCGAGTACTGTGCGGAAAATGAGCGTCTGCTTACGGACATTTTGAAAGACGATTGGGGACATGAGGGGTTTGTTGTTTCCGACTGGGGCGCAGTGAACGAGCGTGCAGACGGTTTGGCTGCAGGTCTTGAGCTGGAAATGCCGACAAGTAACGGCGCCGGTGACCGTAAAATCGTCGAATCGGTGAAAAGCGGCAGGTTGTCAGAGAAAAAGCTCGACTCGGCTGTTGAGCGAATATTGAACATTGTCTTCATGGCAGTCGACAGCAAGAAGCCGGATGCTTCCTATGATCCGGAGGCGCATCATATTCTAGCACGGGCAGTTGCGCGTGAAAGCATGGTGCTGCTGAAAAACGAGGATGGCATCTTGCCATTGCCGAAGTCCGGCAAAATCGCTGTCATCGGGCAACTCGCCAAGCAGCCGAGATATCAAGGCGGAGGCAGCTCGCATATTAAGCCAACCAAGCTCGAGGATATCAGCGAGGAGCTTGCCAAATCGGCGGGAAGCGGCGCGGAGATTGCGTATGCCCAGGGCTATGAGTTGAACGGAGACCAAACGAATCCACAGCTTTTGAAGGAAGCGATCAAGCTTGCAGAAGATGCATCGGTCGTTATTCTCTTCGTCGGTTTGCCTGACCGATATGAATCGGAAGGATTTGATCGCGAGCATTTGAACCTCCCGCTCAATCAATCGCAGCTGATCGAAGCGGTGACGGCAGTGCAGAAACGGACCGTGCTCGTGCTAAGCAATGGAGCTCCGGTGGAAATGCCTTGGATCGGCGGCGTAAAGGCTGTGCTCGAGGCTTACTTAGGCGGCCAAGCGCTGGGCGGAGCGATTGCCGATCTGCTTTTCGGCGATGCCAATCCTTGCGGTAAGCTGGCCGAGACGTTCCCTGTTCAGTTGAGCGACAATTCGTCTTATTTGAATTTCCCGGGTGATGGAGACCTTGTGGAATATAAGGAAGGGATCTACGTAGGTTACCGCTATTATGACAAGAAGAAGCTTCGGCCACTGTTCCCATTTGGTCACGGGCTTAGCTATACAACTTTTGAATACAGCGGACTGGTGCTGGACAAAGATGAGATGGACGACACCGATTCAGTCAACGTCTCGGTCAATATTAAAAATACCGGCAGCCGAGTTGGTAAAGAGACCGTGCAGCTTTATGTGCGGGATGTGCATAGCAGTGTGTCCCGCCCGGAGAAGGAACTGAAAGGATTCGTTAAAGTAGCGCTTAAGCCTGGAGAAGAGAAAACCGTCACCTTCACTCTCGACAAGCGTTCCTTCGCTTACTTTAACATGGAACTTAACGACTGGCATGTTGAGACAGGCGAGTTCGAGATTCTGGTCGGAAAATCTTCAGCGGATATCGTACTTAAGAGGACCATGCGAGTGAACTCGACGATAACGATAGCGAAGACGTATACCCGAAATTCAACAGTTGGCGATCTGATGGAGGATCCGCAAGCCGCTTCAATCGTAGGGGATTTGCTGAAGCATTCGCCGTTCGGCTCTTCTAACCACGAAGGGGAAGAGATGTCAGAACTGATGGCTGCGTTCCTGAAGTATCTGCCACTGCGCGGCTTAGCTTCATTTAGCGGAGGCGGACTTACAGATGAGTCTCTTGATTCATTGCTCGAGCGGCTGAATCAGGCAAACTTCATACCAAATGTGGTGAAATAGTAGGTTGTAGACAGATATTTGTAAGGAGTACTTCAAAACATATTTGTAAATCACCCTTTTTTGATCCAATTATCACTTCAAAACATTATTTGTAATTTATTTTTATATGAAAAGCCAGCAAACCCTTGTGTTTGCTGGCTTCTTGCACTTCAAAACCAATTTGTCACCCAATATATATGTTGTTGGATTACAAATTGGTTTTGAAATTGCCAATAAAGATTTGAAATGACAAACAAAGTTTTGAAATAAAAAAGCGTTCACTCACAATTCTGAGTGAACGCTTTTTTAACATTATAGAAAGTATAAGTTTTTTGGGGTGGAACCGGAGGTTCCCCCTTTTTAATTTTTTGCTAAAGTAAGGATATGAAACAGGACATCCTACACCGGATCTTCTTTGATGAGCACAGGCACTGGGAAGCCTTTGTAACCAAGCATGGAAAGAATATACGATCAGTAGTACTCAAAGAAATTGAAAAGTTTCGAGACTGCGGTAACCCAAAAAAGGGATTCAAACTGATGGCCTGCGAAGGATGCCATGACTTGAAGATGGTGCCGTATCGTTGCAAAGGGCGCTTCTGTACGACATGCTCTTGTGGTGAAACGGAAGAGTGGAGTCGTATGTTGACAGAGGACGTATTTCAGGTGAATCACCGACATGTCATCCTAACGATAGACGAGGGTCTACGAACTCTATTCCTGAAACATCGGGATTGGTTCAAACCCTTTAGGGATGAGGGAGTACGGTTAATCAAGGAGTATTTTGAAAAGAAATACAAAGTAACGCCAGGAGTCATTGCGGGGCTACACACATTCGGATCAAGGCTGAATTTCAACCCTCATATTCATATGCTAGTGACGATGGGAGGGATGGGGAAGAACGGGGAGTGGAAACCGGCCAAGGATTACATCCCATTCGAGATGTTAAGAAAACAATGGCAGACGGTGGTTTTGACAATGCATTAAATTCGTCCTGAAGCCTTAAATGATGGCATGAGAAGAGGGGCTGTGCCATGGGGTTTAGCCGATTTTTCGTCAATATTGGCGGGACCCAGTTTTGTTATAGGGCTAAAACCGCCAGGTTTACAGCAACCTATCCGAAGACCCGATCCGCGCCTTCGGATAGGTTGCGACCGTACTGCCGCTTGCGCCGACCGCCCCGACGATTCTCCCTTCGAATGACAATGGAATCCCCCCTCCGAACACGACCACGCGTCCGTGGTTGGTCGTATTGATCCCGTACAGCTCCCCGCTCGGGACGCGTTATCATAAGCGATCGAGAGTTTTGGGTGGCGAATAGCATACGGCTTCAGAACCGAATCATTCGATGGCTGGATATCCGTTTCCCCGAATTTACTTCAGTTTTTTCGGATTGGACCTGCAAGCGATCCATGGCGGCGCTTTATGAATTCCCTGCTCCAGCAGACTTACCTGGGGTGACTACAGCAGAAGTCATAGCAAGCTGGAGAAAGCACATGAAATGAGCAGGCGGAACCACAGGGCTAGAGAAGGCTACGCAGCTCATCGCTTCTCAGCTAGAAGTATAGGAGAAACGACAGTTCGGGGATTCATCGGGAGCATCTTTCTCCAATCGCTCGATATGCAATTTCCCGTTCTCCAAATTAACGCCGTCCAGCTCGTCTATGTGATCCGAACCCAGTTTAATCTTTGAAGAAGTGATTCGGTCCGTTCTTGAAGATATCCCTTTGCGGACAAGCTAACGGCAAGCTTTGTAACGTTAGGATCGATGCCATTCCAATTTGCTTTCGGTACAAGGTACTCTTCGAAATCTTTATGCTGACGGCTCCCGACAATGGATACGTCCCCGGAACGAACGTAATTCCTCAGTTCTGTCAGAAGTGCCATTTCGTAGTAATGCCGGTTGATGGTTCCGTCATCGTCGTAAACGTGCTTTTGGAGAGGCGAATACTTTTTCTGGACAACTACTTTTGGGCAACCCAGGTATTTAAAATCAGGAGTTTGGAACATATGTCTGCTGAATTGCTTCATAAGGGGTCAAATGACAGGTTCATCATGTAAAAAAAGTGCCGGTGATCGTCTGCGCTCTTTTTTGACTTTATCAGGAATTAATTTACTTACACCATCCGTTTTGCAAGGGATGATTAACAATAAATTGGGGAATATAAAAAAGACCGTGTATCAGAGAGCCTGCAAAAGCCTTGCTTTTGAAAAATCCAATATTTTAAGGGATACATAAATGTCTCCCCGACATCAAAACGAGCCTTAGAATTGATTCTAAATGCTCGTTTTTCTCGGGTCTTTAAGTTGATACTCAAATTAGCACTTTTGCAGCAGTCTGTATCAGGGTCCTGTTTTAGAAAGCGTAGATGATGATTCGTGGAAGCAAATAAAAGTGCACGAATTTTAATCTTGCTGTAATTGAACTTCGGCTTACCACCGATATCCTTGAGCGTTTTAAAATCTATTGTTCCGTTTTTAATGCCTTGGTATACTTTTCTTGTTCCTTAGCACTAATGGCACTAACGGAACCTTTGATAACGTTTTCTACACCAACAATATGACAAAAAAGCTTTTTCTTGAAAATCCAGACTAAAAACAAACCCGTCTCCGAGCTCATAAGTGAACCTGTATGGTTTCAAATAATCATCGTAGAAATCTTGAAATCAAGGTAATGCGTGCAGAGCCGACTTGTACCCACAACGGTTCGGTTTCCGGCTCCAGGGCTGTGATGGATACGGCACGGAAGGTCGCAGAGGTGGCTACCGGGTTATGCTGTCTTTGGGCTTTATAGAGCCAATATTTTAACTGGTGCAGCGTCAGGTCCTGTTCCGTACACCAAGCCTTCATCGTTTGCCCGCTTGCCGCCTGATAGGCCGCGATGCGCTGGGTCCATATTTCTTGCAATGTCTCTTCCATCATGAATCCATCCTCTCCATCTACGATGGATTCATGGTGACACGTTTTGCTTCCTATGAACAGGTGTGCGGGGATTGACGCTTACGTTGAACTATTCCCCCGTAAAAGGAAGAAAAAACTGGCCGTTGTTGTTTAACGAAGTGGGAGAACCGAAAAGGCGTTTTGGACAGTCATATTCTCCATCGAAAAGCCCCGTTGAAGCCAATATTGTCGGACAGGGTTCAAACCCCTCAACTCCCCAAATCCCTTGCCTAATATATGGAACCCTTTCAAGGGTACTTAAAAATTTCGCTTCAAACATGATATGAAGAACAATATCATTAATAATTTCAAGTTTTCTTATCACAAATTGAAGCCGACTACAAACAGCAGTCGGCTCTAACTTATTTCTTCTTGCGAATAAACGTATCACCTGCTTATTGGGCAAGGGAATTCTATTGTGTGCTTTCCAAGAACAGGTGTTTAAACAAAATTCTCTAGAACAACCTTGCCAATCGTCCTATTGCTCTCCAATAGCTTGTGGGCTTGGCGAAGATGCTCTGCTGAGATCGGTCCAAGTACTTCGGCGAGCGTTGTCTTCAATTTTTGATGATCCACAGCATCAGCTATCAGATTGAGCAGTAAGTGTTGCTCGATCATATCATCCGTTTCATAAAGCGAGCGCGTAAACATAAACTCCCACACGAAGGTGGCGCTTTTTTGCTTAAGCAATTTTAGGTTGAGCGGAGAGGTAGGATCATCAATTGCGCAAACGACTCCTTGGGGAGAAACGACTTCGCTGATGCCGGCCCAGTGTTTTTCCAAAGCATTCAGGCAGAAAATATACGGAACGCTTGAAAACCCAATTGCTTCAAGCTGCGGAAGGAGCGTGTCATGGTGATTAATAATATAGTCGGCGCCCATTGATTTAACCCAATCGACGGTTTCCGGCCGGGAAGCAGTCCCGATTACAATGAGCCCCGCTTGTTTTGCAAGCTGGATGGCAATGGACCCTACACCCCCAGCTGCCCCGATGATCAGCAGGGATTTTTCTTGGTTGGCGCCCGAATCTTGAGAAATCGACATTCGGGTAAATAATGCTTCCCAAGCTGTGATAGAGGTTAAAGGAAGAGCTGCCGCTTCCGCGAAATTCAAGGAAGTTGGCTTGCGCCCTACAATCCGTTCATCAACCAGATGGTATTCACTGTTTCCGCCTTGTCGTGCAATGCTGCCCGCATAAAAAACTTCATCCCCCGGACGGAACAACGAGCAGTCCGGTCCCGCCTCTTCAACAATTCCTGCAACATCCCAACCTAAAATTTTAGGAACTTCTTCAACTCTGTCTTTAGGCGCACGTACCTTAGTGTCAACCGGATTGACCGATATGGCGATAACTTTGACCAAAATGTCACGACCCGTCGCTCTTGGTTTCTCCACAACTACATCTACTAAGCTTTCTGGATTTTCAATTGGAAGGTATCGGGTTAGTCCTACCGCCTTCATTGTAGCCATAATAAACCACATCCTTTCCTTACTATTATACCCTTAGTAAGGTAATGATTAAAATACTGTTAGCCGTTACAAACAGCGCGGGGAACCATACGGAGAAGAGGGAATATCATATGCTTATTTCTAACCATTTAATATGGTAGTAATTAATTGAGCTCCCTCAGTATGATTTAATTTTCACACGAATGCTTATCGAAAAATCGTGAGAATTCCCAATTCGGTCGTCGTAGCGCTCTATTCAGTAATATCAATCCATTTCACGGTAATTTGATTATTTGCATTAATTACCATTTTTTTGGATTCCGCAATTCCTATTTCGTATGGATTGTGGTTTACGCTGTCGGAGACAATACAGTCCGCAGCTTCTTACTCAAGACTCATCGAGAAGATGAGTCACGTTTCTTTAGTATAATTATAAGACTATTTAAGACTTTTACGGTTTGACGTAATTCTTCAGCCATTTGATTAGCGGCCAATTTGGCCTACGGACATCAGCGAATCGTTGAAATTGCCAGGGCGTTAGCCGCCAAACCGAAGCTTCTGCTATTGGACGAACCTGCCGCGGGTTTTACCTCGGGGGAGATCCTGGAGCTTGAACGAGTGATTCGGATGAGCTTAAGGAAACAGGTTAACCATCATCCTGATCGAGCATCATATGGATTTTGTCACTCGAATTTCGGATAAGGTGGTAGTGATTGATTACGGAGTGAAAATCGCCGAGGGTAAAGCGGAAGAGGTTCAAAGTGATCCCAAAGTCAGTAGGGCCTATCTCGGAGAGGAGGAAGCGGAAGATGCTCAAAATCTCTGATCCCCATATGTATTATGGCGGCGTTCATGCCCTCAAGGGTTAAGTATAGAAAAAGGAAGGGGAAACCGTTTCCGTCATTGGATCTAACGGAGCCGGTAAAAGTACGCTCTTGAAAGGAGCTGCTTTTTGAAATAAATAAAATGCTTTTTTCGAAAGATGCGTTCAGAACAGTAAAAGAGCTACAAAGCTTTGTTTTACTAAAGGTCATGTTGTCCGTCTCAAAAAATACAAAGACCGAACTCGTTAATAAGTATTTGGATTATACGTATAGACGGACAAAGCTTCGCAGACGTCGAACAAGAGTTATCCCGTTTCTCGAAGGCATCAAGAAAAACTCCGAACGGGAAGACATGCCGACCCGGAGATGATCGGGTACGACCGGATTTTGGGTAACTCAAATTTTGATATGTCGGATTTTGAAACGGACTCTATTTCGCAGGATATAGCCAATGCGACACAGGCGGCCGAGTACATTAAACAGGATAAAGGAATCAATCCCAATTATTTGATTCCCCCGTTCCCTTTTTTCGATAACGCCCAAAATCGCGAAGACATGGCCGGATTTCTAACATCGGCACGCGTGGTTGACTGTTGTGCGGGAATCGTAATGGACGCGATTCGGGAATCGGGGCACGTAGACGATACCTTTATCATTTTTACGACAGACCACGGCATCGCTTTCCCAAAAATGAAATGTAACCTGTATGACACGGGGATTGGAGTTTCGTTAATCCTGAAATTCCCAGAAAATAAGCGCAAGGGAGAAGCGGTGGACGCTTTGGTTTCCCAAATCGACCTGTTTCCGACACTCTGCGAGGTGCTCTCGCTAGACAAACCGTCCTGGCTGCAAGGCACTTCGATCATGCCTCTCATGGAAGGCACAGACATCAGAGTGCGTGATGAACTGTTCGCTGATGTGACTTATCATGCGGCTTATGAACCCGTGCGGGCAATCCGCACGGAAAGATACAAGCTGATCAAGTATTTCGATATCCACGAAAGTTTCGTTCCCGCCAAATATCGATGACTGCTTAACGAAGGATTTTCTGCTCGAAAGCGGTTATTTGAAAGGAACACGAGATAGGGAAATGCTCTTTGATTTGTATCTGGATCCGGTGGAGCGGGTTAATTTGGTCGGGAATGAACGTTATTAGGATGTTTACATTGACTTATCCGGCCGTTTGGATGCTTGGATGAAGAAGACTGATGATCCGCTGCTGGAGGGCAAGGTGGAAAAGCCCGCGGGTGCCGTTGCGAACAACTTAAGCTGCATCAGCCCCAAAATCGACGATTTTGAATAGAAGGTGCTTATGAACATGTCGAAGAGAATTTGCCTAGATACGATGACCATGTGGCCGTTCTTAATTTTAATTATGTAAAATAATAATTTGATGAAATACAAATAAGCCATCCTATGCAAAGAGTATAGATCCTTTGTCCCATTCATTTTATATAATATCCAAAGGTATTTTTCTTGTTGGTTTTGGAAATACCTCGTCAAGTCTGTTCAGATCTTCTATGGTCAATGGAATAGTAGCAGCTTGAGCATTGGCTAAAACATGTTCTTCCTTAATAGCTTTTGGGATAGCAATTACGTTGTTCGAACGAATGGTCCACGCAAGAGCAATTTGTAATGGCTGCACATTGTATTTTTCTGCAATCTCAATGATGGTTGGATCGCTTAGTAATTGTCTTCTTAAGCTCCCTCCCTGGGCCAGGGGACTATAGGCCATAATTGGCATGTTATGTTCATGATGCCATGGTAGGAGATCATAATCAATTCCTCTAGAACCTAGATGATATAACACTTGATTTGTCATACATTTTTTTCCGTTAGCGGTATCCCACAACTCTATCATATCATCCGTATCAAAATTAGAAACTCCCCATCTTACAATTTTACCATCCTTGCGCAGTCTCTCCATTCCTTCAATCGTTTCTGCCAAAGGAACACGACTTCTCCAGTGTAAAAGATACAAATCAAGATGATCTGTTCCTAGTCGCTTTAGACTATTTTCACATGCTCTTTCAATCAAATCTAACCCGGAATGATGAGGATATACTTTCGATACTAAAAAAACTTTATCTCTAAGCCCCTTGATTACCTCACCAACTAAACGTTCGGAATCGCCATTTCCGTACATTTCAGCCGTATCGATTAGCTTCATGCCTAGTTCTATTCCAAGTTGCAAAGCTTTGATTTCTTTGTTTTTCGATTGAGGATTTTCACCCATGTACCATGTTCCTTGACCAATGCTTGGAAGAAAGGTTCCATCAGGTAAAGTTACTACACGTTTTTCAAGTGAATGCTTAATTCTCAATATTTTTTCATGGTCACTTAAACTCATTTTCATCATTCCTTTCATATCTCACCTTGTTTTTCTTGAACTGCAATTCTTCAATCATTACCTTCCATTTCAAACCGCATAGAGCGGTTTGTGAAAGAGGGGGAATAAAAATGATCAAGATAGGAGAGCGCCAGTCAGGACTCCTTTTGATTGACGAGATGAATACAACTTGCTGCTATGCAGTTCAAGATAAAGTCTGGGTTTATGATCCTGACGGAAATGCATGGGAAATTTTTTATACAAAAGAGGACTCGGAATTTGAAAGCGCAGGAGAATCAAACGATATATCACTTTGCTGTGCTCCAGTTAAAACCTCAGCTGAAGCGTGTTGTACGCCGGTTTCCGGAGCGACTACAATTGAATTAGGTTCATTAAAGAAAAACAGCGATACACGATCTTTTTGCTAAAAATAAATGACACCCACCATATTGTCGGGTGACAAAAACATAGTAACATTCCCGATGGGTGACAAGAACTTTGTAACATTTCCGACGGAACATTTTTCAGGAATATTCCCTTGAGCTAACGCGCAGGTTGAGAAGTTAAACATTGCATGCCAGCTGCTTGATAACGGAGCACCTTTAGATTTTATTCAAGGAATGCTTGGTGATGAAAAAGCTCAATCAATCAAATCTTTGTTCAGCTCCACGGAGAACGACCGGGAGAACTGTATCCCCGATTTTTTTAGCGTTGCATTCCCCTTTAGAGATTCGCTGCTATTCAACTAAAGGGCAGTAGAGCGTGGTGACAATTAGCGGCTTGTGTGAACTACGCGGGGAACCGTATCATAAATGACGGCTAATTTTTGGCATTACATGCTCGCGGGGCGAAGAAAGTCGCCTCGGAAGAGAACTACGCTTAACTTACATAATGGTTAATCTTTAGGAACTACATACCTAGATAATCTGATGCCTTTACTAACCTCAGCTGCATGAGAAGGTCTAATCCCAGTTACATCGACAATTTCTTTCACACTTAGATTATTTTTGATTATCACTTCGGCATATCTAATACCAAATAAATTTACTACTCCCTTAGGCTACATATAGTGTTGTTGTGTGATTCAAACCACATCTCGAAGCCAAAGCAAGCACCAATAAATCGATTTGTGAGCCTCATAGAGCCGATTTTTTAAGAGTTACGAAAATCTCGAGAATACCAAGCTCAGGATAAAGTTCCTTACTGTCAATTTTCTTATGCTGCTCTCTTAACGCGCTGTTTTCACTAACCGAGGATTACTCCTCTTTAAGCACCTAGCATCAATCTTATTGCAAACAAAAAACCGCTTATTTCAAGCGGCTCGGAACGATTTGCTTGTTTTGAATCACATCAACCGCTCAACATTAATTAAAGGATGTATTTTGATGTCGTAGTCAACATTAATTTTCATATTTCCCCAATATTTCAACCATTGCTCTTCCGTTATTTCTTTAGAAAACGGCTTAAGCGAATGGGTTCCGACCTCTAAGGGATCCACTTTCCACCGTTGCATTCTTTTTAATAAATCTGACGTTTGTTCCTCAAGGTAGGCCTCAATCTCATGAATTAAATGTTCCAATTGTTCCTCACTTTGAATATTCTTTTCTCCCTGGTATTCCTCAATTCTTCCGTTCAATCCCACGTGTAAAGACAAGGATGAATAGTCCCTCGATAGTTTCATGCGAACATTGGATCGAATACGTCCTAAACTGATAGTTAACTTTGGAATGGCCAAGACTTTTAGGAAATGATCGTTATCCAGAAGTTGAAAAATTTCATCGTCCACATCTTGAATGACCATTACTTCTTTATCCTTTTGGAAGAAGGCTGTCCCTACGTAATTGAAATTGTTCTTATCCGAATGAAAAACCGGCAGGATCGGATCCTTAAGAGGGGAATATAACATCTTCATAAATTGATGAATATTGACGATGCTCATTTCACCTTGGTTATGCTTCTCGTAATGCTTTAACATCCGATAAAGAAAATAATCTTGGTTTTCTTGCTTCGTCAATTGATTTTTTATGTATTCATCAAAATCGCCTCTGACAATCAATAAATAGACACGCATTGAAATATCGGGATCAACCAATATCGTATTGATCAGCTTTTCAATGCCTCCTTTTTTTGCCAGCTCCTCATTGATTAATAACATTCGCAGCTGCCCCTGCTTTAATTCCCGATAATAAATTAAATTAAACTCCTTGCCTCCCTGCTTTAACAGATCGACTTCCTTGGAGAGAAAACGTTTTTTTTCTTGGATGAGCGGTGGTACTAAAGTGCTGATTTTCAGCTTTCCTTCCGTCCCCTTGTCAACCGACCAGAAAACTACCGGAGCGATCTCTTCGATCATATTGTTCTCGACATATGGAGAAGAACAGCCGTCCAACAACATAAGGCTTACAATCGCCAATAAACCATAGTGCTTGTATGGTACCATGCCTACACACTCTCCTTTCGTTTAACTGCAGTGAAAAGGATCGTAGGAACAAGTAAATAAATGAATGCGCCGAGCCAGATTTGAATGTTCAGTAACATCTTTTGACCCGGAACCGTTTGCCATAACCATTGATCCATTAAGATGATGCTTATCAAAATGACGAACCAACTCGACAATAATCCGATCCGAGTTGTGCGTTCGTTCATTTTTCTCATAAAGACTCTTCCGGCTCCATAAAAACACAACAGAAGAATTGAAATGTCAAACACATAATTAAACATATGGAAAGAGATAAAGATGTAATCGATTCGTTCTAAACCGCTCGTTTGAATGTAGCTTCCCATATATACTACCGGAAAATTGATCTTGCTTAAGAAGTTCGAACCGTAAAACAATACCGAAGCAATGAACAATAATGAATATTCCATGATCGTCAGCATGTTTCCAATGACCAGATATTTCGATATTTTTTTATTGGAGCTTAACCATGGAACCATAAAGGCCAAATAGACTGGACCGGAAAATGCCGACCAAATAAACAACAAACCCTGCCATGATTGTCCTGACCATTCGGTGGGTATGAGAGGATACAAATCGCGGTAATTTGCAATCGGCGGAAAGAAAAAAGGAATAAACACGAGTACGATCCAAGCCCCGCAAAGAAAGGCGATGACGACAAAACGCAATGTTTTCTCCATTCCATGTGAAGCCACAAATAAGCTGATCAAAAGAATCATTAGGATCAGCCACTTTTTATTCATTGATGGATACATAAAACTATGGATCATTTCAACGTATCCCATTGTGATGATTGAAATTTTTAACAATATTATCAAAAAACCAAGTATTGCGAAAACTTGAACCGTCCGTTTCCCAAAAAGCTGTAAAAATCCTTGATATCCTTTCGCTGCATAACTGGAAGTAAACCATTTGGACAGCATCATCACATTAAGTTGGGACAGCAGCCCCATCACGACAATTCCCCAAACCATATACGAATGAACCAAATAAACCGGCATGATTAAAATAAAATAATGCATTTGCGTGCGATTCACTAATAAAAGGAAATAGATGCCGCCAAAGGTGGATGTTCGATTGTATAAGGATAAACTCTTCACTTCTTCATCTCCTTCCGCCATTTCCGCAGTGGTTTTAGGTAATTCGGACGCGTTTTCATCCATATTAAAGGGCCGCGGATAAAGAGGTCGATCCAATCCTTCCCATAAAAAGGGGCAATCGGCGCTAAATAAGGTTGACCTAATGACGTTAATCCATGGAGATGTGCAAGAATCCCAATCAGCCCGATCACGATTCCCGGCAACCCAAGAAACGATGAAAGGATAAGAAGAAGAACTTGCATCAGCACCATGGATTTTGTTATTTGATAATTGGGAACTAAAAAGAAAGCAATAGCGGATATACCCATCAAAACAATCAATACTTTACTTGCAAAGCCTGCTTCTACAGCCGCTTGTCCAATGACGATACCACCGATAACCCCTAACGTTTGACTGGTTTTGGTCGGCATTCGCAAACTTGCTTCTTTGATGATTTCCAGCGTTATGATCATGAAAAATCCTTCCGTAAACGGAGTAAAGGGCAATTTGCTTCTCGATTCCAATAATACGAAAAGAATCGGCAGCGGAACCATTTGGTAATGAAATGTCGTTAACGCAACATAAAATGGAATCATCGTTAAAGAAATAATAAAACTTCCGTACCGGATTAAACGTAAAAAACTGGCTACCGGCCAACGAAGGAAGTAGTCTTCCGGCGATTGCATTAGATGAAAAAAAGTAATGGGAGCAATTAAGGCAAACGGTGAATTGGAGACCAATAGCGTCAGCTTTCCCTCACCTAAGGCGTAGGCGCAGGCATCCGGCCGATCCGTTTGTAGTAACTGCGGAAAGACCGTATGATGATGATCTTCAATAAAAGCTGCAAGCTGAGAGGAGTCTAAAAATTGATCGAAATCCACACTTTCAATTTTCTTTCTTGCAAGGGAAACAAATTCCGGATTAATTAATCCGTCTATGTACAGTAACACAACTCTCGTTTTACTCAGTGAACCGACAGTGAAGCTTTCCGTTTTTAATGTCGTTATAGGTAAACGCCTGCGCAACATTGTAATGTTTTTATCGATTTGTTCGCTGAAGCTGTCTTTCGCTCCATATATAACAGTTTCCGTTTGGGAAGTTTCAACTGCCCGACCAAGAGGATTTTCCAGTTGAACGCCTAACCATTGATCGTTGACTAAATCGTTTAGAAGAATAAATCCTTGCATTATTTTTTGTTGAGCATCTTCGATCGAAATAACTTCCGAAACTTTGGCATTGGTTATGCATGAAGAAAGCGAATTGCCGGCAGATCGATGAAGTGGCTGAATAATCGCCTCGTTTAAACGCTCTTGATCGATTAACGTTTTTATGTATAAAAGATGGACTGAAGCACTGGTACCCATTCTGTGCTCAACGACTTCGGCATCATCCATATGGTTTAATTTCTGTTTTAATTCATCAAGCCATGTGGACATTTGATGATTATTCATTTGAGGGTCATATTTTTCATCCATAGTCTTCTCCATCATTAAAGTAATCAAAATCATCTGGTATTATCTTGCTCTGTAATCGAAAAATAATACGACCGGCAATTTGTATTTCAAGCCGCATAACGTTTCGGGTTTGATTGCTCTCAAGTCATTACATGGTTGATTGGGTGTTCGCTCTCAAAGTATAGCTGCCCCCCGTTATCGGGGCGCATACTTCGTCTGCCGGTGCCAACTTTTGCAACCTCCAGCTTTGCGGATAGCGCACCGGTTCAATTAGACAGCGGAAAACTTCAAAATAATCGGGTGCTGATTCCTTTGCGGGCTGTATCGGAGAATTTGGGTGCTGATGTACAGTGGAATCACAACATCTAAATATGCCAAAGGGCTATAGAGATTCGATTATAAGAGCCTTCGAACTAAACACCTCGGCGAACGTTTGTTGAATGGAACGAATGGAACTTTTATAAATGATTGTAAAAAGTGTTCAAAACATATTTGTCACCCAACAGTTTCTTGTTGGGTGACAAATTAAGTTTTGAAGTAAAGTAGGCATTCACTCTATTGGGTGAACGCTTATTATATTTTCTTGTATTGAGGAAGTCCTTAGTAGTCGTATGGAAGCAAGTCATTCAACCCGGGGTGATTAAACGAACGGGCAGGATAGTTGTAAGGATTGCTTGAATACCGCGTGAAAGAAATAGTAAAAATGAATTGACATTGGAGTTTACTCCAATGCTATTGTGAATGTATGGAAAAACAATATTCTATAAAAGAGGCTTCACGGATACTTGGTATTCCGAAGGATACGCTTCGGTACTATGACCGTATTGGAATCGTATCGCCGTCCCGAGAACACAATTCTTACCGCAGGTATTCTAAGGACGACCTCTTCGATTTGATGAATATTCAAATCATGCAGTATGCGGACTTTTCTCTAGAAGAAATCAAGGGGAAGTTTCAGTTCCACAGAATGCAGAGTGTAGATCCTGCTTATTGCCAGGAGGTCGCTGAATTCCTTGATGCCAAAAAAGCAGAAACGCGCAAGAAAATTGCACATCTTGAAAAGGTCAGTCAGTTGCTCGACGTAGCAGTTGAAACGCTAAGGGACTTTAATCATGAAAGTGACCAGCGGCTGGCAGTGTTCGTTCGGGAGATTTACCGGGATCTTCACAAGAAAGATCCTGGAATAACTAAGGAGGATTGTGATGGACATCAAAATTAAGAATTATTATTATCTGATTGCTGGCGTTCTTGCGATACTGTTTGCCGTTACGCACGCTTGGAACGGGCAATCCGCTGTACTGCCGACGCTCTTTGTGAATGATATAGCCATGGATACACGGATAATATTTAGGTATGTCTGGCACATTATCACCGCAGAGAATCTGGTCTTCGGCATTGTATTCATTATCCTGTCATTTCAAAGCGAGCGATCGAAGATCCGGTCTGCTGCATGGACGATCGCGTCACTTCTGCTCGTTCGTCTGATGGTCATTCTCGGCGTAACGGCATTTTATGATGTTTCGGCACTTACGGATACGTTAATCGATTCGATTGCCATCCTAATCTATGTCGCTTTCATCATATTGGGCATAAGAATGAAGAAAAAAGAGTTCGGAGGTCAATCGCCACAAACCAATAGGAAGGTTTGAAGAACTAAACTGCGTTTCACTGCCAGTGATTTACCTAAATTCTGCAATTAAAAGCTATGCAAAAAGCAACGTCCAATCTGGTAATTGGAACGAACATGAATCTATTAGTAAGGCATTGCGTGGAAAAATCCATATTCAACACAACCTAAAGGAAGTTGCAACAAGGAAAAGAATATGATAATATTCAACTACATTTAACGATTGGAGATGAAGAGGATAATGTAATATTTCTTGCCCTTTTTCTAAGAATAGAACAGTGCTTGTTTTATTTCTTATTGGCAAGAAAGTTACCTTATTCTTTTCACTCAAACTATATCCTTTTTCATACCCTGGCCCGGGTTGAATTTGTCGTATTTTTTTGAGCTGCAGGAAAGGTAACTTTCTTGCAGCTTTTTTTTTTCGACAAAGGAGGATATCGGAGTGTCTACTATTAACGTATCAAACCTGACCTTTGCCTATGAAGGCAGCTACGACAACATCTTTGAAAACGTCAGTTTTATGATGGATACTGACTGGAAATTGGGCTTTACAGGGAGAAATGGCCGGGGGAAAACGACGTTTCTCCAACTATTGCTCGGCAAGCATGAATACAGCGGCTATATTTCGTCGCAGGTAGAGTTTGAATATTTTCCATTCCATGTGGAGCGCAAGGAAAGTCTAACGTATGAAGTAATTGAAGATATTTTCCCGGACTATGAGCACTGGCAATTAATACGGGAGTTTTCGCTACTAAAAGTGTCCGAGGACGTTTTGTATCGCCCTTTCAATTCGTTGTCCAACGGAGAACAGACCAAGGTGCTGCTAGCGACCTTGTTCATTAAGGAAAACAGCTTCCTGCTCATTGACGAGCCGACAAACCACCTAGATATGAATGCGAGGAAGCTTGTAAGCCAATATTTGAGATCAAAGAGCGGGTTCATTCTTGTATCTCATGACAGAGCGTTTCTCGATCATTGCGTCGATCACATTCTCTCCATCAACAAAACCAATATCGAGATCCAGAAAGGTAATTTTTCGAGCTGGTGGGGAAATAAGCGGAGGCAGGATCAGTTCGAACTTGCGACGGACGAAAAACTCCGTAAGGACATCAAACGGTTGTCCGATTCGTCCAGACGTACTGGGGATTGGGCGCATGCAGTAGAAAAAAGCAAAAACGGCACAAGAAATTCCGGCTCCAAAATCGATAAAGGCTATGTAGGCCACAAAGCCGCCAAGATGATGAAGCGCTCGAAATCGATTGAACAAAGGCAGCAATCAGCCATCGAAGAGAAATCCAAGCTTCTGAAAAATATTGAAAGCTCAGAAAGTCTGGAGATTACGCAGCTCTCTTATCATAAGCCTCAACTTGTGGAGCTGGATGCGGTTTCGATTTATTACGGGGAAAGACAGGTATGCGAGAATGTAAGCTTTACGATTGAGCCAGGCGAATCCATTGCGCTAATAGGCCCGAACGGTTCGGGAAAATCTTCGATTCTCAAGCTGATATGTGGTGAGGGGCTAAGCTACACTGGAAGCTTACGGAAGGATAGCCAGCTTCGAATATCGTACGTATCACAGGATACTTCCCACCTTCGTGGAAATTTGTCGGACTATGCTAGGGAGCATGGAATTGACGAAAGTTTGTTTAAATCGATTCTTAGGAAACTTAATTTCTCCAGATCGCAGTTTGAAAAGGATATGTCGGCGTTTAGCGGCGGCCAGAAGAAAAAGGTGCTGATCGCCAAAAGCTTGAGCGAGCAAGTGCATTTGCATATTTGGGACGAACCGCTTAACTTTATTGACGTCATCTCGCGTATGCAAATCGAAGAACTGCTGCTTGAGCATAACCCAACCATTCTATTCGTGGAGCATGACAGCGAGTTTTGCAAGAATATCGCAACAAAGATTGTAGAACTGACAAACTAACCTTTCTTGGAGGATGAGGGCAATGATGATTGAGGTTGAAGTTGAGGTTGTAGATGATTTTGTGAACCTGTTCATTTCGAATGAGAAGGTTCACGAAAATATAATCTCGGTTTCTAATGTTTCGCAATTTAGAAGGAACATCGGGGAGGCCCCGTTATCAACGGTAAAACGTCACATTTGTGGCAACTGTACCACGGGAATCATGCTCTCGTCTTTTACTTTTAAGAGGCGGGAGCTTTTTTATTTTAGCTTGTCAAAATCAGATGACAAGAGCTTGAGGACATTCCCGATTTTGACAAGAACATTATGACATCCCGACGGATCGCGCTACTAGATATGGATGGCTATGTAATCTTGGGCAAGTTAGTTGCAGGTTGAAACGGGCAGAATAGTTCCAATATGTGGTACCATTAATGAGCATAAAATTTGCATCGGGGGCTGGTTGTTATTAATAAAAAGAACGAAGTAATTAGGCGTTCACTCAACCGGGTGAACGCCTTTTTTTATAGTATAGGAAAATGAAGGAATTTGCACCGTCGTTCGAGCGGACAAAAAACCAGCATAACCACCAGCCATACAAGTATTAATGATTAGTATAGGGCAGGTGAAAAATAATTCGTCTGTCCTATTTGCTGTTGAATGGCTCCAAATGATCGCAAAAGTGAAATAAAAAGGTCGTCATATTGGATGTGAGCCTCCATATGTTTACGGTAGAATGAAAATACGCTCTCATTCCTTGATGGGGCTGGAATTGGAATCCCGGACCCGTTATGTTTCCGCGCAAGACAATTTCTGGCGGGAGTCAAACATTTCATTTGAGAAAAAGGAGGAATTTTCTATGGGAAGAAGCTACTACTCAATCATCGAGATAACAGATCATGGTCCATACGTTACCAAACTGGTGCTGCCCATATCGGTGAACGTGAAGGCTGAAGAAGTGAAGCCGGAATGCTTTAGTGTATATGTGGAGCGGAAGGACAAGAAGGGCGAGATCCTGAAGCTTTCGAGGAACTGGTTAGAGAAGACGGAAAAGGAGTTAAGCAAGGGCTACTGCGTGGTGGAAGCCGCTTATCCTTCCTGTAGCCAGGGTGTACGAAGAGAGGAAGGGGAATTCGTGACTCTAGAAATGAAGTATGGACCGCTCGATTCCTTATCCGCTGCAATTGCCTGTCCGAGCGACTTCAACGAGTTTATCTTCAGCGATTATCGGATTACACAGATTGCGGAAATTCCAGCGGAGGAAGAGAGGCTGACGGGATTGGTATTCGACCTGTGTGCAGGCAATACCATGAAACAGGCGGAGAAGTTCCTGCACGGCATTTCCTCCTATGAAGAGGAGCCGCTAAAGTATGGCTACTTCGTGCCGCAGACTGGAAACGGCAGGCGGCCACTCATCATCTGGTTGCACGGAGCTGGAGAGGGCGGACAGGATCCGACCATCGCTTATACGGGCAACAAGGTGGTGAACCTGGCCAGCGATGCAATCCAAGCGAAGTTTGGCGGAGCTTACATGTTGGTACCGCAGACACCGACCTTCTGGATGAACGACGGCAGCGGACAGTACGGCAGATCAGGTAAGTCCAAGTATGGAGTGGCTTTGAAGGCTCTGATTGATGAGTTCATTTTCAGGAATGATGCGGTAATCGACACTAACCGGATCTATATCGGCGGCTGCTCCAATGGGGGATTTATGACCATGCGTATGGTGCTGGACTATCCGGATTTCTTCGCTGCTGCATATCCTGTTTGCGAAGCGCTGTTCAATGACGTCATCAGTGATGCGGATATTGAGGCGATTAAGCATGTGCCGATTTGGTTTACCCATTCCAAGGATGATTTGATTGTAAAACCGGAGGAAACTGTAATACCGACTTATAAGCGCTTGATTAAGGCTGGTGCGAAGAATGTGCATTTCTCGCTCTTTGATAAGGTTGTGGACATCCATGGCTTGTTTGCGGATGAAAAGGGAGAGCCGTTTAACTATATAGGGCATTTCTCCTGGATATATGCCTTGAACGATGACTGTCACCTGGATTATGACGGGAAGTCGGTCGTGGTGGAGGGTAAGAAAGTATCTCTGATGGATTGGCTTGCTATGCAGAGCAAGTAAACGAAATTAGAATGTAGTTGAGTTTTAACCGGCAACAGCGGCCAGGCTTGGTCATTCACGTCCTAGTCCGCCGCTGTTGCTTTTATCGGATCGCTTCATATGGCCCTAATGCGTCCAGCAGATCGAAACCATCGAATAATACGATTTAAACATGAGTGCTTTTGTCCTTGGATGCATCCTTATCTTCTTTTGTTTTCGGAGCAACCGCTACCTCACTGATTGACCGATTGTTCTAATGATGACGTTAGGAATGAGCAGCAGCAGAACAATGGAGCCGTAAACGCCAATTGTATAGCTGGTAACGTAAATGAGACCGAATCCCTGATGAAAAAGGGAGGTGATGAGATGAATCGACATGTTCGTAAAACATAAGGCGTAACTTCGGATCATCCAATTCCGGTGCCGGATCATCCGTTTCTTTTTGATTTGTACGAGCGCCATAATGGTGATAAGCAGCCAAATAATATTAAGCGCATTGAATCCCATACTGCTAATTTTTCCTCCGGTGGCGTAAGGCGCCATGTATCCAGAAGTAATCACGACAAGGAGAACTGACACTACATAAACGTAGCCATTTATACGATGGAATTTGCGGCTTTTTTCAAAGATTCGATTAGAAAAATTGAGCAGCCCCGCCGCCATGGCGATGCAGGCACACGCAACATGAACGTGCATAACGTTTAACCAGACAGGGAGATTAAGCTCGCGCCTCAGTCCGGTTTTATGGCTTAAAAATCCCTCGGCTCTAGGATCAATCATATAATTGTCCGCCAAGGCGTAAAGGATAAATAGAATACTGACAGCGGCCAATATTCCGTATAATGTTTTCCGTTTCTTCATGTGATCCCAACCCCCTCGCGGCTCCATATTTATTGCCAATATCACAATTCTGGTTTGGAAACCTGCTTGCCTGTTAATTTGGATGCCGGCAGTATGCCGGCCCTGGCGATCCCGGTCATGTGTTCTCCGTCGGCAGTAACTTCGAATTTAAGATTTAAGCGCATTGGTTTCGTGATGCGCAGTGACCAGGTAAGTTTGTTGTTCTGTAGTACGGGGTTTATAAATTCGACCGTCTCACTCCCTCGTGTTGCCTTGCCTAGGATCATCCCATTACTTGTGGTGATGGAGAGCCTGACCTCCAGTTTTCCAACAGGTGTAGCGATTGTCGTATCCCAGTCTCCGTCGAAGTCAGTTTCCAGGGGGGCGTAAGTCATACCCGCTTTGTTCGTTACTTCGCCCGAAACTGCCTTATGAGAGCTAGGCTCAATTCCTTTTTCCCGCCAAACCGTTCCTCTCCGTTCATATTCGAACAACTGCTCTACCGCGTGTGCGATACGGGGTCCAAGCTCTCGTTCCACCAGATACAGCGCTACATCGAGTCCCGAAGTGACGCCGCCTCCGGTTATCAGGTTTCCGTCATCCACTACGCGTGCCGGGACGGGAATGACACCGGTTGCTCCTAGTAAATCCATGCCCAGATGATGCGTTACTGCCGGTCTGCCATCCAAGAGCCCTCCCATGGCCAGCAGCAGGGAACCGCCGCAAACCGTGACGACGACGATGTCTTTTTGCCCGATTGCCTGCCCGATCATTCCGATCAATTCTGTATTCATTGCTCGCGTCAGGATAGCCGGGATCGAATCGTGGCCATCTCCTTCGATGTCACCCGACGCGCCAGGCACGAGAATGATGTCCGCACGTTCCGGGTTCAGTCTGCCGTTCGCTTCCATTTTTAATCCGTTGATGCCGCTAACCACGGACCTTGGCCCTTCGGCGGTGACGAATTCTACGCTTAACGCGTTTTCAGCATGCATGGAAGCGGCGCAAAAAACCTCGTAAGGTGCAATGGCATCCAGAAGGTCGAAGCCGTCAAAAAGCACGATTTGAACCGTTAACATCCATAAACCTCCTCGTTTTATTTTGTCAGAAGATATTTCAGCCGGTGATATTCCTTCTCGTCAATTTTCACCCTTAGCTTACGCTAGAAGAATCATAACAAATGAATATCTCAAACGAAGCTGTAAAAAGGTAACAAAACAATAAACATTTCATCACAATACATGAGATGTCGTTCGTTCTTGCAGAAAAAATGATAAACTGGACTGGACGCAAAGGTGGGATATTCATGAGTGAAGTAAGCACGATACTGGTTGTGGACGATGATCAAAGTATCGTCGAACTATTGAGGGATTTTTTAGAGTACGAAAACTTTCACGTAATAACCGCTTGTGATACCGCTCAGGCGTGGGCCTTGTTTGAGAAGAGCTCCATTCATTGTATTGTGCTTGACATTATGATGCCGGGACAAAACGGATTTGAGTTATGTCGCCGGATTCGGGCGGAGAGTAACGTTCCAATCCTTTTCTTGAGCGCACGCAGCGATGATGTGGACAAGATTCGAGGACTAACGCTTGGCGGCGATGATTATATCGTTAAAACCGCTTCACCTGGTGAGATCGTAGCCAGGATAAAAGCTGTATTGCGGCGTTCCGCTTCTCAGCTGCAAATGGATGGAAGGATCTTGGATTTTGGTCGCATGAAGCTAAATCTCTCATCAAGAGAAGTGATAGTGGATGGGAAGAATGTCGTACTTACGCCGCGGGAATATGAATTGCTGCGATTATTCGTCGAACACCCCAGGCATGTTTTTACATATGAACAGATACTTTCAAAATTTTGGGATGGGGTGGGCGATAGGCATACGATCCGGGTGCATCTCGGTCGACTTCGCGAAAAAATCGAATCCGATCCGAACCATCCGCAATTTTTGGTCAACGTATGGGGTGTAGGGTATCGCTTCGAGGGAGGATAAAATGAGAACACTTCGCATTCGTACGTTTATTATGCTGGTCTTCTTCTTTATATCGCTACTGCCGTGGATCTTCTATGTTGCAGCCCACTTCATGGAGACAAAAACGCTCAGCTTCGCAATAAGCGGGTCGCAAGATGAGATTCTGCAAAGACATTTAAACGAGACCATACACCTGATCGAAGCGGGCTCGGACAATTGGAGGGATCCGAATTGGCAAAACCTATTGCATACACAGTTGACGCAAACGGAGATGGAGGTAGATATTCTATCCGCGTCAGATCAGGAAATTTACCGGTCTAATCCGGGGCGCCATAGCGCATTGTCGTCAACTGAACGTTTCTCCGTCATAGCGGACGGTCATTTACTTGGAAGGGTCGTCATTTATCTGCCGAAGTCAAATACGGTTCAGATGATTTCAATGTTTGCTGGACTATTGTTAGCTTTCTTTATTATCGGTGTTGAAATGCGAAGGTTCCTTCTAAAGCCTCTCGAAAGGATGAGCTCTGCAGCCAGACAAATTGCCGCAGGAGAATGGGAAGTGGAGTTACCCAGGTCCAGGATCACCGAAATCTCCGAAGTACGCGATGCATTCGAAGTGATGGTGAAGGGGCTTCAAAGATCTTTTCAAAAACAAGCGGAATTGGAAGAAGAACGTCGATTCGTGATCGCAGCTGTCGCGCATGATTTGCGGACCCCGTTATTCGCCCTTAGAGGTTATTTGGATGGTTTGGAGCAAGGCATCGCCCAATCTCCAGATAAAATAACAAAATATTTGTCGGTTTGTAAGGAAAAATCGGCGCAATTGGACCGATTGGTAGAGGACCTTTTCACATTTACAAAGATGGAGTACTTGGAAATGAAACCTCATAACCAAACGATTGATTTTAAACTCGTCATCCAAAAGTCGATTGACAGTCTAAGTCCGCAAGCTCGGCAAAAGCACATCTCGATCTCAAATCATGCTGCAGGCGAATGCTTCATTAGCGGTGATATGCACTTATTGGAACGCATGATGAACAATTTTTTGGATAATGCTGTCAGACACACACCTTCCTATGGTGAAATTGTTGTTCAATGTTATAAAGATGGTAACAATGTAAAGTTTACGATACGTGATACAGGGCCGGGCTTCTCTTCGGAAGAACTGCAACGAGTTTTTGAACCTCTATATCGTGGTGAAGAATCTAGAAATCGCTCAACTGGTGGCAGCGGATTAGGGTTAACCATTTCGCAAAGAATTGTAAGGCGGCACGGAGGCGATCTTGCTGCAGGTAACCATTCGGAGAGGGGAGCACTGTTAACAGGTTGGATACCTGTAACTGCTTATGATTAAAATTCAATTTTGAAAACTCAAATGAATCATCAGCTTTATGCTAGGCGGAGTTATTGGGAAAAGTTGCTTACATCAAGTTACTGTCCTTTGTATTATTTATTTACTTGGGTATATGTGTATTGTACTATTGTAGTAGTAAAAACAAGGTGGAAATACTACATCATGGTGTAAGGAAGTGGCATAATGGGGAACGGGTTTATTACGAGTATTGAGCATTTTAAACCCCATACCTTTCAGGCAGAGCAAGGTGAAGGGTTGTATATTTCTCATTCTCATGATTATGATGAGCTAACGCTTATTCTCGATGGGGAAGGGTATTACAGCTCGGCGGAACAGAATATTAAAGTCTCAAAAGGTGATCTTATTTTAATCCCTTCACAGCTTCACCATGGATTTGTATGTATTAAGCCGTGGAGAGGGATATCGGTCCATTTTATATTTGATAGAATACCTGCTTATTGCCAATACTTGTTTCTCAATGCTTATCAAAAGCCGCTTCACATTCGGATTTCTCACTTACATGAAGAGCATTTGGAATGGGCGAATATGTCTCTTTTGCAGCTGGAATTGGAGTGGAAAACAGAAGAGAAGAGCGAGTATTCTTATGACTTAATGAGGAATATTCTTGAAACCGTTTTATTGCTATATCATAAAAATATGATAACTCCGCAGTTGCTGCCAGAAAAGACGGATGACAGCTTGATCATTCAAGAGGTGTTAAGAGAAATCCATAGACGCTATAATACATCCATTACAATTAACGAAATTGCTTCACGACATTTCCTTTCGGAAAGTCTTTTACGCAGGAAATTTTCGGAGATGCTTGGCATTTCTCCAAAACAATATATTATCAATCTTCGCTTGGAGGAGGCAAAACGACTGCTCCAGCAAACAGACCTAGCTATTGAATATATTTCTTCTGAAGTTGGATTTACTTCCTCCAGCAGGTTTTATGATCTTTTTGTTAAAATGGTGGGTATGACACCTATGGAATGGCGTAAGCTGAATGAATAAAATAACTATAAATGAAATGCCACCTTTAAAGGTGGCATTTTTTTCGACCGTCGAAACCGAACAATTAACGCTTATTTTTGTATCAATATTAAAGCGGTTTCATGAGCAAGGCGTTCAAGATCTCTTATACAATATAGAAGGAAGAAAAATAAAAAGGGCGAGGGGATTGAAAGAAATGAGTAGTATGAAAAGTAAATCTAGTAAAAGCTTATTGATTATAACTTCGGCATTGATACTTGCGAGTCTTGTAACCGCTTGCGGTAAGACCAGCAATGACCCTACTCCGACTTCAAGCGAAACCAGCAAAGTTGCTACCGCAACACCCGTTGCAAGCACTTCGGCAAGCAAACCCGTAACCATAAAGTTCGCTGGTTGGGGCGACCCATCTGAGAAAGAAGTCTTCACGAAGCTGATCAAGAGTTTTCAGGAGAAAAACCCTAACATTAAAGTTGAATATCTGCATATCCCGGCGGATTACGTAGGCAAGATGAACACCATTCTTGCCGGCGGTGACGCTCCCGACGTCTTTTATGTACCGGATGGAGACTTCGGTCGTTGGGTTAGCCAGGATTTACTGCTCCCGATCGATGACTTTATGAAGTCCAGCAAAATCGATACTGCCGACATGTGGAATTCCGCACTGGTTCGTTATCGTTATAACGGCGCTGTTACCGGACAAGGCAAATTATACGCTTTACCGAAGGATATTGGGCCTACGGTTCTTTACTATAATAAAGATATTTTCAAAAAAATGAATGTGCCTTTCCCAAGTGCTGATTCGCCGATGACTTTTGATCAGTTGCTCGATACCGCAAAGAAATTGACAGTCACTAATAATGGCAAGACCGAGCAATACGGAATGGGACCTATTTGGTGGGAAGGATTCGTAATGGGCAATGGCGGCAAATTTTTGAGCGATGATAAAAAAGAATTCCTGCTTAACAGTAAAGAAGCAACGGATGCCTTGCAATTTGCGGCAGATCTCTCCAATAAAAACAAAGTGGTTCCAAGCGCAGCTGCGTTGAAAGATATGAACGATGGTCAAATGTTCCAAACCGGTAAACTTGCCATGATGATTCAGGGGCGTTGGATGGTTCCGGAATACCGCAAGCTGAAATTTGACTGGGACGTAGCGCCACTGCCGACGAATGGCAAATGGGCCGGATGGAGCGGTTCTGTAGGACTTGGCATCTTCAGCAAATCGAAGAATAAGGAAGCGGCTTACAAGCTTGTAGAATTCTTGGGCGGACCGGAAGGCCAAAAAGAGCAATCTTTAATGGGTTTTGCGATTCCGAGCTTTAAATCGATGGCGAACACGGATATATTCCTTCAACCCGGACAAAAGCCGGAGCATGCAAGTGTATTTATTAAAGCGGCAGAAAATGAAATTAATGGGCCTTGGACGAATTTGCCAAACGCCAAATGGTGGGATTTACTCGGTCAAAGTATGGGTCCAATGTGGGAAGGTAAGATCTCCGCTGTTGATCTGATGAAAGATCTTAAACCTAAGATAGATAAAGCAATCCAAGAAGGTAATCCAGCATTGTTTAAATAATTGATATGTATAAGGGGAAGAAGGGGAACGCCCGAAACATGTTCTCCTCTTCTTCTTCCATTATATGAAGGAGGATTAATATGCAGAAAATAGAGGCCTCCATCGACTATCATTCCATCGGAAGGTCGTATCAAAGAAAGCGTGGGAAATACAAAGAGTATTTGTGGGCATATTTATTCATCTCTGCTCCGATCCTAGGATTTCTGCTGTTTGCGTTTATTCCTTTAAGTTTCTCTGTCTATGTGAGTTTCACTCAATATAGCGGCTATCAAACACCTGTTTTTCAAGGTGCAGACAACTATTCACGGCTTCTTACAAAAGACCCGTTGTTCTGGAAAACGTTATTTAACACTTTTTATTCAGCGCTTGGGATTCAGATTGGGATGGTAATTGCCTTAGGCATCGCTATGTCATTAAATCAAAAAATTCGCGGAATTCAGTTCTTCCGAACGGTCTTTTTCCTCCCTACGATCAGCTCTGTGGTTGCTTTAACACTCCTTTGGAAATGGATGTTCAACTCCGAATATGGGATGTTGAATTATTTGTTGGATTTGATCGGTATTCATGGGCCAGCATGGCTTAGCAGTGAGCGATGGGCGATGCCGGCCATGATCATTCAGGGAGTCTGGGGCGGCCTCGGTTTTTATATGGTCCTATATTTGGTTGCGCTTCAAGGCGTTCCGAAGAGCCTCTATGAATCTGCGGAAATGGACGGGGCGAATGGCTGGCAGCGGTTCCTCCGAATCACGATTCCATGTATATCGCCTACTACGTTATTCATTCTTATCACCTCGATCATCGGGGCTATGCAAGACTTCCCGCGCTTTCAAATCATGACAGAGGGCGGTCCGAACTACTCGACGACCACGATTGTATACTACTTGTTCCAAAATGCCTTTCGCTATATGGAGATGGGATATGCTTCGGCAATGGCTTGGGTGCTTGGCATTCTGATCATGATGATCACGCTGCTGAACTTCTGGATGTCCAAGCGTTGGGTGCATTACGAATAGGAGGAGGAAATTCATATGTCCAATCTCGCAATAAGCGTGAGGCAAAAAAAGAAGAGGTCTCAAGAACAGATTCGCAAGACAATCGCTTACCTTTTCCTTATTATCGGGTCTTTCGTGATGGCGATCCCTTTTTTATGGATGCTGTCAACGTCCCTTAAAGAACAAGGGGTTGTATTTGATATGCCTCCAAAGTGGATCCCGGAACATTTCGAGTGGAGCAACTATGTATTCGTATTAACAGAAGCAAATGTGTTGAAAGGTTTTATGAATACGATGCTAGTCATTAGTCTGCCTTGCGTGATCGGTTTATTTACAAGCGCACTGGCTGCGAATGCATTCGCACGGTTGAGCTTCCCAGCAAAAAATGTGCTGTTTATGATGCTATTGGCCACTATGATGATTCCAGGCGTCGTGACCATGATTCCTACCTTTATTTTGTATAAAAATATTGGTTGGGTAGATAGCTGGATGCCGCTGATCATTCCGGGAATGTTTGGGGCTGCGGCGGCGGTATTTTTTCTTAGACAATTTTTTATGACGATTCCCATGGAGCTTGAGGATGCCGCAAAGATGGATGGCCTCAATCCATTCCAAATTTTTATCCGAATTATGCTTCCTTTATCGAAGCCGGCTTTGGTCACGCAAGGAATTTTTGGTTTCCTGGCGGGTTATAACGATTTTCTTGGACCGCTCATTTACATCAACAGTCCGGAAAAGTTTACACTTCAGCTCGTGTTGGCATCTTTCCAAGGATTCTATAACGCACAGTGGACGTATATCATGGCAGGGGCTGTGCTGGCGTTGATTCCGACCATTTTGTTATTCTTTTTCGCTCAGAGGTATTTTGTTGAGGGGATTACCATGACGGGAATGAAGGGATAAGAACTCCATGTCGGAAGGGACCAGGGAAGTGCGAATCAGAAAGCAAGCAATCGGTATCATAATTCTCCTGATTGTGGCAGCTGTCACTATTTGGTGGAGTTTTATCAAAGAACCACAAGGGAAGCAAGTAGCTTATACGAATCCCATCTATCATCATGATGCGCCGGATCCAACGATTATAAGGGCAAAAGACGGTTATTATTATGCGATTACAACACAAAGCGAGTATAACGGGAATCTGGTAGCTCTACCCATTATACGTTCTAAGGATTTGATTGATTGGGAAGAGAAGGGTTCGGTATTTACAGGGGAACAAATTCCTTCATGGGCGACATTGGGCTATATGTGGGCACCTCACATCACCTATCATCAAGGAAAATACTATGTTTATTACTCAACCAAGGTGAATGATGGGGATCCGCTAAAAGGCATGGGGATTGGTGTCGCTGTCGCTGACAACCCTATGGGACCCTATAAGGATAAAGGATCACCACTCGTTTGGGGTACTGGCTTTGAAAAGATCGACCCTTATGTTTTTCAAGATGACAATGGCAAAAGGTATATGTATTGGGGCTCCGATAGACAGCCGATTTATGTACAGCAGCTTTCTGATGACGGGATGAGTGTTGTTGGAGAGGAGACTGTTGTTATGAGTCCAGGCGTTCAAAGCCGTAACGGCTACGACTATCTTGTTGAAGGTCCTTGGGTAATGAACCGAAACGGTTATTATTATCTGTTTTACTCAGGTGATTACTGCTGCCAAGATAGCGGACATAATCCGCATTATGCGGTTATGGTTGCACGCTCCAAGTCACCTACCGGTCCATTCGAAGCATATCCCGACAATCCTATTCTTGAAAAGAATAATTCATTCCTAGCACCGGGTCATAATGCCACCATTCAAGATGATGCGGGTCAAGATTGGATGTTATACCATGCGTATGATTTGAAGGAGACTTCATCTTCAGGTCGCGTCTTAATGATCGATCGGATCAAGTGGAAGGATGATTGGCCGGTCATAAATGACGGTAATGGTCCAACTTCAACGCTCCAAACAGATGGACCGGTTATTAAACAAAGAAAATAAAATTAGAGGAAACTTTAAGGAGAGAGAACAAATGACAGTAACATTTCGCAACCCCATTCTCGATAAAGCAGCTGACCCTTGGATATTTAAGCATAGTGACGGTTTTTACTACTTTATGTCAACACAAGGCGGACAGTTGGAGCTCAGAAAATCCGCTTCCATGACTGGAATCGCAAATGGGCAAAATAAAGTAATTTGGAAACCGGAAGAAAACGGTCCTTACAGTTATAATTTGTGGGCTCCGGAGATTCATAGGTTAGAAGATAAATGGTATATCTACTTTACTGCGAATGATGGCGGTGGCGACGATACTCGGCGAGTATGTGTACTGGAGAATGAAGCAGAAGACCCAATGAACGGCGAATGGGTGTGGAAAGGGGTCATTGCAACTGAATACCCCGGTCTGGACGGTTCAGTGATGACCCACCACAATCAACTCTATTTTATGTATGCGGGATACGGCCATTTTCCTGATTATGGGTCGGCGGTTTATATTGTGCGTATGACGAATCCATGGACCGTTGAAGGGGGAAATGTGTTGCTAACGGCACCAACATTGGAATGGGAAAAGCAAGGCGGAATGGCCATTAACGAGGGCCCTGTTATTTTGAAAAGAAACGGAAAAGTATTTCTCGTCTATTCTGCAAGCACCACATGGTCTGAAGACTATGCGCTAGGCATGCTGACGATGGACGAAGCTTCGGATCCGATGGATCCTTCTTCTTGGGAGAAATCCATGGTGCCGGTGTTCCGGAAAAGTGTGGAAAACGGTGTTTTTGCAACAGGTCATAATAGTTTTACGGTATCGCCTGACGGAACAGAAGATTGGATTGTCTACCATGCCCTTTCTGCCCCAAACGAAGCTACTAGTCTACGCAGTACCCGGGTGCAAAAGTTCAGTTGGCGCTCGGATGGTACTCCGGATTTTGGGATTCCGATCGGGACGACAGAGGACATCGCTGTTCCTTCAGGGGAGTGAACGAAAGAGAAAATTAAACAATGTCAATTAGAGAGGAGGTGACAAATTGTGTAGTGACTTGCTGAGGCAACTTCATATTCAAAACGAAAACAAAACGGAGGTTTGAGATGTTAAAAAAAATGAAAATTGCTTTGTTACTTTCATTAATGCTGACGTTATTTACTCAACTGTTCGTAATTACATCCGCAAAAGCAGCTACATCGGGATCGGTCATTTACAGTAATACGGCGGAACCCGAGCCTTATTATACTAGGGCTGTAAAGCTGAACAATGGGAATATACTGGCCACGTTCACAAGGAAATTCCCAGGAAACACGGGCTTTGTTGGTATGCAGGCGTTCAATTTTTACCGAAGCACCGATAACGGTTTGACCTGGTCTTACTATACTCAGATTGATCCCAACAACTACGGCTTAAATCGGGATCAGCAAGGGATGACTACACTATATGTTTTGCCGCAGCAAGTGGGCATTTACCCAGCCGGTACGCTCTTGTTCGCATCATCGGACTGGAGTGCCGGTACTCAGTATACAATCCATATCTGGAGAAGTACGGATAACGGTGCTACTTGGCAATTGCACTTTGGCCGCACAAGGCGGCGCCGGCACACATCACACTTGGGAGCCAGAATTTGCTGTTTCCAGCGATGGCAGACTGATTTGCTATTATTCCGATGAAAGGCAGGCGGGATATAACCAAGCGATTGCTCAGGAAATTTCGAGTGACGGGGGTCTCACTTGGGGGAACTATAGCATTATTGTCGGCAAGAATACGGACAGTGCTTGGCGTCCGGGAATGCCGAGAGTTACCCGTGCGAAAAACGGCACTACTTTATGTTTTATGAGCATTTGGGTGCAAGCCCTAACTTTGCTGTCCGATTTAAAACATCTACAGATGGGATCAACTGGGGAACCCCATCGGTGTTGGGAGCTGTGGTTGGTACAGGGTTTTATCGTGCATCTCAGTGCCCGGAAGTAGCATATGTTGATGACGGAAGCACTTATGGCAGATTATACGTACGAGGTATGTCGGATGTCGTCTCCAACCATAATAAAATGTTTACGAGCAGCGACAACGGTGCCACATGGTCAGAAATCGACGCTCCGTTAACGGTATCGGGAAGCAATAATAATACAGTAGCGGGTTGGAGTGGCACGCTTCTATCTTTAAGCAACAATCTCTTGCTTGAGGTCAATAGTGTAAAAAATGGCAGCCTTAATGAGATAAGAGCAAATGTTGCTCAAATCAATGGGCATTCCATCATCGTATCCGGCGCCCAATATAAATTCATCAATCAAAATAATAACCTTGTCTTAGATAATGCAGGGGGAGGTTCGCCTGCGGGAACCAAGGTTATCGAATATAATGATCTCGGGTTAAATACGCAATGGTGGCTGACAGAGTATAGGGGCAACGGCTTTTTTAGGATAATGAACATGAACAATAACCTTGTACTGGATGACCAAAATGGAGTGAGAACACCCGGGACTGAGGTCAATCAATGGACGGACAACTACCTGGATACGCAGCGCTGGAAATTCGCTTACATGGGTAATGGTTATTACACCAGTATGAATGAACATAGCGGTCTTTTCTTAGATAACGCAGGAGGAGGCGCACCGGCCGGAACCAAGGTCATTCAATGGACCGCTAACGGGCTTGATACGCAGCGTTGGAAATTGGTACGTGTAGATTACGAATTACCTGTAAATCAATTTGAATCCTCCAATATTCCCGATACGTTTATTCGCCACCAAGATGGCAGAGGCAAGATCAGCAGTAATCTGGGTACATCTATTGCTGATTCTGGGTGGAAAATGGTTCCCGGGCTTGCCAATGCAGCAGCGGTTTCCCTTGAATCGGTCAACTTCCCCGGCCATTTCTTAAGACACCGTAACGGTGAAGTCTGGATGGACATCAACGACAATTCAACTCAATTCAAAAGCGATGCGACTTGGAACCGTCGCTCAGGTCTATCGAATGCCTTAGGGGTATCTTTGGAGTCCTACAACTTCCCGGGTCAATATATGCGGCATATGAATGGTCTGCTTTATATGACAACAATTTCAACGACTCTGGATCAGCAAGATGCTACGTTTTTTCTAAGATAATAAATAGGGGCTCCTTGCCATCGTGCGGGGCCCTTTTTTAAATCAATAATTCGGGGTTAGCCCGAAGAGGTGTAGAGAATGGAATTTAGAAGACTTGGACGTACGAACTTAAACGTTTCTTGTGTTGGATTCGGTGGCGCACCGATGGGACTGGATAACTATTTGGAACCGTATGAAGCAAAGAACAAACGTTTCCGTTGCCATATGTGGTATGCGGACCATTAGAGAAGTATTGGATAATGTTAGAACTGAGGATGAAAAAGAATGGCGCTAGGATTTTAAGCTTGACCGCGGTCAAGGCGGAGTCCAATTTTGATTCATCTAAGATAGAAAAGAGTAACCTAATACGAATAGCCCTTTCGATTTGATGATTGAAAGGGCTATTCGTATTAGGGCTATCCTAGACTGCCGCTGCTTTTATTGAACTCCCTTGGGGAACAAGGTGAGCAGACCAGACGGATCGTCGGGATACGGTGTGACTTCCTCAATTGTTCCACGCAGGTAAATTAACGCCCATATACGATGCAATTGGTTTTAAGAAGTACTTGAATATTTAGGCTCAACCTCAAAATCAGTGCTTGAATATTTAGCTTGAAAGTCGATGAAGATTACATTCAACTAAAATGCCCGCTTTGTATCGATCTGGGTTACGCAAGAAATAATGACGTCGTTGAAATGCTTTAATACGGTTATGACGACCTTCTACAGTAGCATTTGTCCAACGGCAATGGTGGTAATTGAGGATTTCGTCCTGCCAGTTACGCATCGTTTTCAGCGCACTTTTGACAGCTGTGTGAGCGATTTGTTCACCCTGCTCAAGCCAACGATTAAAACCATGCGTTGCGACTTCGACATTCGGAGAATAATCATAC
>NZ_AUGY01000055.1 GCF_000422905.1 Paenibacillus alginolyticus DSM 5050 = NBRC 15375
CGACATGAAAATTTCTCCAACTGGGATTCCCATCTGTCCGGCAGGTAAAGAAATGAAGACTTATGGATACGACAACACGCGAGACCGCCAGAAATGGATATGTCCTATGATGAAAGACCGAACCACCAACACGTGCCCCACTCCAAGCTCCGTTGCCAAGTACGGACGAACCTACCATACATGCAGCAAGGACAATTCTCGCTTATTTTCTGGTGTCGTCAGAGGCACTGAAGAGTGGAAGCTTGTTTACAAACGCCGAACCACCGTTGAACGTTCCAACAAACGAGAGAAGATTGACTACAAGCTAGAGGCCGGTCGCCATCGCTCTACAAAGATGTGGTAAATCCGCATTTACGGCATTACGATGTGCCAGCACATTGATGCTTGGTACTCGGAGAATCGCCAAACCCTCGAAGCCATGAGGGATGATATTTTGCCTCAAAACGCTTAGTTTTTTTGACGACCTCTTAAAAGGTCTCTTTGTCATTCACATTTTTGGAAACAGGATGAAAATACCCTCCTGGTTATTTTTCAATCCAAATTTCCAGTTATTTTACCGTAATTCCGCCCATTTCCCCCTCTGAATTCCGAGAGTCTATTATTTATATGTAATTAATTATACCCTTTCAGGCTCAAAAGTTGGTGAATGATTTACTAACTCCAAATTTTAAAAAGCATGCTGAGCGGCAACATTCTTCTTCTTTATAATACGACATCCCTCATATGCCTTCGCCGATAAAGAAATCTGGATAGGGCTGATTCGTTTGCTTTCTAGTCGCACTGATGATTAGAGCAGCTATTCCTAATAATGTCATCGTAAAATACGTATACCGGAATGCAGAAATCATTACCTGCTCTCCTGTCTTGTGAACTTGCGTATTCAATGAAAAGAATAATTGATAAAATAATCCACCGAACGTAACACCGAAGCCCATCCCGAATGTTCTAGCCATATTTAGAATGCCTCCTGCAACCCCCAGACGGCTAGATGGCGCACTCCCCATCACGCTGCTGTTATTAGGAGGGGTAAATGTCCCCATGCCTACTCCCAAAAGGAACAAACCTGCTATCAACAAAATATAAGTGTAGTTCCCGCCTATAAATCCCAGAAGCAAACAACCTGTGCTCGCAAAGCTCATCCCTATAACAGTAGGGACACGAATTCCAAACTTATCTGCGATCATGCCGGATATGGGAGTAAATAGTGTCATTCCAAGGGGAATAATAGTTAAAATCAATCCAGATGTAATCGTCGTTACATGTAATATGCTTTCAATAAAATAAGGCGTTAACAACAAAACCGCATACATGATTGTGAATGAAAGCACACCGGTTATATTTCCGTAAGTGAATGAAGAATTTCGAAATAACGCGAAGTCCACTAAAGGGGCCTTACATCGAAGTTCCTCTCTCACAAAACCCGCGAAGCCAATGAAAGCCATCACTATACAAAGCAAAATGGAAGGCGAAGTCCAGCCCTGCTTCGTTCCCATGTTCAAAACATAAATCAAACCAATCAAGCTTGGTGTCAAAAACAGAAAACCCCAATAGTCAAAATGTCTGGAACTGGATTTAGCCTTATCTTTAGGCAGTAGAAGAAAAGCTAAAATAGTCCCAATGATACCGATTGGAATATTAACAAAAAACAGCCATCGCCAATCGAAATAAGTTAGGATAGCTCCTCCCAAGGCAGGGCCCAAAGTTAACCCGATTCCTTGTGCACTGGCCTGTATTCCGATTGCTTTCCCACGATCGCCAGATGGCGTTATTGCAGTAATAATAGCAACACTATTAGCTTGCAGCATGGCAGCACCAACCGCTTGAAAGACCCTCCAAAGGAGTAATGCTGAAAGATCTGTGGATGCCCCGCATAGAAATGAGCTTATCATGAAGACCAGGAAACCTGAAGCATACATCCAGCGGCGTCCGAACATATCAGCGATCCGACCAAACGTCACAATAAGGGAAGCCAGTGTTAATAAGTAAACTAAGCTAACCCATTCTACAGCATTCATTCCAATATGGAATTGTTGTTGTAGGGCAGGGAGCGCAATATTGACGATACTAGCATCTAGAGCTGCCATGAAAGCACCTATACATACGGTAAATACAACAAACCAATGGTAACCGCTCTTTCTGCTGACTGCAGATAAAGGTAACTGATCCCATAATGAATTGCGTCCAAATACTTGTTGCATGGAAGTCCCCCCTATAAATTCGTTCATGACAAAATTGATCGATCTCATTAAGGAAATACCGTAAGCAGAAGAAAACTTACCATTTTCCAGAAAATGCAGGCTGCTTGTACGAAACCTCCTTCACAATTGGATCAATCTCAAGAAGTCTAGATATGCTCATACGTCTGTCTGCCTTCCACCAGTAATTTTCTAACAATGATTCATTGATATCGGTGTTTTAAATGAATCCTTAGTGCTAGGGGTTAGTTCTATCCAATTCAAAAGATCTTACATTTTGGATTTGAGGTCCTACACCCGGTCGACATTCGGATAGTGAAATAACGCCCCTAATAAGATCTGATTCTTATATATACTTATTATAACCAACTTTAATTCATAATGGAATAAACTCATGTGTAATTGTTAGGTTTTTACACTAGTATTTATATACAAACCTATAGGTTTTCTCGTCTTAATTCCTTATTGAATTTATGTGCTTAGTAGGATATTTGACCATTTCCCTTGCTAGAAATAAATTATTGACCTTCTTACCGTTGCAGTTTCATTCACATTGGCTGTTTTAGCAAATCTAGAATCCTTTGTTGAAAATAAAAAAGAGGATAGCGACCATTTTCTCCGCGACCCTCGCATCACAGAAATGGAAGCAGAGACAATCAGGGAGCGAACTCATGCTGGATTACAAGCTGCACGGGCTAGGGGCAGGAAAGGCGGTCGTCCGCCCATGGATAAAAATAAAATTGACATGGCTCTGACTCTCTACGATAGCAAAAAATATACAATTAAGGAAATCACAGAACGTACGGGTGTGTCTAAAGCGAAAATTTATCAAACACTGAAAAACCGGACTAATCACCACATCAAGGTTTGAGATAATCAAATGACCTTTATGTTAGGCGAAAGGTGTGAAGTCGTTGAGAGGAAAAGAATTATTAACCGTAGAGCAGCAAGAAGAATTTATGCAGATCCCGTCTTTTAGGCACGTACTATACGTTTCTCAACATGAATCCAAATCGATTACGCCAGTTGTCCAAAGTTGGAGCGAGATATGAACCTCATTCCTTATAGATGCCTTTTATGCGGCGGATCAAGGAGGCGGAGCGCAGGGTTGCACAAATCAGCGAGTCTGTGGGTTACTTGGATGGTCTCATCCCAACCGAGTGACAGCTTGGCATTTATACTAGCGGAGTCGAGAATATGGGAGGATGGCATTCATCCGGTCTAATACTTTATAGTGCTTGGTTCGATTCGTGCCCAATTCTCTTTCGGAACAAGGTATTCAACGAAATCTTTATGCTGACGGCTGCCGACAATGGAAACGTCACCGGAACGAACGACCACGAGGAGCCACGATGACGCCCACAGATCCGTTCACGAGCACCGGCCGATCCCTTCCATGTAGCGTATGGTCAGGTAGAACTGACTCTTCAAAAAGCAAGCGGCCCTGCCGCTGACGATGCGAACATAGCCACTAGATCACCTACTAGTTGTACAAGAGTGGGGACCGATAAGCCACCGCCTGTAGGTGATTCCGATGCGCCTGGAATAGTTCCACAAGCCAGTTGTGATCGTTCATGCGCAACATTCCTTCCTTCCTTCCTTCCTTCCTTCCTTCCTTCGTTTCCTTTTTACTTATATGTCGTACGAAAGTGCAACACGATCGTGACATCGGGTGAAGGTACATAGATGACGGTTAATTCCTTCGCCCGCCAAAGCTGGGCCAGGCGATAACCGCCGAATTGGCGACCGGCTCAAATGCAGTGTCATTTCGGAGTACGATATTCGGGTCTAATACTGGGATTTTCGATTCGTTAGCCCTTCACGCTGCCTGCTGTATCGCCCTGAATAATTTGCCGCTGCAAAACACTATAAATCGCAATGGCCGGAACGACATCACGGATGCGGTAAGAGCGCCATAGTTCATTTGAAATTTATCCATAAAAGAAACAACCGCTAAGAATGCTGCAATGACAAACACCGAGAGTGGGATACCGCAAGCTGTATAAGGAACATTCAAGGCAAGAGGCGTATTGTAGATCCCCATATTCTTGATCATGATATACAAAGGAATGAGCAGCGATGCCGGATGATGCCGCTTGCGCTTCTTCTCATATTAGTATTCGACCTCCTCTGACCCTTTGGTAATAAAATGGAAGATGAGTGTCAATAGGACAGTGAATTAGAAAATGATGATCGATATCGCATTGGCGTAACCAAACAAGGACATGGAATAGGCCTGCTTGTACATATAAGTTGCCATAACCTCAGAGCTGCCGAATGGGCCCCCTTTTGACATAATAAACACGATATCCAGTGCTTTCATCGCCCCCGTAATGGATAGCATCAGCACAACAAGAATGACAGGACGTATAAGAGGAACGGTAATATGGCGCGACTTCAACCAACCGACAGCACCATCGATCTCGCCTGCTTCTTGAACATCTTTGGATATCGCAAAAATCGCAGCCAAAACGAGAACGATATAAAATCCGGTCCACTGCCAGGCATTCGTAACTAGAATGGCTAGCATCGAATAGCCTTCTTCACCCAGCCATAGATGTGTCCATTTCTCAAGCCCCATCGCGCGTAACAACTGATTCACTAAACCCGCATCAGGATGATAGATGAATTGCCAGATCACGCCGACAATGGCCGTCGATAGCACGCTCGGCAAAAAAACGGTCGTTTTGTAGAAGTCCAGAAACCTGCGAGCTCCACTAATCAAAATCGAGAAAAAGATGATGATTGGGATTTGTACAAACACGGAAAAAAGTACGAAATAAATATTGTTCTTGAGGGCGATCCAAAACTTCTCATCATGGAAAGCCTTCATGAAATTATCCAAGCCATTGAAGTCGGATCGTTAATTCCGTTCCAGCTTGTTACCGAGTACTTCAAGGAGCTGACCATGGGTAAGATGTAAAAGATCATGTAGAGCACCACGCCCGGAACGATGAACAGCGCGTAGGCAAGCGGATTGCGTAATACTTTATTCATGTTATCCCCCATCTTTCGATAATAATGACTTAATCTGTCACGGAGGCGCAGCTTCAATGACCATAAATCAGGACACCACCGCGTACGTGTGGTGCCCTGCGCTTTTATTCAATCTTTATGATTTAGCATCTTGTGCAGCTTGCATTTTCTCTGCAGCTTTCTGCGGCGTTACTTTACCGCCCATCAACTCTTCCATCGTACCTTCCAGCGTTTTCTTAACAGCTGGTGAAACCAGTGCGTCGAATGCTGGGAAAGCGCCTTTCTTAGCGGAAAGCTGACCTTTCACGACTTCTGCGACTAAACCTGAAGCATCACCGATATCAGCTAGCTTCATGGCTGGAATGTTGCCGGATTCTTTCAAAGCGCGTTTCTGATTCGATTCTGTATAGAAGTTTTTGATAAACGCTTTAACCGCTTTCAGTTCACTGTCGTTCAGCTTGGAAGAGAAACCGTAACCGTTTGACCAACCGCCGTTGATCATATCATCCCCTGCACCGCCCAGGTTCGGGAAGTTAAAGAAGCTTGCATCTGCAGCGACAGTGGAGTTTTTACCCATGATTCCACCTGCAGCCCAGCTGCCATCGAACAACATTGCCGCTTGACCTGTGTAGAATTTAGCTTGGCCGTCCGAATATTTCGTTGCGATCACGTTTTTATCAATATAGCCTTTTTGTTTCAACTCATCCAGCTTCTTGAACGCCTCGACGACAGGAGCCACGTTTTTGGAACCTGAACGCCTGCATCCTCGAACATTTTTTTGTTATAAAATACACCTTCAACATATCCCGCTCTTGGAAGACCATAGATCTTGCCATCAACGGTGAACTCGTTCAAGTTCATGAATTTGTCTTTCAATCCAAGCTCAGCGAGAATCGGGTCAGATCAAGCAGACGACCCGCTTTGGAATAGTTCTGAGTATCCGCTCCACCGAAAAGGTCAAAAATAGGCGGCGGGCTGCCCGCTTGCATCTCAGCTTTGAGCTTCGTATCGCGGTTGACAACATCTTCCACGCCATCCAGCTCAAATTTCAATCCAGGTATCTCAGCTTCTGTTGCTTTTACAACATCTTGCAAGATAGCAAGATTAGCTTTCGCCGTATCTTTGATTTCTATGTGGCGCAGAACCATCTTGAATTCTTTCGGCTTTGCCGTTTCCGCCGGTTTAACCGATGCAGCGGGAGCAGCTGAAGCAGGAGCGGTTGAAGAGGATGCTGTCTTTGTGTCCCCGCCCGAACCGCACGCTATGGATGTTGCTGCCATTGCCATAACCATTGCCAAAGATAATGCACTTTTCGTCTTTTTCATTCTTGACCTCCTACAGTTCGTTAACGATTTGCTTACACTTTGATTATAGAAATGGGGACTGGTAAATTATAGTCTGACATTTCGAGACTGAAGGGATAAAATTCTCTATTCTGCCTCATTTGGCATATTGAGGGAAACCAAAAAATCCCCTGCAAGCTGAGGAGTCTAAGTTTCAAGAACGTAGACACTTCAGCTTGCAGGGGATTTAACTATATTCTATATTTAATGTTTTTATTGATTTCTATTAGGCTGTTGCTTCAACTTCATCGTGCACAGTTTTGATTTGAATCATAACCGTATTCGCATCCGTCAACACTTCAATGCCATCTTTGAAAATCAGGTCGGAAACAAGAAGCTTATCTCCCGTATCAAGGCCACTGATATCCACTTCCATGGAAGTTGGCAAATCACCAGGCATACAACGGACTTCTACTTCATAGATTTCGATCTGTAGAACCCCACCGGATTTGACTCCGATTGCTTCTCCAGAAAACTGGATAGTAACTTTACTGTCCATGATTTGAGTCATGTTTACATGATGAAAGTCGATATGCAGCAGATTGCCCGACATCGCATCCCTTTGGACGCTCTGAACAATGACCGGAATGACTTTTTCATCGGATGTATTGCCTTGCAGGATAGCTCGTGGATTTTTTTTCAAAATATCCAGCATTTCTTTTTCATTTACTTCTACGGATAAAGTATCTTTACCAATCCCATACAACACAGCCGGGATGCGCCCCTGTTTTCTTGCTTGATTCATGTGGGACTTTGTTTCACCAGTGCGCTTGTTCAATTGAATAAATTTACTCATTTGTTTGTTTCCTGCTCTCTTTGACCATAAATTCTTGTCAAACGAATTATAACATGACCATAAAATCTAGTCAAACTTTGATGAAAGCCTGCTCGTTCCTATTCATACTCCATAAATGGATCAGGGATTTCAATCTGATAAGCCTCTGCATCACTAACGCCAACAGAAAGGACGGCAAGACCATTGCCTGACCGTATAAGCCCACCGCTAAAAATAACATCTTCAAGATCCGGCCGTTTACCAGGACCTCTTGGAAAATCACTTCTTGCCGCAATAATTTTCATGGGTGTTTTCTCACAGGTCTCAGGGTCTATCGCAAAGACCATGGAATAATAATGCTTGTTTCCTACGGTATCAAAGCAAGCTACATGCCCCAGAACGCCCACACGGCCATTCCCCAGTAAATGTGCTTCGTTCGCACCTCCCCATTCTTCGGAGACAAATTGCTCTCTAAGAATTTCCGCATTGATGAAGGTTTGCTCATTGAGTTCCTCCAGCGAATTGATGATTGTAAATCCGATTTGCCCTCTTCCACCTCTTGCTCCTTGCGGTCTAGTAAATACACCTACTCGACCATCGTTAAGCTCAATTATACGAATATCTTTCATCGTACCAGGTCCAGAAGCGAAGTGACATAAGGAATCTATTTGAAAACCACGATAAAATTGGGTAACCCACGACACAATCTTACTCGGATTATCGACAGCCGTAATGACTTCAACTCCGCCAATTATTAGTTCCCCTTTGATGATGGTCATACATGGATCCTGCAAGTTATAGGTGTGAGTATGTATTCGTGGACTCCACACCTGATTCTTGCATGTAAAAAAGAAGACTTGAGAGAACTCGCTATCCCGTTCCTCAACTCTTCCTAATAGGACTTCCTCCCCGTCGTACTGAAACGGGGCCGTTATATTATATACATCACGATTTCCAACCCCAGAGAAAGCTAGTTTCTGCACTTTTGTTATTCTGGGGTTTGCATAAAAGGTTTCTAGATGCTGTTTACAGCTCTCCGTTTTAATCGATTTCCTTGTCATTGACGTCCTCCTGATAATCCATCGATGCATCTATCGTCCAATCACTTTCCACATCCATTTCGATGCCAATGAGCTGCCCAGGCTGGACATTAAAATACAGACAAAGCTTTAGCAATAAATCCCTAGGATACTGTACCATCTCATCCTTATACATACGACGAACGGAGTCAAAGTGGTAGTTAATCTCTTTAGCGAGCCTACGTATCGATAATTTAGGATCATGATTCTCCATGACTTCTTTTAGTTTACTGCGTATGACTGACACACATACACCCCCTCCATAAATATATAGGGTACGCGATGGAGAGTCAATGAATTGACAAGAAAAAATGGTCATGTTATAGTGAAAACAGGAAATAATTTGGAATTTTCTGAAAATAATATACCCTTTCCCCCAAAAGAATTAAAGACCTATCTTTATATTCTTTTTTTTGTGTTCCAAAAATCGCGAACCAACATGGAGGCTTATTATATGAAGTATACAAGCAGCAATCGGAATATCGTTTTTCTAGGTACTAGCCTGCCGAGAGAATGCGGCATAGCTACATTTACACAAGATTTATTAGATGAACTCCAGAACATCAAAGGCTTTAACAAGCCTCGTATCATTGCCATCAATAACAACGAAGCTTACGACTATCAAGAGCAAGTGATGAGGGAAATTGACCAACATAAGCTATCGGATTATATAGAAACGGCCGATTATCTTAGCTCATCAGACGTTGATCTTCTCGTTATCCAGCATGAATTCGGTATTTACGGCGGAGAAAGCGGTGAATACTTGATTCCATTCGTCGAAAGACTGACTATTCCGTATGTCGTCATTTTTCATACCGTGTTAACCAAACCTTCTCCCAAGCAGCACCACATCATGAACCGAGTTGCAGAGCTAAGTGTTAAAGTTGTCACGATGGCGCAGTCTACAGTAACCGATCTGATCTCCATATATGGCGTTGATGCTGCCAAAATCGCTTTCATTCATCATGGTGTACCCCATGTCCAAACCGGATCAAGATCAGAACTTAAAGAGCAATATGGCTTTGCAGATCGAAAAATATTATCCACCTTTGGGTTTTTAAGTCCTGGTAAAGGAATTGAATACAGCATTGAGGCCATGCGCGGAGTGGTCAAACAGCATCCGGATTCTCTCTATATCATTTGGGGGAAAACACATCCGGTCGTTAAACAAGAAACAGGCGAGGTATACCGACAAAAGCTGATGAGTCTTGTGGAAGAATTTGATTTAACTCGTAATGTTCGCTTCGTTGACAAGCTTTTGACGCAGGATGAAGTCATTCAATCGCTAGTCATGTCAGACATTTATATGACTCCTTATTTAGGCAAGGATCAGGCCGTTAGCGGAACTTTGGCGTACGGAGTCGGTTATGGAAGGGTTATTGTCTCCACGCCTTACCGATATGCCGAGGAAATGCTGGCAGAGGGCAGGGGCTTACTTGCAAATTTCCACGATTCAGCCTCTTTGGAAGCTTGCATCCTTCAATTACTGAATGACCCTACTAGAATAGCTGAAATGGAAAGTCGTACGCTCGAACTCGGAAGAACCATGTTGTGGAACGAAATTGCCAAAACCTATGCCGCCATCTTCCAAGAGAAAATAATAGATTCAGAGTCTACTAAAGTAAAGAATCACGATGCCAGTTTCGCTAAAGTAAAACACATAGGAGTGATTTAATGCAAGTACAAAAGATACGGCAGTTTAAGTCCGATTATATGCGCAGGATAACGGATGATACAGGCATTTTTCAACATACCAAATTTGGCGTACCCGACCGCTCGAAAGGTTATACGACGGATGATAACGCACGGGCATTAATCGCAGCCATTTTATTGTACAGCAGTAATAAAGATTCCAGCACGTTAGACCTCATTCATACTTACGTTTCCTTCATTCACCATGCACAGAATACAGATGGAAATTTTAGAAACTTTTTAGATTATAACCGTTCATTCACGGAGGATAGCGGCTCTGAAGATTGTCAAGGACGCACACTATGGGCATTAGGATTCGCGCTCGCCCATTCCTCTTTGCTGCCCGATAATGTACTTAATACCTGTCGTTATTTAATCAATCAGGCATTACCGCATATCGAGAAGCTAGGTTCTCCTCGTGCTGGAGCTTATGCAGTAATCGGTCTAAGTTATTTAATAGAAACCCCTGGTGCTTTAACTTACTCCTTCCCCTATCTCCACACGCCAAGCACCGCAGAAGAAAAGGCTTTTCTACCTAGGGCATTCATCATCAATTTGATCGAAAAAATAGCGGTCCGACTGCACAATCAATATATTCGCAATAAGGGAAACGGCTGGAATTGGTTTGAAGACAGCCTTACCTACGGAAACTCCATGCTTCCATGGGCACTTTTAAAAGCATCACATATCTCTGATAACGTTAGTTTGAAGGAAACGGCTAAGGAAAGTCTGGAATTTCTAGTATCCAAAACCTTTGCAAAAGAAGGATATTATAAGCCGATTGGCAGCCATGGTTGGCAGTTGCGTGACGAAAAGGCCGCTCCCTACGATGAACAGCCGATTGAAGCCTGTGAAATGCTTCTTGCGTGTAAAGAAGCCGCGATCGTGCTCCAAAACCCAGCTTATCTGAAGATAGCAGCCTCATGCTATGAATGGTATTTAGGCCATAATTCATTAAAAATGTCTCTCATTGATCCTCAAACAGGAGCTTGTTACGATGGCATCCATGCCACAGGGCTTAACCTTAATCAAGGCTCTGAGAGTATCATTTCCTTCTCCATTGCTCATTTGGTGATGCATCATGAATAAATTTGCTACCATCCTTGCAGGAGGGGGCGGAACCCGCTTCTGGCCGCTGTCTAGACAAGAGATTCCAAAGCAGCTTCTAAATATTAGTGGAAATGATATTATGCTAAATGATACGATCGAACGCTTCAAAGGCATTATCCCTCAAGAAAATACCGTTATTGTTACGAATCGCTCTCAAGCGGTTCTGCTGGAAAGTATCATGCATAGCAGTGTATCGAAAAGTAACATTTTGATCGAGCCCGTTGCCAGAAACACGGCTGCAAGCATACTTTTCGCGGCGTTATCTATAGAAAAATCACACGGTGATTCCTTAATGGTTGTATTGCCTTCCGATCATTATATAACCGATGAAGAACAATTTCGGCTTACATTAGACGAAGCTTGTACGGTCGCAATGAAGACGGACAAAATCGTTACCATCGGAATTAAGCCGACATTCCCATCTACTGGGTACGGTTATATCGCCTTTGATAAAGAACCCATTTCTTCCAATCCTGTTGCCGTATACGAAGTAGCTGAATTTGTAGAAAAACCGAACTTTCAGAAAGCACAAGGCTATCTGTCATCCGGTAATTATTTATGGAATAGCGGCATTTTCATTTGGAAAACTTCCGTCATTATTGATAATTTCAAGCGTTACCTGCCTCGGCTGTATAAGACAATGCTTCCAATCAGCGATTATCTAGGCACGGATCAGGCAGAAGAAATCATTAATAACATCTATCCAACGCTTCAAAACATTTCGATTGATTACGGAATCCTTGAGCGGTCAGATGAAGTCGTTGTTCTGTCTGGTCAATTTGGCTGGAATGATATCGGCAGCTGGGATGCGCTCGGCGCGATCTTCCCTCCGGATCCATCAGGAAATATTATTAAAGCAAATCATATGGGCATAGATACACGAAATTCCATCATATACGGGAATGGCAGACTAATCACAACAATTGGCGTTGACGGCTTCATCATTGCGGACACTGGGGATGCACTTTTAATATGTCCCAAAGACAAGGCGCAATCCGTTAAAGATATTGTCGACCTGCTGAAGGAAAAAGGAATGACGGAGTATATTTAGCCCTTCTGCCTTACTCTGGTGAAGATAATGGAGCAGCCACCACTTTGGGACCGCGATATTTGAAGAAGAAGGCCACACAGATAAGCGCCAAGCCGTTGATGGCAAAAACGAGCGGAATACCGATCCAACCGCCCAAAAAACCACCGATAATTGGACCACTCATGGTTCCGAGCTGTGTAGCGGACTGATTTAAACTAAACGCTCGTCCTCTAAAGCTGGAGTCCGTAAATTTCACGATGAGCGCGTTTAATGCCGGATAGACGGCAGCAAAAAACAACCCATAGCTAAACCTCAGAATGCCAAACGCCAGCAAATGATGAGTACCCAACTGAAGCAGATTCCCTATTCCTCCGCCAATTAGGCCGATGAATAGGGTTTTGGAGTAGGTGATTTTCTGTCCGAGTTTCCCCCATCTCGGTGCTGCAATGACGGTTGCGATGCCCACCGCAGAGAAAATAATGCCTGAGCTCAGCGAAGCCGAGCTTTTGTTGCCGCCCATTTGCAGCACATAGATGGTAAGCAGCGGCTCGACAATCATGACCGAAGTTGCCACCAGCATGGTGACCCCTAGTATTATCATGAAAGGGCGATTATGAGCAGCCGACTTCAAATCATCCATAACACCCGACCTCACAGCCGAGCGATTAAAGTTCGTTTCCTTCGCCCCAAACAGCGCGATAAAGGCTGCGACTAAGACGACACAGCCGGAAACTAGGAACGATTCTCGGTTTCCCACCCAGTGGCTGACGAATCCGCCTACCAGCGGACCGATGACACTGCCGGCGGCTCCTGCCGTTGACATGACCCCCAGCGCATAACCAACTTCTTTTTCAGGCGTGTTCGTGGCCACTAAAGCGATGGAAGCAGGAACAAAACCGGCAAGCAGCCCCTGAAGAATCCGGACGACAAGAAATATGTAAGGATCATGAACGAAAAAAGTCGCAAAATAAAGCACGCTTAAGCTGAAACCCGAGCGAATCAACATCGGTTTACGGCCATACTTGTCCGCCAAAGAGCCCCAAAAAGGCGCAATTAAAGCACTAGCCAAAAAAGTGATGCCAAACGTAATACCAGACCAAGCTTCCAGGCCATTATCAATACCGAGCTCCGTATGTAGGAAGATAGGTAAGAAAGGAACTGAAATCGTATACGCCATGCCGCAGAAAAATACACCGATCCATAAAGTGATGAGATTACGTTTCCAGGAAAATGCCATGTGTTTACCCCCTGATGCTTAACGACTGAACGACCAAATACGAAAAACTCCCGACAACCGTGCTATGATATGTATATTTTATCATATTGTTTGAAGATTAGAAATTACATCGTGATTTATGAGAAAACCTCTATCGAGGCCATTCAAAGATGAGCGACCGCGTTTAGAGGTAAGTTTTATCGCCAATAAGAAAGCGGGTTTCGTGATCCGAAAACTTATACTTTCTTATGTGGTGAAAAAATAGCCGTTTCCCAAGGTCGATCACCTTTTGAGACGGCCATTTATTGTTTATATCTCATCAAAATCCGTATGGTTACCGTTGTCGGCGAAGTCGAGATCACCAGCAAGATCTCCCGACTGGTCACCTTGTTCATCTTCGGCGATATTTTGCAAATCATAAGCATTAATCGTGATAATCGGGTAAGCATGATTCGCAGCAATCTGCGCTGCCTGTTGTTTCATAAACTTGGGTGAACCCTCTGTATCTTCATCATAAACAAGAATGATGCCGTCCGAATTACGCAGCAGAAACTTGTCTCTTTCCTTGAACTGCCACGGTCCTTCGTATTTAGTCTTCGTCACGCTGTTCACGTAATTCGCGCGTTCCATGACGCTATTATAGCTATTTTTCTTATCATCGCTCCATTTTTCTTCTTGCTCAAGAAAAGGGGTAACGACAGCTAATTTCAGCTCTGGATAGGCGCCATCTCGAAGTTCAAGCACAGCCTCAGCCGCCCACAATTCAACCCCCCATTGTCCGCTGACAACGACCCACTCAAGTCCTTCTTCCATAAGTGCGATGAGTCTCTTCTTGATCGCTTTTTTGATAATTGGAATGCCTGGGTGCTTTAAAGAAAAAATGCCCAGCTCAGATGCTTTATAACCCGTTATTAAGACTCGTTTCAAAAGAGGTACACCACCTTGTTGACTCTACCTAACAGGTTAGCATAGTTATGCCTCGATAGAAAGATGAGGGGTATAAAATACAATTCCAAATCAATTGATCTAGCACACACTCATATAAGTCGGAAACGCATATAATAGATTACCACTACTTGAGAGGAGGAAATTAGTTGAACACTTCAAATAAATATCGGGTTTGTAAAAATTATGTTGGGCGTAAAGTCATGATAAAAACGACTCAAGGAACCTACCAGGGTACAATAGTAAAGGTAGATAAGAGTAGAGTTTATTTAAAAACAACTCGCAACAAAAATAAGGCTCAAGTCTCGTTTATCCCATTTATCTTACCGCTTGTACTTTTCGATTTATTAGCCATAATTCTGTTGGATACAAAGCCAAGACCATATATTTAATATCAAAAACCCCATCTTTTGATGAGGTTTTCTTTTTTTACAAGCTTAAGTTTTTAAATTAAGATTCTAAAGCCTCAACCAACCAAGGGTAGGCCTGACTCCCATTCACTTCATGAACACCTTCAAAGAGATGAACCCCCAGCTTCTCACCCGCACCCGCTTCATCATACACATTTCGCAAATACTGAATCGCCACTTCCACTGTTTCTATCGGAAAAATAGGATCCTGCTGGCCAGATGCAATGAACAGCGGACGAGGAGCAAGTAACCCGAGTAATTCGGGGAGCTCCGAATATTCCAAAACCCCAGGTAAGTAATTATCAATGCAGTGGTGAACATGCATAATGCTTCCTTTGAACGTATTCACAAAGGCGCAGAGTACCGTGGCTTTGATTCGTTCATCTATCGCTGCGGTATATGCGGCGATAAGCCCGCCTCCCGAAAAGCCAAAGGATCCCACTCTTGCTGGATCAACATCCTCTCGAGACAACACATAATCGAGCGCCCGCCGCGCCTCTTGAACACGTAACCCCGCCAGCGAGATGCCATATAAAAACAGATGTGATGCAAGTGTTTGACAGGATGAATTCCCGACTTTCCCATCCTTCTGATCCGCAGCCAGTCTTCGATCCCCGAATCCGATCATCTCAGGTACGACCACGATGAAGCCGCGTCTCACTAATTCCAAGGCATAATTGCCATGAAGATCCGGCTTACCTGTGTTATCAGTTCCATCCGGATGGAGTCCAACAATCTGGCGACTACCGTAACCATGTCCGTGCAGAGCCAGTACCGCTGCAGTTCGCTCGGTCAATCTTTTAGGTAATAACACATAGGCCGGAACTCGAAATCCCAAGACCGTTCCGAATTCGATACGCTCTCGAAAATGATCTTCGAGCTCAATGCGCTCTAAGAGAACAGGACGAAGCTCATCCTTTTCTTCCAAAGCTATATCTAGCGACTTGATCAGGCGCTGCTTCAATTTAATCTTAGTCTGTTCGGCATTCTCGGCCTGTTTCTGCTGCCAACGTTTAATCTCGTAGGAGTGATAGAGATTTTCCATGATTGAATCTGGATTCCACAACCAACCCCACCTCCATCTATTTTTTAAAAAGTAACAAGCTTATCCACCGCAACCGGTTGCCCCGTACGCATGGAAATATTACCTGCAATACCGGTCAAAATCGACATCGCCCCGTCAACATGAGAAGCAGCTCGCTCGAAGCGATCATTGGATGGCTGATCAAAAATGTCTTTCAAGAGGACAGGATCCCCGCCGCCATGACCGCCGACGCCTTCTTCAATTTCCACTTTATAAGGAGCCGCGAACATTGGAAATACCTTGATCGTCTTTTCCTTCAAAGCACCTTCGTCCTCTTTAAGACCACCGGAATTGACGTATGATTTCTCGACAACTCTCATTTCAATCCGCCCCTTGCTGCCATTGAATTGCACATTGAAGCCTTCCCAAGGCATATAAGCATTAAGCGAGTAGGTGAGAATGGCTTTGTTTTTATAGCGAACCATAACGCCCATTGTATCTTCAATACTAATTCCATCGCCAAAAACGCTTTGATCGCGTTGGTAGCCATCCTCGTGTTCCGCATCCAAATACAGACCCTTGAGATGTTCATTTTCATCTAAATGAAGCGCAAAAGGATCACCCTTCGCATTTTCATTCCCTGTCGCACGTTGATAAAAGTTAGTCACGCCGCGCTTCTCGGCATTTTCCCTGCCATAGAACATCAAGCCGCCCATAGCAAAAACAGTCTCAGGACGCGTCCCTAACCAGAAGTTCACAAGATCAAAATGATGCGTTGATTTGTGCACCAGCAGACCCCCGCCATTACGTTTATCGCGATGCCATCTGCGGAAATAGTCTGCCCCATGCTCCGTATTCAGCAGCCACTCAAAATGGACAGAATGCACATCACCAATCGCACCGTCCATAATTAACTCACGAATTTTCGTATTATGCGGAGCGTAACGGTAATTGAAAGTCACGCGAAGCTGCCGCCCTGTGCGTTTAATCGCATCAAGAATTTCTTGACATTTCTCTTCATCCACTGTCATCGGTTTCTCCGAAATGACATCACAACCAAGCTCCATCGCTTTAATAATGTAGGTATGATGTGTGCGATCAACTGATGTGACAATGACATAATCAGGCTTTTCTTTACGAATCATTTCCTCGAACTGATCCGCTTTATATGTGGGAACAGCATTATATTCATATTTATTGACGAGTAAACCATTCGTGAAATTCATTCTCGTTTGATTGATGTCACAAATCGCAACTAGCTCTGATGTTTCTTGAAAATCCTTCACGATAGCGCCATAGAAAAACTCCGCTCTTCCTCCGGTACCGACTAGTGCATAACGCTTTTTCATAAAAGTGAACCCCTCTCGCGTATATGGATATGTCTTCCTGTTCGAACGTCCTATTTCAAGATTAATACAATATTTGTTGTGTTTCTAATCAAATCTTGCTTATTGACTTTTATTCCTTGCATATTTTGCTATATAATTCGTATTAAAAGACCGAACGAAGAGGTGTCCACTTTGCTACTCTACGAAATTGAAAGACTGCGCAGAGATCAACCCTTCTCAATGACAATGAATCATTTTCATGATCACTATGAAATTTATTATTTACTCAGAGGGAAACGCTACTATTTCATACAGGACCGTTCCTACCTGATTCAAGAGGGCGACCTCGTCTTTATCGATAAAAACGAGCTTCACAAAACACGAAATGCAGATATTCACCTTCACGAGCGTATTCTACTTAACTTTGATGATAGTTGGATACGTTCCATTGATGAGAAAGCATCAACACATTTACTTGTTCCTTTTCAACAGAAACAGCATATTTTTTCCCTAACTGGTGCGAATCGCACTTTTGTTGAGAACCTTCTTTTCAGCTTATTGCGCGAAAAGCACCAGGCACTAGGCGGCTGGCAGCTGAACAGCAAAGCTCTGCTCACGCAGCTACTCTTCTTCTGCTCGCGTATCACTGATAAGATAAGCTCCGCTCAGGAAGACCCGCCAGCGTACAATCCCAAAATATTCGAAATCGTCGCTTATATCAACGAACAGTATAGAAACCGCCTGACATTAGCTTCGATCTCCGAAAGCTTTCATATCAGTCCAAGCTATTTTTGCCGTACTTTCAAAGAAACGACCGGCTTTTCGTTCATCGAATACTTGAACAACGTTCGCATCCGAGAGGCCCAGCGGCTGCTGCGGGAAACGAAGTTGAAAGTCATTCACATCGCTGAGCAATCCGGCTTCGATAGCGTCGCTCACTTCGGCCGCGTGTTCAAACAAGTGACCACACAGACTCCGCTGGAATGCCGCAAATTTATACGCCATAACGTGTAAAAAGCTCAGTTTCCGAGCTTATCTCACTCTGCCGTCCCTCTCAGCAGCCAACGCTGCACTGCCCCATAACAAAAAAACCTTCGAGCAGGCACAACCTGCTCGAAGGTCTCTATTTTAAAACCCGAAATATTGCTTAGCATTATTATACGAAATCCCTTGAACCAGCTGTTTCAGCAGCTGTTCGTCGTTCGGGAATTCTCCAGCTTCAACCCATTCGCCTAACATGTTGCAGAGGATTCTGCGGAAGTAATCATGTCTTGTATAGGACAAGAAGCTTCTGGAATCGGTCAACATACCGACGAAGCGGCCAAGCAGACCAAAATTCGCCAGCGATTTCATCTGCGAAACCATACCATCTTTGGTATCGTTGAACCACCAAGCGGATCCTAATTGAATTTTGCCGGGAATACCATCGCCTTGGAAGCTGCCCATGAGGGAAGCGAGAATTTCATTGTCACGTGCGTTTAACGAGTACAGAATCGTTCTAGGCAGCGAATCAGCAACAGCCAGAGAGGATAACAAACCTGTTAAAGCGCTTGCTACCGGGCTATCGTTAATAGAGTCGAATCCGGTGTCCGGGCCCAGCTGCGAGAAAGCTCGTCCGTTATTATTGCGGGAAGCATTAATATGGTACTGCATCGCCCAATCCAGCTTCTTGTACACGCCCCCTAAGAATAACAACGTGAACGCCTTATATTTCTTTTCGTCTTCCAGACTAACCGCGTTGCCAGCCAGAGCTGCTTTAAAAATCTGATCCACTTCTTCTTTGGTAGCTGCAGCGTAAGGCACATAATCCAAGGCATGGTCAGACACCTTACAGCCAACTGAATCAAAAAACTGCGCTCTACTTTCTAATCCAGCCAGCAGGTCATCGTAGGAACTAATCGTGATGCCAGCGGATTGCTCCAATTGGCCGATCCATGGAAGGAAAGTGGCGCGATTGATTTCAAGCGCTTTGTCTGGACGGTAGGAAGGCAGAACTTGTGTGTTAAAATCTGTAAGCTCTTTAATTTTGATGTGATATTCTAGCGAATCCACCGGATCGTCCGTTGTGCAAATGACCGTTACTTTGGAATTCGTAATGAGATCTCTAGCACGGGAACCGCCTTCTGCGAGCTTTGCGTTCACTTTTTCCCAGATGGCAGGCGCATTCTGCTCGTTAATGATGTCATAAACACCGAAATAAGTACGAAGCTCCATATGAGACCAGTGGTACAGAGGGTTGCCAACAGCCATAGGAACCGTTCCAGCCCATGCCAAAAAGCGCTCGTAATCGCTAGCGCCACCAGTGATTTTAGCTTCCTCCACACCGTTGGCACGCATCATTCTCCACTTATAATGGTCGCCGTACAGCCAAGCTTCCGTGATGTTATTGAATTGTTTATTTTCATAAATTTCCTTAGGACTTAGATGGCAGTGATAATCAATAATCGGCAGATCTTTGGCAAATTCGTGGAATAGATGAACCGCGGTATCGTTCGTAAGCATAAAATTCTCATCTAAAAATGTTTTCATAAAGCTAAATTCCACCCTTCTCAAGCTGAATGATCTGCCCTCTATTCTAGCGAAAGGCGACTCGAAAATCTTGTGATTTTTTGCTTTCATTTTGTAAAATATGCATATATTGACCTCAAATTCGCCATAACTCGATCCTAGGCAAACAAAAAGCCCCATACACCAACAATCACGTTGGAACGGAGCTTCTCATTTATGGAACAGACTGACCTACATTGGTCCCCGCTTGTATTTCCTCTGGCAGATCATCAGATGCACTCGGAACATGCCGCGGCTTATAATTTATGACATCGGAAGACGAAATACTAACGAAAACCCGGCCAGGTAAAGCCTGAGCCCTTATCAGAATAGGTTGATTGTAGTTGTTCTTAAAGCTGAAGTCAGGACCTCCCCAATTCACAGTAGCATCCCTACCTGGCGGAACATAGGGGACAGATCGGCTGTGCGAATATCTTTCTACAATTTTGAGACCAGCGCGATCCACCGCGTTAAACAAAGTAGAAGAAATTTGGCAAATGCCGCCGCCAATCCCTTCCGAGAATTCACCCCTTACAATGATCTTTGCCGGCATGTACCCCTTGCCTCGCGTCCGAACACCAACAACACGGTTGAAGGAGAACGTCTCATTCGGTTGAACGACATAATTATTAATCGCTTGGGTGGCAAGCTTGATGTTCGTAAAACGATATTTATTATTCGCATTAAAATAGGTCACATAATAACCGATGGGTCGCACACGTATATTCGCCAGCAACTCGCTGTCCACTTTGGGATATACAGATAACTGAGGCACTTCAAATCTCATCGGACCCTCTCGATAGTAATGTTCATAAAATTGCTCCACAAAAGCTTGACGATTCAGCCTTGCGCCTGCAATCTCCTTCACGATTCCTCCCTCATCATTAATGGTTGCATTAATCGGTTTGCGATACATATTCTTATCGATCACGTCCGTAAGCCGCTCTAATCGTTCGTTATCAATGATCGGCACATCAAGAAGATTGACCGTATACGATTCCCGCTGCACATTTGCTATGTTATGACCCATATTATCATTCGTTATTCGAAATGGTACATCACTCTGCTGCGCAAGAAGCAACAAACCCATTATCCAACTATAACTCATACATTCAATCACCCCTCCTCTAGTGTAAACAATTGAAATGATTCCATACTATGTAAAATGGGACCAGCCAACACCCATGGATGTTAGACTGATCCCTTATGGCTAAACGAAAAGATTAATGAGGATAAAACGCTTGGAATTCTTCGCCGCAAGGCCCCCCATTAGGGTTGACCTCTAAATCTACGATCGTTCCATTCTGGCGATGCAACGGTCGATAGTGATTGCTAATATGGGTTGCCGATTCGTTCACATAATGGCAGATGAACGCCCGACGAAATCGGTCCTTCGTTTTGTTTCGATAGGAGCCATGGATGAGATTCCCGTTAAAAAAGAGAACGTCGCCTCGCTGCATGATGACTGGCATGGCTTTTTCATCCTTCGGCGGCTTCACGTAGTGATTCGTGAATGATTCATTGGCATCCGCGATATCCGGACAAGCAATTTCAAACGTATTCGTTTTGGGCACAACAAGTAAGCCGCCATTCTCATCATCTGCGGCATCAATTGCTGTCCACGCCGCTATGCAATTACCAGGCTCGACCTGCAGGTAGAAATTATCCTGATGAAGCGCTTGGCCGCGAGAGCCCGGTGGCTTATAGTAAAACATGCTTTGCGCGGCTAAGGCCTCTTCATCATACAAATCTGCTAACACTTCCATGACCGGCTGGTGCAGCATATATTTCTTCGCCGTCTCATTAAAGCGGTGCGGATGCATAACTCGCGGATATCTTTTTAACGGATCAGACCCATCCGCTTGTAAATCCGGCTCAAAAAAGCCTGGTACCGCATGATGGCTAATTCCCTCAAAAGTATCATCGATTTCGGCCAAATTTTGCTCAGAAAACAATCCTTTTACAATTAAATATCCTTCTGATTCGAAGTGCTGTTTTTGTTCTTTTGAAAGCTTAAGCATTGTCCGTGACATGTTGGTCCCCTCCACGATTAAGTTAGGATGTATTCCCTTATGACATCATCATATCGAAAGCGCCATAGACATTGAAGTAAGGATGATGCTAAATACTCATACAATCCTGCTATTTCCGGATATATTTAGAGTTAATTGCCACCAGTGACGAGAGGGACCCTTTGATCATGACTGGGCAGAGCGCTTCGACTGTAAAATTTATTTGACAGTTGACTCTTGGCAGGATAAACTGCTAGCAAGTTCAAGAATAAAAAGGAGGTTTCCTATGACTTTTGAAAGTAATCTGGATAAATATGCGGAGCTAACCGTTCGCGTCGCTGTGAACATTCAATCCGGCCAAACACTTTGGATTAACGCACCCATTCATCTTCCCGAATTCGTTCGACTCATTGCCCGTAAAGCTTATCAAGCTGGGGCCAAACACGTACATATTGAATGGCAGGATGAAATCTGCACCCAAATTAAATATACCTATGCGCCTGATGAAGCGTTTCATGAATATCCATCATGGAGAGCGCAGGCGCTCGATGAGCTAGCCGATAATAACGGCGCCTATTTATTTATCGATGCCGATGATCCTGAATTGCTGAAGGATATCGATCCAGCTCGCATTTCCGCAAATTCCAAAGCCGCAGGCGCGAAATTAGAGAAATGGAGAGAAAGCATGTCCTCCTATCGGATGACATGGTCGATCATCGCGGCACCTTCTTCTGCTTGGGCGAAGAAAGTCTTTCCTCATTTGGAAGAGGAGGCCGCGATTACTGCTCTATGGGACGCCATATTTCAAGCTACACGCGTAGATCAAGAAAATCCAATCCAGAATTGGATGGAACACAACGCGACGCTTCGGAGCAAAAGAGAACAGCTTAACGAGAAGCAATTTCGTAAGATCCATTACCGTGCCCCAGGAACCGAGCTTACTGTCGAACTGCCAGACAACCATATTTGGCGAGGTGGTTCCGCCACCAACGAGACAGGAGGCTTCGATTTCAACCCGAATATCCCGACGGAGGAAGTCTTTATTTCTCCTCATCGAATGGGTACTCAGGGTACAGTGCGCAGTACGAAACCCTTAAGCTATCGTGGTAATTTGATCAACAATTTCACGATCACTTTCGAAAGCGGGCGTGTCGTTGACTACACCGCTGAACAAGGCTTCGAGTCTCTTAAAGCCATGATCGAAATGGATGAAGGAGCACATTATCTGGGTGAAATCGCACTTGTGCCGCACATATCACCAATTTCGAACTCCAACCTGATCTTCTTTAATACGCTGTATGATGAGAATGCCTCAAATCACTTGGCACTAGGCAGAGCCTTCCCTACATGTATAGAGGGCGGAACTTCGATGTCCAAGGAGGAGCAAGAAAGCGCCGGCCTTAACAACAGTTTGATCCACGTTGACTTTATGATCGGCTCTGCTGAAATGGATATTGACGGCGAACATGCAGACGGCACGATTGAACCCATTTTCCGTAAGGGGAATTGGGCATTCTAGAAATGAAAAAGGGGCAGTACCTAAAGTCATGATCATCATGTCTCTAGGTGCTGCCCCTATTTTTCGATTATTCGATAAGCAGGCGTAAATGGTTATCCCCAATCAAGATGGATTCCATTTTTTTTTCTTTCGCATATCTTACACTAGCAAGCAGTACGTTCTCTTGCAGAACATGATCAAAACGCTCCAACGCTTCTTTCAACGTTAAATTGACATCGAGAACAAGATGGACTCGTTTATCAATCGGCAGCTCCAGCTTTTTACGGTAATCCTGAATAGCGCGTATGATTTCCCGTACTAGTCCTTCTTGTTCCAACTCTTCTGTTATTGCTGTGTTTAAGGCTACCGTGATCTGGTTACTGGAAGCCGAAGCAAACCCTTCTTTGGCTTGTTTTTCCACGAGCATCTCATCAAGCGTGATATGAAACTCCTCTCCGTCGATCATTACTTCAAGCAAACCGTTATCGACCGCTCGCTTGGTTTCTGTTGTAGACAATTGTTTCAAGTGGTTTTGCAGCGGACCAACGAATTTGCCATACTTTTTCCCGGCGACCTTAAGATTTAGCTTCACGTTGAAGTCAACAAAGCCGCTGTCGTTTTGTTCTATGCGGATTTCCTTGATGTTTATTTCATCTTTAATGATTTCTCCAAAACGGCTTATGTCGAAATGACGATCTAGCGAAACGATTAACTCCGAGAGCGGCTGACGGGTCTTGATGCCTGTATCATTCCGAATCGTTCGAGCCAACTCAACAATCTGCCGTGCGGTTTCCATTTCACCTTCGAGCTTTGTATCGATAGCTAAATGGTTCTCTCTCGGATAGTCAGCCAAATGTACGCTGCCTTCGCCGCCGAGGTTACCGTATATGTCCTCAGCAATGAGCGGCGCATACGGCGCTATCATCCGCGAGACTGTCAGCAGCACTTCACGCAGTGTTTGATAAGCAGACACTTTATCAACGGTCATTTCACTGCCCCAGAAACGGTCGCGAGAGCGACGGATATACCAGTTGCTCAGCTCGTCGACAAACAATTCGATTTGCTTCGCCGGGTTTAAGAAGTCGTTAATTTCCAAGCCCTTACCTACATTTTGCAGCGTGCTGTTCAATCTTGATAAAATCCACCGATCCAATTCGTTCGCGTGCTCTTGAGGCGGATGATCTTCATGCTTAAAGTGGTCAATCGTTGCATATAACGCATAAAAAGCATGTGTGTTATTGATCGTATCCACCACTTTGGATTTCGCTTCGGCAACAATTTGCTTAGAGAACCGCTTGCTGTTCCAAGGTGCGCTGTCCGACAACAGAGCCCATCGAAACGCATCCGTGCCAAATTCATCGATGATTTCCCATGGATCGATGCCGTTGCCTTTGCTTTTAGACATTTTTTGCCCATTCTCATCCAACACATGTCCGGTAGAAAGAACGGCTTTGTATGGCGATTTACCGTTATACAACGTTGAAACAGCAAGTAAACTAAAAAACCAGCCCCTTGTTTGATCAATCCCTTCGCAGATCATATCCGCTGGGTACTGCCCACCAAACAACGACGTCTCGTCTTCGAATGGATGATGATACTGCGCAAAAGGCATAGAACCGCTATCGAACCACACGTCGATCACCTCAGGAGTTCTTTCCATGATGCCGCCACATGAGCAGCGCAGTTTCACTTCATCAATGTAAGGCTTATGCAGCTCCAAGCTTTCGTCAATTGGTGTAATTGATTTTTCCCGCAAATCTTGATGGCTTCCCGGCGCATATTCTCCTCCGCAATCCCCGCATGACCAAACGTTAAGCGGGGTACCCCAATACCGATTGCGGCTGATGTTCCAATCGACAAGCTCTTCAAGGAATTTGCCGAAGCGCCCTTCGCGAATGTGAGAAGGATACCAGTCGATTTTACTGTTGTTTTCGATCAACTGCTCTTTGATCGCGGTCGTTTTGATAAACCAGCTCTCCATCGCGTAATAAAGCAGTGGAGATTTACAGCGCCAGCAGAAAGGGTAACTATGCTCATAGCGCTCTTTGGAAAATAGCAGGCTGCGTTCCGACAAGTTTTTCACGATATCAACGTCACAATCTTTGACGAAGCGTCCGGCGAAGTCAGTGATTTGATCATTGTAACGTCCTGCCAAGTTCACAACATTCACAAAATCCAGCTCGTGTTGGCGGACTGTTCGGTAATCATCTTCACCATGAGCAGGAGCTATATGGACGATTCCCGTACCACTCGTATCCATAACATAGTCAGCGTCTACGACGATATGCCCTTTGTTTGGGCTAATATAGCCGAAAGGAGGCTCATAGGCCGTGCCGACGAATTCCGATCCCTTATGCACAGTTAAAATTTCGAAGTCTTCTTTGAAGACTTTTTCCGCGAGATTTTTCGCGACGATGTACACTTCGCCTTTATGTTTCACTTTGACGTAATCCAAATCTTTATTTACCGCCAACGCTATGTTCGCAGGCAGCGTCCATGGGGTCGTCGTCCAAGCCAGAAAGATTTCACTCGCACTTTTACTTCTGAATTTCACGTGGCGCTTAAATCCTTTACATCTTCATAGCCTTGAGCCACTTCGTGAGAACTGAGCGTTGTTTGGCAGTCTGGACAATAAGGGCTTACACGGTGCCCCTTGTATAACAGTCCTTTGTTATGGATTTTGGATAAAATGTGCCAAACACTCTCGATGTAGCCGTTATCCAATGTAACATAGGGGTTATCCATATCTGTCCAGTATGCGATGGCTTCCGTTAGCTCACGCCACTGCTTTTCATATTCAAATACACTGCTTTTGCATTTCTCAACAAATTCGGCTACTCCGTATTTTTCAATCTCTTGTTTCCCCGAGATGCCCAGCTGCTTCTGCACGCCAAGCTCGACGGGCAAGCCATGCGTGTCCCACCCAGCTTTGCGGATGACTTGGTACCCGGACATTGTTTTATAGCGGCAGATGAAATCTTTTACAACACGACCAAGCACATGTCCGATATGGGGTGATCCGTTTGCCGTCGGCGGTCCTTCGTAAAAGACGAAATTCGGTTTGCCTTTTCGATTGTCGATCGACTTGCGGAACGTACCATTCAATTTCCATTGCTCAAGAACGCGCAGTTCGCGGGTTCTCGCTTTTTCTTTCACATCAATTTTTCTCATGCGCAACACACACTCCTTTAATAAAATGATAGAACTAGTCGGAAATCATCGTTATTGAAAAACAAAAAATCCCGCCCCGTAAGGGACGAGATTACATCTCGCGATACCACCCTAGTTCCGTAACGATCATAAGAATATGATCATTATAGCTCTCGATCTACGTACTATCATACGCGGCCCTTGTAACGGCGGGATCCCGGGTCAGCTTACTAAACTTCCTTCAGCTTACCTTCTCGGAGGGGATTTTCGGCTAAGTCTTGAATATTGGCTTTCAGCACTAGGCCAACTCTCTGGAAATCAAGGGGGATAGCGTACTCGTTCTCGTCAGTGAATTTAAAGTTAATTAAAATCCTCAGTTCATTTATTTTCACATCAACTTCATGGAATGTCAAGTTTACTTTGTTTTATAACGACACCATTTCCAAGCCTTCACAGCATGGGTACCCTTCGCTTCTTCAAAGACAAGATTCCCTCTGCTCCAGGCAACCAGCACTTTGCACCCTAATTCCTTCCCTATATAAGGGGTATGCTTATGGCGATACAATAAGTGCTCCGTTATTGGGTAAAATAAGGACCTGTTCTCCAACCCCATGAGCCACAGGAACCAAATTAAAATCTCCAATAATGAGCTAGGTTATGATAATCTAATTACAAGCGAAGCTTTATCTGAAGCCCGACATAGAGGAGCTGATCGAATGAGAACCAAGCCAACAATTGCTGCGATTACTGTGCCATTTGATCTTGGAGCAGGTCGACGCGGAGCGAGCAAAGGGCCAAAAGCCATATTACAAGCAGGATTAATTCGAGGTTTACAGCAAATGGATATCACGATCGATCACGTTGCTGATATCCGTCTGCCGAACGATACAGCGACTCCCTTGGCGGCTGAAGTTGATCAAACCAACCTCAAGTATTTGGCGGAAGTAATCGAGGTAAATACACGTCTTGCTGAGCAAGTCTCTCAGGTTGTGGAGCAAGGACGCTTTCCACTCGTCATCGGCGGTGATCATAGTATAGCGATCGGGACATTAGCAGGGTTATCCAGCCACTATCAAAACTTAGGCGTCATCTGGATCGATGCACATTCCGACTTAAATTCAGCCGATACAAGCCCGTCGGGTAATATTCATGGCATGTCGTTGGCCGTCAGTCTAGGGATGGGGCACCCCTTATTAACCAGCATTATGGGTAATCATGACAAAGTGAAAGCAGAGAATATCGTCCTTATTGCAGCGCGTTCCCTTGATGAGGGCGAGAAGAAGCTCATTCGCTCTTTGGGGATCAAATGCTATACCATGTATGACATTGATCGCAAAGGGATGGCTTCCATTATGCAAGATGCTATTGACTATATAAGCAGTAAAACAGACGGCGTACATGTTAGTTTTGACGTCGATTCTCTAGATCCGCTTGAAGCACCTGGAACAGGCACGATTGTAAAAGGCGGACTTCATTACCGCGAAGCTCATTTGGCCGTAGAAATGCTGCACGAAGCAGGCATTGTAACCTCAGCCGAATTCGTTGAGGTGAATCCTCTTCTCGACGACAATAACAAAACGTCCCAATTAGCCGTCGGCTTAATTAGCTCCTTGTTGGGCAAGCAGATTCTATAGGTAGATACTTTTGAAAGACGAAAGACGATAGACGAATTGGCAAGGCTAACAAATGTCCGAATAAACAAAACCCGTTACTCTCCGCTTTACTGTGAGGATAACGGGTTATTTGCTTGTTACACGCAGTAAATAAATGTAAGATATAGACATCATCTTGGATGGGGCAGCATCACTCACTGCCAAATACATAGACCAAGTGTGGAGCCTATAATGAAGAACTTAAATCAATGGTACCTGCATCTCTTTCTGATCTTGCTCTCACTTTCCACAGTTGGGGTCTACTTTTTGTTCAAAAACCAGACCTATTTTGCATTTCTAATTTGGAACTTATTTCTCGCTTGGATTCCGTACATCCTTGCCGTGATAGCCCAATTTATACACACTAGTACATATATGATTTTGAGAAAAATCATTTTAATCGCGGTCGGATTAGCTTGGTTGTTATTCCTGCCTAACTCTCCGTATGTCTTGACGGACTTCATTCATTTAACGATTTTGAAGGACTCCTATGTAGAAAAAGGAGCGCTCTCCTTTACCTATTGGTATGATTTTTTCGTCATCTTCTTATTTGCATGGAACGGTCTATTGCTAGGATGCAGCTCCATGTACATCATTCAAAAAATATGGAAAGAGCGATTCAATCCCTTTGTTTCATGGTTGATCATAGTATTGACCGCGTTGCTATGCGGGTACGGCATACTTTTGGGAAGAGAATACCGCTTAAACAGCTGGGACGCTTTCCACACGGAAAGAATATTGGAAATCCTGAGAGAAACTCTGCATCAAGAAGCCTTCGTTTTCTGCTTATTAGTCGGATTTGTTATCATGACAGTCTACGTAACCTTTTATGTACTCGTAAATAGCATAGGCAGCTCAAGACATTCAAGTCCTTACACAAACGAAAAATCAAGGAGATGATTGCTATAACAACTGTTAAAGGCGTCACGCCGATTTTTAGAATGTTCGATGAAAAGAAAGCAAAGGAATTCTACCTAGATTACTTGGGTTTTTCGTTAGAGTGGGAGCATCGTTTAGAGAATGATATGCCGCTTTACATGGAGATACGATTAGGCGAGTGTAAGTTGCACTTATCCGAGCATTATGGGGATTGCAGCCCGGGTGCAGCTGTTCGAATAGAAATCGTTGACATAACAGCATTTCATACTGGTTTATTGAAAAAGGAATATAAGTATTCTCGCCCCGGTATTGAAACGAGCCCCTGGCATACCAAAGAAGTCTGCGTCACGGATCCGTTCGGGAATAAGCTAACCTTTTTTGAATCGATGAACGACCGTTTGGATTAAGTCGTCGCAGTTAGTGTAGGAAGATGATGTAAAAAGTGCAGCTAATCCAAGCTGTTCCTCAACGTTTTCTTTGGATTTACTGCAAAAAGTGCATCAAATCAGGTACCATTTAGACAATATTGGTTAAAATGAACATATTTGATGCACATAATACATCATCGCTCGTCTAAATGAAAAAAAGACTGAGATTTGCTGCACTTTTTGCATCTTCATCCTCGAATGTTAAAAACGCCCCTAACTCATCTATCGATGGGTCGGGGGCGTTCGTTTTTATGAGCAGACTTTAGCCAACTGTTGTAGACTGCACAGGTTACTTCATCCAGCAGCCTTAGTCGGCAGGCTGCAGCAATCTCTCGCCAGCGATACCCGGCGTGGTCATCTGAATGGGATTGAGGATTTCTTCAATCTCCTCAGGAGTAAGCAGCCCGCGCTCTAGGATAAGCTCTTTGAGCGTCATGCCTGTGCGCACAGCTTCTTTCACTAATTGCGCGGCGACTTCGTAGCCGAGATGCGGGTTCAAAGCTGTGACGATGCCAAAGCTTTGCTCGACATAAGTTGCGCAGCGCTCGCGGTCGGCTTCCAAGCCCTCAATCGCAAAGCGCTCGAAAACGTCTGCCGCGTTCCGCAATATTTTCAGCGATTGTAGAAGGTTGAACGCAAGTACGGGTCCCATTACGTTAAGTTCAAATTGTCCTGCTTCGCAGGCCAAGCAGATCGTATGATCGTTGCCAATGACTTGGAACGCCACTTGATTCACAACTTCAGGCATAACAGGGTTTACTTTACCTGGCATAATGGAAGATCCCGGTTGTCTCGGCGGCAGTTTCAGTTCCCCTAAGCCTACGCGAGGACCTGAAGCCATTAATCGGATATCATTGCATATTTTTGAAAGGTTAACGGCGCATACTTTCAAGGAAGCGGATAGCTCCGTGTAGGCATCCATGTTTTGGGTACCGTCGACCAAATGCTCGGCTAGTTCAATGGGGATTCCCACTTGCGCTTTTAGATGAAACATTACGCGTTCCACATACTCAGGCTTCGCATTAAGCCCTGTTCCTACGGCAGTAGCTCCCATATTTACAGTCAAAAGCCCTTTAGAAGCATGACGGATACGATTGATATCACGCTGGATGACACGTGCATAAGCGCCGAATTCTTGGCCCATACGAATAGGAACTGCGTCCTGGAGATGCGTTCGCCCCATTTTAATAACATCATCAAATTCCGTTTCCTTACGGGCAAAAGCACTTTGGAGTGAAGTCATAGTCTCTGTCAATTGCTCAGATAAACGGTAGGCGGCAATTTTGATGGCAGTAGGGATAACGTCGTTTGTGGATTGCGACATGTTGACATGATTGTTCGGATTACAATGAAAATAATTGCCTTTTTCCTCGCCCAGCAGCTCCAACGTCCGATTAGCAAGCACTTCGTTCATGTTCATATTGATCGAAGTTCCCGCTCCGCCTTGAATAGAATCAACAATAAATTCCTCAAGTAACTGACCTTGTCTCACTTCTTCGGCTGCTTTGACTAATTGTTCGCCGATTTTTTTGGGCAGCATATGTGTTTCCATATTCGCTATTGCAGCTGCTCTCTTTACTTCTGCCAAAGCTGTAATGAGCTCTGCATGAATTTTAACTCCCGTAATTGGGAAATTCTCTAATGCACGCATCGTTTGAATGCCGTAATAAGCTTGGGTTGGAACTTGTTTTTCACCAATAAAGTCTTTTTCAATGCGATGAGTCATCGTAGACACCATTCCTTTTTTCTACAAAGTATATAGCTCGATGTTGCGAAGTAGGTGTTTCGAAAATCCTTCTAACTCTCTGCCGCTAGACCCATTGCATGCCATGCAATGACATTCATAAGCGCTCATCTGAAGAATTCGCGACCGCTTTCAATAATCCTGCAATATCTGACACGTTCTGTAATATTTTTTTGACCACTGATCAATTTTGACCGCTTCTCTTAATATTTCCTATTTTGATAATTCAAGTCTTCTCATCTATGCAACAACTCATAAGGCTTTGCACATCATGATTGAACTTGGCCAAATTGGCTAAGACTTGTATCAATGTCTAAAGCTATGTATTTATATATGCTAGGAGCAGCACAAACGCAAAGGGATTTACCTCATAGGATTTATATTGCAACGTTCAGGAGTTGAAGAATACAATGGATTATACAAGCTCGCTATGTGAAACAATTAAAAGGATACAGGGAATGCCGGCGAGTTTGGCTTACAAGCTGCACGTCAGGGAGGGATTCTTATGGATACAACGAGTTCGATGATTATTGAAAAAACGGAAAAATACGGGGCCCGCAATTACAATCCGCTGCCTATCGTGATATCGAGAGCGGAAGGCGTATGGGTCGAGGATCCGGAAGGCAACCGCTACATGGATATGCTTAGCGCTTACTCCGCCTTAAATCAAGGACATCGTCATCCTCATATTCTGAGAGCGCTTCTTGAGCAAGCCGAGAAGGTTACACTGACATCTAGAGCTTTCCATAGCGAGACATTAGGTTCGTTTTATGAGAAATTAGCGAATTATACCGGTAAGCCGATGATTTTACCGATGAATACCGGAGCCGAAGCGGTCGAGACCGCTGTAAAGGCCGTTCGTCGTTGGGGCTACGATGTGAAAGGAATCCCGGCCGATCAAGCAGAAATTATTGTCTGCCAAGGAAATTTCCACGGTCGGACGGTGACGATCACTTCCTTCTCATCGTCGCCGGAATATAGGCGTGGCTTCGGACCTTTTACGCCAGGGTTCCGCATCATTCCCTATGGGGATACGGCGGCGCTGCGTGAGGCTATCGGGCCGAACACGGCGGGTTTCCTGTTCGAGCCCATTCAAGGCGAGGCTGGTATAGTGATTCCGCAGGCCGGTTACCTGCGGGAATGTTATGAGCTATGTCAGGCGAATAACGTGTTGTTCGTCGCGGACGAAATCCAGACGGGATTCGGCCGCACGGGTCGCCGCTTCGCCTGCGACTGGGAGGGCGTAACGCCGAACCTGTACGTCATGGGCAAAGCCCTCGGCGGCGGTGTGTTCCCGATCTCGGCGGTCGCCGGCGATCGAGAGGTTCTTGATGTTTTCGAGCCGGGCTCCCACGGCTCGACGTTCGGGGGTAATCCGCTCGGCTGCGCCGTCGCAATCGCGGCGCTGGAGGTCATCGAAAACGAGCAGCTCGCAGAGCGCTCGGATGAGCTTGGCACTTATTTCCTGAAGCGGCTTCAGGAAATCCAATCTCCGCAGATTACGGAGATTCGCGGCCGCGGGCTGTTCATCGGTATTGACCTTAAGGTTTCAGCTCGTCCATTCTGTGAAGAGCTGAAAGCGAAGGGTCTCCTGTGCAAGGAGACACATGAGCACATTATACGTTTGGCTCCGCCCCTCACGATTACGAAGGAAGAGCTCGATTGGGCTTGGCAGCAAGTCAATGACGTACTGAGTGAAGCTTAGCAATTAAGTAGAATAGGCTAATAAGCCCTCTAGCTTTTGTTGAAGCTAGAGGGCTTTGTTTTAATTTGTTTTAGATTGTTTTTCATCGTTACGAAGCCACTTTTGCGCGCCTCTGCCACTTTAGCGATGAAAAACATCGTTACAGCCCTCCGACTATTCTGCACTATCTACTCTTTTACAAAAACAAGTGTCCCAAATCGATGCGGCATATGGAAATCGACTTTGCCTGTAGGGGACCAAGCCCAATAGTGTCGATTCCCATCGATATCATCATCAATTCGATATAAATTCCAACGCCACTCAGTGCCATGATGTGGTGTCTGGTTTTCTCCCAACTCCCAATCCAAATCAGCAAAAGGAATCCTTAGATCGTAAGTCTTCCATCCATCGGTCCCATCCAAAACCTCGGTATGAAATCCCTTCGCATCCCATGCAACATCCACTTCTTTATCCCCGCCATTGTAGTGGATCAAAGCATCGAAAACGACATTGCGCGGACTCACTTCGAACTCGTAATAAACCTCTCCGGTACCGGTTTTATCGAGAAATACCTCAACCACATCTTCCAAATAAATAGGATCATCTCGCCGCTCCATCGTTGCTACGACGTGATCATCCTCACATTCGAATCGGATATGCAGAGCATCAGCTGTCCAACACGCGCGAAAGCGAGTCTTGAGCCGAGGCTTCTCCCCCGTGACAACTTCCCTTAAATCATTGCCTATGATCTCTTCCCATTTCACAATTCCGTTCAATGCATCAACATAGCGGCATTCATACCTCATCCGTTCTGTCATCCTCGCTCCCTACTTACTCTTATATATTATATTAATATCATATTCGTTATCTAGAAAGCTAGAAATTTGATCCCGAGATTCCGACTTCACGTCCTTTAACCAGGAAGCGTCAAACTTCTCGATGACTTCTATTCTTAAATTCTCGTATTTTGTCTTTGCTTTTTCAATCCTAGACACACGATTTTGTGTAAATAGGAACAAGGATATACAAGCTAGAAGCGAACCTGTTAGAAGCTTATTAGAAATAAGCAAATCGAGGATGGCTAATGCATTGCCGCCTGAAACTAATATTACCTTTCGATAGAAAGAGATCATAAAATAAAGAATCAGGCCGCCTGTTAGAATGGCGAATAAAGGCTGCGTATTTTTGAGCTTGTCCCATTCTTGCTTCCTATCCCGAAGTTTGTAAAGCATCTTGGTCGCATCGTCACTTAGATTAAGTTCAGGCCATTGCATTAGATATTCCCCCTCTCTACCATCCTATGCTTGGACACTTCTATTCTTTCCAAAAAAAAAAGACCAAGAGCATCTCTCTTCACGCTAGGTCGAAGATGCTATTGATCTTTTGAATTTTACTAGAAACGTTTTTTTCCAACTAAAAACTTTTTATTTCCTTTTTTAGCTGTCACAGGCACATGCTTATAGCTGCGCACCATCGGATTTTTACATAATGGACAAGTTGGTAAAGCTTCCGTAACGAATTCTTTGCGAACCCATGCTTTACAATCTGTCTCTTTACATTTCCAAATTTCAATCTGTTCGACTTCTGGCTTGTTATCTTCGGTCACGGTACTCGTTGGTGTAGACATTTCAATTATGTGCTCCCTGCTTCGTAGATTAGACTACTTATTATTATACAGATCAGATCGAATATCAAGTCTTTCCCGTGTTCAAAATTATTTACCGGTGGTAGAATGGATAAGGCGGTTACAATTTAGACACAGAATACAAAGGCAGGAATACTAATGACAAACTTATTACGTGAATGGAAGTCACAATTTCATGGCTACAGCCGAAATATTCTGCTCTTTTTTTGGTTTAATTTTGTATGGAACTTAGGTTTAGGTATGTTTGGACTCGTCTATAACCTTTATGTCAGAAGTCTTGGCTATGACCAAACGACGGTTGGCAGCATGGTTGGCATGGCGTCACTGGCAGCGGCAATTATTCTTATTCCTGCTGGTCTAATGAATGATCGTTTCGGACCTAAGCGTGTCATTACATTTGGTCTCATTTTTACTATCGTAGCATTGACGTCTCGCTCTCTAATTGAAGTCAAAGAGGGTATGCTCATCTCATCATTCTTGGGCGGCATGGCTCTCTCTGTTGTTTCTGCAACCATTCTACCGTTTATGGCCAACAACTCAACCCCACAGCAGCGCGTTCACCTGTTCAGCTTTAACATGGCTCTTGTCATGTTAGCGAATGTAGTTGGTATTGCACTGGGGGGCGTTCTTAGTGACTTATTTCAATTTATTATCGGTTTAGACGAAATTCGCAGCTTGAGATTTACCTTATTAATTGGAGTCGGTATCGCAACACTTGGTTTTATACCTATCGCTTTTTTTGAGAAAAGTGAGCAAGAAATACAGCCCCGTGGCGAATCACTTAAGTGGAAGCAAGTGTGGAGCGTACATAAACCATCTTTACAGGTTATTGGTATTTTTTGTTTATTAGGCTTGTTGTCATCCATTGGCGGGGGTATGATTGTCCCCTATCTAAATGTGTACTTTGAAGATCGTTTTGACGCTTCGAAATCCGCAATAGGCATCGTGGTAGCTTTAGGTCAAGCCGCAACTGCGATTGCTTTTCTGATTGGCCCCATGATTGTGAAGAGATTCGGAGAAGTTAAATCTGTCGTATACCTGCAGTTATGTTCCATTCCTTTCCTCCTCCTAACCGCTTTTTCTGCTAACTTTTACCTATCATCGGGTGGATACTTGTTCCGGCAAGCCTTAATGAATGCTGCTAATCCTTTTTATAATTCGATCAAAATGAGTTACGTCAACCGATCGCTCCGGGGATTAGCGTCCAGTTCGGGTGAAGCCGTTTTTAATCTAGGTTGGTTCCTTGCTTCGCCAATAAGTACGGGCCTTGTTTTCCGCTATGGCTCTTACTACGGGTATGCTTATGCTTTCTGCATTACAGCAGTAGTCTATACAGTAATCTCCTATTTATTCTACTTCTTTTTCGGGAAAAATCGGTTTAAACCCGTTGAGGAATCTGCCTAAAAAAATGCTTCTTTCTATCGTTGACTTAAACGATGGAAAGGAAATACAATACATGAGAGCGCATTCATTTCAAGATCCTAGTGCTCCTTATCGATGATCGATTGTGAGGGGATGGATTTGTTTATGCGGAATAAACTCTTCTTTAATGGACAAAGTATCGTCTTAACGTGGATGATCTCCTATATCGTCATTCTGCTTTTACCCGTGGCAATCGGCTTATTATTGTATGTGGAATCCAGTAAAACACTGAAGGAAGAAATCCAGCAAGCCAATGATTCGCTTTTAAAACAAGTTCGGGAAATTATGGACAATCAGTTTAAAACCATGGAACAGCTGAATTTCGAGATTACTTGGAATGTAAGCGTCCAGGAGCTGCTCTATTCGAATAAGTATGAAGCATTTCCCAAAGAATATAGATATGACGCTTATCAAATCTCACGTATTCTTTCTATGTACAAAACCTCCTATCCCTTGATCGATTCTTTTTATATTTATTTGAATAATGATCAGTCTGCTATTCTTCCTACGACCGTTAGAACAAATAGCTTTGCCTATGAAACTTTACATATGAGCGATGCTTTCTCGTTCTCAGCTTGGCAAGCTATTGTGACCCGAAGCAATTTCAAAGGCTTTATTCCTATGTACCGGATTGGCGACGATAATAAGCTGCGAAAAACGGTAGCCTACGTCAGCACATACCCCGAAGAGCATAATAAACCACTTGCTACCAATGTCATTATGGTCGATCAATCTCGCATTATTGGCGCCATTCAAAATATGGAAATTTTCAACAAAGGTCACGTACTCATCCTAAATAGTGAAAATCAAATTCTAGCTTCCAACTCTACAAACTCGCTTCCTGCCGATTTTCCTTTCGATCAATTAGAGGGCTCATCCAATTTCTTTTACACGGACTCTAGTGGCGAAAATTATGAAGTTTTCAACATTCAATCACCACGTTCCAAACTAAAATATGTGTCTATGATGCCCAGCACCGTATATTGGAAAAAAGCCGCTCACATCCGTAACCTCACTTATATGAGCATGGGGATCAGTTTGCTTGGCGGAGGTATCCTGACTTACGTATTTCTCAGAAGAAATTACAACCCCGTTCGTCAGTTGGTACATGCATTTTCCAAAAAACAGACCTTACAATCTCGTAAACGATATAATGAATTTCACTTTCTACAAGAAGCCGTGGACAGTACGTTGATCGAAATTGCCAATTTCAAGAGTAAAATGGAGCAGCAGCGGTACATTGTCCGCTCCCACTTTATCGAAAAGCTGCTAAAAGGAAAACTGGACAGCCAGCTTCCTATCGATGAAGCTTTAACGACCTTTGAAATGAAATTAGATCGGCAGGATTTTGCCGTAATGCTATTTGTGGTTGATAAGAGTACACCCTTCTTTGAACGAATTAACCATACGTCTGAAGGGGATAAATGGAAGCTTCTTCAATTTATTATTATGAATGTCGTGGAGGAGCTCATATCGGAGCGGCACCGCGGCTATGCAGCCGAGATTGATGATACCCTCGCCTGTTTAGTCAATTTAACTATGGAAGATGGAAATAGCGCCAAGCTGGAGTTACTTAGAATCGCAGACAAAGCACAAACTTTCCTCTCTTCCACCTACGACATTCATCTTACAATTTCAATTAGCAGTATCCATGATCGTATCACTAATGTACCGCAAGCTTTCTTAGAAGCTTTAGATTCCATAGCCTTTAAGCTTGTTATGGGTGGACCAGAGATTCTATCCTATGACGATTTGCAGGCAAATGTCACTTGCGAGTCTACTACCGGCTATTATTATCCAACGCAGATTGAGCAGCAATTCATGTATGCCGTGAAGCTAGGGGAGCTTGAAGAAGCGCAGCTAATTCTTACTGATATTATGAATAAAAATTTTGATCATCCTGGTATTTCGGTCTCCTTAACGAAGTGCCTCATGCTCAATCTGGTAACCACCATGATGAAAAGCATTAGCGAAACCGGTGATATCCAGGAAAGCTTCTTTATCCGCAACCCTAAGCTCCTCGACCGCCTTCTTTGCAGTAAAACCGTTCAAGACATACAGCTCCAGCTGAGTGATATGCTCAAGCAAGTGTGTGCCTATACGTCCGCCAAACGGCAGCATACGATTTCACTTACACGTCAAAAAGCGCTGCAGCAATTAGTAAATGAAGTGACGGACTACATCGAACATAATTACACAGATGCTAATTTGAATGTCACGATGATTGGCAGCCACTTTAACCGCAAAGCCACCTACCTATCGAAGCTATTCAAGGATTATGTGGGAGAGGGGCTGCTCGATCGCATCAATAAAGTCAGAATTGAGAAATCCAAGCAGCTGCTAGGGCGGCAAGAACAATCAGTCGGCGATGCGGCTTATGGGGTTGGCTTCAATGATATTAATGCTTTTATTCGTGTTTTCAAAAAGGTGGAGGGCATCACACCTGGGAAATACAAAGAGCTGATTGAAAAATAAATGCTGTGATGCAGTAACTTTTGATTGGGGTAGTCGCGAGGCCGCCCCTTCTTTAACATTATGGAAGTTGTACAGCGTATAACAATTTCACTGTGCTGCATGCCTCCTTCCTCCTCACAACTGGTAAACATACCGCAAAAATAAAGTCGTTCATGCGGCTTCATGAGGGTATATAGGCTATAGCGCCTGCCAATGTTGCGTTTTCTACAACAATTCACTCGCAGAAAGGCTGTTTTGCAAGGTAATGTTGTAGATTCTGCAACAATTCTAACCTATCCTACAGCGACATTATGCCGTGCAACAAGCGTAAATTGGCTAATTTGATGAAGCAATTGGACATTTTGTTGAGTCTACGCGCAGAATTCGAGAACCAATTGGATATTTTGCTGATAGTTGAATTGGAAGCGCTGTCATATAGTTAGGTTAGACATAAGGTTCCTCAGCTCGCACAAATCACAACTGTTTTCCAGGGAACCACAGTAACGCTTCTATGCCAGGTTTCTAAACACAGCAATAGTTGCACTGGGAGTTTTTCTTCGAAAAACTCACTACCACTTCGATGCCAGTTTTTCTGGCGAAAAACGCTTAGGAGGTCAAGCTATGAAAAAGAACAAAAAAAAAATGTTCACCATGCTGGTTGCAACATCATTGATGGGGAGCTTAGTCGTTGCATGCTCATCCAATACCCCGACAGCAGTGAACAGCGCTAGTCCCAAAGCAACGACTGAGGGCACGACTGCTCCGAGTGGAGCCGCTGTTACTTATCCGCTCAAAGTGGACAAAACATTGACCTACTGGGGCGAAGTAACAGGCAACTTAACAGGTGTAAAAGCAGCTCATGCGGATGTCCCTTTCTTCCAAGATTGGCAGAAGAAGACAGGCGTCAATTTGAAGTTCAGTGCTCCGCCAACGAATCAAGCTGCACAAACCCTAAATGTCATGCTAGCCTCCGGAGAGCTGCCGGATATGATTGAGTTTGATTGGCAGGGTGCATTCCCAGGCGGACCTGAAAAAGCGATCAAAGACGGATACATTCTTAAATTAAATGATACCATAGATAAATTTGCTCCGAATTTGAAGAAATACCTCAAGGAGCATCCGGAAGTTGATAAACAAGTAAAAACCGATAATGGCAGCTATTATTCTTTCCCTTTCATCCGGGGTGATGATTACCTGCGCGTATTCCAGGGGCCCATTGTACGGAAAGATTGGCTCGATGATCTTGGACTGCCTGTTCCGCAAACCATCGACGAGTGGTACACAACACTCAAAGCCTTTAAGGAGAAAAAAGGCGCAACGGCTGCCTTCTCTGTCGTAAGTGTTCCTAGACCTTTCAACGAGTTAGCAAACGGCGCTTTTGCCGGCGCCTTCGGTGTGACGCGTGATTTCTTCATCGACAATGGCACAATTAAGTTTGGTCCAGCTGAAAAAGGCTACAAAGATTTCCTGGCTACCTTTCACAAATGGTACGAAGAAGGGCTGATTGATAAAAACTTCGCAACAGCAGATGGCAAAGCCTTAGACGCCAACATGGCCTCAGGTGCTACAGGTGTGACTGTACAAAATGCCGGTGGCGGCATCGGGAAATGGCAGCCGCTAGTTACAGCCAAAGATCCTAAAGGCGTTCTCATCGGGGCTCCATACCCGGTTCTCAAAAAAGGCGACATCGCGATGTACGGCCAAAAGGATCCGGCTAATGCGCCGGGAGGAATGGTGGCCATCACAGCATCTTCCAAAAACATTGAAACCGCAGCGAAACTTCTAGACTACGGCTACTCCGAAGAAGGTCACATGTTCTTCAATTTCGGAACAGAGGGCGTATCTTACAAGCTAGAGAACGGCTACCCCAAATATACGGATCTGCTCATGAAAAATCCGGATAAATTAGCTCCAGCGCAAGCTCTTTCCCTTTATATCCGTGGTAACTACAATGGACCTTTCGTGCAGGATAAACGTTATATTGAGCAATATCTTGCCTTGCAGTCACAACGTGATGCTGTTTCCACATGGCAGAAAACAGATGTTGATAAACACAAACTACCGCCAATTACCGCTACACCGGAAGAAAGCACAGAGCTTGCCAAAATCATGACAGACCTCAATACATTGGTCGATGAAATGACTCTTAAAATAATTTTAGGAACAGAGCCCGTTGATAGCTTTGATAAATACTTGGATAAATTCAAATCCGTTAAGCTAAGCCGCGCTCTTGAGATTAAAAAGGCATCTTTGGATCGTTATTCCAAAAGATAGATGACGCTTGGGGGAGAGCAGCAGACAGCTCTCCCCGCTTTACTAGAACCCCGTGGCGAAAGGAGAGATATCATGCGTCATGCAGCGGAAGCCACCTTCCAAAAACGCTTCAAGCGCGATTTTCTACTGAATAAATATTTATATCTGATGATGGTTCCCGTTCTCGCTTACTACTTGGTCTTCCATTATGCCCCCATGTATGGTGCCATCATTGCCTTTAAAGAATATACCCCTAACAAGGGTATTCTTGGCAGTGCGTGGGTCGGATTCCAGCACTTCAAGGATTTCTTCGGCAGCTATTATTTCTGGCGAATCCTCAAAAATACCGTCGTCATTTCCCTATATTCCTTATGCTTTGAATTCCCTGCTCCAATCGCTCTGGCGATTATGATTAACGAGCTAGCCAATAAACGCTTTCAACGTTTCGTTCAGACCGTCACTTACATGCCGTATTTTATTTCGCTCATCGTCATTGCCGGGATGGTCAAAGATTTCACGAACAACGGCGGTTTAATCAATACCTTCTTCACTTATTTTGGTGCTAATGACACCGCCATGCTGCAGAAGCCTGAATTGTTCCGAACGATCTATATTTTATCTGAAATATGGCAAAAAATTGGCTGGGAATCGATTATTTATTTAGCCGCCCTAATGAGTATTGATCAAGAACAGTACGAAGCGGCGAAAATGGACGGCGCCAGCAGGTGGAAGCAAATTTGGCATATCACCTTGCCCGGCATTCTACCGACGATTGCGATTATGTTCATTCTACGCATGGGAAATTTATTGAACGTAGGGTTTGAGAAAATTATTCTGCTCTATAATCCCAGCACCTACGATACAGCGGACGTTATCTCTTCTTTCGTTTATCGCAAAGGGCTTATCGAATTTGGTTGGAGCTACAGCTCCGCTGTTGGTTTGTTCAATTCTGTCATTAATTTAGCCTTACTCATTGCAGCTAACAAACTAAGTAAAAAGATAAGTGAAAACAGCTTATGGTGATGAAGGAGGTGCTGATTTGAGAGCGAGTTATTCGGATCGAATATTCGTTACGTTGATTCATGTCTTATTGCTTATCCTTGTCGTTATTACCTTGTATCCGCTCCTCTATGTCACCTTCGCTTCAATCAGCGACGCTGGCCAATTAATTACGCACAAAGGATTTTTATATAAGCCTCTGGGCTTCAGCATCGAAGCTTACAAAAGCGTATTTCATAATCCTGCTATTCTAAAAGGCTACCAAAACACGCTGTTTATCCTCGTATTTGGAGTCATAACGAACCTAATCGTAACCTCTTTGGGTGCTTATGTCCTTTCCCGCAAAAATGTCATGTGGAATCGTGTATTCATTTTCATTGTCGTACTTACGATGTTTTTCAACGGTGGACTCATCCCTCTCTATCTCGTTGTTAAAGGCGTCGGGCTCATTGACTCTTTATGGGCGACGATATTACCTTTTGCCATTAACACATTTAATTTGATTATCATGCGTACAGCCTTCATGGCTGTTCCTGAAAGCTTAGAGGAATCAGCGAAAATGGACGGCGCCAATCATTTTGTGATTCTTTTTCGCATCATCATTCCACTCTCCATGCCTGTCATCGCCGTGATGATTTTGTACTATGCCGTTGAGAAATGGAATGGTTGGTTCTATGCTTCTATTTTCCTGAGAGAGCGGGATCTGTACCCGCTTCAGCTCACCATACGCGAAATATTGATTGCGAATAATACGGATTCCATGTCGTCTGGCGCGAATGCGGCCGAGCAATTTCAAATAGGGGAAACGATTAAATATGCAACGATCATGGTGGCTTCGGTGCCAATTCTGATCTTATATCCATTCGTGCAAAAGTACTTCGTCAAAGGTGTCATGATTGGCGCCGTCAAAGGGTAAAAACAAATCGCCGTTCGCCTCTTAAACGAGGTGACGGCGATACGTCTTTTCAGCTGAGCGGTCGTTTTAAGACCTCTCAGACCAGCCGACGAACATTCTGGACGGCCTCACCCGCTGAGCGGTCGTTTTCGGCTCGCTCAGCGGGAAGAGGCCCGTCGTCTTCTTTGATACATCCATAAACCGGCAAGTGCCGTTAAAACAATGGCGATGACTCCTTCCGGACTAGGCATAGCCACATAACTAAATTCTTCATGCACAAGTACGAACTTTTTAAGAATCAAAGTATCAATGAAGGCATTTCCTGTAGTGTGCATGAGAACGGCTGGCCAAACGCTTCGAGTCATTAGCAGAATCTCACCATACAGAACCGCCATAATGATCACACCAAGCATCATGCGAGGGATATAGGTGATCATGCTCTCCGTCGTATCCACGAATAGAAATAAATAAGGAAAATGCCACATACCCCAAATTAACCCCACGGCAATATGAACGATAAAACGGTTATAACCAAGCGTATAAAGCTTTGGAGCCAAATAACCCCTCCATGCAAATTCCTCAAAAATGTTTTTGATGAGGCTGGGTATAAGAGCTATGCCCACTGCCGTTACATAGTGAGAAGACATTGGGGAGATGTCCATCCACCCTAAACTTGAACTGATTCCAACAATCACCATTGTCATGAAGGGAAAGAACAACAGGCTGAATAGATAGAGAAATATGTTTCCTCTAACTCGAGGGTTAATGCCTAAATCTTTCCACCCATCTCCCATCCAACTGCGCAAAATGACCATCGTCAGGAGGGGAGATATAATCCAAATCAACTGTCCCAGACTGCCATTCGCATCCGTTCCGGCCTTCAAATCTACCAGTCGTCCGATCCAGCCGCAGCTTAACGCAACAAGCGAGAAAATAATCACATTCCTCAGTGTCTTGTTATCCTTCTTTTTCAATGTCCCAGCTCCTTTTTTATTTTCTGTAGATACTTCCCATACCACGCCTTCAAGAAATTGCCCATTCTGAACGAGTTTCTTTAATTTTGCTGTATGCTTCCTTGGCTAGAATCATTACCATTATTTTCTTCTGTCAACAGCAAACAAGGGAATCCCGAAGGATTCCCTTATCTTTTAATCCTTATAAGTCAATTACTTACGATCATTAATAGCTTTAATGATTTCAACAGGGATCTTTGGCTTTCTATCATATGTTAAAAGTCCGTTAATTTCCTGCTCAACGTCCGTTAATTGCGTGTAGCAATAACCCTGGACAACGCCGGAGTTTAGCAGTGGACGTATGACGGCACGCAGCTTTTTCTCATAATCCTCGTCATTATCCGCCCCTGAATATCCCCAGCCCTCCCATTCGCTTTTCTTATAAGCAATACCGCCAAATTCGGTAACAAGAATCGGCTGATCTTCATAAGGGAAGCCCTCAACAAATAAGCGGCGATTCGATGGCATCGCATGAACAGCTTTATCGTTAGAACTATAGCGCTCTTCCAGCACATCTTCACGCCACTCATAGTCATGAATGGTGAACAGATCCGTTTTCACAAGCTCCCACCCATCGTTAGACACAACTGGACGCATCGGATCTAGCGATTTGGTCAAATGATACATAGTCAGAGCATGCTGCTGCTGCAATTTATCGATTTGAATATTAGGTACTCCCCAGCTCTCATTGAGGGGAACCCATGCAATAATTGAAGGATGGTTATAATCGCGCTCGATAGAAGCTATCCACTCATTCGTAAATCGACTAACATACTTCTCTGTATATTCATACGCATTCGCCGCCTCACTCCAGACGACCAATCCGAGCTTATCGCACCAGTACAGAAATCTTGGATCCTCCAGCTTTTGATGCTTCCGCGCGCCGTTAAAGCCCATAGCTTTCGTTAACTCAACATCTTGCTTGATCGCTTCATCACTTGGCGGCGTCAAATTGCCATCTGGGAAATATCCTTGATCCAGAACCATTTTCAAAAAATAAGGGCGGTTGTTCAAGCATAATTTGCCATTTTCGATGGATACTTTGCGCATCCCGAAATAGCTAGTTACCACATCTACAGCTTTATTATCCACCAGCAGCGTAATCGTGACATCATATAAATTTGGATGCTCCGGTGTCCACCATGCACCCAGCCCATGATCGTTGAAATCATTCAGACGAATTTTTCTCGCCCCAGAGCTGCTTCTCATCCCATACGTATCTTCCGAAACGAGTTCTCCATTAAAAGAAATCTCTACTTTCAGCTGTGTCTTGGCATTGGAATCGGAACCTTGGATAAAGAATTGGAATTCGACTTGCTTCTCATCGATATCCGGGGTAATTTTCACTTTGTCCAAATACCCCTCGGCAGCTACCGCTTCCATCCAGACGGTTTGCCAGATACCTGTCGTTCTTGTATAGAAAATACTTGCGGAATCTGTATGCCAATACTGCTTCCCTCTTGGCAGCGTGACATCTCTGCTATAATCGACTGCTTTGACAACCAGCTTGTTCGTTCCAGCTTGAAGCGCATCCGTGATGTCCGCATGGAAAGGGGTATGCCCGCCTTCGTGCTTAGCAACCAGCACGCCATTCACCCAAACCGAGGCTTCGTAATCCACCGCTCCAAAGTGAAGCAAAATCCGCTTATTCTGAAAAGCTTCGGGTAAAGTTAGATCTCGGCGGTACCAGACAACATCGTGGAACTCATTGCTCCCAATGCCACTCAACTTACTTTGAAAGGCGAAGGGCACTTGAATAGTCTTAGATAACTTTCTATTCCCCAAATGCCACTTCTCTTTACTACCCACACGGTCATCATCAAATTCAAATTCCCATTCGCCATTCAGGTTGATCCAGCTATCTCTTACAAATTGAGGTCTAGGGTACTCAGCTCGTGGTTGGTTGGTCATCAGTAATCATTGCCTCCATATAATTAATTTAAAAGTTAACTAAATAACATGAATAACTCTTAGATTATTATCATATCAAGCTCCTATAATGTCAATACGCGTTATTTAATTAACATTTAAGTTACACAAAAAAAAGAACACCTCATCTCAGAGGTGTCCATTTCCTTTTTATCACATAGTTAATCGATGTATCCGGCAAATCCCTTTTTCATTAAATAGTCCATCTCAGCTTCCAAAATGGTATCTACCGCGAGTTCTGTCAATTTCACATCGGGTCTGCTTAGAATATGATCGATTAGTTCATCGCTGTCAATATCAACTTCCCCTTTGGCATTTTCTTCTGCTTTGACAATAAAATCCTTCTCATACTTCAATATCAATTGAATTTGCTTAGGATCAGCCTTCGTTTTGTCTACGATAAATTGTAATAGCTCTTGTTCGTTTAATTGCTCAGTCATGTGATGTCATCTCCTAATGGTTGTTTATGACTATTGTAGCATAGTTGAAACTGTTTATTTTATACCCTCTTTCGAATTTCATTGCAAAAGCGCGAGTATGAACTTGCTAAAAGGTTGAAAAACAAAAGTGATGAAATCTAAAGGGTTTGGTAGCTTCATATGCAAACTTTGAGCAATGCTCAGAAATGTACCGAGCATTAATAAACAACATACAGTAGCAAATTCTTTATACTGCCTTTTCTTCATAAGAGATGGAATCTCCAGTATCGCGATAGCTGCAGCGGCCAAAAGTATCGCAGCAATAGTCCACATTTTGATCATTCCTTTGTTTTTTGTACCAGAGAATCACTTACGGTGCCTAGACGACGAATCTTCACTTGCGTATTCACATGTACAGGTAAGTCTAAGAATTGCTCCTTCCAGTTGTCTTTGTTTTTATTCCAATATTTAGGGTCGGCACGATAAATCGCTTCACCAAAGCCGAAAATATCCGCATCATATTTTTTTGCTTTTTGAATAGCGGATTCAATAATAGCTTCCACCTCTTTTTGCGCTATTTTCTCCAGTTTATCTATGCTTTGAGGATCGATAAGATCAATCTTGCATTGGACTTCCCCCACATCATCCTCAAGAAAAACATCTAGAAAGATTTGCGGGTTGCCGTTATCCACTCTTCCTCTCATTCTCGTTTTAGATCGCACCACTTCTACGGCTAAAATGCCATGGAAAAAAAATCTCTGCCGCTCGGATTAAGGTTTCCAGTCCGAGACGCACTCCCATGACAACAACTATGGCAAATATAAGATTGATGGATTGAATCGGCGTCTCGGGCATGACTTGTGTATTTACAAAATTCCCCATATTAAATAAGACTGTGGCAGCTCCGACAAAAGAAAAGAAAATAAAGAATAGGCATACGATTAACAAATTTAAGCCAACCCCAATAATAGCGGCGAGCCAGGCATCTTGTTTAGCATCAGCAGCAAGTCCCGATGGAATAACCAAGATTGTAGTCCCAATCGTGTATATCATCACAAGTACAGCGAATTGGCGCACGGATATTTTAACGTCATTCAACATACGTTCCCTCACCTAGTGATTCCATTTAATGATACTATTCCCATATTCCCATTAATCATTTACAAGATATGGATTTTCTAATTGTTTCTCATTGTGATTAGCATTAAAGTAGAGTTAAAAAGGGGGGATTGTATGAACTTGGATTTACGTGTTGAGGCACTGGAATTGAAGGTCAAAGAACTCGAGGAACAACTGAGCATCTTGCTTGAAAGAACGACGAAATCACAAGCTCAGCAAGTACATACGACGCAACCAACATTTGATCAAAAACCGCAATCCACACAGCAGCACCGTCAACATGAGTTGACTAAACCTAGCAAGCAACCGGCGCCCCCAAGAGATTGGGAGCATTTGATCGCTCGCGTCTGGCTGCCGCGGATTTTCATCGTCGTCTTCCTGTTAGGTGTCTTATGGGGCTTTACCGCAGCCGTTAATGCGGGGATTATCACCGAACCTGTTCGCTGCCTACTTGGCGTAATCGTCGCTGGCTTTATGTATTGGCAAGGAGAAGTCCAAATTCGCCGCAAACGCATGGCTCTGGGGCAAGTTCTGCTCGGCGGATCCAGCGGGGTCCTTATTCTATCTCTTTTCGCAGCGCATATGCTATTCGCATTGATCCCGTCCACACTCGCGTTCTTTCTATACGTCGTTTCGATTGCAATAAGCGTATTTACGTCAATCCGTCACCGCTCTCAGACACTTATGATCATAACCCTGCTCGCCGGTTATCTTGTGCCTTTCCTAGTCGACTCGGCCCATCCAAATATTTGGGTATTTGCCGGATACGAAGGGTTATTTTCAATGCTTATGATCGTATTATCGTTACGTTATTCCTTTCGCGGCGCTTATTTTACAGCGTTTGGGGTCCTGCATCTTCCCTTACTCTTCTCAACTCTGTTTGCCTATGACCTCGGCAGCCGACCTGCGATCCTTACCGTCGTTATTTTGCAGCATTTGCTCCTGTTTGCGATCTCTATTCTCCGTTCCAAAGACAGCTTGATTGGGCAGCGAATCACTTTATTCCTAAGCTTTGGCCTGCTCGCAGCGTGGACGTATGGCCTATATGGCGGTTCAAAAGACCGCATCATCTATGAATGGATGCTAGCGATATGGTCACTTCTTTATAGCGGTGCTTCTTTCTGGCTGTTTCATCAAAAGAGAGCCTTTTCCGTTCAGCTATCCATTGCAACGTTCAGCGTTTTCCTTTGGCTCATCTACGTGCTGCACGCGGATCAAGCCGGCTCCGCCATTCTTGTAGAGGGGGCAATTGCGCTATGTTTAGGAGCTAAATTCAAAAGCAAACTGCAGCAAATCAGTGGAACCATCACTTATTCCATCGGGATCATGTTCGTCTTAACCCATCCGATACGTGATCTACTATCAGCCGAATCCTTTGCGTGGCTTGTTCTTGTGGCAACCATTGGCGGTCTGTATGCTTTCTACCGTGCCCTACTTGAAGAAGGCCGCGCTAGAACTGAAATCAGCCTCCTCCTGTTATGGATGGAGTTAATCCTCTTACTTATCTATCTATCACAAGTGACCAATTCCCTGACACGAACGCTCACTTACGATTACCAGCATTTGATCCTTTCAGCCGTGTGGGTCGTTTACGCCATTCTACTCATTGTATTTGGGTTCATTGTCCAAAAGCCCAAAGCAAGGCTAGTGGGCATCATCTTCTTATTCGTTACCTTACTCAAAATTATTTTCATCGATTTACCTGATGTTTCTACAGCTGTTCGCGCTATTCTGTTCATCGGACTTGGAGCCATTGGTGTTGGTATTTCTAGATTGTTTTATAAGCGGAAGGACTAATGGGCTAAAATGGTTGCCAATGTTGTAATTTCTACAACAATTCACACGCTCAAAGGCGATTTTGCAGCTTGAAGTTGCATTGCGTACAACATTTCGAGCCCATTTATTGCAAAATCGCCTTTATCGGGCCTAATTGTTGTACATTATGCAACAACGGAGGGAGAAAGGCGCGAAATGGGCAGTAATTGTTGCACATTCTATAACATCACTTCAACTGAGTATATAGATTCATTCATCCTGCACCTCAATTTATATCAAAAAAGGCCGTCCCGAGCCAATACTCGAGGCGGCTTTCCCATATAACTATGCAAGATCAAATGCCATTAAATCTCTAGCCATCGTGATTCGCCCAGAGTAGATATCTCGCATGCCTTCCGTGTAATCGGCCTCGGCCTCAGCATTAGCTGCAGGCGCTGGTATATGATGGGTGAGCACCAGATGGGCAACCCCAGCTGCTCGAGCGATTTCTGCTGCTTCCAGCGTCGTTGAATGATACTTCGCAGGATTGGACAAGCCAATCGTCTGCTCGGGGAATTTGGCAATAAGCGCGTCCAGCCACGTTTTATTGTAAGATTCATGCACAAGCAAATCGACACCTTGGCTATGTTTAACCATATTTTCAACCGGGATCGTATCCCCCGAAATAACAACCGATTTGCCGTTGTATTCGAATTTATAAGCAATAGCTGGATAAACAGGCTTATGATCCACTTCAAACGCTGTGATTTTAACGCCACCCTGATCGTAAACAATACCTTCGTTGCTTTCAAAATAGTGAATGTCCGCCCCTGCCCCGGTCGAGAAATTATAATTCAATCGAAGATTCACGTCGAAGTTGAAAGACTCTCTCATTTTACTAATAATCGCCTTCGTCGTCGTTGGTCCGTACACATTCATTGGACCTTTTCGCCCCTCAAATACCCGATCCGTAATCACATGCGTACGCCAACTCGTAATGAAGACATCGAAAAATCCAGAATTATGATCGCTATGATGATGGGTGAAAAAGACATCCGAAATTCGCTGCGGCATTATCCCTGCCTTAATCAGTTGATCAACGGTCGCGCCACCGCAATCGAACAGAAAGGTTTTATCCCCTGTGAGAATGGCGACACCTGCTTTGGCTCTGCCATAAAAGGCCCGCGGTGTACCCGTACCTAGTATCACTACTTTGATATGCTCATGGAAATCGGGCAATAGATTTTCCTGCGGTTGTATGTGCAAATGAATGACCTCCTAAGTAAACGACTATTTTTCTTTTTTCTCTTCATTCAAAAGCGTTAGATCCAGGAATTTGCTGAAGTCCAGTTCTTCCGCTTTCACTTTTAAATACCCAGCGTCAAAAGAGGCTTTGGCCTGCTCGTTAATATCCTCTAAAGTGATATCTTCCGTTAGTTTCAAATGATCGATGGCCGCTTTAATGAGCGCCGGATCCATCCCTTTGCCCGTTAACTGCTTCAATTCATCGCTAATCAGGCCATAGGCTTTGCTCTGGTTTTGCTGAATGAATTCAATGCCTTGTCTGTTTGCTTTCACAGCTTTTTTGGCCAAATCACGGTGTTCTTTGAGAAATTTATCGCTCGCTACGAGAATCGTTAAAGGGTAATTCCCGTCTTTTGGAGGAATTTTATTCCAATCGACTAGAATTGTTCCAGAACCTTCTTGTATGATCTGTGTCCCCCAAGGTTCTGCAATTAATGTAGCGTCCACCTCTTTCTGCCGTATCGAAACCAAAGTATCTGCCGGAGCTCGTGTAACGATTTGTACACCGGAAGTATCTGTGGATACTTTTAATCCTTCTTGTTTCAGCAGCAAGCGAAGAGACAGATCAGGCGTGCCGCCTTTGGCCGCAACAGCCACGGTTTTACCTACGAGATCCTTAACCGATTGGATGCCAGCATCCTTGCGAGCCACCAATACCGCTCCACCGTTGTTCGCTCCAGCGATCACCTTGATATTTTTACTTTTCAAATATTGATTGATGACCGGTCCCGGACCTACATAACCAAGATCAATCTGCTCAGTCGCAATCGCCGTTGCGAAGTCCGCTCCGTTGTCAAAAGCCGTGACTTCAATTTTGGCATTTTGGCCAAAGTCTTGCTGGAAGTAGTTATTTTGTAGTGCTACAAATCCCGGAGCGTGTGTCACATTTTTCAAAATACCAATTTTCACTGTTGTACTGGCTGCACTTGAAGCTGTTTCTTTACTCTGTCCGCAAGCTGACAATAGCAGAGATCCGGTTAATACCAAGCTAATGACCCAACCTAATTTTCTCAAAATGACTCCCCCTGATTTGTTCGATGAAACGCCATTTATTTCTTAAGCTGAAAGCGAAGCACGATTTTATCCTCTAGCTGTTTGAAACAAAAATGATCCGAAATCGTGCCAATAACGGCGATAATAATGACCACGCACAGAATGGATGCCGTATCCCCAAGGCCGCGTCCATCTTGCAGCATTTGCCCAAGACCCACTCCCTTGGCAATAAGCTCCCCAGCTACTAATGCCCGCCATGCAAAGGCCCAAGCCACTCGGATGCCTGTGATCCAATGGGGAAATGCCGCCGGCAGCTGCACTTGGAAGAACAATCGGTAACCGCTGCCTGTTCCTAGCATTTGCGCAGCTCTCAGATGAATCGGTGAAATGTTCAAAATCCCAGTCCTGCTCGCCATCGACATCGTCCACGTCGCACCTATCGTTGTAATGAAAATGACGGAAGTATCATTTAGACCGAACCAGATAATCGCGAAAGGCAGCCAAGCTATACTCGGAACCGTCTGAAGGGCAACAACCACAAAGCCAAAGGTTTCGTCAAAATACCGATAACGTGCAAATAAATAGCCCAAAATCGTCCCAAGCCCAATCGAAATCGCGAATGAAATGAGCAAGCGACGAAGACTAGCTGCAATCGCGTTTAGGAGATGCCCTTGCGCAAAACCATCATAGAACGCTTGAAAGGTTTGCAGAGGTGAAGGAAACTTCCACCCCCATTGAAAAATCCTAAATCCCAACTCCCATATGATCAGCAGAAGAATTAGAAATAGGGTTCTTCTTAAGGCTGTATGCATGACCGAGCTCCTCTCTGACTACCTTCTCGAGCTCATCCGTCAGAGCTTCCATAATTTTATTTTCCAAGGCATGAATGAGCGGATCGCCGCTTTGGTGAGGTCTTGCTGTTTGGACGGCAAATTCCTTCTTGACCCTGCCTGGCTGCGTCGCCATCACGATAACCCGATCGGACAAAATGACGGCTTCGCGAATGTTATGTGTAATAAACAAAATCGTTTTACCTGTTTGAAGCCAAATTTCTTCCAAATCCTTCAGTAAAATAAATCGCGTTTGTTCATCCAAAGCCGCAAAAGGTTCATCCATCAACAGGATGTCGGGATCCATAACGAGCGCCCTGGCAATAGCTACCCTTTGTTTCATTCCTCCGGACAGCTCATGTGGATACCGATCGACAAATTTGCTCAAATGAACGGCTTTAATCTGTTCAAAAGCGAGTGCATACCGTTCTTTCTTCGATAACCCCTTTTGCTTCAAACCGAATGCCACATTATCGAGAACCGTAAGCCAAGGAAACAGGCCGTGTTCTTGAAAAACAACGATCCGATCAGCCCCCGGGGCCGTAACCTTTTGCCCACCAACGGTAATGGTACCGCTGCTCACTTTTTCAAACCCTGCTATCAGGTTCAAAAGCGTTGACTTCCCACAGCCTGAGGGTCCTACAATGGAGACGAATTCCCCTTTCTTAATCGTGAGCGAAACTTGATCCAACGCCGTGTAGGAAGTGCCTTTTCGCTGCGAAAAGGATTTATTCACATTGTTTATCGTAATCATTTGAATTCCCTCCAGGCAATATCCGTCATATGTCTGTGAAAAAACGGTTCGGATGAAAAATAACGATCTTCTTTTTGGCGTAGTCGATAAGCCCCTTATCGCGCCATTTATTGAGTGTTTCTGTGACCGTTTGTCTGCTGCAGCCAATGACATAAGAGATTTCTTCATGACTGAGCGGCACCTGAACCTCAAGCTTTACATCCGTCGGTTTGCCCAGCTGCATGAGGAACCAAGCTAGCCTCCAAGCTACGGGGCGGGAAATGAGTGTTTCAACCATCTTCTGGGTTTGTAGAAGTCGGCGAGCACCTAGAACGGCAACAGAATAAGAAAACTCGGCATTTTCCTTGGCTAATTCGAGAAATTTCCGCGCGTCTAGCGTAATGATTTGGCTGTCTACCAAACACTTGGCGTAACGCTTCCGGGGAATGTTCGTCAAAACTTCCGCATTACCGAATATTTCCCCCTCGTAGCGTAAAAATAAGGTAATCCCTTGCCCTTCTTCAGAGGACTGGGATATCTTAATTAATCCCGAGTCAACATAATAAGCACCGCTGGGTTGATCATTCTCCTGAAAAACAAACTCATTTTTCTTGTAGGTTTGGATAGCCCCATGTTTACGAAATGCCTCAATCATGATTTCCTTGGTAGGGTCCTTCTCCTGGAGATCGGCAAGTTCATTGAATTGGTCCATATGTGAAAACCCCTTTGCCAAGTTCATTTGATGCTATATTTTTAATGTTGACTATTCCGATGTGTTATTGTCATATTATCACAAGATACCGAGTTAGAATGTCGGATTCCCGACAAATCCAAAAAAATTCTTAGGCTATGCGCGTCAAAATGCAAAAAGAGACCCACAGCAACGGGCCGTGGGTCTTAAGGTATATATATTTTAAAGGGGGTCGACTTTTATTATAAGCCTGTTTCATTAAGCCCAGATGAATAACACATTTCTTTTTGATTACAAATTATAACTTCCGGCTCATTTTAACAAAGTCTCCAGATGCTGAAAACCCGGACTTTTGCTTCCCAAGGGGAAACCTGGTGTATCGGTGTAAAAGCCATGAAAATCAGAGCCGCCTGTTTGCAAAAGGTTGTAGGCAGCCGCAGCATCTCTAGCCTGCTGTTCCAAGCCAGCATCGTGGGAAGGATGCCAAACTTCAATTCCTTGAAGTCCTGCAACTAGTTCCTCTATCCATTGCTTCCATGCCCCCCAAAATGGCTTCTGGGACTCCAGCGGCAATCTCGGTTCGCTCTCTCATATCCAAGCTCTTTTCCTCCTTGGCCAACATGTGTGTGTTTTCTTGTGTATCTTGCTTACTCACACTCAATATACATTGAAAACAACTAAAAACACGTTAATTTTGTGTAAATGTTAAGGTTTATTGTGTTTTCAAGTAGTAATGTTGGATGTTCGTGCCGATTTCGCGGACTTTACTCGGATGGTAATATCGGTGCAAAGCACCGCTTTTGCGGACTTAAGGATGTTTTTCATCGCTACGACGCTGATTCCACGCGTTTCCCACACTTTAGCGATGAATTTCATCGTCTCAGCCGCTAAT
>NZ_AUGY01000056.1 GCF_000422905.1 Paenibacillus alginolyticus DSM 5050 = NBRC 15375
AAGGTTTTCCCTGATTTTAATGCAGTGGGCCAAACAAACAAGAACTTTATAGGGGTGAAAACAATGAAAGCAGTTGTTAAAACGAAATTAGGTTTCGGTAATATTGAATTGATGGAAGTACCCGAACCTCATTGTGCTTCAGACTCTGTCAAGATCGAAGTAAAATATGCCGGAATATGCGGAACAGATCTTCACATCTACCACGATACATATAAGAGTAACCCACCTGTGATTATTGGGCATGAATTCTCTGGAATCGTGACTGACATTGGAGATAAGGTGAAAAACATTAAGAAGGGTGACAGGGTGACCGTTCTGCCTTCTACTGCTATTACTTGTGGCGTTTGTGAGTTCTGTAAATCCGGAAATTATATGTTTTGTAATGAACGTAAGTCGTTAGGTTCTGGTACAGATGGTGGTTTTACGAAATATGTTATTGCAAGGGAGGACATGGTATATAGAATTCCTGACCATGTAACACTCGAAGAAGCGGCTCTAACCGAACCCTTAGCCTGCGCCGTTCAGGCGACAGAAGAACTGACTACGATCAATGTCGGGGATACAGTACTTTTATCAGGTCCTGGTCCTATTGGGTTGCTTTGTTTGACGATGCTTGTTTTGAAGGGATGTAAAGTTATTGTGGCAGGAACAGGTGCCGATTCGGTACGCTTGGACATCGCCAAGAAACTAGGAGCCGATGTTATTGTTAATGTTAGCAACGAAGATCTTAAAGAAATCATTATACGGGAAACAAACGGAAGTGGTGTAGATGTCGTTGTTGAATGCTCTGGAGCTCCTGCATCCATATCTAGTTGTCTATATGCTCTTAAGAAAATGGGGAAATATATACAAGTAGGGATTGTTGGGAAAGAAATTACTGTGGACTTTGATACGGTATTATATAAACAAATTCAATTGTTTGGGTCACTTGCTCACTCCAAAAAGACTTGGGAGAGAGTAGGGAAAATATTAGAACAGAGGAAAATTAATATTGCTCCTGTCATCACCCATAAGATACCTCTCAGGGATTGGAAAGAAGCTTTTGAAATTTGTGAAAGTAAATTAGGTGGAAAAGTTCTATTAACCTATGATGAATAAGCAGTATAAAGGGATATTCAAGGTTATTAAAACAACAATGGGGAAGAGGTTGCTATTATCCTTACCATAGGGATTATTTTCGCAATTTAGGAAAGCCTTTACCCCATTTTTTGGGTAAACACATTCTTATGGGAGTTGTTTTTCTTATGTTAAGTAATGAATATCTTCTGCGAATGGAAAATATAAGTAAGTCTTTTTCTGGGACTCAGATATTAAATAAAGTGAATCTTTCCATTAAAAGGGGAGAAGTTGTTGCGTTAGTAGGCGAGAATGGTGCAGGAAAATCAACGCTTATGAAAATATTGCTTGGATTACATAAGCTCGATAATGGTTCAATATTTTATAAGGGCGTACAAGTAAATATCAACAATCCCAAAAAAGCTCTGGATCTTGGAATTTCCATGATTCATCAAGAATTAAGTTTAATTGAAGAACGAACGGTAGCAGAAAACATTTGGATTGGAAGAGAGCCCAAAATGGGCCCTTTTATAACCTGGAAAGCCTTATATGAAAAAACGGAGAAAATATTAGAAACATTAAAAATTCAATTAGACCCAAAGGAAAAAGTAAAAAATTTAAGCATTGGTAATAAACAATTAGTTGAAATTTTGAGAGCGATTACATATGATTCAGATCTCATTATAATGGATGAACCTACATCGGCTTTATCAGATAAAGAAGTGGAAATTCTTTTCAATATTATTGCTGAATTAAAGGATAGAGGTATATCTATTATTTATATTTCCCATAAATTTGATGAGTTATTTAAAATAGCTGATCGAGCAACAGTTTTGCGAGATGGACAATTAATTAACTCAAAGGAAATGGCTTTATTAGATCAGAATGAACTGATAACAATGATGGTAGGAAGAGAAATAAATTCAATTTATCCGAAAGAGAATTCCAATATTAGTGATATTGTTCTAGAAGTTAAAGGTCTAAATAAAAAAAATGTTTATAAAAACATCAATTTTCATGTGAGAAAAGGGGAAATATTAGGGGTCTCTGGTCTAATGGGATCCGGTAGAACTGAAGTGATGAAGGCCATTTTCGGATTAGAATTACCTGATTCGGGAGAAATATTTATTGATCTAAAAAAAATCAGAATTAACGCTCCGGCAGACGCTATAAATAACGGTTTAGCCTTAGTCACCGAGGATAGAAAAATGGAAGGTCTTGCACTGCAGCGATCTGTAAAAGAAAATATTTCGGTGGTAAAGATAAAGAGTATGTCGAAATTATTTTTTGTTGATAACTCTAGAGAAAATCGATATACAACCGAAATGATTAATAAATTGTTAATAAAAACTACAAGTCGTAACCTTCCGGTGGATTCTTTAAGCGGAGGAAATCAACAAAAAGTAGTAATTGCCAAATGGCTCATCAACAATCCCCGAATTCTGATTCTTGATGAACCAACAAGAGGTATAGATGTGGCTGCAAAATCGGAAATTTACAAGCTGATATCTTCGCTAGCTCAACAAGGTTTGACTATTATTATGATTTCTTCCGAATTACCCGAAATTTTGGGGATGAGCGATCGAATTCTCGTGATGCATGAAGGTGAGGTCAAAGGGGTTCTCAATCGGGATGAAGCTACACAGGAAAAAATAATGACTTTAGCTGTGGGGGGATATAGAAGTAATGCGTACTAAAAATTCCAATTTAGCTGGTAATCTGTCATTAAGCAGTAGCGGAAATCTGGTTCAAAGTATTTATAAAAATAAGATGTTCATTATTCTCATTGTAATGATTTTAGGATTGTCCATGGCTTCAGAAGTATTTTTGACCAAGGAGAATTTGCTCAATATTATTAAGCAGGTTTCCGTAAATGTAATACTGGCTGCTGGAGTCACGTTTGTCATAATCTCAAGAGGAATCGACCTTTCTGTCGGTGCTATTTTAGCGGTAGGCGGAGTCGTAGCCGCAAGTATTGTAAAGCAGGATATAGGTTCGACCTTGACAGCAGTATCTTTGGCAGTAGCTGCCGGTGGGATATTGGGGTACATTAATGGCTTTACTATTTCAAGGTTAGGGGTTGCCCCCTTCATCATTACGTTAGCTATGATGACAATTGCTCGAGGACTCGCTTATGTTTATGTTGATGGCCGACCTATTGTTGCCCTTCCGAAATCTTTTCTCTTTCTAGGTCAAGGAAATTTCTTATCCGTTCCGATTTCGATTTGGATCATGATGATTATTATTCTCCTCTCACATCTGATTCTCCGTTATACGATATTCGGAAGATATGTGTACTATATTGGGGGAAATGAAGAAGCAGCAAGGGTCTCTGGTATTAATGTTAAGAGAATCAAGACGATTGTATATGTCATAAGCGGTTTATTTGCAGGACTGGGTGGGGCCATTTTAGCATCAAGAATTAATTCCGGGCAACCTCAGGCCGGAATGAGTTATGAGCTAGATGCTATTGCCGCTGTAGTAATTGGAGGAACCAGCCTTAACGGTGGAGTGGGAACCATTCCTGGAACTATTATCGGAGCGTTAATCATTGGGGTTATCAATAATGGACTTAATTTGTTAAACGTATCTCCCTTTTACCAAATGATTGCAAAAGGTCTTGTTATTGCAGGGGCAGTAATTTTGGATATGCGGTCAAACAAGTCATCCAAAAGCGTTTGATATATTCAATCTTGTAAGAATCAAATTAGGTTTTATTAAATTTCACATATAAAAATGGGGGTTAAGACAATGAAAAAATTATTTTTTTCAACGATTTCACTGATGATTACTGGGGCCTTAGTTTCTGGGTGCGGACAAAGTCAGAAACCAGTGGCAGGAGATACTCAATCAAAAGGCGAGGAAGCAAAAAAGCAGTTTGTCATTGGTGTAAGTATGTCCGCACACGATCAGTATCTTAAAGTGGTCACGGACGGGATGGAGAAGAAAGCAAAGGAATTAGGAGTTACATTAAAAGCTTATAATGCAGACGGAAATATTCAAACACAATTGAATGACGTTGATAACCTATTAACCCAAAAAGTAGATGCAATCATTTTAAATCCCGTTGATCGCGATGGTCTGGATGCGGCTGTAGATAAAATCAAACAAGCAAAGATTCCGTTAGTGGAGACGGTAGCCTTCACGAAAAATAACAAGTATGACGTTTTTGTAGGTTCAAAAGAAGAGAATGCTGGAAGAATCCAAGGAGAGTTCATTATAAATAAAATTGGAAAGAAAGGAAAAATGGTCATCCTTCATGGTCCTATGGGTCAATCAGGAGAAATCGGGAGATATGAGGGACTAAAAGAAGCGTTATTAAGTAAATATCCAGACTGGCAGGTTCTTGCTGAACAGCCAGGGGATTGGTCCAGAGATAAGGGCATGAAAATTATGGAGGATTGGCTACAACGATATAAAGATATAGATGTGGTTGCTGCACAGAACGACGAAATGGCTTTGGGTGCTATCGCAGCTATTGAAGCTGCAGGTAAAACAGAGAAGATTGCAGTGCTTGGTGTTGATGCACAGCCAGACGCAGTGCAAGCTGTCATTGATGGGAAAATGAAAATGACCATATTACAAGATGCCACAAAGCAAGGTGAAGAAGCGGTAAAAGTTACCCAAGGGCTTCTAAAGGGAGAAAAATTTGAACAGAATCATGTCATTCCTTCTATTGAAGTAAATCATGATAATGCAAAGGACTTTCTGAAAAAATAATATAAGTGGTTGTGTCCTCCACTCCTCATTAACATGCGTGCAATATCAGCAAGTATTGCGCATGCAATTGAACAAACGATTTTATCCAAAAAATAGGTTGATGTAGAGAGATTATGAAAAAATTATATGAATAGTTGAAACAAACACATTAAATTGTACGTGCTTTCATGTGATTTTGTAAAGGTGGATATTACTTTGAACTGAATTTTTCAAAATGGGATAAAGTTTCAAACGTGATTCAATAGGAGATTTGACCACAACATGATTCGTGTTCAAGAAGTTATCGGTCAAGGCAAAGTAGGCAAGCCGCAAGTGTTGAAGATCACCTCCCGTGACCCGGCTCCACCGCATAAGGAATATATTGAAAATTGCGGCGGCTTGTTCATCGACATGAGTATTCATGACTTTGACATGGCTAGGTTTATTATCGGCAGCGAAGGCCGTTATGGACATCGAGGTTGCTGTCTGCCTGGCGCCTGGCATAGGCATGTTGATAATCACCATGAGTTGATTATGACTCAGGCACTAAAATAAGAATGAAAGGCCCATAGAAATTCCTGTGCCTACTTGAAACATCGATTGGAGCAGACAAATCAAGGAGGGATAAAGTTGAGTGACCAGCGAGTTCGTTGGGGAGTATTGAGCACGGCTAGGATTGCACAGAACACCATGATCCCGGCTATCATGCAAGCCAATAATGCGGCAATCATTGCGATTGCCAGCCAAAATCCCAAAGTTTCGGAAGTAGTAGCTAAATTTTCTATTCCCAACTTCTATTCAAGCTATGAGGAATTGTTGGAAGACCCCGAGGTAGATGCGGTGTATATCCCCCTTCCTAACAGCCTTCATAAGGAATGGGTAATGAAAGCAGCCGATAAAGGTAAGCACATCCTGTGTGAAAAGCCGATTGCCCTCTCAGTTTCTGAAACAAAGGAAATGATTGAGCATTGTCAAAGGAAACAAGTGATTTTAATGGAAGCCTTCATGTACCAATTTCACCCGCAACATCAGGTGGTGAAAAATATCCTCTTTTCCGGAGAGATTGGGCAGCCCAAACTCATGCGCGCAAACTTCTCTTTCCTGATCGAAGATAGAGCACAGGACATTCGTCTTGATCCTAAATTGGGCGGAGGAAGCATATACGACATAGGCTGTTACTGCATCCATTCGATTCGGAATATTCTAAATAGCGAGCCGATCAGGGTATATGTCCATGCACCAGCCGACCCGGAGTTTAAAGTAGAAATGACCGCTATCGCCATGTTTGAATTGGACAACGGGATGATGGCCATCTTCGATTGCAGCTTTGACATGGTACGGCGCGAAAGATATGAAATAATCGCGACCCATGGGAGTATAGTCGTCCCAAAAGCCTATAATTTGCCTGAGTATTTTGGTGGTGAGGGTACGATTATCGTGGAAAAAGAAAATGGAGAGGAAAGAATTGAAAAGGTATACGGGCATGAATATACCCTTGAAATTGAGCATTTTTCCCAATGTGTGATTGATGGTGTTCAACCGGTGTACGCTGGCCAAAACATATTCAAGAACATGAAAGTCATCGAAGCGTGTTATGAATCGATGAAGTCCGGTAAATGGGTAGTATTGTAGTAGTATTTTTCGCAATTAATTTCAGGCAGAACACGTCTCTCGATTCATTGCGTCCCCTTAAAAAGCAGGAGATTGAATGATTAGTGGTCCGGGACATGTCACCCGGACCACGTTAGAGTAAGGATAAAATCCTTAAGGAAAGACTCGTACAATAAAAGCTTATTCGATAAGCGAGAAAAAGGGGTATGAATCTTTAGTGCCGTCTATATAGTAACAAAAGCTAATTATGAAGAGGATGTGAAGAAATGGTGATAACAACAATATAAACAAAGTTTGATATGAAATGGCGCTTAGTTAAGATGCGTCCTTTCATATCACAACTTGTTAATTATTTCAGAATCGCTGCTTCAGATTTAAGATATCCTGGATGAGTCGATAAGAACGTTTGAAATAGGAGATTTGGTTTGTCTTGTTGCGAAAGGAAAAGATTTGCGAGCTGTTAGCAGTATTACTACCTAAAAATATTGAGGATGGCGACTGGGGATTAGTCACCATCTGGAACCAAGAAGTGGGGATGAAGGAAATGAAAGAATTAGTCGCTGATAAGGATCAAGAAATGGTTGTTAAATACCATAATAAAGAAAGAATAGCATCTTTTCTTAAGCGTTACGGTATGCTTTTGATTTTGATAGCGCTTATGATCTTGATGTCATTATTAACGCCTACTTTTTTAACCTCTTCAAACTTGTTGAACATTATCAGACAAATGTCTGTCGTAGGGATTGTAGCCATAGGTGTTACGATGATTATTATTACTACGGGGATCGATCTATCCTCCGGCTCAGTTATTGCTCTTGTATCGGTTGTCGTGGCAAGTATGGCTCATCCAGGTAGTTTTCCTTTGGCTGTCATTATTTTGGCTGGACTTGGCGTAGGCGTGCTAACAGGAATAATTAACGGAACTATTATTGCCAAAGGGAAAATCGCTCCTTTTATCGTCACCTTAGGGATGATGACCGCAGCAAGAGGCGTAGCGATGCTTTATAGTGACGGCAGACCGATTGGTAATTTGTCAGATTCGTTCAAGTTTATCGGGCAAGGAAGCTTATTCGGTATACCCGTACCTATTATCATCTTCTTTCTTATCGCCGTTGTATCATATTTAATTCTTAATAAAACAAAATTCGGAAAATACGTATATGCCATCGGCGGAAATGAGCAGGCGGCAGTGATTGCCGGCATCAACGTTGCAAAGTACAAAATCATGATTTATGGTTACGCAGGTTTACTATCCGGGATAGCCGGCATTATTTTGACTTCCCGTATCGCTTCCGGTCAGCCTACTGCGGGAAATATGTATGAGCTTGACGCAATTGCTGCTGCTGTTATCGGAGGTACAAGTCTAGCCGGGGGAATCGGTACGATAGGTGGAGCTGTAATTGGTGCGCTAATCATAGGTGTCATGAATAATGGTCTGGATTTAGTGAATGTGTCCTCGTATTGGCAGCAAATTTTGAAGGGCATTATCATTACGTTGGCCGTGTTGATCGACTCGAAGAAGAACAAGAAAAAGTAAGAGATAAATAATGGTATCTAATAGAAGGAAAATTGACACCATTCGGCAACTAGAAGTTGGGGGTTACAAGATGCGATTATCCATGCTTCAAAAACTACTGATCGGTTTTTTAGTTATTGCTTTAATTGCCGGATGCGCGGGCACCATGTTTTATCTATCTTTAAATCGGGTTCATCAGTCCTTTTCCAATATTTTGGATCGCCATGTCATGGTGAAATCATATGCAGACAACCTTAAATATTACGCGACTGCCCAAAATGGCAATCTTAATGCCTATATGTTGACCAAGGATACGTTCTACAAGTCTGAATTTACAAGAACGAATATCCAAATAGATGAAATGTTCACCCAAATGAAGGGTTTGCTTCTCGAACAGGAAATGTTGAGCCAGTTGGAGTATACAATCAAATTGAACAAGCAGTATAAAGATAAGGCCGAAGGGTTGCTCGCGCTTCCAAAAGAGCAGGTAGAAAGCACTATTAAAGACGCTAAAACGGGTATCCTTCCACTGGGAGGCATTATTGTCAGGTTTGCCCAGCAGATATCCGACCGGCAGGATCAGCTGATGATTGAGGAGAGGACAGTGAATGAAAAGACGGTTAATGACATTCGCCGATTGGTGGTCATCATAAGCTCTATCAATTTTGTACTCGCTTTAGTGATAGGTTTTCTTATCTGGAGAATGATCTCCAGGCCGATCCGACTGCTGTCGGGCGCTGCAAGATCAATTTCTACGGGCGATCTCACTATTCCAGCCGTGCAGGTGAAACAACAAGATGAGATCGGGCAATTGGCGCAGTCCTTTAATCAAATGAAATTGAACTTGCAACAACTTGTGGTTGAAATTAACAGCGGTGCTCGTGAGGTTATTGTCGTATCGAAGGAAGTATCAGCAGGAGCCGAGCAAACGGGAGATGCTGCGGAGCAAGTTACCCAGATCATGATCAATCTGTCGGAGAGCGCCGAGCAGCAAGTACAAAGCGTGGAGCGCAGTTTACAAGCCGTTTACGATATAGACTCGGATATCCGTCGAATCGATGGGAGTAGTCAGAAAGCCATGGAGGTTGCAGGAAATGCGCTGGACAAAGTTGTTGAAGGCGACCGGGAAATCTGTAGGGTGATGCGCCAAATGGAAACGATCCAAACGAAGATGAACAAGCTGGAGGACATCATGAGTTCCATGCGGACCAGATCAAACGAAATTGAGGAAATCAATAAGGTGATCTCTACGATTGCGACGCAAACGAATCTGCTATCCTTGAATGCCACCATTGAAGCCGCCCGAGCCGGAGAACACGGAAGAGGCTTTTCGGTAGTCACCACGGAAATCCGCAAGCTCTCGCAGCAGACAAACGATTCGGCCGGGCGGGTTACCGAACTCGCGAACGCCATTCAATCGGAAACAATGTATGCTGTTCAATCCGTAGAGGAGATGGTTATTGAAGTTTCAAAAGGAATCGGAGCTTCGGCCGCTGTAAGTGAATTGTTCAACGGAATCAAATTAGAGATTGACGATACAACTGCACGAATTCGCGATGTGACGGAATCCCTGGATCATTTATCAAAACATTCAAACAGCATTGTCCAATCTATGGAGCAAATCTCTGGCATATCGGATTCGATTGCTTCAGGCACACAGAGCGTCTCCTCGTATACGGAAGAACAGCTCGCTTTTCTTCAAGAAAATGCCGCTCACGCCAGTTCTCTATACACCATGGCTGAGAATTTGCACCGAACGGTCCACCAATTCAAGGTCTGACATGTGCACATAAGGATCAGATTGAAAGCGCAATCTTACATTATGGATGAGGTGATGATTTGATGAGCGAAAAGTACATTTTGGAATTAGAGAATATTACGAAGACGTTTCCAGGAGTGAAAGCGCTGGATAATATCCAGTTAAAAGTTCGCAAAGGCACGATTCATGCCTTGATGGGAGAGAACGGCGCTGGGAAATCGACGCTGATGAAAATCATCTTCGGAATCTATACGCCGGATCAAGGAAGGATCAAATACAAAGGGCAGGAAATCAAAATAACGGGATCCAAGGACGCTCTAAGTAGAGGAATTTCGATGATCCATCAGGAGCTCAGCCCCGTTCCTCAAATGACGGTCGCTGAAAATATATTTCTAGGACGGGAAGCAATTACAGCGTTTGGATGGGTCGATAATAAAAAAATGGTTGAGGATACCCAGAAGCTATTTGAATCTCTAAAAATCGAAATCGATCCGAAAGCAAAGATGATCGATCTAAGCATCGCGAGCACACAGATTGTTGAAATCGCTACAGCGATTTCATACAATGCGGATTTGATCATCATGGATGAGCCAACGTCCGCTATTACAGATAAGGAAGTTGAACATCTGTTCGATATTATCGAATCGTTGAAGGCTAAGGGAGTATCCATCATCTACATTTCGCACAAAATGGATGAAATATTCCGGATATGCGACGAAATTACCATATTCAGGGACGGCCAATATGTTGGCACCAAGTCAGCAAACGAGCTTGACCAAGAATCGTTGATCCAGATGATGGTGGGTAGAGAAATTAAACAGGTATTCCATAAGGACAAGGCAGAGATTGGGGAAGTTGTACTTTCAGTTACAAACATGTCGCGAAAAGGCAAATTTAGCGACATCAGTTTCGAGGTGAGAAAGGGAGAAATATTGGGAATATCAGGCTTGATGGGCGCTGGAAGGACTGAAGTCATCGAAAGCATCTTCGGCATTCATCCCCCCGATTCTGGCGAGATTCAAATCAACGGAAGTAAAGTGAAGATCCGCTCGCCTCGGGATGCGATCAAACATAAAATCGGTTTATTAACAGAGGATCGTAAACTTACGGGTGCATTCCTGCCTATTTCTATTCGTGACAATATGATTATTTCCAGCATCGACAACTTTCTATATAAAAGTGGATTTATCAAAGGGAAGTTGGTTGATGAGATGTGCAGCATGTTCGTAGAGAGGTTGAGTATCAAGACACCTGGTCTTAATCAGCTCATTATGAACTTAAGCGGAGGTAACCAGCAGAAAGTACTGCTCGCCAGGTGGCTGTTGAACAATCCGGATATCCTCATATTAGATGAGCCAACGAGGGGGGTCGATGTAGGGGCCAAATCGGAAATTCACAAACTTATGTCTAGGTTAGCCCAAACTGGAAAAGCGATAATTATGATCTCATCAGAACTGCCGGAAGTTCTAGGTATGAGTGACAGAGTTGTTGTTATGCATGAAGGGTTTAAGAAAGGTGAATTAAGTCGAGATGAAGCCAATCAAGAAAAGATCATGGAGATGGCATACAGCTAAAGATTGAGTTTTAGCTTAAGTGGCTTAATTTAAATAATTTATATTAAAGGGGATGGAGCAAGTGAGTTCAGTCGTTCGATGGGGAATTATCAGTACCGCAAAAATTGCTAGGGAAGAACTTTTGCCAGCCTACAAACAGGCTGAGAATGCTAGAGTAACCGCAATTGCTAGTTCGAATCCCAAAGTAAGAGAAGTGGCTTCTGAGTTTGATATTCCCACTGTTTATGAAACTTATGATGAGTTATTGAATGACCCTGAGATTGATGCCGTGTATATACCACTCCCAAACAATTTGCATGCAGAGTGGACTAAAAAAGCTGCAGAAAAGGGTAAGCATGTACTTTGTGAAAAACCCGCTGCTTTATCCACTTGTGAAACGGTCGAGATGATTGATCATTGCAAAAAACATGGTGTTTTTTTTATGGAAGCCTTTATGTATCAATTTCATCCGCAACACAAAAGAATTAAAGAGATTCTAGCTTCGGGTGAGCTTGGCGAATTGAAGATTGTGAAGTCAAGTTTCTCATTTTTCTTGGAAAAACCTTTAGAAAATATTCGTTCAAAGCCTGACATGGGAGGTGGGAGTTTGTACGATGTCGGTTGTTATTGCATACATGCAGTTCGTAATATCCTAGAGACTGAGCCGGACAGTGTTTATGCAAGTGCCATACATATACCTGGCACTATGGTGGACATGTCTGTAAATGGAATCATGCATCTAAAAAATGGTATGTCAGCCATGTTTGATGCTGCAATGGATCGAACAGGTCAGAATCATTTTGAAATCGTCGGTACAAAAGGCAGGCTTTTAGCAACAAGATCATTTTTACCGCAACTATATGGCGGTGAAGCAATTTTGGAGATATCGGTTGGGGATGAGGTCCGAACAGAGAAAGTGAGTGGGCATCAATATATCTTGCAAATAGAACATTTCTCGAAATGCGTTTTGGATCGTACATTACCATCGTATACTCCCGAAAATACAATTCAAAATATGAGAGTAATCGATGCTTGTTATGAGTCTATTGCAACTGGAACAGTTGTAAGAGTTTGATTACAAAAATTGATAAAACATGAAGGATAGGTGAATACAAGATGCTGGCAGTGGTTTTTGAAAAGGAAGGTAAGTTTTCACTTGAAGATAGACCTGTTCCAACAATTACAAATAATGATGATGTACTATTACGTGTACTTGCAGCAAGTATTTGTGGAACTGACGTTCATATTCTTGCTTCTCCTCCGGGACATCCGGCTACATTAGGTAGTATATTGGGCCATGAATATGTGGCGGAAGTTGTTGAAGTTGGCAGCAGTGTGAAAAATGTACAGGTAGGAGATCGTGTTTGCGTAGACACGAGTCTAACTTGCGGAATGTGCAGTTTTTGTAAGATGGGAATGCCAAACTTATGTGAAAATTATACAACTCTGGGCATTTTCCTTGATGGTGGTTTTACATCATACAGTATTGCTCCGGCAAAGGCGCTCTATCAGATTTCCAAGGATGTACCGATAGAAGTTGCCGCTCTAGCAGAGCCTCTATCGTGCGTGGTGAACGGAAGTGAAAAAATAAAAGTTCAACCTGGCGAAAAGGTGGTTGTTCTAGGTGCGGGGCCCATGGGGCAATTATTTACTCAAGTTATCAAAGCGGCAGGAGCAGCAAAAATTATTTCTGTAGACTACTCCGACTACCGCTTGGAGTTGGCAAAAGAGTCGGGTGCAACACATTCGGTAAACCCTAAGCAGGAGAATGTGAAGGAGCTTGTCATGAAAGAAACCGGACTGGGAGCTGACATCGTTATTGACTGTGTAGGTATGCTGTTCGATCAAGCGATGACGTTGGTTCGTCCCGGGGGTCAGATTTTATTGGTTGGAATGAACTCACACGCTGCCCCTGCAATAAAACAATATGATCTCACAAAATACGAAATTACCGTGAAAGGAACATATATTTCCAAGTTCAATTTTGGAAAAGCGGTTCAAATCATCGAATCCAATACTCTGAAATTGGAAAAATTAGTGACTCATAGGCTGCCGCTTCGGGAGATTGGTGTTGGACTTGAAGCCATGCAAAAGGGCGAAGCAATGAAAGTGATTGTATATCCAGAATGATGAGAGGGGTGATGCCTGAAGATTTTGAACGAATATCTATAGAGATATGATTGTTTAAAATGGGCAGGGTCTAAGGGATCATTACTGCGTAACATCATTATTAAAATTAAACTAGGGGGAAAAATCAATGAAATCGAAACAACGTTTGGTTTCAATGTTAATGAGTTTGGCTTTGCTCGTATTGATCATTTCTGGTTGCTCAGGCGGTGGAGTGTCCAGTACGAAAGCCAATAATCAAGCGGATAACGAGGGCGCGACGGGAACAAAAGCCGCCGATAAAGGCAAACAGATTGTTATCGGAGCGGCTCTTCCCGATTGGAGCGATAAGTGGTTGGGCTATCTTCAAGACGGTATAAGGAAGTTCGAGAAAACACAGAATGATATTAAAGTGATTTATGTTGATGGACAGCAGGATGCCAACAAGCAGCTGTCACAAATTGAAACATTCATATCTCAAAAAGTCGATGCGATTGTATTCATGCCTGTCGATGACGCTACGGGAGCGGCAGTAGTGGACAGGGTTAAGCAAACGAAGATTCCAATCGTTGTTGTAAACCGTCCTTTTGCCGGAGTGGAGAAAGCGGATGCGTTTATCGGCTCCAAGGACATTGAAGCCGGGACGATGCAAATGGAGGAGATAGCAAAATTACTCGGTGGAAAAGGTGATATCGCAATCATGATGGGGCCCATGGGGCATGCAGCTCAAATCGGAAGAACAGATGGCGATAAAAAAGTCCTTGCGAAACACCCGGACATGAAAGTGGTTTTAGAAGGGTCAGCTTCTTGGGATCGGGCAAAAGGTATGGCCATGATGGAAAACTGGCTGCACTCCGGAAAGGAATTTAATGCTGTTGTTTCTAATAATGATGAAATGGCGATAGGTGCAATCATGGCGGCAGAGGCTGCAGGAAAACTGGATAAAATTGTATTCGCAGGAGTCGATGCCACACCGGATGCACTGGAATTTGTAAAGTCCAGGAAGTTGAAAGTAACCGTTTACCAGAATGCGGATGGACAAGGTGGTACCGCTTTAGAAACGGCTGTCAAATTGGCAAAAGGTGAACAGGTAGAGAAAAATATTTATGTGCCGTTTGAAATCGTTACACCAGCAAATGTCGATGAATATATTAAAAAGTGGAAATAGACAAAATATAAAATAAGCAATCCATAGAATGAATAACATATCTTGTGAGGAAGAGAAGAAAAGGTATATGGAACCTTTTCTTTTTCTTTTATAGTTCAGCGTTTATAAAATGCGTTTTTAATTCCATCCAACAATCGTAATGCCTTAAAGTGGATGTTTCAGGAGAAGCAAGGGGATTTATTTGTTGCGAACTAATACTACATATGCTAAAATCAAATCAGAAAAGGGAAAAGGTTTACCTTAAATTGAAAAGTTTTAAGGGGGGAGGTGGATTGTCGAAAGTGACTGAAATTGTGAGGTTTAAGGAAGAATCCCCCGCTTTCTATAGGAAGTCGAAGTTATTTTTTATCTTCATTAATAGTATTTTTTGCTCAATATTAGTTAAAGGTTTTCCCTAAACTCAAATCATTTGGAATCAATTGAAAGAGGGGATTATTTTGACTCTAGGAATCGGCGTAATTGGGCTGGGGCTTATGGGGGCGGTACATGCAAGGAACTGTTATGGGCGAATTCCAGGGGCAAGACTGATTGCTGTTAGTGATGCAAACACCGAATCTCTGGAAGCGTTTACTTCGGAGTTTCATCTAGTTAAAGGCTATTTGGATTATCGTGAATTAATAGAAGATCCAGATGTCGATGCAATAATCATTGCCGCCAGTTCTTCTGTTCATGCCGAAATCATCCGTGGAATCGTGCCATTGAAAAAAGCAATATTATGCGAGAAGCCGTTGACCAATTCTATGGAAGAGTCTATAGAATTACATCATTTAATATCCCGAGCATCAATACCGTTTCAAATGGGATTAATGCGTCGATTTGACCCCTCTTATATTCAGGCGAAAGCGTTGATTGAAAAGGGGAGTATCGGGACACCGTATTCATTTGCAGCCATCAGTAGGGATAAGGATGCTTATCCACCAAGTTATATTTCAAAAACAAGCGGCTTTTTCAAAGATACTGGCGTTCATGATTTCGATTTAGCGCGTTGGCTGATGGGAGCAGAAGTTGCGACAATTCACGCGCAGGGTTCTGCATTTATCAGTGAACATATAAAGGAATTCGGGGATGTTGATTTCGCTCAAGCAAATTTCACTTTTACATCTGGTGCGTTCGGTTCAATTCAGCTTACCCGGAATGCGATTTACGGTTATGAAATTCGAACCGAAATTTTGGGAACAAATGGAGCGTTGCAGATAGGTTGGACGCATCGGACAGGTACAGTATTGCTTGTTCGCGACCAAGTTATACGTGATACGGTTGAAGATTACAGGTTGAGATTCGAACAGGCTTACGTGAATGAAATGGTGGAATTCGTTCGAAGCGTGAAGGCTAGCCAAGCCATTAGCCCAAATAGTTATGATGGGGTTGCAGCAGACTTAATCGCCGACGCCGCGACGAAATCGCTCCAACGAGGAACTTTAGAGACAGTTGATAATGGTGTTCTTGAAAGCTCAGGATGAGCTGCTTCGGCCTTTCGTGTTGCTGCAAACGCTGAGGTGAAGCAATCAATATCGGTGGTAAAACACAACAAAGTATTCATCTTTGATTTAATCAGGAGGAATGGTAAATGACTGATATCAGGCATAAAGCTTTGCAATTACATGAAAAATACAAGGGAAAACTTATTGTTGAGGCTAAGATGGCCGTTAAAGATTTGGACGATCTTAGCTTGGTTTATTCTCCCGGTGTAGCTGAACCGTGTAAAGTAATCGCGGAACATCGAGAGAAAGTTTATGACTATACAATGAAGGGCAATCTTATTGCCGTCATTTCTGACGGGACGGCTGTTTTGGGGCTTGGCAACATTGGACCAGAGGCAGCAATACCAGTCATGGAAGGCAAGGCACTGCTATTTAAGCTCTTTGCTGGGATAGATGCTTTTCCCTTGTGCTTGGACACAACGGATGTAGATCGGATTGTTGAAACCGTAAAATTGTTAAAGCCGACATTCGGAGGCATCAATTTGGAGGATATTGCAGCTCCAAACTGCTTTATCATTGAGGAGCGGTTAAAAAAGGAAATGGATATCCCCGTATTCCACGATGACCAGCATGGGACGGCTGTTGTTGCTATGGCAGGTTTAATTAATGCAGTAAAACTTGTAGGAAAGCAACTACATCAAATTAAGGTTGTTGTAAATGGTGCAGGTGCAGCTGGTGTTGCTGTAGTTAAACTACTCATCAAGTTCGGAATTAGTGATATTATCTTATGTGATTCCAAGGGGGCCATTTACGAAGGGCGGCCAACTGGAATGAATGCTGAGAAAGATGAGCTTGCCTTACAAACGAATCGGAGTATGATAACAGGTCCATTGACTGAAGCCGTAACGGGAGCTGACGTTTTTATCGGGCTGTCCATGCCTGGTGTATTGACGTCAGAAATGGTCAGCACTATGAATTCGGACCCCATAGTATTTGCATTAGCTAATCCAGTTCCGGAAATTATGCCGGAAGATGCCAAGAGAGGGGGCGCAAAGGTCGTCGGAACGGGACGCTCAGATTATCCAAATCAAATCAATAATGTACTCGCTTTCCCAGGAATTTTTAGAGGGGCATTAGATGTGCAGGCAACTCAAATCAATGAGGAAATGAAGATAGCAGCTGTATATGCCATATCCAACCTTGTTAATCCTGATCAATTATGTGCTGAATACATCATTCCAGAACCACTTGACAATCGGGTCGTTCCTGCTGTCGCGTCAGCTGTAGCGAAAGCGGCTTTGGATAGTGGGGTTGCAAGGAAAAATGTAATTCCCAGTTATCAAGAAAATAATCATTCTATAATCATCCACTCATAGAGCTCTGACAAGGAGGGAATGAACATAGATACAATCCAAGATATCCGAGTCAAACATCATGTTCTGTTTATGGCGGTTACTTTTCTTTTTTGGTCTTCTCAATATGTCTATTCCCCTATATTATCGTCATATTTGGAACAGAAGGGTGCAGGCCATCTCCTGATCGGTTTCATTTTAGGGAGTTATGGTATTACTCAATTGTTCATTCGGTTTCCTTTGGGAGTGATGTCGGATCATTTGAGTCGGAGGAAGTTATTTGTTTTACTAGGGTTGGTTATGAGCATGATCAGTTGTATTGGTTTATTGATGGGGGAATTCGGTTGGATTTTAACGGCCAGGCTTATTTCGGGGGTTTCCGCTTCTACTTGGGTTGTCTTTACGGTTCTATATTCGAGTTATTTTGTTAGCGGAAACATGACGAAAGCGATGTCGAATATTCAGTTCGTTACGGTCGCATCGCAGCTTTTAGGAATGAGTGCAAGTGCGTTTTTAGTTAGCTATTGGGGATGGACTGCTCCTTTTTGGGTCGCATTAGGTTTTGCAATTATTGGAGTGATTCTTTCTTTTGGCATAAAGGACATGGATCCGCGTGTTATAAGGAAACCTGTTAACTTCGTCGGATTGCGGACTGTTATGAAAGAGCCAACCTTGTTGAAGGTATCAATGCTTTCCACAATCAGCCACAGTACACTTTTTATTACGATATATGGGTTTACTCCGCTTCAGGCATTCAAGATCTCTGGAACTGAACAGTCTATTAGTCTCTTGGTTGTTGCTTTCATGGTTCCCCATGCTATTGGCACCTTCTTATCGGGCCGATTATTCGTGGAACGTCTAGGGATCTGGACTACTTTAACGATCAGCTTTATGGGTAGTGCTGTATTTACGTTCGTGACTCCTTTTATTAATGATCTTGGCTTGCTTTGCTTGACTCAGGGGATCAATGGTTTTGCGCAAGGATTAAGCTTTCCCTTGTTGTTAAGTTTGGCGCTTGTTGGAATTAGTTACGAGAAGAGAGGGACAGCTATGGGATTCTATCAGGCATTTTACTCGCTTGGTATTTTCTTAGGGCCTTTACTAGCTGGCTATTTTAACAATATTTCTGGCTTAAATGGCGGTGGAGGGTTCTTGTTTTCAGCAGCAACCGGAATCCTAGCAGTATGTTTAACGATATACTGGAAACAATCTGAAATATCGTCAAATGATTCTGTGGTGGAAAAAGAAAGCATATAGTAAGGGATTTTTTTTCATAAATTAAGGTAAAGGTTTTCTTTATTCATCAGGTAAATGTAAGAGGTGTTGTAGGGAAACAGCTAATTTCGGTACTATTAGTGACGTTGTAAGCGCTTTTCCCATAAAAATTCTACTTGAATATATGGTCGATGGGTGTTATTATCGTTTTATAAGTTGGTTAAAGGTTTTCCTTAATTAAGATATTAAGAGGAGGGGTACCATGTTGGCACAAAAGACAAAGAAGCCTTTGTTCATTGGCGGTGAATGGGTGGAAACTTCCGAGATCCATCCCATTTACAATAAATATACCGGTGAATTATACGTACAGATAAGCAAGGCTGGGGAAATTGAGAAGAATGCAGCAATCGAAGCTGCGGAGAATGCTTTTAAGCAATCTGAATTTGGTCCGGCACAGCGATTTCAAGTGTTGATGAATATGTATCATTTATTAATCGAGAATCTGAAAGAATTCGCAGAGGTAATTGCTGCCGAAGGTGGTAAACCCATTGTGGATGCAATGACAGAGGTTAATCGCTCTGCAACTATTTTCCTCCTGTCTGCTGAGGAAGCGAACAAGATTACGGGCGAAATGATACCGACTCAAGTAGCGCCTAACCTTAATATTGGCAAACGACTTATTTACACAATTAAGAAACCGATTGGCATCGTTTGTGCAATTACACCATTTAACTTTCCATTAAATCTGGTCGTTCACAAGGTGGCTCCAGCACTTGCTGCAGGTAATCCTGTTATCATCAAGCCGGCTTCTGATACCGCTTATTCTGCTCTGAAACTATGTGAACTGCTTGAAAAAGCTGGTTTACCAAAGGGATTTGTAAGTTGTTTGGTTGGCAATGGCTCGACATTAGGCGATCAATTACTAACGGATCAACGAATCCATAAATACACCTTTACTGGGTCACCTGAAGTAGGTATGCATATTCATCGGACGATTGGTATGCGAAAAGTTACCTTAGAGTTAGGATCGAACTCTGCAACCATTGTTCACAAAGACGCTGATGTTGAAGTAGCTGCGACGAAATTGGCTAGGATGTCGTTTGCGCATGCCGGTCAAGTTTGTATCTCTGTACAGCGCATTTATGTGCATAAAGATATAGAGCAAAAATTTATGGAAGTGTTTATTAAAAGTACGGAAAGCCTTAAGGTCGGCGATCCGCTTGATCCTTCTACATTGGTAGGGCCTATGATTAGCGAGAAAGAAGCGGTACGAATTGAAGGATGGGTGAATGAAGCGGTTGCATGCGGGGCGAAGATTTTGACAGGCGGTAAACGAGAGAAGAACGTTTACTATCCGACGATTCTTACCGGAGCTACAAAAGGAATGAAGGTCATCGATGAAGAGGTCTTTGCTCCAGTAGTATCCATTACAAGCTATGATTCGATTGATGATGCTATACGAATGGTCAATGACTCCAAGTATGGTTTGCAGGCCGGAGTATTTACTAAATCCGTTTCGCTTGCACATACGATTCCATATTTACTCGAAGTAGGCGGAGTTATTATTAACGATACAAGCAGTTTCCGGGCCGATCAAATGCCTTACGGCGGTGTCAAAGAGAGCGGTATGGGAAAAGAGGGTCCTGCATTTGCTATTGAGGAAATGCTTGAAACTGTAACTGTAGCGGTGAATTTGGAAGAGTAGTTAGTTAAAAACAAAAACAAAACAAATAACAGAAAGCGGTGGATGTACATGACGCAAATTCGTTGCGCTGTATTGGGGCTAGGACGTTTGGGATACTGGCATGCAGAAAACTTGGCGACAAAAATCAGAGGGGCACAGCTGCTAAGCGTAATCGATCCGATGGAAGGTAGAGCTGAGCAGGTTGCCCGTGAACTAGGGATAGATGGGTATTCGACCAATCCAGACGATGCGTTTAATAATCCAGATATTGATGCAGTCGTTATAGTTACACCGACTTCCACGCACGCGGAGATGATCAAGAAAGCAGCAGCGAGTGGAAAACATATCTTTGTGGAAAAGCCGATCACACAAACCTTGGCAGAAGCGGATGAAGTGATCGAAGCAATTCGTAAAAACAACATCGTATGTCAGGTAGGATTTATGAGACGATTTGACCCTGCTTATTATGAAGCGAAGAAGAGAATTGAAAAAGGTGACATTGGTCAGCCCATTTATTTTAAAGGCTTAAGTCGGGACGGTAATGTACCACCGGCATCATTTATCAAACACAGTGGGGGCATTTATTTGGATGTAGCCATTCACGACTACGATATCGCGAGATATTTAATGAATGCAGATGTCGTGTCCGTTCAAGCTACAGGAAATGTTTTGCAGCACTCATTTTTGTCCGAATACGGAGATGTCGACCAAGCTTTGACAACGCTTCAATTCAGCAATGGAGCGGCTGGTGATGTTGAAACGATGCGCATTGCACCTTACGGCTACGATATCCGAGGAGAAATTGTAGGAACCGAAGGGGTACTAACAATCGGTTCAATGCGTCAGCATAATATTCAACTTTACACCTTTGCAGGAAGCACATACGACATCATTCCTGATTTCCCAAGCAAGTTTAAAGATGCTTATTTATTAGAAATGGTTCATTTTATTGAAAGCCTTACAAACGGAACCAAGCCGGATTGTACTGCAGAGGATGGTAAAGCTGCTTTAGAAATAGCGATTGCTGCAACGGATTCTTTCAAAACGGGTAAACTTGTCCAAATCAATACGGTTCATGTATAGCATTTCTAATTTTACTTATTTCAATACAAAGGAGTGTTCATGACATGCAAACGATACGTTTAACGATGGCCCAGGCCATATTGAAGTATTTGGATAACCAATATATCAATGTTGATGGGTTAGAACACAAGTTCGTAAAAGGAGTTTTCGGCATTTTCGGTCATGGGAATGTGACAGGAATGGGAGAAGCACTTGAGAACGATAGAGGAAGTCTAACCTACTACCAAGGTAAAAATGAACAGGGCATGGCAAATGCCGCCATTGCTTATGCCAAACAAAAAAATCGACTGGAGATCTTCGCTTGTACATCGTCGATCGGACCCGGGGCGCTAAATATGGTGACCGCTGCGGGTACGGCAACGGTCAACCGTATTCCTGTATTGCTACTTCCTGGTGATATTTTCGCATGCCGGCAGCCAGATCCGGTATTGCAACAAATTGAGAACCCGTCTGATTACACAATATCGGCGAATGACGCTTTCAAGCCGGTAAGTAAGTACTGGGATCGTATACTTCGCCCTGAACAGTTGATGACTGCGCTTACGAATGCAATGCGTGTGCTTACTGATCCAGTAGATACTGGAGCTGTGACATTAGCGCTCCCGCAGGACGTACAGTCCGAAGCCTATGATTACCCCGCTGATTTCTTTAGAAAACGGATTCATTATGTGGAGCGAGCTACGCCAAATAAAGAAACGATTTACCGTGCAGTTGAACTGATCCGGGGTAAAAAGAAACCGCTTATTATCGCCGGAGGAGGGGTTCATTATTCTCTCGCTAATGAACAATTAAAGGCATTCATTGAAGCGTTCCATATACCGGTAGCAGAGACGCAAGCGGGTAAAAGTGCTATATCTTGGGATCATCCCTTGAATGTCGGGGCGATTGGCGTCACTGGTTCACTAGCAGGTAATTTGCTTGCAAAAGAAGCGGATTTAATCATTGGGATTGGAACACGTCTTGCGGATTTCCCGACAGCATCAAAGACAGCCTTCCAAAACCCAGATGTCGATTTTCTGTCTATTAATGTGAGCAAGTATGACGCGTATAAAATGGACGCTAAGATGATCGTTGCAGATGCGAAAGAAGCGCTCGCGGCATTGGCTGAGGAATTGAAGGAAGCCGGGTATCGGAGCGGTTATGAAGCTAATGATATAGAAACATTGAAAAAGCAGTGGGATGAAGAAGTCGATCGGTTATACAGCGCTGAGCGCCCAGATGGATTGGCCCAAACGCGTGTATTGGGCGAAATCAACCGTCTGATCGACGAAAAGGACATCATCATTGCTGCAGCCGGCAGTATGCCTGGGGATCTACAGAGGTTATGGAGGAGCAAAGAGCCTAAAACCTATCACATGGAATACGGTTTTTCATGCATGGGTTACGAAGTGTGTGGAGCACTAGGAGTTAAAATGGCGGAGCCGGACAAGGAAGTGTACGCACTTGTCGGCGACGGAAGCTATTTAATGCTTCACTCCGAGTTAGTCACCTCAATTCAAGAAGGCTTTAAAATTAACATTGTGCTGCTCGATAACAACGGTTATCAATGTATCCATAATTTACAAAGAGGACAAGGCAGCGATGGATTTGGCAATGAATTCCGTTATCGTTCCGAGGAGACTGGCCGTTTAACTGGTGATTATGTACAAATCGATTTTGCAGGTCATGCGAGAAGCCAAGGTGCTGTAGCATATACCGTTCGTACATTAGAAGAATTATACAGTGCGATGGAAGATGCAAAAAAGCAAAAAATATCGACTTTAATTGATATCAAAGTGCTTCCGGGAACTTGTACCACTGGGTACGAAACTTGGTGGAGACTAGGTGTTGCAGAAGTATCGGAGAGCGAAAAAGTCAAAATGGCTTATTCACAAATGCAAAACAAAATTCAAACAGCTAGAGTGCTGTAAATACGACTTAACTAAAGGAGAAAAATGCGATGAACATCGGTCGGTTTAATATCGGCATACACCCAATTAACTGGGTCGGAGAAGATGTATTTGAGCACGGTGATCATTATACAGCGGACGACGTACTGTCCCAAATATCCGAGTTAGGGTTAGCAGGTGTTGAGATGAGCAGGAAATTTCCAACGGATCCTTCGTTATTAACTCCTTTGCTCGAAAAGTACAGGCTACAGCTGGTATCTCAGTGGAAGTCGGTTTTATTCTCTGATCCGGAATACCGTGAAAAAGAACTAGCCTCATATAGGGAACATGCGATTTTTCTCAAGAAAATGGGTTGTAAGGTTATCAGCACAGCTGAAATCGGCGGTTCGCTTCACTGGGATCCGCGCAGGACACCGAATGAAAAACAGGTTAATCCACTGGACACTCGTGGGTGGGTTTCGCTTGCGCATGGGCTTAACGAAGCCGGTGAAATATGCAAAGCGCTTGGGATGAAGCTGGTGTACCATCATCATGGGGGCACAGTCGTCGAAAAAGCGAATGAAATTGATCGGCTAATGGATCTGACTGATCCGGAACTTGTGTACTTATTATTTGATACGGGTCATGCATATTACGGTGGTAATGATCCATTGACCTTATTAAAGAAACATATAAACCGAGTCGGTTACGTTCATCTGAAAGATATACGCATTAACGTATTGAAGCAGGCAAGACTGGAAGGATGGGATTTTGTTACATGCATCAGAAACGGTGTATTTACGGTTCCAGGTGACGGGGGATTAGAATTCGAAGAGATTTTCCGGACGTTAATAGATCATGATTATTCCGGTTGGGCCATGATTGAAGGTGAACAAGACCCGGCAATCAACGATCCTTTCAAATTAGCACAATCCGCGATGGGTTATATAACAAAATTAATTTATTAAGCAACTTAAGGGGGAAGCGAAATGAATGGAACCTTATCTCAGCTGCGGTTACAGGAGCTAGATGTTCTGGCCTCTAAAACGAGGCAGTTGATTTTGGAAACGGTCCACCATGCCAATGCGGGTCATATCGGAGGACCGCTTTCGGTCACGGATATATTGGTGAGTTTGTATTTTGAAATGATGAATATTAATCCCAAGGATCACCTCGGAAGCGACAGAGACCGCTTCGTATTATCTAAAGGTCATTCAGCGATCGCTTTATATACGGTACTGGCTCTAAGGGGGTACTTTCCGGTCGAGGAGCTTCAAACATTTGATGAAATTGACTCCCGACTCCAAGCCCATCCTGACATGAACCTGCTTCCTGGTTTAGATATGTCAACCGGTTCTCTCGGTCAAGGAATTTCAGCCGCGGTTGGCATGGCGTTGGGTGCAAAGCTCCAAGGCAAATCCTTTTATACGTATTGCGTGATTGGCGACGGAGAATCCCAGGAAGGGCAAGTGTGGGAGGCTGCAGATGTAGCCACTAAGTATGGACTGGACAACTTAGTCGTCGTGATGGATTACAATAAACTTCAACAATATGGATGGAAGAGCAGTGAGGGGAATTTGCGAGAAGCGCCCGTACAAGACCCAGCCAGAAAATGGGAGGCATTTGGCTGGCATGTGATTGAAGCAGACGGTCATTCCATTGAACAATTGTTAAATTCTTTCTCCGACGCCAAGGGAGTGAAAGAAAAACCTGTGGTCATTATCGCCCATACCTTTAAGGGCAGAGGCGTTAGTTTCATGGAAAATAATTATGTTTGGCATGCAAAGGTTCCGAACGCTGAAGAACTGAAGAATGCCTTACAAGAATTACAAGGAGGTAGTCGATGATGGCGATTCAGTTGGGAAAAGCGGTAGCAATGAGGGACGTCTTCGGAGATACACTTCTTCAACTCTCAAAAACGGATCCACGAGTTTACGCTTTGGATGGAGATTTGGCAACCTCGACAAAATTAGATAAAGTGGCAGAATCAAATCCGTCCAAATTTCTACAAATGGGAATTGCAGAACAGAATATGCTCGGTACGGCAGCAGGTCTGGCTACGGTGGGCATTCAACCTTGGGTTTGCTCGTTCGCTGCATTTATTGCCAAAAGAGCTTTGGATCAAATTGTAGTTTCGATTGCACAACCCAAATTGGATGTCAAGATGATCGGTGCTTATAGTGGTCTCCTTACTGGGTGTACGGGAAAAACCCATCAGGGGCTTGAGGATCTGGCCATCATGCGTAGCATTCCGCACATGTTAGTCTTTGCACCGGCGGATGCCGTTGAAGTAAAGAAAATCATGGAATTCTCAAATCAGTATCATGGACCTGTATACATTCGACTTGCTCGAGACCCATTGCCGACCATTTTCGATGAAGAGACATACTCCTTCTCCCTTGGAAAGGCCATTAAACTCAAAGACGGCAAAGATGCAACGATCATCTCAACGGGTACTCAGACTGTACGTTCCTTGGAAGCAGCTGAAATTCTTGAGAACAGAGGCATTCAAGTTAGGGTACTTCATATGCCATCAGTGAAGCCGATAGATCAAGCAGCCATCATAGAGGCGGCAGAGGTTACTGGTGCAATTGTAACTACGGAGGAGCATACTATCTACGGCGGTCTTGGAAGCGCAGTTGCCGAAGTGTTGGTAGAAAATAACCCCGTTCCAATGCTACGCGTCGCCGTCCAGGATCGAAATTCAGAATCCGGTTCCAACGATGCGTTGTTAAAGAAATACAACATCGGACCAGAAGACATTGCCGCGGCTATAGAAAAAGTTTTGCTACGAAAGGGGAAATTACATTGAGTAATTTGATCGTACCATCCGCTAAAGAGCCGGGGTTCAACGGCAGCAGGCTTGTTGTCACTCCTCAAAATGCAGGCTGGAGTTATGTTGGATTCGAGGTATATACGTTAACTGAAGGACAAACTTTTCAAAAAGATTCAGGCGGAAACGAATTGTGTGTCATTTTACTAAGCGGGAAGGCGAGCGTTTCCACGGAGAAGAAAAGTTGGGAAAACATCGGAAAGCGGATGAGCGTTTTCGAACAAATTGCTCCTTATGCCGTGTATGTTCCATCAAGTGATTATGTGAATATCACAGCAAATACGTCATTGGAAGTAGCGATTTGTTCAGCACCGGGAAAAGGAACGTATGAAGCGAGATTGATATCACCTGATGATATCGCCGTTGAAATAAGAGGAACAGGCGATATGCAACGTCAAATCAATAATATTTTGCCGGAGAGTGCACAGGCAGACAGTTTATTGATCGTCGAGGTGTTCACACCGAACGGGAATTGGTCTAGCTACCCGCCTCATAAACACGATCAAAATAACTTACCGAATGAAACTTATCTGGAAGAAACATACTATCATCGGATTAAACAAGAGGGTGGATTTGCCATCCAACGTGTTTACACTGATGACGATTCCTTGAACGAGACCATGGTTGTTAAGGATGGAGATGTGGTGCTTGTGCCGAAAGGTTATCATCCGGTTTCTGCTCCCCCAGGATATGACCTTTATTACTTAAATACGATGGCTGGACCAGTACGTACATGGAAGTTCCAAGATGACAAAGATCATGCATGGCTCAAAACAAAGTAATTAGGAGGAACAATTTTGGTGAACAAGTTATATAAGTTGGGCATTTGCCAATGGTCACTGCCTGTCGAAGGACCCTATGCTTGCAAGATTGCTTCCGAACTTGGGTTTGAAGGAATTCAATTGGAAATAGGGAGTTACGAGAGAGGGTTTCCTTTATCTCGACGGGCTGTGCAGCAAGCTTATCTCGAACTCGCAGAACTTTATGGAATCTCTTTTACGTCGATCGCGGTTCGCGTAACAGATGAGTACAGCATGACTCAGCCCTATGAATCAGCCGATAGCGGCATCGTTAGGGAAGCCATCATTCGATCTATCGATGCAGCAGATGCTATGAACATTTCTTCGGTCATGATTCCAAGCTTTCAAGTGAGTGATATTGTAAGTGGGCAAGATTTCTCTCGCAGCGCGGAGGTTTTGATCTCCGCGTGCGATTATGCAAGCGATCGTGGCATTACAATTGCTACAGAAAATTTGTTATCTGTTGAACAAATGTTCCGATTGGCTGATTGTATTAATCGACCAAACTTAAAACTCTATTTCGATACCCAAAATTATGCTTTGTTTCGGGGATATGACGCCCCTGAAATGCTGGAGAAACTGGCTCCCTTATTATGTAATGAGATCCATGTTAAAGACGGAAAACAAGGAGAAATTAGCGCCTCGCTGCTCGGTGAGGGCGATTCAGAGTTTTTCCGCAGCATGAGAGTGTTGAGAAAAATTGGTTATCATGGTTGGATCGTTCTTGAGAATTACTACGATCGTTTGCCGTTGCGTATGCAGCATGAAGAACCCGAATCTCTCATCAAAGAAGATATGCGCATTTTATTAAAAGCGCTTTCTTAATAAAAACTTAGGGGGAAATTACATGAAGAAGGTATTTAAGTCCAGTTTGGTGTTCGCAGTAGTGTTGTCGGCTTTTTTGACCGGTTGCAGTCAAAAGCCAGGATCCAGTGCCAATGTTACTCCCGAACAGAAAACAGCAGCAAGTGAAAGCAGCGGAAGCGCAGCAAAGAAAAAAGAAGTTGTTATTGGTTTCTCTATTGGTACCATGAAGCAAGAGAGATGGCAGCGAGAAGTAAAAATGGCGCAAAAATATGCGGATGATCACGGTTTTAAGCTAATTGTACAATCATGTGAAGAGGATGCCGCGAAACAAGTACAGCAGGTTGAAGGCATGTTAACCCAAGGTATTGATGCCCTGCTCATTTCTGCTCAGGATTCAGAATCATCTGGCGTTATCGTAGAAAAGGCGCATCAAGCCGGTGTAAAAGTAATAGCATATGACCGCTTGGTCCGAAATGGTGATCTGGATTACTACATTACTTTCGATAACGTAAAAGTGGGCGAGTTGCAGGCAAAAATGCTAACAGATCGATATCCTAAAGGCAATTACATCTGGGTTCTTGGTGGTCCAGAGGATAATAATGCACATCTTTTAAAACAAGGACAAGAGAGCATACTCAAACCTTTCATTGATAAAGGTGATATCAACATTGTCATTCAACAATGGGCTAAAGGCTGGAACCCAGAGGAAGCATTGAAAATTGCAGAAAACGGCTTAACTAAGGTCAAAAACGACGTCGTTGCCGTTGTTGCTTCTAACGATGGTACAGCGGGCGGGGTTATCCAAGCGCTGGAATCACAGGGCTTGGCAGGTAAGGTTGGTGTATCCGGCCAAGATGCCGAAATCGCGGCTCTTCAACGAATCGTGGAAGGTAAACAAACAGGAACCGTTTATAAACCAACTCAAGTCCTCAACCAAACTGCTATGGATCTTGCCTACGCTTTGGCGACAAAAGATGAAGCGAAAATCAAAGAATTAGATAGCGGGAATTTTAAAAACGGTCATATTGGAAAAGTTAATAATGGTCCTAAAGATGTGACAAGTTTACTCATGGACGTACAAACGGTAACCAAAGAGAATGTTTTAGACACTGTGGTAAAAGATGGCTATCAAAAATTGGAAGACATCTATAAAAATGTACCCAAAGATCAATGGCCTAAAACAAAATAATAACGTTAAGGTAATTTATTCAGAGTTGGAGGAAGGGGAAAGGCTCTAATAGTTTTCCTTTTCCTTTTCCTTTTTCTAAGATACTTTACAAAAACTCCGAATGATCAAGAAGGTGATAAAAATGAGCGAATATATTTTGGAGATGAATCAAATAACTAAAGAGTTTCCTGGAGTCAAGGCGCTCAATCACGTGAATATGAAGATTAAAGAAGGCGAAGTTCACGGTCTTTGCGGAGAAAACGGCGCAGGAAAGTCGACATTCATAAAGATTCTTAGTGGTGTGTATCCTTATGGTTCTTATGATGGTGAAATTGTGATTCGTAATGTAGTTCAAAACTTCCAGAATACATCTGATTCTGAAAGGGCAGGAATCGTATGTATACATCAGGAACTGGCTCTAGTTAATGAGCTCTCTGTACAAGAAAATATTTTTCTCGGGAACGAACCTACTAAAATGGGAGTCATTCAGTGGGAGGAACTGTACCGAAAAACTACTGCTTTGTTGGAAGAGCTTGATTTAAAGATCAATCCAAATGATAAAGTAAAGAACTTGGGAGTTGGACAACAGCAGTTGGTTGAAATTGCCAAGGCTCTTACGAAAAACGCCAAAATCTTGATACTTGATGAGCCAACCTCGGCATTGACGGAGCATGAGGTTGAGATATTGATGAATATCATGAGGAAGCTTAAGAAAAACGGTGTAACGTGCATATATATTTCCCATAAATTTAACGAAATCTTTGAAATATGCGATTCTGTTTCCATTCTTAGGGATGGATCCTACGTTGGGACGAGAGGCATTCAAGAGCTCGATAGGGATTCGTTAATTTATATGATGGTTGGAAGAAAACTGGAACAAATGTTTCCCCGCGAACATCATACAAGGAAAGAACTGTCACTTGAAGTGAAAAATTTCTCGGTTTATGACGAACAGAACCCTAGTCGAAAACTTGTCAACTCTGTCAACTTAAAAGCTTATAAGGGTGAAATTCTCGGTATATCCGGATTGATGGGTTCGGGAAGAACTGAGTTAGTTTCCGCAATATTTGGTGCATTTCCCGGAAAGAAAGAGGGGGAAGTCTGGATAGATGGAGCCAAAACAAGGATAGAGAGTCCCGTAGACGCGACCGAATATGGTATCGCACTCGTATCTGAGGATCGAAAAAAATACGGCCTCGTTCTGGGAATGAGCGTTTCCGAGAATATTACCTTATCCAGCTTGGATAAAGTTTCAAATTTCATTCTTCATCCCGACGAAGAAGTTCGCTATTCTAAAAAATACGTTTCTGCTTTAAATGTTAAGACTGCCAGTGTAGAGACAATCGTCAAAAATCTGAGCGGAGGCAATCAGCAAAAAGTCGTCATCGGTAAATGGTTAATGACAGACCCTAAAATCTTGATTCTCGATGAACCTACCCGTGGCATCGATGTTGGAGCGAAGTTTGAAATTTATAAAATAATGAACGAACTTATAGATGCAGGCGTTACCGTCATTATGATTTCTTCAGACCTTGAAGAAGTACTTGGTATTAGTGACCGCATACTGGTCATGTGTGAAGGTAAAATCGAGGGTGAGTTAGATTATAAGGAAGCTACACAAGAGAAAATTATGTATTATGCAACCGGAGGAGGTAATTAACTTGGAAAACAAACTGACCGGAACATCGGTGATTCCCAAAGGGCAGTTGATGAATAAAATCGATATCAGATCTTATGCAATGATTGCTGGTCTAATCATTCTTTGGATTATGTTTTCTATTTTTACCGATGGGACTTTTCTAAGTGCACGAAATATTTCCAACTTAACTATTCAAATGTCTGTGGTCTCGATTTTGGCTACTGGGATGGTGTTGATCATCGTAACCGGTAATATCGATCTTTCTGTCGGTTCCCTTGTCGGACTGGCCGGTGGAGTTGCAGCAGCATTAATGGCCTGGGAGGGATGGGGAACGACTCCTACTATTTTGGCTGTTCTATTGTTGGGTGTGATCATCGGCGGCATTCAAGGCTATGCTACCGTATTCCTTAATATTCCCTCTTTTATCGTCACTCTTGGGGGTATGATGTTGTTTAAAGGGATTCTGATTGGCATAACGAAAGGTGTTTCAATAGCACCAATGAATCCCAGCTATAAAGTGTTAGGTGATCATTATGTAAATAATATCATCGGAATTATATTGACGGTTTTAGCGATCACTTCCGTTATTTATAATGCGATAAAGAAAAGAAATTCCAGGAAGAAAAATGCTTTAGAGCTGGAGTCGGCATTTAAGACGGTGATGCGAGTTTCTTTAATCGTTGGTTTAATTATCATTTTCTATATCGCCATGTATTCTTATAAAGGGTTTCCAATACCAGTCTTGATCATGCTGGGACTGCTGCTGCTCTTTTCCTTCATTGCGGGCAACACGAAGTTTGGACGTTATATTTATGCCATTGGTGGCAATATCCAGGCTACGAAATATTCCGGTATCAATGTCAAGAAGATTGTCCTTATCGTTTTTATGCTTAACGGATTAGTAGCGGCTATCGCGGGTATTGTTCTATCGGCTAGGCTAAATGCTGGAGCACCCAGTTCGGGTAATATGATGGAGCTTGACGCTATTGCCGCGGCTGTCATCGGCGGAACAAGTTTGATGGGTGGAAAAGGCAAAGTGGTCGGTGCTATCTTAGGGGCGCTCATTATGGCAAGCCTTGATAACGGCATGAGCTTACTCAATATGGAAGCTTTTTGGCAATATATCGTAAAAGGTCTCATTTTAGTATTGGCAGTATGGTTTGATGTCATGACTAAAAATAAGAGCGTATAAGACGCAAGAAGGATAGGTGAGAGGATATGACGGGGGAAATTCGTTGCGCGGCCATTGGGTTAGGCCGCTTGGGTTATTGGCATGCCGAGAATCTTCAAACAAAAGTCAAATCCGCCAAACTAGTCAAAGTTGTGTCCTCACGGACAGAAACGGCTGAAAAGGCGGCACGTGAACTCGGTGTTGAGGGGTGGACAACGAATCCGAATGAAGTGTTTACCGACCCGAACATCGACGCTGTTATCATTTCGACGCCGACTGATACCCATGCTCAATATGTGAAAATGGCAGCACAGTTTGGCAAACATATATTTGTGGAAAAACCAATAGCGAAGTCAGTGGAAGATGCACGTGAGCTTGTACGATTGGTTGAAGAAAGCGGCATAACATGTCAAGTTGGTTTTATGAGACGTTTTGATCCCGCCTATGCCGAGGCGAAAAAAAGAATAGACGCTGGGGATATCGGTAAACCGATCTATTTTAAAGGTGTCAGCCGAGATCCTGCTTCTCCGCCAGAGTCATATATCAAACATAGCGGCGGCATCTTTCTCGACCTCGCAGTCCACGATTTCGACATAGCCAGGTATTTGATGGGATCCGAAGTGCGCTCCGTTAGATCGATGGGAAGTGTTCAACTTCATCCATTCATGAACGAATACCTTGATGTGGATCAGGCTCTTTCCTATCTCAACTTTGAATCAGGAGCAACTGGTGATGTCGAATCAAGCCGTAACGCAGGTTATGGATATGATATCAGGGGCGAGGTAATAGGGACAGAAGGAACAATACAGATCAGCTCTTTGAAGCATCATGATTTACGTATTTTGAACAGAAGAGGAAGCAGTCACGATATCATTCCTGAGTTTGCAACGAAATTTAAGGATGCGTTTCTGTTGGAAATGGTGCATTTCATTGATTGCCTCCGTAACGGAACAAAACCTTCCTGTACAGAAGTCGATGGACTTCGGGCATTAGAGATTGCAAAAGCGGCCACCGATGCTTACCTTTCTAATAAAGAAATAATTCTTTAGAAAGGAAAAAGGCATCTTTCCTCTGCTGTATCGATATTATGCTTCCTAAGAACTCCGTTGCATGTTCAAAACTGTTGAAAGTATAATATAATTAGGGAAGTTAAGCGTTTTCCTTAAACATATATAGAATGGGGGTTTGTGCAATGGGGATTAATATTTTCGGTATAGCTAAAGAAGCAAATGTATCAATTGCTACAGTATCGAAAGTTGTCAATAATACGGGTAGGATTAGCGAAAAAACGAGAAAAAAAGTATTAGAGATTATAGAAAAGCATAATTATACGCCGAATCTGCTCGCGTCGGCTTTAACGGGGAAATTAAGTTATACACTTGGATTAATCATTCCAAACTTGGCAAACCCTTTTTTTGGAGAAATAGCCAAGAGCGTCGAGGATCGGGCTAGGGAATTAGGTTTCAGCGTAATGATCTGCAGTACAGACTACGATGCAGAAAGAGAAGCTTGGTATTTTACCCTTCTACAAAAGAAACGTGTGGATGGGGTCATCATCCTTTCCGGTTTTGAAGACCAGCATACGATAACGAGGAATTTGGTCAAACCGAATATGCCAATTGCTCTGATCGCTCGAGATATTCCTACCATTTCCATTAATTCCGTTTCAATCGACGATTTCGTTGGCGGTTATGAAGCTGCCAAACATTTGCTTGGCCTAGGTCACACCAGAATAGGTCTTATTGTGGAAAATATTCGATGTGCTAAGGAAAGGCTTCGCGGCTTTAACCAGGCTCTTGAGGATCAGGGACTACAGTTTGATGAAAGTCTTGTCATACTTGGCGATGCCTCAGTCCAAAACGGAAAGAAGTTCGCGCTTCAGTTATTGGAAAGGAATGACCCGCCAACCGCTATTTTTGCAACCAATGACATTCTTGCGATCGGAACGATTCAGGCGACTCATGAGCTAGGACTTAAAGTGCCGCAGGATTTATCGGTCATCGGCTTTGACAATACGATTTTAGCTACGATCACGGATCCTCCACTTACAACGGTAGCTCAACCGATGGAGCAAATGGGAAGGCAAATTGTCGATATACTCGTTCAGGAAATTAAGGGTGAATTGACGCATAAACAACGTATCGTATTGCTACCTGAACTTGTCGTGAGAAAATCTACTAGGGAACGTGAATAGACGGCTGCAAATTACAATGAAAAAGGTGGGAGGACGTTGTATACAACGATTCTTTTCGACTTGGACGGTACAATCGTCGATACCAACGAACTTATTATTAGCTCCTTTATGCATGTTTTGAAGGATGCCCCTAATTCGGAACGTTACACTAAAGAGTTCATCACCAAAAACATGGGACTACCGCTGAGGGAACAATTGGAGGCATATACGGAGTCAAAAGATGTTGACCAATATATAAAAGCATACCGCCAATATAACGAGAGCAATCACGAGCAACTGGTTAAACCATTTCCTTTTGTGAAAGAAACATTAGAAAAATTGCAGAAGTCTGGTATTCATCTTGGCGTTGTTACAAGCAAAATAAAAAAAACTGCTGTTATGGGATTAACATTGACTGGACTGCTACCATATATGGATATTCTGGTCACTGAAGATGACGTCATAAATGGTAAGCCGGATCCCGAACCGATCTTAAGAGCTCTTAAACAACTTCAAGTTACTCCGGAAAATACCTTGATGGTTGGCGACAGCGAGTATGACATTTTGTCGGCGAAAGGTGCTGGAGTTGCATGTGCAGCAGTCGCTTGGTCGTTAAAGGGAGAAGTGTTTTTGAAAACTTTCTCTCCCGATTTTGTTATTCACGATATTCGGGAACTAGAAAATATGGTTTGTCGCCAGTCTTGAAAGGAGAGACTCCATGTCCAACAATACTGCACAATTCGAAATGTTTCGCGATCCCTTTAAAATGCTAGCTATGTTAATTCAGCTCGTGTCCGAACAACTAGGAATAGAGCTTGATTACAAAAATATTCCCGCCTACGAAAATGATACCTTTTTAATTCGGTCAGTTAGGCTCGACGATTTAAATAATCAGAGGTATCCGAATTTTATTTATAAGAAAAATCAAACTGAGATTTCATGGTATCAGTATTTAGGCAGGGATATTTATTGCAATAAAGATTTGACACGAGATGAATATAATAAAATGTTCGTTGAGTGTATGGCATCTTTATACGATCTGGATTGAACGATTCCGAATGCGTGTAAGCGTTAAATTTAGGTAAGTGTTGAAAAAATATTTATTAAATAGAAGGGAAGTATTTATTTATGGACAAAATAAAACTTGGCATAATAGGTGCTGGTAGGATCGGCAAGCTTCATGTAGATAATTTGAAAAACCTGAAAAATGTTGAGATTAAATCAATTTCGGATATCTTTGTTGATAATATTAAAGAATGGGCTGAGCAAAACGGCATCCAAGTCATCACAGATAATTATATGAACATCATTAACGACCCTGAAATTAATGCAGTCTTTATTTGTTCTCCAACCGATACACATGTTCAAATCATTAAGGATGCAGCCAAAGCAGGAAAACATATTTTCTGCGAGAAGCCAATCAGCTTCAGCCTCGAACAAACCGTTCAATTGCTCGAAACTCTTCGTCAATCTAAAGTTAAATTCCAAACTGGATTCAATAGAAGATTTGATCATAATATGAGCCGTGTTCAAGAGCTTGTGAGTCAAGGTAAAGTGGGTGATCCTCACATTCTTAAGATTACTTCCAGAGACCCGGCACCGCCTCATAAAGAATATATTAAAAACTGTGGTGGCTTATTTATAGACATGAGCATTCATGATTTTGATATTGCACGGTTCGTTATCGGATCCGAAGTAGAGGAAGTTTATGTGCAAGGAGCGGTTTTGGTCGATCCAGTCTTTGCCGAGTTTAACGATATTGACACAGCAATTATTAGTCTTAAGTTTAAAAACGGTGCTTTAGGTGTTATTGATAATAGCAGGCAGGCGCATTATTATGACCAACGTGTCGAAGTATTTGGATCAAAAGGTTGTGTAACCATTCAGAACGATTTCCCGAATTCAGCAGAGCTTTCAACGGCAGATGGCGTGCAAAAAGACAAACCGTTGTACTTCTTCCTCGAGCGTTACAATACGGCTTATATTAATGAAGTTCAAGCATTCATCGAAGCGATATTAAACGATACACCTGTTCTAGTCAACCAGAATGATGGTTTTCAAGCGGAATTGATCGCTCATGCGGCCAAGTTGTCTTATCTCGAAAAGCGCCCAGTTAGAATCGAAGAGATTACGAATCGTTTGGTAAATATCACGATTTAGTTTTGAAGAATCAAAATACCTGGGGGATGGAAAATATGAAGTTGCAAATGGGAGCGATTTATTGCAGTTATTGTAATGAATTAATCGATACTGTGGATTCAGAAAAGGTGACAAGCTATTTCATTTCATGCGAAAAATGCAGACCACTACACACGCATTCAGAAATATCTCCAAAGAAAGTGGACAGAGAAAAAGAGAAGGAATAGCGTATTTCAACATCCATTTTCCATCAATTTAACCTTAGGAACTCCTTGCCGTGTCAATGATGGTGGGAGTTCCTTTTTCTTTGTAGTTTTTATTTTTCCATTTTCAAATATTTTATTTTTACCTTAATGATAATAAGGAGCAAAATTGGAATTAAGATTGCATATATAGGGATAACAATTTTGTTATTTATTTGGGATCCTGACCATTTATAAAAGGTGTAATCTATAAAATAAACCATAATATACCAATATATGAAAATTGCCATTAAGATGATTAACCATTTTTGATGTTTGAGTTTCACGTTGAATAAAGTTTTTAATGCTAGAAAAGAGCCATTAAAATATAAAGTCGCTTTGTATAACCCCCCAAGAAAAAGAATAGATCCACCTATGGCATCTAATCTTTGGATGAAATGTACTATGTCAATATGCTTGATTACTCTAAATAAGGGAATTGTTGAAAGTGATGTCAATTGAACCCCTAAAACAGTAATCATATTTATGATTGAAATGGCTAGGAGGATCCCCGAAATACTGACAGCCAATAAGGAAATTTTGCGAATAACCTGTTGATTGTTTACATAACACCAATACATAAGAAATATGTACATTTCCCCAAATGGAGTAGTTATAATCTCGGGTGCTGTTTTTAAAACAGGTGTGATGCCATCTTTCAAAATGGGAAATAATCGCTCGAATTTCATATCACCTGAAATCCCAACTAAAAAGAAAGTAGCGATGATAAAAAACAAAAAACAAGGCAATATTATTTCGCTAGAACGAGCTAGGACTTCGATTCCTAAGAACAAACCATACACCATAAGAAATATAAAAAGAAGAAGTACAGCCCATAATGGAGACGTTGGGAGAAAGGCTGAAATTAAAAACTCGGAGAACTCAAAAAGGTTAAAAGATGCTGTCCAAAAAAAACTTAAGGCAAACAGGATTATCAAAGGGGCAGCTAACCACTTTCCTAATACAGAGACTAAAATTTCGGTTAAGTTTTGATTGGGGAAATACTTTTGTATTTCGGTATAAAGCCATTGTAGACCGAGTCCAGCTAGTAAGGCGATTAAAATCGATATCCAAGCATCTCGTTTGGCATTAACCCCCAAAGAAAATAAAGTTGTGCTTCCAATCTCAAAGAGTATGACTAAAGAAAACAGTTGATTTTCGCTAATTTGTTCTTTTTTCAAATCTCACACCCTCCAATTTACAACACCACTTTTTATAGACACACACTTCTGTTTAATCCCTTTTTGATCAATCTACTATCCGGATTTTGATCTTTTTTTCCTTAACCATGAACATCACTTTATCATTCGTATCCTAAAATCAAGTTTTTAAACTAACTTCAAGTAAATATACGATACTCCCTTGAATTTTTTCTTTATTAATACGTTGGGCTACTTAGGGCTAAGTTAGTCCAGGTTTAGCTACCGATCCATTCACCATCTACCACAAGTTTTTTTCCTTTATGAAACTAGGGCTTCTGATTGATAAGATCCATCTGACTTCGTTTTCCCTTTATGGGATCTATGACTCTGATTATCCTGAACTAAATTTTGGTCAAAGGGCATAGTAAGATTTTTTTCAAACTTAAATCAAAACAATACCAGCATCTAGAGGATTAATATTTCCATGACTGGAAACCATAAAAAAAGATAAGGGGGATGATTATGGGCATCATCAAAACAATCAAGGCCATATTCAATAAATCCCAAGAAAAACAAACAGATAAAATATCCGGTAACCAATGGAATAAGCCGTTGTTTTCAGACCTAAAAGCAAATATCCATAAAGTACAGCAAGCCGTAGGTAACAGTACGGATGTTATCATCCGTGAGATGAAGGTCGGCGAATCTGGCGACGTGATAGCCGCCGTGATCTACACGGATGGATTAACCGATACCAAATCCGTTAATAATTTTGTGATCGAAAACCTTCTGCAAGACCTAAGATTAACGGAAGTAAAACAGAAGGTTAAAACCGAGAATATTTTGCAAATCATGAGAGACTTTGCCCTAACCGTAGGTGAGATCAAGGAAGTTTCCGATTTTGAAACGTTTCTTACATCGGTCTTATCTGGCGATACGGCAATTCTCATCGATGGTTACAGCAGCAGTTTCCTCCTATCCTTAAGGGAGTGGGATGAGCGGGGAGTTACAGAGCCCAGTGCACAAACAGTGATTCGCGGACCTAGAGAAGCCTTTTCCGAAAATATTCGGACGAATACCGCCCTCATCCGAAGAAAAATCAAGGACCACAACCTCTGGCTGGAATCTAAACAAATCGGGCGGGTTACAAAAACAAATGTAGCCATCATGTATATTCATGGAATAGCCAATGAAAAGGTATTGGAAGAAGTCCGGTCTCGCCTGAACCGAATTGACATCGACGGGATTTTGGAAAGCGGTTATATAGAGGAATTGATCCAGGATAAGACCTACACAACGTTTCCGACTGTTTTCAATTCGGAGAGGCCGGACACCATAGCTGGCGGCTTATTGGAAGGGCGGGTGGCTATTCTCGTAGACGGAACCCCTTTTGTTCTGCTTGTTCCAGCTATTTTTACTCAGTACTTTCAATCGGCGGAAGACTATTACCAGCGTGCGGATATTGGTAGTCTCTTGCGTATATTGCGCTATATTTCTTTTTTTGTAGCGCTTTTAGGACCTTCCTTGTATGTGGCGGTCACAACCTTTCATCAGGAAATGCTGCCGACTCAGTTGTTGATCAGTCTGGCTTCTCAGCGGGAAGGCGTCCCTTTTCCCACTTTAATCGAAGCGATGTTAATGGAGATCACCTTTGAAATTCTGCGCGAAGCCGGGATCCGGATGCCACGAGCAGTCGGGCAGTCGGTTTCCATTGTTGGAGCTCTTGTCATCGGACAAGCCGCGGTAGAAGCGGGAATCGTAACAGCGGCTATGGTTATCGTCGTTTCCATCACGGCCATAGCCAGTTTTGTCTCTCCCAACTTCAATATGGCGATTGCAGTCAGAATTTTGCGTTTCCCAATTATGTTACTTGCCGCAACTTTCGGTTTGTATGGGATTACTGTAGGTCTAGTCGCCCTCGTTTTCCACCTTTGCAGCTTGCGGTCTTTTGGAGTCCCTTACCTCACTCCTTTTGCGCCTTTTATCGCCGTAGACCAAAAGGATGCCATTTTCCGTGTTCCTTTGTGGGGCATGTTTTCCCGGCCTCGTTTGATTAGCCAAAAGAACATCTACCGTGAAAATACATCTCCTGACATGAATACTAATCCGAGAAATAGTGAGAAGGACGGGGCCGCGGAATGAAGAGGAGCATGTTAAAGCTGGTATAAAGGATCAAGGTGCTCCAGAAGAAGAACGTCGCTTTCGAGTGCATTCGGACAACCCATTGAAAGGTTTGCGGCGGTTTCTCCAAACAGGGGTTTCAGCCCTGACTATCTTCCATTCGGCTATCCACAGTAACTGAAAAAACTATATATTTTTTCGACCTGAAAATACGAACTATTTGCGATACAAAGCCTTGATGATCACCTGCTGCAAGGAAAAAGAAAATTGCTAAGTTACAAGGCTTAATAACCGCATAGAGCATGACCTCCGCTGTCCAAACAAGCAATGCCTTTATTCGGTTCGCTATGCCGATCTGCAGAAGCAAAGAAATTCTACGTTGATCAACATGTGTGCGAAGTATTAAAAAGCGTCTCCAAACAAAACGGAGGATTGTTACTCTCCATGGATATCGTAACAACGAGAGGCTTATGTATTTCGTAAAGTGTTCAGCGGCACCGTACTTAGCAAAAGGATTTGAAAAGCAGCTCGTCTGAGGAACTTCAGATTCTCATCCGCCTAATGAAAGGATTCAATATGTTAAAACGAATTTTTTCCATCCTTCTTCTCTTTTCATTTGCAAATCTCACAGGATGTTGGGATCGGAAGGAATTGAATGAACTTGGAATTGTTACAGCAATTGGAATTGATAAAACAAAAAATCAATATGAATTATCGATTCAATTGTTAAATCCAGGAGAAATTGCTAACAAATCAAAAGGAGGAGGAAATCGTGCATCAGTTACGTTGTATCAAGAAAATGCAGAAACCCTGTTTAAAGCTTTGCGTAAAATGTCCATGATTGCTCCAAGAACGCTCTATCTTTCCCATCTCCAGATGGTAGTGATCGGTGAAGAAATGGCGAAGGATGGAATTGGAGATGCGTTAGATGTTCTTTACAGGGGTTATCAAACACGGCCGGATTTCTATCTTACTATCGTAAAAGGAAGTAAGGCGAGAGATGTTCTTAAGATATTATTACCGGTGGAGAAAATTCCCACTCAAAATCTGTTTTCGAAACTTGAAACTTCGAACAAATTGTGGGCGGCAACAGGAACGGTAAAATTAGATGAATTAATAAATGATATCGTATCTAAAGGAAAAGATCCGGTGATCACAGCCATTGAAATCATAGGGGATAAAAAAGAAGGTAACAAACAGGAAAATTTACAAGCCATTGATGTTCCTACCCGGTTGATATATAGCGGGATGGCTGTTTTTAAAAAGGATAAACTCGTCGGTTGGTTAAATCAGGAAGAAAGCAAAGGATTTAATTATACCCAAGAAAAACATGTCAAAAAAACATTCGTTCAGTTTCCTTGTCCTGGTGGAAGAAAAGAGTTTGCAGGAGTTGAAATCCTCCGAACGAAAACGGAGACCAAGGCGAAGATCGATGAAGGAAAACCGATCATATATGTCTCGTTTCATGCGGAAGGAAATATTGGAGAAGTTCAATGCCAAAACGTCGATTTAACGGATACAAAGACGATTGAACGGTTTGAAAAAGGGGCGGAACAGGATATTCAATCAAATTTAGAAAACGTATTTAAAAAGGCTCATACTTTAAAAACAGATGTTTTTGGTTTTGGAGAAATTATCGAACGATCCAACCCCAAACAATGGGGAAAATTGGCTGAAAGATGGAATGACGATGGATTTATGAATGCCTCAGTTCATTTTAAGGTAAAGGTGAAAATTAAACGGGTTGGAACGGTGACCAATTCCTACCTTAAAGAAATGGAATGACCTATCACGATGTCATTCATCTGAAGCATGTCGAGCATGAAATCAAGAAGTAGCCTACTGCCAAAAAATCCCTTTCAAATGAATTACCGCTGCAAAAGGCTTTGATAGTCTTAAACCCGGAACGCGTTCGTATGGTCGGTGATCCCGAACCCTTTCCAAGAATATGCAGGATCATGTTCCTGGAGCTGCGTAGGCAACAGCACTGGCGCCGGTCACGGTATTCTATGAGCATTGATATCACGGTGAAATTATGCCGGGGTGATTTCTAATTGAAGGTTAACTATTTTTGAAATGCATGGGATGCTGGAAGATAGAACCGCCAAACCTTCAGGTGAACGCCCTTCCCATAAATATCTATTATCATATTAAGCGACCGTTCTCAAACGAAGGGGTAAGTTTATTTGTATAGTAGTTCTATTGCTACCCTCTGAACTCGGAACGCAAGGAATAGTTATGCTAACAGAATTGAATTTATTAGCCATAAAGGTAACGCCTAGAGCTTCGCCTTTGGTAAGCCAGCCAACCATTTTTCCTTCTTTCAATACAGCAAGTCTGCCTAACTTAATAACGGAAGTAAGATTGGTTTCTTTTATCTTATCAGACTCGTGGCTGTTTTGATTTCTTCTTGATGTTAACCAGTTCATGAATACAAGCGTCCCCATTTCGTTTTGCACGAGTTAATTATCGATAGTTTATTATTTCCATGGGCCTTATTTAGCCAGCAATTTGTAATTACAATGAAATATAATGAGAGTGGCAGTGAAGCTATCCCACGAAAATGGTACAGTATTGGGTACCGTTTGACTATATCTTGACCGTAGAATTGGTAGAGTAATTTTTTCCCCGGAGATTTGTATCAACAGCTTCAGCGATGGTTCGGAGAATGGAATCCGTCATTGAAAGTCCCTCCCCCGTGCCTATGGATGGAGCGCGAAACGATCTTCGATACTTTTTACTTTATTAATGCGGTTCTGGTGGCGAACACCTTGTGAAAACTCGGTTTCCAGCCAGATTTTCACGATTTCTTCTGCCACACCCGGTCCAATGACCCTTTCACCGATCGCAAGCATATTCGTATCGTTGTGCTCACGTGTCGCTTTCGCAGAGAACAGGTCGTGCACGAGTGCGCAGCGGATGCCTGGAACCTTGTTTGCTGCAATGGACATGCCAATGCCCGTTCCGCAAATAAGAATCCCTTTGTCCGCTTCGCCCGCCACCACTTGCTCGCAAACCTGCAGTGCATAGTCGGGATAATCCACGGAATCAGCGCAGCTGCAACCGAAATCTATGACTTGGTGACCTAATGATTCGATAAAAGGAATGATGATATCTTTCAAACGATAGCCTGCATGATCTGCGCCTAATGCAATTTTCATGAGTAAAATGCTCCTTTGCTTTTTCGAGTTCGATTCGTTAGGACAGTAACATAAAGAGGTAGGGAGGCATGCTGGGAACTTAGCAGCTTCTCTCCTCTGTTGAAATCACGAATAGGCAGTTATGTGAATTAAATGTCTGCATACAGTTCATTAAGAGCCAGTTCTTGCAAAATCCTATATGATCACTTTAGCTTATCAATTTAATAGTTTCTTTTTTAAATCCTAATTTATGGAATAACGCAATATATTGGTCAAGCTCCTGGCTTAATCTTACGACCTCGTCATCTATGAAACAATCCGACATTGCAACTATTTGAACTAATTCACTTCGCAAATTTTCAATAATTTCTAACAGCACTTTATGTTGTAATATCAAAAATTTTCCTCCCAATTTTTTTAATGAAAAAACCAATGTTCTTCTGTAAAGGGAGGATGTAACAAATTCCTCGAAAAAAAGAACATTTGGGAAAGCCTTTAACCACTCTACTACTATACTATCACTGCTCTTATTGTTCAAGTAAAATAATGGGATTCATTGCTAGATTTTTCTCTCAACTACTAAATCTAAGATCAACAACATAGCTGCAAAACCTCAATTTTTTTTACTAAAAGTGTAATTGGACTAAAGACGGTATTTTATGTGAAATAGAGGATAAGAAATTGAATGGGAGTGTTTGGAAAAGAAACGTAGTGGGTGTTTGAGCAAGAGGTTGTAATTGAACTGAAATTAATTCCTGTCCATTTTATAAGTGTTTAGATTTAATAAAGTTCCAAATAGCACAGAGAACGAAGAATATCATGATTGATATTAAAATTATTAAATATAAGGCCCCACCAAAAAAAAGGATTGTAGGAACAATCCCAGCTTTATTTAATGTTAGAATATCCGGCATCATTATTCCATCCTTATTCTCTTTTTATTTTGGACTAGAGAACCCACCTTAATCTTAATAATAATAAGTAACACGCATGGGAGTAATATATAAAATATGGGATGTATATACGGAACAAATACTTTAGGTCCTACCCATTTATAGAATTTAACGGTATTAAAATAAGTATATGTAAAGGCAAACCACGTCACTATTTTAATGATAGAAGTCACTAGTTGGTATTTGTTCTTAAAAATTTCTAGAATTGCTAATCAAGACGCATTGAAAAATAAGGTCATTTTTACAAAACCACCAATATATAAGATAATGTTAGCTATAGGGTCGAATCTTTGAATGAGTTGTAACAGAGGAGTAGATGAGAACGAAGTTACACCACCTTCCGGTTTAGCCTTCCACCTAAATTATGTTCTTTTATTGGCTTTTTTAAACAAATAGTAGCTAACATATTCAACTCACGCAGCGGGAAGGAATTGGATGTCAGCGGCGCATCCGCCACTGCCAGCATGCAAATTCGACAATTGACCTAAAGTGGTACACAAATCAATAATGGTTACTATTGAAACAGTAATGCTGTGAATGTGGTGTATAGAGTGTAATGATGCAGAGAGGCTACCCCGGACTCGGGAAAGTAAATGGGATCGATACGTGTCTAACCCATAAAATAGCATTAAAGAACTCGTGTAATAATTGCAACAAAGAAATTGCGATCAGAGATATATATGAAATTGGAATCTGTCCGAGCGACAACAGTAACAACGCACAGTGATGAACGCCTGAAGTTGTTATCGCTTTGCGCGGGAGCTGGGCTAGGGTCGGCGTCTTTCTTGGCATCAGAGTATTTTCGCCCTGTCATGGAAGTCGAGTTCGAGTATGATTCAGCAGGTGGAAAAGACGAAAAAGAAATGCCGGCTCTTCCGTTGTCCCTGCACAGTGATGGACAGCTGAGTTTGCTGATCGGGTAGAGGGGAACGAAACGCTGCGGGGGTTGAAGCCAAAAGACACACAATGTCCTATTTTAATACCCAGATGATTTGTATTGCCTCATGTAAAGCTAAAGAAGAGTCTCATCCTCTTTTTGCATGGGCAAAGCAGATTGAAAACGAAGAGGTTGCGAAGGGAAATTATAAATTCCGGCGCGTTTGCCGGAAGGTCATGGGATCAAATCAAGAACTTTACGATGATTCCAGTAGTTTGAATCTTACTTGCACTAAGCCTTCCTTCATAGGGAGGTTTTTTCTTTTTTCTATCCCTGTTGGTTCTGGCATAAGAAAAAAAATTATGATAATATTGAAGTATCTTATTTTTGTTTTTCTATGTCCCTGCCAGGCGGCCCAAGGGATTCCGTGTCTTAATGAAACACTCATTGAGTGACTAAATCTGTCCAATTTTGGACGGAAAAACGTCTTTGGACGTTCACTTAGTCATTGAATGAGTGTTTTTTTATTTACACTCATATTTCAATGAAAGAAGGAGGTGCTGACGTTGGGAGTTTCATTAGAACGTTTCGACCAAATGGTAACAGAAACGGCGCTAACCCCGGATGATGCAAAGTTGGATGAAGGGACGATGCGGGTAATCGACTACTTGCTCTGCTGTAGTCATCTAAGCGAAATCGACTTCGATTCGTTTACCTTGCAGCAGGCTGAACTCGCCCTAGAGCATGTCGGCTGGTTTGCCTGCGCCGAAACCGAAGATGAGGCGGAAATCAACCGCGACAATATGCTGACGCAAATCAATCGAATTGCGCATATTCGGCAGATTGTTGACGGTGTACGTCCCCCGAAAAAATCATTTTTTTGAGAGGAGAATGCTCTATGGGCATTGTTGTAGGTGATACCCAGTTTGAACAGCGGGTATATTTTTGCCGTCAAACAATCTATAAGAAGAGGAATACGGTTGACCGGATCTTGTATAACGTCGGGTTAACCTGGACACCGGTTGAGAAGTGGAGTTTGTATTCGCATGTTGATCTACCAATGACAGTTGACGAAGGAAAAGCAAAACGAACTTTCTCGGGAAAGGATTTGTTCCAAGCAATTCAGTACGCGGAACACCTCTCTCGGAAGTACAATTTCCCCGTCAACTTGAGCATGTAGGGAGGTGCTGTGATGGGAAAATCTTGTGCTTACGGCTCTGATACCCTATGGGAGTATTATCCGACGATGGACAACATCGTTATGGCTAAGATGATGCACGACATTGGCAAACCGTTGCCGGGGTCGTGTATTTTTTCTGCCGACAGCTTTCATTACCAGGTCGATTCGTTATTCTTTCGCTCCATCGATCTATTGTTCGATATGAGCCTTGATCTGGATGAAAACGAGGATGAAGACGAACGGCGCTTTGTCATTCCCGTTCCCGCGTTGAAGGAGCTTTCTCCGGAAGAACAGAAAGAGCTCATTGATCCGTTGAAGGAGATCTATTGCGATTTTGCGGAGCTAGAGTTCAAAACAACGTTAGGCGACGGGGAGCTGCAGGTGGCGATCAGGGGCACGTATGGGTACTCCAACGTGGCGCTGAAAGAGTTTATCCAATTCAAAAAGAAATTGGACGAGAAGACGAAAGGGGTGACTGCGGATGGACCGCATGCCGGATAATGGGCGAATTATTGTTCTTCCTGAATCAGATACGACCCTTGCCCGAGTTATCAGCCGGGAAGAAGGGTACACCGTTAAGGAACAGAGGGTCCGGATCGATGATCTTTTGAACGCGATGCTATCAATGGTCGAACCGTTCGAGCTTACCAAACTCATCATGAAGAACGGTGACATGGTAAGTGAAATTGTTGAGCCGGCGATTGAGAACCTAAAGGGATCCAGCTTATCCAAAGCCCTTGGAATGGTTGTAGAGAGGGCCAAAGACACGGATAATATGGAACTCGTCGTTGATCTATTCAAGGCTGTAGCCAGTAAATTTGACCTTGGCTTGTTGGACGAAGAGAGTCTCACCGGCTTTCTGCGCCATCTCCTTATGAGGGTTGGGGGGATCAAAAACGACGAGGTGTTTGCCGAGTTGTTCTTGATTTTGCTTTCTAAGGTGAAATTGGCGAGCAATCGAAATGAAGAGCTGCTCCGAGGTGTGCTTGAATCGCTATCGCGTATTCAAGACAGTGAGGTGAAGGAGTTCTTCCGAGGAATAGCTGCCGAATTCGTTCGAAAGGTGAAGACTGTCTGTACGCCGATCTTACCAAAAGGGACCGTGTTGTATCAGGAAGAATCTGATGGAACAAAGATTGTTGTGTTGGAGCGGGAGCGGGCAAGGCGGGATGTGATTTTTCATAACACCCCTTACAGCCAAGTGGGTCACCCGAAACTGCTGTTTGCTTTCTTGGTGAAACAGGATATGATTTGGGCCTGTCAAATTGTCGTGGTGAAGGACGTATCCATCAAACCAAAGACAAAACTGTACCGTTACCCATTCTCAAATGTGTATTCAGACAACCGTGCATGTTGGCCGGAGCTTACGAACATCAAAATCAAAAGTTTGTTTGAGCTGCAAAATCTGCCGGACCTATTCTTTAACTCGCCGGCGAATAACCATCTCTTTGAAGGGGAGAACCTTCGGGAATGGTTCTATAAGCTCCAGAACAAGGACTTTGATGACTCGGCTCTAAAGCCGCTCAATGTGAACGTTCATGATTTCTTCGAGATGTTCAAATCGGCTGCCGAAACCAGCGCCAGCGAAATTCTACAGGATGAAGCCGATCAGGCGGCCGTCGCTGTATAAAAATATCTTACATTTTGAGAGGAGATACACACGATGGAAAATATGGAGAATAAGAACACGGAGCTAGAGCAAGGATTGTTTTCGGATAATGCAGTTGTAGCCGGTCAAGATCATGGTGACCTGGCGCCTGAATTTGCTTCTACTGACGCAGCGGATTTCAAATTTGATATCGCCGTTAATCCGGACGGGCAACTTTCGTTGTTCGGTATGGATCCGGAAACGTCTGCAAAAGAAGAAGAAGAGAAAAAGGGCAAGAGCGCAGCATCGACAAAATCGATTGCTAAAGCGGGTAAAGGAGCAGCACCAAAAACTCCTCCCGCTCCACCGAAACTAAAGTTGGAGAAAGTGCCTTTGAATGAGCCGGATTCCTGGTCTGTGCGATATGGAGGACAGACATTCATCATCAATACGTTGTTTGAAGAAGAAATCGCGGATGGAAAGACGGAAGCAACGCTCGATGAAATTCGAGAGAAACTCGCAACGGATGAAGGATGTGTGGAATTAACTCAGGCGCGCGCAAAATGGGATACTGAAAAGGAAGAAGAGAAGCTCTTGTTCTTGGATGCATTCGGTACCTCGAAGGGGTGCTTCTAATGCCTGGTTTCTTCTGGAGATTACGTGACTTCTTGAAAGCAGAGAATCGTCAGCCTAACAATATCATTGCCGGTCAAGACGGCAAGCTCTATGAGATTAGGGATAGTTTGATCGGGCGGCTTGTGTTACACAGGCCCCTCGTTCCTTCCCTTGATGTGATTAAGGAAGGCTTCGACTTTCGCTTACCCAAGATTCCTGGTGAGCTGCTGACGACCACAATTTCATTCTTCAATGCATACTGCAATAGCGCCGAGCAGAACGAGGTTATGGTGCAAGTATTCTATGATCTACAGACCGGTCAATACGAGTTGGACTGCCCGGTGCAATCGGTTCGGTGGGATTCCATTGAAGCTGATTGTACTCAACGGTTTAATGAACCGCGGTATGTTCAAGTGCTTCACATCCATTCGCATAATGCCATGCCGGCTTTTTTCTCCACCAAGGACAATTTCGACGAGAAGGCATTTATGCTTTATGCAGTTATTGGTGGATTGATGAATGAAGCACCTGAGATGAAGCTAAGGGTAGGTGCCAGAGGACAATTTTTCTCCTTGCCCATTGATTACATATTCGATAAGCCAGACGTAACCCATGTTGGCACTTATCCGGATGAATGGCATCAGCGTGTTCATAAAAGTGCTTCTGGATATGAGTACGATATCGAAACGATGATACCACTCATGTATAAGTTTTGGGTGGCCGAGGCCAGTGAGCAGGAGATCTTCGAAGATGCCAGAATCAATCATGATTTCCCGAAGGTGCATGCTGCAAACATGGTTGAAAAAATCAAGGCCACCGATCTTGATTCCTTCATCCGTGACTGTGGAGCAGCATGGGATGCCTACTTACAAGAGGTACTAGAGTAAATAACACTCTGTATCTTGGACAAGCAACTCGATACCGTTACGTCCCGCCGCGGGGTCTAATTCTTGACGACCTCGCGGAGCGGGTCGTCTCGGGAGGATATTATAATGCACACTGAAACGTATGTATTTGTGATTATCGATGAGGGGCTTTGCAAGAAATTGAAGGGTTCGAAATTGAAGTAAAGGCCGGATGTGCATTAGTTCATCACGTACCTTATGTCGACTTCAATAGAGAGATAAGGTTCGGTACATTAGTGTCGAGCCTCACCCTTTTGGGTGATAGGACCACAACTCCTGATAACCATGTCATATATTTCAGCGGGGAACATCCTTGCCATAGAGATGGAACAAGAATATCTGCAATTCAACATGGATCCGCTGATCAGATGTTGGCGGAAGGTGTAATCGTGAACCATTCATTTTCCAATAAACCTGAACAAGGATATGCTAATTATTATGAGAAATTCAGAAGGTACTGTGAAATAATTATGGCCCCAGCTCACTCTCTTGATCCAACAGTGACCATAACAACATTCAAAGTAGTAGAATCTTCAAGTGATTCTGTTTTTCAGTATTACGACACGAATACAAGCAGAGCCAATACTGCAGCAGCCACGACTAAGTTACAGAACCAAAAAATTGCAATAATTGGATGCGGCGGGACGGGTTCGTACATTTTAGACTTGATTGCCAAAACACCCGTTTCTGAAATCCACCTATATGACGGGGACGATTTTTTACAGCATAATGCATTTAGGTCTCCTGGAGCCCCTTCAATTGAGCAATTAAATGAAGGAAAGCTAAAAGTAGATTACCTACGAGAGATTTATCAAAAAATGCATAAACATATTATCGCTCATGGCTATCGCCTTCATGAAGATAACGTTAGGGATCTCGTCTCTGCAGATTTTTACTTTATCTCCATGGATGAAGGAAGTACCAAAAGATCAATAATTAATCACTTGGAATTGAACAATAAGCCCTACATCGATGCTGGAATTGGTGTTCAATCACTGGATGATTCTTTAATTGGTCAAGTTCGAATCACAATGGGCACACCCGAAAAGAACGATCATATCTATGACCGAGTATCATTTGCGGATGGGGTAAAAGATGAGTACTTCTCAAATATTCAAATTGCGGATCTAAATGCACTGAACGGAGCACTATCTGTGATTAAGTGGAAGAAGTATTTCGGCTTCTATCAGGATCTCTATCAGGAACATAATATAACATTCGATATTAATACAGGGGAGCTCCATAATGATGACTACGCAGCTGAAGTTTGACCATGTTTTTGCATCTACGATCCCGGATGTCATCGAGGCTAGAAAACTGTACGTGAGTCTGCCGTACAATGTCGCGGTCCATAAATGTGCTTGTGGATGTGGTGAAGAAGTGGTGACACCGATATCACCATCTGGGTGGAAGGTGATATACGATGGAGAAACAATTTCACTACATCCATCCATTGGAAATTGGTCCTATCGCTGCAGATCCCATTATTGGGTGAAGGGTAATCGTATAATTTGGGCAGAATCATGGACTGAAGAGCAAATTAAGAAGACCAGAGAAGGGTCAAGAAAAGAAGCAGAGAACCGCACGAATGGTAAGAAAAAGGGTTTGCTCGACCGTTTTATAAGTAGTTTGCTTAAATAAATAGGAGAGAAGCCAATTGTAAGAAGTACTTCAAAACTTAATTGTATTTTAGCCTTTTTGTACCCAACAACCACTTCAAAACTTTAAATGTATTTAATATTTCGGGAAAAAGCCAGCACACCCTTATGATTGCTGGCTTCTTGCACTTCAAAACTTTAATGTCGAGTTTGGTGACGTGAGCATTGTTCCTTCCTAGACAATCTGCGTAGATACGCAATACTTCGACTTTTCATCCCTATCGAGGGAAATTCACATCCCTTGATGGGATGGAGAGGGTGGTTAATCAATGATTAAAAGCATTTTGGATTATGAAGTCAACAAAGGTACAAAAGAGGTTTGGCTGGAGGATGAATCCAATGACCTACCTTCGCTTTTTTATACGAGGGGTGCCCAGTAGATACGGTCATTTTCAGCGAACATGAACAAGCTGTGATCCTATCTTACCTGCAATCCAATAACATTACACTGGCTGAGTAATTACGTCACCCTAAGGAAGATGGGAAACTATCCTGGTCTGTGTGAGGTCGGGGAAAAGGTAGGCGTAACGGATAAAGCCGACGCCTCTCCTTACCTACCACCAATCGCCTTCTCCCCCTCAAAAGCGATCCGTATATCTTCAGTTTGGCATAGTAGCAAGGCAGGGGCGATTTTCGAAGGGGACGATTTGCTCTATAGCGCCCCTCCTGGCATTTTGTTATAATTAAGCCATCTTTCTTTTCCTTTTGTTTGCTCCTCTGCCATGCGGCCCAAGGAGTACCGTTGCTTTAAAATCGCTTTTCCAAAGAGCGTCCTTTTACGCCCGTAGTGGGTCGAAAATGGGTTTTTTGGAAAGGCGATTTTTTTTGCCTTTAAAAAACCATTGGAAGGAGATGTGCAAATGTCACATTCAAAATTGTCGGGGTGGATTGCATGAAAACGATCTGTCTCCAAGAAAATCAGTACATTCATTTTTTGATTCGGCAGATTGGTGCCGGTGGTAACGGCGGGTACTTCTTCCGGAACTTACTCCAGCTCGTATCGTCTTACAAAGCCCTTAATTCGTCATATCGGAATGATGCGTTGTTTGACGTATTAATTGCAGACGGCGACGAAGTGGAGAAAAAGAACTTGAGAAATCAACTTTTTTCCGATGACGATGTAACTGAGAAGCTGAAGAAAGTGGTGGCCTTGGCGGATCGTTATGGGGGGCATTACAACGTAGATGCGAAGCGTGTGACTGAGTATGTAACATCGCTGGATATGCTTCACCGCTTGTTCCCATCACCCGATAATGGCCGGCAAATCATCCCGATCTTGGTCGGTATGGTGGATAACGACCGATCTCGGCAGCTATTCGACGAGTTTTTTTTCTCGGATGAAGTTTCGGATTTGGTTTGGATCGACTTAGGCATAGAAGGGATGACGCAATTTGAACGCCCAAATTCGGAGGAAAAGAAGATCATAAACGCAAGCGGCTGGGGTGGGCAGTGTGTGATCGGCTTGAAATGGCACGGGGATGTCATTTTGCCTCCCGTGACAAGGGTTTATCCCAACATTTTAGAAAACGATCATACAGCCTTCCCCGGACAATCTTGTGGGGAGATGCTACCGGAAAACCCGCAGCGAATCATGTCCAATCAGATTGCAGCGCAGGTTGCTTCTATGGTCATGAACAATCTGTTTCACACCAAGAGCCTCTATGCCTCGGTGATCAACTTCAATGCTCAACTCGGGCAAATGAAGCCAACGTTTCTGACTTCTGATCAAGTCAATGACTTCGAGAGAGCAAAGAGAAAGGTGACAGCATGAAGGCAACAATCACAAAACTACCAACATTTTCTCTTGGGGAACCGGTAAGGATCAAACGTGCTGATATGACAATGGAATGGGTGGTTTTATTCCGTAGCTGGACGCAGCTATCTAGTACGGAAGGAGAATTCTATTTGGAAGGCTTTCGATTCGATACGGATGAGCGTCCCATTGTCTTTATCAAGCAAGTACGATATACGGAGGAACAGATGCGTGACTATCTGGAGATCAAGGGCTACGTGGTAGTTGATGCGCTTGACCTGTTTGCAAAGGCTCGCGCGTTGAAATTCGAGTTCGATGATGATAGCGAGCTTTGGATTGGTTGATTTCTAGATAACCAACAGGATAACGAATAAAAACGAATAGGGAGGAGGCATCGCCCTTTGGCTTAGTAAGTAGGAGCTGGAGCGGCGATGCCGTATCCGCTTCCGCTTGAAAGCCAAGGCGAATCGTCATGGACGTACAATTTGAGTTTGTCTCAACCAACCACCGGAAGTTGTTAATGCGATATCAGTGGTATCGGGATTTGATCAAGGCGAAAAAGGACGAGCCAAAAAAGACAGTAATGGTCAAGCCTGTAGTGTCATTGGCCGGTAGCACGGTAAAGTAATTATTAATGAAGAAGAAGAAGAAGCGACACGGGGGGAGCGATCCTCCTGTCGCTTTTTTTTGTTCTCTTAAATCGGTTTACATGGTAGACTGATTAAAAACGGGTTTACTTGGTATACTAGAGGATGTGGAGGTGTTCGGCATAATGGAAGATGAACATGTGGGTGGCGGACTATCAGCTGCAGGTGTTGGGGAAGATGGAAAAAAAGTATCCAAGACGGTTAAATCGTACAAGATCACCCCTGATCTAAAAGAAGAAGTGAAGTCTCTGTTTAATCAATCGGAGACAAAAAATGAAGACGAATGGTTCGAGAAAGTCATCAACATTTATAAGTTGCATCAGCTTAAAGATCGGAACCCTGGTTACGGGAAACTTCTGGAATATCTTGAAAGTCATCTCCAAGGCATCTCCAATACTTTTACGCAAATGATGGACATTGAAACAGAGGAAAAGCGTCGGATAATCGAGCAACATGAAGTGGATGAGTCCGATCTGAAGGTTTCTCTACAGGATTTCAAAGTAAAATTGCAGGAGAAGGCCAAAGAAGCCGAAGAGTTGCAGCAGAGAGTCAAGGGGAAGGATGAAGAGTTGCAGCAGAAGGCGGCTTTAATCAAGCAAATGGAGGAATCCTCCCAGAATGCGAAGCTCTTGGTGGACGAGTACCGCGGGAAAAATGATACGCTGGCCGGGCTCGTCAAGAAACAGCAAGAAGCTGCCGAAGCGGGGGAGCGGATCCTTTCCGAACACGAAGCGCTTCAGCGTAAACATACCGATCTGGAGCGGGAGGTAGCATCCCTGGCTGAAAGGCATACGCGGGAGTTGGAGCGGGTCATCGAGCAGAAGGATATCGAGCGGGAACGG
>NZ_AUGY01000057.1 GCF_000422905.1 Paenibacillus alginolyticus DSM 5050 = NBRC 15375
TGGTCTAACTTTGTAAATGCTGTCTTTCGCCCGCCAAGTAGAACTTCAAAGGGTCGACAGAAGACGAGCAAGACAAAAGAACGGCTAAGTTCACAGCGCATCATAGTGAGAGAATAGCGGAGACACAAGAATAAAATGTAAATTAATGGTAAAAACGCGTCATTTTCTGTAGTCTTTACTTTTTTGGCTTGTACCCAGAAAAACAAAATGGTAATAAATACAATATATTTAAGTAATTGTATTTATACGTGAAGACTTACTGATCATGTCAGCTATTTTGCATCGGTAATGTACAAAATACAACTTTTCGATTACCTAGGAGCTTGGACCCAATGTGACTTGGAGCAAGCCATTTTTTAAAGATAGTAGCTTGCGTCTTCAAATAAACTTTCTCGACATTGACCGCACCGCACAACACTCTCGTCCAAAAGGAGGGGGGTAATCCTTCTCTCGATAGATTACATTGATTTCCGATTACGCGTAATCATCATCAAGCCGCCAGCTATGATGAGAACGATGGCAATGATCGGTTGGTTGTGGAAAACCATGCTGAAAATAGACCCTATGGAGAAAATGGCGAAGAACAAAAGGGACATGACGGTTAGAATATTAATCGGGATGAGCAACCATTTATTTCGTCCCCCGAACCAATACAGTTCGAATAAACCCACAGCAACAGCCAGCATGAATCCAGGCCACATAAGGTGCCAGATATCGAACAGCATGGAGATTTGGCAGATGATGCCGGTCGTTAGGAGAAGCCCCCCTGGGACAAGCACGCCAACACCCCGCTGCTGCAGGATGAAGAAGTATAACCAGTGGAAAAACACGCCAACGGGTATGACAAATAAAGTAGGCCAGAAATACTCGAAAATGGTACCGGCATTGAACGTATTGTCACCTTTTAGAAACATAAAAACACCTAAGATAATCAATATAGGGCCCAGAAAGGCGCTGCGATTCAGATTCAACATGCTCACTCCTAAACGTTATTCTCACAATTAGTTTAAGGATATCATGACATGGAAAAAGTGTCTTCCTACTCAGGGGGAGGAGGGTATCGGTCGGAAGACTGATTTTTTTCTCCGTTATGGCCTTCCTTTTCTGCGTTGACGTCATCTTTCCTTTGTTTGGAAGCATGAATGAAAAAAGTCCACAAGCACACAATAAAAGGAACAGTGCACCATTTATGCTAAAAGGAGAGATGTTGATGCAAGGCAAGTTGCTAAAGGTAACGTTGCTATCGTTGTCCATTGCCTTAAGTGTTGTTCCTCTCAGAGCAGAGGCTAAGCTAGTGGACGAAAGACCTGTCGTAAAAATGCATTGTTACAGCCAATCCATGGTAAAGCTGAAAGGCGACCTAAAAAAGCTATGGCTCCAGCATGGTGTATGGGCGAGAAGCTATCTCGTAAGCACGCTTGCCGGTCTAGAAGATCAAGAGAAAGTGCTGGCAAGACTGCTCAAGAACCAGAAGGATATCGGAAATGCGATAAAACCGTATTATGGGGAAGCGATGGGTAATAAGTTAGGAGAACTGTTGACAGAGCATATCGTCCTAGCGGGTAAAGTTATAGCTGCAGCTAAAGGCGGTAATGCGTCTGATTATGAGAAGTATAATAAGGAATGGTATAGTAATGCCGATGATATTGCCGCATTTCTCAGCAAGGCAAACCCGAATTGGCCCATGAAAACACTGCAAGATTTTTTATATGGTCACTTGCAATTGTTTACTAATAATGTGTCAGCTAGGATCAAAAAGGATTGGGATGCCGATATTGCTGCGTTCGATCAAGGCGAGGAGCATACGATTATGTTTGCTGATTTTCTTTCAGACGGGATTATTAAGCAATTTCCTAAAAAGTTTAAGTAATAGGATAGCAAGCGCTCGAATGTGCTGTGAAAATAAAAAGCCTCGAAGACAATCGTCTTCGGGGCTTCTTCGCATCATTAGAAAAACTTAACGAGTTGATCTTTGATCTCATCATTCGTACCGCCAACAACCGTCTGGAACTGCGGCTTGTTGAACAGCGCTTGAATTTGCTGCGGATAAGTCTGCTCAATGCTGCGCAAACGGATGGACTCATCGAATTTGGCCGGATGAGCGGTCGAAAGAGCAACCGTCACTTCGCCGTCCACGGCGAGCTTGTCGGCAGCGGCTACCCCGCAAGCTGTATGCGGATCAAGCAGATACGCATATTTCTCATAGTATTCGCTGATTGTATCTAGGCACTCGTCGTTCTGCACGCCATAGGCAGCAAAGTCGGCTTGCACGGCTTGCAGCTTGTCGGCAGGAATAACAACGCGGCCTTCAGCCTTGAATTGATCCATGATCGCCGAAACAGCTTGCGCGTCTTCGCCATAGAGGTAGAACAAGTAGCGCTCGAAGTTGCTAGCCACTTGAATATCCATGGAAGGACTGTGTGTTCCGCGGAATGCTCCTGGTTGGTAGATGCCGTCCTGTACGAAACGCTCTAGAATATTATTTTCATTCGTCGCAAGAATGAGTTTATGGATAGGAAGGCCCATTTTCTGTGCCAAATAGCCAGCGAAGATATCACCGAAGTTACCTGTCGGTACACTGAAATTGACCTTTTCAGCCTGATTATTGTTCGCTAATTGGAAGTAAGCATAGAAGTAATATACCGTTTGTGCCAAAATGCGGGCAATGTTGATCGAGTTAATCGCGCGCAAATGGTAGCGGTGCTTGAACTCGACGTCGGCGAACAGCTCCTTGATAATACGTTGGCAGTCGTCGAAAGTGCCTTCAACGGAAAGATTCAGCACATTCGCATCGTCTACGGTAGTCATCTGCAGCTCTTGAACCTTGCTGACCTTCCCGTGGGGGTGAAGAATACAGATTCGGATGCCTTCTTTGCCGCGCACGCCTTCAATTGCCGAAGCCCCTGTATCCCCTGAAGTTGCTCCGAGAATATGGATAATCGAATTCGTTTTGCGAGAAACGTACGAGTAGAGATTGCCTAAGAATTGCAGAGCAATGTCTTTGAAAGCAAAAGTAGGTCCGTGGAACAATTCCAGCACATACGTGCCGTCGTTCAGACGTTTGACCGGTGTTACAGCCTCATCCCGAAAGGTTGCATAGCTGTCGTCAACAAGCTGCTTCAGCTCATTGCGCGGAATTTCGTTATTCACATATAGCGAGAAGATTTCAAGAGCCAACTCCGAGTAGGAAAGCTTTTGCCACTTCTGTAACGTGTCTGCCGATAATTGTGGGATATGCTTAGGAACAAGTAAACCGCCGTCGTCTGCCAATCCCATCAAGATGGCGTCGATGAAGCCGATGGGTTCTACTTTTCCGCGAGTGCTAATGTATTCCATATGAGTCCCCTTACGATTGAATTTTCAGTTATTGTATCAAAAAACAGACCATTTGGACAGTGTAGATACTTTACAAATGGGCAAAAAAACCTTCCTAAGATGGAAGGTTCTTCGATATGTTAATAGTATTAACCTATTCTTTCAGCATAAGATCCGGAACCTTGGCATCTAGCATGCGGATGCCCTTTTCCATCATCCGGTTTTCGACCAGCCTGCGCCGTTCTTCCGAAAAGGACCGCTTGGCATTGATCCATTGTGCGCCGACGATCCGCTGTCCCTCCCATTCGTAACCGACCGCGACCAGCCGATCATTCGGGCCGATCCGCCGCGTTTCGTAGCTCTCAAACCGCTGCAAAAGGCGATATACGGCAGCTTCTAGCGGTCCATCCTCCCAGGTCACATGAACGCTGTCAAAGTAGGACCGGACGGAAAATTTGATTATGGGGAACGTCTGCTTTAATGCCTTGCGGATCTTCTGCGCCGTTTCTTTTCCGGTTTCGTTTATCATGCTTGGATCTTCCTTTCTTTTTTGGAGTGGACCGGGAACCGCTAGGTTCCCGGCTGCTTTTCTCGTTTATCCGGCTTCGTCGAACGCCACGCCTAAAATGTAATCCGCGGCCTTCTGCGCTTGTCCTGCGGCTTGGACGATCAGCTTTTTATCATCCTTCAGCCGCCGCAGCCAGCTCCCCACATACGCCGCGCTGTTTTCCATGGTCGTGTTATCAATCCCGGCAACGCCGCATAACATGGCCGCGCCGATCTCCGCGACAAGTTCCTCTTTGCTGTAGCTTTCATCCCCGAACGCGGCCAACTCCGTAATGCCCGAACGGTCCAAACGGTTTTTGTGGCCGGTGCTGTGAACGTGTTCATGAAATAACGTGCTGTAATATTCCTCGGGCCTAGCGTAATCGCATAGCGGCGGCACGCTGACAACATCCTGTGCCGGTCGGTAGAAGGCCCGGCCGGAAGCGAATAAAACAGGCGGCGCGTCCTTGTAACCGGCACAAATTGTAGTAGCGCAGAAACGGGATTTTCACCGGCTTGTCGCTGTCGTCGTCCTCTTTCTCCAGCCACGTCCAAAAGACGACGATATGCCCTTTTTCGCCCTTCTTGACCGTTCCCCCGGCTTCCGTTACCTGTTTAAAGCTGGCATACTCGCCCGGCTCCAGTAGCAGCGTATTAATGCCCCGATAGGGCTTTTGATTTTTCCAGTTCACCGCCGCGCCCACGCGCCAAGGCACAACGCCTTTTTCCAGCAGTTCAATCATGCGATTGGTTATCATTTCGTAAATTTTTTCGCTCATGGGTTCCCTCTCCCTTATGTGGTATAATGGAGGGGCGAAGGGATCCAATTCTTCGCCCCGGCCGAACCTGCTCCCTTAAGCAGCTCGGCCTTTAATATTCTTCCGGCAGTAAAAACGTGGTTACGCTGCGGTCATGCTCGGTGATGATCCAAAAGGTAACGCCGCCCTCGCTGGTGTACGCCGACAGAAGCCGGAAGCCGTTTTGTAAGGCTTCGTTATTGCTCTCGGTGTCCTCGTCGCTAAGTTCGCCCCAATCGCCGCTCTGATGCCTGACAAGCGCTGAAACCCGGTCTAGCTCGGTCGTCGCTTCCAAAACGCCGGGAGTCGCGACCACTTGCCCAAGCGGAAATTTTTTAACGAAAATGTCGTCTTGTGCCATCTTGTTTCTCACCTCCTTTCAAGCTTGTTTTTTTTCCTTTCAACCCTATTCGGGAACCGTTTGCCGGTCAGCCCTAGCGGCGTTTGAGCGGAAGGTTTTAAGGTTTTTGAGCAGTTTGCTTGTGATGCTGCCCTCGCCTTGCGGTATGGAGTTTTCAAAGAACATAATCATTCGTTATACCGTAGCCGTCGCAGATTTTGGATCATATCGGTTCTCGCAGCGCAAGGTTGCCCGAAGGGACGACAAAAAGTTTTTTGAGCGTTTTTCTCAAAAAACTTTTTTCGCCTTGCGCGGAGAGGTTCGGTATGATTCCATGCGACCGGATGGATACGGTAAGACGAATGTCTTCTTTGAAAAGCGTAAGTACGCAAGGCGGCACGCGGGATAACGTCTGCGAGGGCGAACCTTCCGCTTCGTAGATCCCGGCTTGCAAACGGTTTGCATCGAGGAAGGACCGGCTGCACTTGCGCATGTTGAAAACATGCAGCGACAGCGGAATGGATTCATGATGCGCTGCCTTGGCATCGTAAGCCATGTTTGCCATGCAGCGGCAGCGAAGCGATAGCGGAATGGCAATGATGGGTGAGCTGCGCTTTAAAAGCCATTGCTTCCCTGCGAGTTCCGTTAAGAATCCCAATGGAACCCGGACGCTTGTTCCCGGGTCGCTTGGGATTTAGGGACGCTGAACCGGGGGATTAGACTTCCATTTCCAAACCCTGCCCTGGCTTAAGCCAGGACAACATGCTTAAGCAAATAAAAAAAACAGCCCTAAAATGGACTGTCCCTGACGGCTTACATATGAAATTGGTCGATCATTCGGAAATAAGTTGCTTCCAAATTGTCGAAATTTATCGGATATTGTTGAAATGTACATTTGATCTGCTTATAATAGGATAATATCGAAAAAGGCAAACTTATTGAAAGATAAGGACGCAAAACTACGGGCCCTACCGGATATTCTCCAAGGGCAGCCGAGTCGCCGAATTGAAACCTCGATTTCCTTTATAGGAAACACCGGTCACTCCCTTCGAGTGGCCGTTTTTCTGTTTACCCATCCTAATTAAGAGGTGAAAGATTGAATACATCTAAGATTAAACAGCAAAGAATCACTAAACTCCTTATATCCTTAATCTTTATTTATGTGGTCGCTGACTTTATTTTTGAATACATTCATAATCAATATATCCACGAGTTTATTCATAAATCTCGTTTCGTCGAATGGGAAGTTGCGTTTATCATTGGCGAACAGATACTGGTCGCCGTCCCCTTAATCTTTGCTTTTATCCAGTTTTATAAAAGGGATACCGAGCAGACCCGCCGCCACTTATTAGAAATTATGGAGAGTGAGTCCCGTCACCGCATGTTGATGGATGCCCTCCCGGATTTCGTGCTCATTGAATCACAAGGAAAAGTCCAATATATCAATGATGCTGCTGCACAATTGCTCCGAGTTTCCAGCAAAGAGGAGTTAATCGGGCGTCCCGCAACCGACTCCATTTTTGCAGCACCTTCCCCAAACAGAGAGCCAGTCGTGGGCCAAACCTCAGGTACAGAATTACATCGGGTTACCGGGAGGGACGGCATTGAAATTGAAGTGGAATATTCTAGTCAGCCCATCAATTATAACGGGTTTGATGCCATATTATATATCGGCAGGGATATCACCGAGCGCAACAAAAAATACAACGAATTAGCCATAACAAGAGCCCAGCTTCATAATATATTAAATTCCATAGATACGGGTATCTGGTCGTATGACGTTAAGGAAGATAAAATGCTTTTTGTTTCCGAAGCTTACAAAAAAATGTTTGGAATCCCTTCTGAAGAAAATGACATCAGCCCGGATCGCTGGCGGGAACTAGCCCTTCCAGAAGATCTGCCTGCTTTTGATGAGAGTTTTGCAAGAATATCGGAAACAAATTTATTCATCTACGACTTTCGCTACTATAAACCTGACGGTTCAATCGGGTATATCCAAACCCGGATCGTCCCCGTTAAAGACGATGAAGGCACAGTAGTTAGGCTAGATGGCGTGAATATCGATATAACCAAACGAGTGAGCGACCAGAAAAGAATTGAATTTCTGGCCTATCACGATGAACTAACGGGCCTGCCAAACAGGCGTATGTTCAGGCAACGTCTAAAGGAAGCGGCAACAAACGCAACCAAACACAATGAAAAATTCGGTGTTGTCTATCTGGATATGGACAAGTTTAAAAATATTAACGATACCATGGGACATTATGCGGGAGACCTCTTTCTCATTTCCGTGGGTGCACGTCTTCTCGGTGAATTTGATCAAACACAACATACCGTTGCAAGAATGGGTGGAGACGAGTTCACACTCATCGTGAACGGAATAAAGTCGGGCGATCACTTGAAAGACATGATCGCTCGGATAGAGAAGTTGTTTCATGAACCGTTTCTATTGGACGGTGTGGATTTCATCGTTACTGCGAGCATTGGGATTTCCGTCTACCCGGATGACGGAACCGACGTTGATATGCTTATGAATTATGCTGATCAAGCCATGTTTTTGGCTAAAGAATCACGTAATGGGCACAAATATCACAATCTCCAAGAATCAACCCTCGATATAGAACGTTATCACCTGCAAAACGGTCTGCAAAAAGCGCTCGAAAATGACGAGTTCAGCGTCTTCTATCAGCCTAAATACAATATATCGGACAGCAGGCTGATCGGTGCAGAAGCACTTATTCGCTGGAAACATCCCAAATTGGGACAAGTCTCCCCTGCGAAATTCATTCCGATTGCCGAAGAGTTCGGACTCATTAAATCAATTGGTGAGTGGGTGCTTGAGCAAGTATGCAAACAGATCGCCGTTTGGCAAAACCTAGGTTACAGGTTCCCGGTCAGTGTCAATTTATCCGTCAAACAGTTCCGCGAGGAAACAATCGTCCAAACGATCCGCAGCATGATCGAACGATCCGGCATCGACCCAGGGCTTCTGGAACTGGAGATTACCGAGGGCATGGCGATGGACATTGAAAAAGCGCTGCGGATTTTGCAGGAACTTAGAAAGATTGGACTCAGAATCAGCGTCGATGATTTCGGAACGGGTTACAGTTCTCTTAATTACTTAAAAAAACTGCCGATTCATCAATTAAAAGTAGATAAATCCTTTATTGATGATATCACTCGGGATCTGGGCGATGCGGCTATCGTATCCACAATTGTCACTCTCGCACATAACTTGAACTTGAAGGTCATTGCCGAGGGAGTCGAGAACATGGAGCAATTGGAGAAGCTTCGAGAAATAGGTTGCGATGAGGTGCAGGGGTATCTGTTCAACAAGCCATTGCCACTCGCAGAATTTGATGAGATTTTGTACCAGAATTTTGGGAAATAAAATACAAAAAACATATGCCTGCCATAATGGAAATATTGAGACCCCTTTTATGTACAAAACATATGTTTACGTTCACCGCAATTGATCCTAAACTATACTATGAGGTTAGCCAGTTTTTACTGGTTGACCTCTTTTGTCTTTAAGAGGAGGTTTAGTTGCGGTAACCGAGGTAGAACGTCTCTGCCTGTGGGGCTTTGATCCCGTGTCCTAAACTGTTCATCCCTTCGCAGATCCCGGCTTGCAAACGGTTTGCATCGAGGAAAGAACCGGCTGCACTAACGCATGATGAAGACATGCAGCGATAGCGGAATGGATTCATCATGCGCTGCCTTGGCTTCGTAGCCCATGTTTGCCATGCAGCTGCAGCGAAGCGATAGCGAAATGGCAATGATGGGTGAGCGGTGCCTTCAAAAGCCCTTGCTTCCCTGCGAGTCCCGTTAAGAATCCCAATGGAACCCGGACGATTTTGCCGGGGTCGCTTGGGATTTAGGGACGCTGAACCGGGGGATTAGACTTCCCTTTCCAAACCCTGCCCTGGCTTAAGCCAGGACAACATGCTTAAGCAAACAAAAAAACAGCCCCAAAGGGACTGTCCCAAACGGAATATGTATGAAATTTTTCGATCATTTATGGAAGGAGAACTTTATAATGATTAAATAAGCAGCTTCTCGGAAAGGGCTCCTCCATTGACTTGAACAGAAATAGCCGCTGAAGCAGCTTGTGTGGTGACAGGCATAATCGTAGTCGTTTGGGCAGTTTCATTCGTTGCAGCATATGCTGCGCCCGTCGTCATCATGGCGGATAAGGATAGAATAGCTAGGCTCTTTTTCATTGTGCGATTCATGGTTGTAATTCCTTCCTGTATGTAAGTTGTGTAGGATAGTCTGTCTTCTTAAACGAACGCATTTTCCAGAATGTTGCAGGTGAACGGAAAGTTTCGTTAAAAACAACTTAATAAGTAGACTTCAATTGGCTTAAACTATAAAATCAATCTTAGCTAAAAATGGAAAGGGGTGGAAACCGTGTCTTTTGTAATCAAATTGCGGTGGTTTTTCAAAGAAAGATGGAAATACTACGTGCTTGCAATTAGCTTAATGATTTGTGTGAATTTATTGGCGACGATTCCGCCTAAAATGATAGGGAATACAATTGACCAGATTCGCAGCGGGAATTTAACGGCATCTAGTTTAAGTCAGACTGTCCTTCTGCTTGTAGGCTTGTCTCTCCTATTATATGTATTTACTTATATTTGGATCACGACCTTATTCGGCAATTCGGCACTCGTTGAGAAAGTGCTCAGAGGGCGTTTACTGGCTCATCTGACGAAAATGACACCGGCTTTCTTCCAACGCAACAGCACGGGTCAGTTAATGGCATTAGCTACGAATGATGTGCTTGCTATTGGCCAGACATCTGGTTACGGCGTTATGACACTCGTTCACACGTTGGTAGGAGCATCCGTCGTCATTATTACTATGATTTCCCTAATTAGCTTCAAATTAATGATTGCGGCGCTGATTCCTCTGCCTTTTCTAGCCTTGGTGATTAGTAAGCTGGGTCAAAAAGTGAGAGTGCGCTTCCTTGCTGCGCAGGCCTCTTTCGGTCAAATGAATGATCATGCCCTTGAGTCCATCTCCGGTATTCGTGTGATTCGTTCTTATGTTCAGGAAGATCATGATCTAGTCGCCTTCGATAAAGTGACGTCAGAAGTGATGAATAAGAATAAACGCGTATCCATGCTGAATGCGCTTTTTCAGCCGCTTACCTCGTTGATTGTCGGTCTGAGTTATTCGATAGGCATTGGCTATGGCTCTTATATGGTCTTTCATGATGAGATCACGTTGGGTCAGCTGATTTCATTTAATATATACCTAGGTATGCTGATCTGGCCGATGATTTCTTTCGGCGAGTTTATTAATGTCCTGCAGCGCGGAAGTGCCTCAGCTGACCGTTTGGACACAGCGCTGACGCAGAAAGCGGATATTGTTGATGTCGATGCGCCGATTGCAGTGAGTGTACCGGAACGTATCGAGATGCAGGGGCTAACCTTTACGTATCCGACTGCCAACCATCCAAGTCTAGTCAACGTTTCTTTCCAATTAGAAAGAGGGCAGACGCTAGGGATTGTAGGCCGTACGGGTAGCGGCAAAAGCACGCTGCTGAAGCAGCTGCTGCGGCAATTCCCGATTGAACCAGGCAAGCTGCTGGTTTCAGGCGTGCCGATTGAGAGAATCGCCTTGGATCAGGTGAAGCGCTGGGTTGCCTACGTTCCGCAGGAGCATCTGCTGCTGTCGAAATCCATTCGCGACAACGTCGCACTGGGTAAGCACGATGCTTCGCCGGAAGAGATTGCGCGAGCCATAGAGATGGCCTCTTTTACCCAAGATATCGAGCAAATGCCGGAAGGCCTAGCAACAATTGTCGGCGAAAATGGCGTTATGCTGTCCGGTGGACAGAAGCAGCGTCTGGCGATTGCTAGAGCCCTTCTGATCGATTCGGAAATCCTGCTGCTCGATGACTCGTTATCCGCCGTCGATGCGCGGACGGAAAGCCGTATTCTCCAGCATATCCGCAAGGAACGAGCAGGCAGAACGACATTGATCAGCACGCACCGACTCTCAGCTGTGAGCCACGCGAATTGGATCCTCGTCCTGGATGAGGGGCGAATCGTCGAAGAGGGTACCCACGAAGAGCTGATGCTGTTCGGCGGCTGGTACCGTGAGCAGTGGGAGCGTCAACAAATGGAAGCGAGCTTGGAAGAATGACCAACAAAGAAGGGAGGACGACATGATGCAGAAACCGTCCACGGCGAGAAGGCTGATTTCGTATGCACTCGTCTATAAGTTCAGGATTCTCGGCGCACTGCTCATTCTATGCTGCGCAGTGGGCGCCGAGCTGGGCGGACCTTATATAACTAAAACCATTATCGATCAGCATTTGTCTACAGGTACACACACGATGGCGCCTGTACTTAAGCTGCTTGGTCTCTATATGGGCTTGCTCCTCATAGCAAGCATTTGTAATTTCTCGCAAGCCTATTTGCTCCAATCTACGGCTTTGCAAATCATCAAAAACATGCGCATGGACTTAATGCAGCACATTCAGCGCATTTCGCTGCGCTATTTCGATAACACGCCGATCGGGCAGGTTGTATCCCGAATTGCGAACGATACCGAGGCGATCCGCGATTTATTCATGAGCTTCATGGCTACGTTCGTCGTGAGCATGATGCAGCTAACCGGCATCTTCGTAGCTTTATTCATTCTGGATTGGCATCTTGCACTTTTTTGCTTGGTGCTGCCGCCAATCTTCGCATTAATTATGGTCGTTCACTTAAAATATTCGAAAATCTTCATCACCATTATGCGTGCGCGGTTGAGTGATATGAACGCGATGATTAACGAATCGATCGTGGTTATGCCCATTATTCAAGCCTTTCGCCGGGAGAAAGTGACGCTTGAGGAATTCGAAGTGCTGAACAAGGACCGCTATGTGAATCAGCTGAAGCAGTTCCGCATTTTTTCCCTATCCTCTCGTAATATTGTGGGGACCATCGGCAGTCTGGTGACGGCTATGGTCATTTGGTATTTTGGCCGGGAATCGCTGACGGCTGTGATTTCTTTTGGGGTGTTTTATGCGTTCATCGATTATCTGGGGCGGATCTTTCAGCCGATTATCGGGATCTTCGATCAGTTGACGAATGCGCAGAGAGCCTTTGTTTCCGCGGATAAGGTGTTCACCATCCTAGACATGGAAGGCCAAGAGGTAGAGAAAACCGATAAGGTCAGCCGCCCGGAAGGCGTCGTTAAGTTCGAGGACGTAACCTTTGCCTATAAAGCTGGGGAAAACGTGCTGAAGCATATTTCCTTCGAAGCTCGCAAAGGGGAAACTGTAGCCTTGGTCGGACATACAGGCTCAGGCAAAAGCTCCATCATGAACCTGCTGCTTGGTTTTTATGAACCGGATGAAGGCAGCATCACGATTGATGGACGCGACATCCGGGGGATGTCCAAGCAAGCGCTGCGCAAGCATATGGGCATTGTTTTGCAGGACCCGTTCTTGTTTGCTGGAGATATCAAATTCAATGTTAGCCTCTATAATGAGGAGATTTCGCTGGAACGCGTGAAAAATGCACTAAGCGATGTAGGCGCATCCTCCTTCATTGAGCAGCTGCCTAATGGCTATGATGAGCAGGTTGTGGAGCGGGGAAGCACCCTGTCTTCCGGCCAAAGACAACTCATTTCGTTCGCGCGAGCGCTGGCCTTCGACCCGTCGATTCTCATCTTGGATGAAGCGACAGCCAGCATCGACAGTGAGACGGAAGGGCTGATCCAGCGCGCGCTGAAAGTCGTCAGCGAAGGGCGCACGACCTTGGTCATCGCGCACAGGCTGTCGACGATCCGTGATGCGGATCAGATTCTTGTGCTGCACCGCGGCGAGATTGCCGAGCGTGGCAATCATGAGACGCTGATGGCGCTTGGCGGCCGATACGCGAAGATGTATCAGCTTCAGAAGGGCGAGTCGGCTGTTGTGGGCTGACTTAGACGTATAAAGCCTGCCTATAAGTGAAGCATAGGACGTGTGGTAAAAGGATAGGCCTTTCCCGATAGGGGAGGCCTTCTTTTTTGCCAATTTGCCTGCACAGTTCATTTTGGTTAAAAATGAAGATGCAAAAAGTGCATGTATTTTCCGGTGTGTAGTCCTTTATTAAGAAAGAACCTGCAAAAAGTGCAGCAAAAAAGTAATCTTTTAATCAGATCGACTTGTTTAGGATAGATTAGCTGTAGTTTTTGCAGCAAAACTTGCTGTGAAGCCCATTTAAGCCAAATTTGCTGTACAAGATGCATCAACTTGTTCATATATTTCCATCCACCGCGCCAACAAGAATGTAATCCAATAAATCAAAATGAATGGCATCCTCAAACCGACACATGCTTTGACAAAATAGGCTTAGACTCCAGCTATTCTTGCTATTTCGGACTATTTAAGAGGATACAACCGCACTTTAAGCAGCATGATAAAGACGAGTACAATATTTTAAAAATAGCCATTGACATCTATCTCTAAATAGAGTATCTTTAAATCAAGACATTACAAATTAATATTTCGCAACATAACATGGCACGCCACAGAGAATCACAACGCAACAAATCGCACCACACCACAACACAGCAAAAAGATAATAGAAATGAGGTGAACCAAATGAGTGAACAGAGAAATGATTCATTAGATCTCTATATTGCACTCTCCAGAGCTAGTGAATGGGTCAACGCCCATGGGGACCGCGATATTCGGAATTATGGCTTAAATCGAACAGAATTCGGTGTGCTCGAACTCCTTTATCATAAAGGTGCGCAGCCGATTCAACAGATTGGCAGCAAGGTGCTTATGAGCAGCGGGAACATTACCTATGTTGTAGATAAGCTGGAGAAGAAAGAGTTCGTAAAGCGAAAGACCTCAACTGAGGACCGCAGGCTCATTTTTGCGGAAATTACGGAAAAAGGGAAGCAGTTTATTGAAGAGGTATTTCCCGAGCATACCAAGGTCATTGAGAAAGCGGTGGCTGGACTTACGGCAGAAGAGAAGAAATTAGCTAGTCAATTGTTGAAGAAGCTCGGTAAGTTTGCTCAGGATGGTTTCAAGTAGTTTGCGCCTCCCTAGAGGTGTTAGCTGCTTAACCTTTTATCATATATCTTTAAATAGAGATTCTTAAAATGGAGGAGATATGAAATGAGTATCGCATTAGGATTACTAATCATTCGTTTGGTTGTTGGATTAAGCTTTGTGGCGCATGGGGCACAGAAGTTGTTTGGTTGGTTCGGAGGCTATGGTCCGAAAGGAACGGGCGGCTGGATGGAATCCATCGGCATTAAACCCGGTGTTGTTATGGCGGTTATGGCAGGACTCATGGAGTTCGTAGGCGGTGCGTTATTTGCTGCTGGATTAGGTACAGTCATTGCTTCATTGCTCATCGTTATGACAATGGTCGTTGCAATTGTCAAAGTACACGGCAAGAACGGTTATTGGGCTACAGCGGGCGGCTATGAATACAACTTGCTGCTGATTGCTATTGCGGTAGGCGTGGCATTCACAGGTGCAGGAGCTTACTCCGTCGACGCTTTATTCAATTAATAATCTTTGATACTTTTAAATCAGGTATGGAATAATTAAACTAAACTAAAGGAGTTGGATTCAATGACACAACAACAACAAACAGCAGGTATTCACCATATAACAGCTTTCGTTCAAAATGCACAGGAAACTGTAGATTTTTATGCTGGGATTCTAGGACTTCGGATGATCAAAAAAACGATTAACTTCGACGCACCTGAAGTGTACCATCTGTATTTCGGCAATGAAATGGGAAGTCCGGGGACAATCATCACTTTCTTCCCATGGGCGCACTCTCGCAAAGGACATATCGGCGGCGGTCAAGTCGGAGTCACAACGTATGCTGTTCCTACAGGCAGTCTGTCATTCTGGGAAGAGCGTCTAGGGCAATTCGATATTCCTTTTGAAAAAACACAAAGATTCACAGAAACATACCTTCAATTCGAGGATAAAGATGGTCTGAAACTTGAAATCGTAGAGCGTGAGCAAGGAGCGCTTAGCCAATGGTCTTTCGGCGGCATTCCAACGGATAAAGCGATCAAAGGCTTCGGCGGCGCTGTTCTCTACAGCACTGCACCAGACAAAACTTCTCAGCTGCTAGAGCAGGTTATGGGGCTGCAGAAAGTAGGGCAAGAGGGAGCTTACGCTCGATTCAAATCCTTCGGAGATTTGGGGAACATCGTAGATATTAATGTAACTCAGATGCCCTATGGAGCTGGAGGCGCGGGTACCGTCCATCACATTGCATGGCGCGCCAAAGATGATGCTGAGCATGCACTATGGAGAAGCCACGTACAGTCGAATGGGTTCCAACCTACGCCGATTGTGGATCGTCAATATTTTAACGCGATCTACTTCCGTGAAGAAGGCGGCATACTCTTTGAGATTGCAACGGATCCTCCGGGCTTTGCACGTGATGAAGAGCCTGAGGCGCTAGGTGAGAAACTGATGCTGCCGGAATGGTTCGAAGAGAGCCGTGACCAAATCGTGCGTAATCTTCCGCCAATTCAAGTACGTGTATTGGAGGCGAAAAAACAATGAAACATATCTTTCAAAAGGGAACGGATATAACGGCTCCGGTACTTGTGCTTTTCCATGGCACGGGTGGCACTGAACGTGATCTTCTGCCGCTAGCTCAGGCTATTTCACCGACATCGTCGGTGCTGAGCGTCAGAGGTAATGTGCTTGAGCATGGCATGCCACGGTTTTTTCGCCGGCTGGCTGAGGGAATCTTTGATGAGGAGGATCTCATCTTCCGTACCAAGGAGTTGTACGATTTCCTCGATGAAGCTGCTGCGGAACACGGCTTTGATCGCAACAATCTCGTAGCCATCGGCTATTCCAACGGAGCAAACATCGCCGGAAGCCTCTTATTCCACTATCCGGATGCACTGCGAGGCGCTATTCTCCATCATCCGATGGTGCCGCTGCGAGGCATTCAACTGCCAGATCTTTCAGGTATTCCGGTCTTTATCGGAGCGGGTCAGAACGATCCGATCTGCTCCCCGCAGGAGACAGAGGAATTACAGAAGCTGTTAAGTGAAGCGGGATCAACCGTTGCCGTTCACTGGGAACAAGCAGGGCATCAGTTGACTCGTTCAGAGGTAGAAGCGGCAGGGACTTGGTTTAAGACGAATTTGGCATGAGGTGAGTCTAGTAAAGGTGGGAGATGCTTTGTGAGATCCATTGATCCCTCAAGTCAAAGCGAGCGGGAAAACTATAAGCTAATGATAGGCAGTATAATTCCTAGGCCGATTGCATTTGTAACATCCCTATCTTCAGAGGGTGTGCTTAATGCAGCACCGTATAGTTATTTTACAATTGTGACGGCGAATCCTCCAATGGTCGCTATCTCCGTGCAGAGGAAGCAGGGTGTGCGCAAGGATACTTCGCGAAACGCCATCGATACGGGAGCTTTCGTCGTTCATATCTCTGACGAATCGTATATCGACCAGATCAATCAAACCGCTGCTGCGCTAGCACCGGATGAAAGCGAAGTTGCTTTAGCTGGACTAACACCAGTCGCAAGTGACAAGATTGTCGTACCGGGCATCGCCGAAGCGAGCATACGCATGGAATGTGTCCTGGAACAAGTTATAACGCTTGGCGGAACAGATGATGCGCCTGCAGCCGATTTATTAATCGGGAGAGTCGTACAGTTTCATATCGCTGAGTCCTTATATGAGAACGGTCATATTGACGCGATTGGACTTAAACCCGTCAGTCGGTTGGCCGGCAGCTCGTATGCGAAATTGGGCGAACAATTTGCAATGGATCGTCCGGTTTGAATCCACAAATAGGAAAGCCCTCGTAGCCCATTCTTCTTTCTTTTTGAAAGATAAAATGGATTGCGAGGGCTTTTTTTAACTAGATCTCTTTGACAACCTCTGCCACAATTTCATAGGATCTCAAACGAGCATTATGATCATAAATTTGGCCGGCGATGATCCACTCATCGGCGGCAGTTTGCTGCTGCAGCATAGCAAGCTTCTCTCGGACAGTGTCTTTACTTCCCACGATGGAGAAGCTTAAGGCCTTGTGAACGTAAGCTTTCTCCTGCGGACTCCATAAGGACTCCATGCTGTCTACGGGTGGGCTCAGCATGCCAGGACGGCCGCGCACGATGTTCAGAAATTGCTGGTGCTGCGACGTCGCCAAATGCTGGGCTTTCTCATCGGTATCGGCAGCAATAATGTTAACGCCGACCATCGCGTACGGCTTATCAAGCGCGTCCGACGGGCGGAACTGACGGCGATACAGATCAAGAGCCGCCAGCAAATAATCCGGAGCGAAGTGGCTGGCGAAAGCGAAAGGAAGCCCCAGCTGACCAGCAAGCTGGGCGCTGAAATCACTCGATCCGAGCAGCCAGATCGGGATGTCCAGCCCTTCGCCCGGCACGGCGCGCACGCCCGGTACACCTGTACCCAGCGCCGGGTTGAGATAGCCGCGGAGCTCGCTCAGCTGCTCCGGGAAGTCGTGGCCGTCGCTGCCTAAGCCGCGGCGGAGCGCTCTTGCCGCTGGCTGATCGGAGCCAGGCGCACGCCCTAAACCGAGATCGATGCGTCCCGGGAACATCGATTCCAGCGTCCCGAACTGCTCGGCGATGACGAGCGGCGCGTGATTAGGCAGCATAATGCCGCCGGAGCCTACGCGAATCTTCTCCGTAGCCATCGCGACATATCCGATGACGAGCGATGTGGCGGAGCTGGCAATGCCAGGCATGTTATGATGTTCAGCGAGCCAATATCTATGGTAGCCCCACTTTTCAACGTGTCTGGCTAGATCAACGGAACGGTGAAAGGATTCTCTTGGCGTACCGCCTGCAATAACGGGAGCCAAGTCCAAAACAGATATAGGTATCATTGAATAGACCTCCATTTTTTATATAACCACTATACCAGTATTGTATCAAGTGTAACAATTCTGCCTAAATCCCGCCTCGAGTAACCACTATAGCCAATCTCCCCTACGAAGCTGTTGAATGACTAAAATATAGTATATTCGGTTTTTTTGCAGCATTTGAAGGGTATAGCATCGATTTATTCGCCTAATGTTGTAATAAGTTAAATTTAACCAAGCAGGAGCATGTTCTGTAAGAGCAACCTATTTTTTATGGGAAAATAAGGGTTAGGTTGCCTTTCGCAGGTTGAATTTTGGTCTGTGTAGAATAGTAAAAAATATGACCTAATACACATTTGACTTATCTTGCATTTTACAAAAAGCATTTTGGAACTTATGATGAGAGGGCAATGTAACATTTCTTCTCTTATAACGGGAACTTAATTGAATTCCCAACGTACTACATCAGGTGTCACAAAACAGTCCGGTACGAAACGGAGAGAAGGAGCTTTAATTAGCATGAGTCAACAAGACAAAGGTGGGTGGCGGTCTGACATCGCGCCTTACGAAAGACCGCATATGAAGATCAGTGTGTGGCAAATTATTAATACATTAGGACCCTTTTTTTTACTTTGGTATTTCGCCTTCTTAAGTCTTTCGGTTTCGATCTGGCTTACGTTCGTGTTAGACATTATTGCAGCAGGATTCCTCATTCGAATCTTTATTATTTTCCACGATTGCTGTCACAAGTCTTTTTTTAAAAATAAATTAGCGAATGAAATTGTTGGTACATTAACAGGCATTTTGACGTTTGTTCCTTATCATCAGTGGCGTCATACCCACTCCGTCCATCATGCATCCAGCGGCAATTTGGATCGTAGAGGTGTCGGCGATATCTGGACACTAACGGTTGACGAATATATGGCATCTTCTCCGCTTAGAAGACTTTATTATCGGGTTTATAGAAATCCGATTGTGATGTTTATTGTCGGACCCATTTTCATCTTTTTGATCGATTACCGTTTTAACCGCAAACGTGCAGGCATGAAAGAACGAATGAATACGTACATCACGAATCTGGGCATCTTTGGGAGCATTGCGCTGCTTTGCTGGGGTATCGGTTGGCAATCATTTCTCCTAGTCCAAGGTCCGATGTTTTTAATTTCAGGTATGGCTGGGATTTGGCTTTTCTACGTTCAGCACAACTATGAAGACTCGTACTTCGAGAATGACGGGGAATGGGATTATATGAAGGCGGCTATGCACGGAAGCTCTTTTTACAAATTGCCTAGAATTCTGCACTGGATTACAGGCAATATAGGCTTCCACCATATTCACCATCTGAGTCCGCGAGTTCCTAATTATTACTTGGAAAAAGTTCATAACAAGAACGCAGAGCTGCGCAAAGTTCAGACGGTTACATTGAAGACAAGCTTGGAATCCCTTAAGTTCCGTATTTGGAACGAGGAATCCAAGAAGTTCATACAGTTCAAAGATCTCAAGCCTTTCAAGTCGAAAAGAATAATGGAGACTCTCAAAGCTAAGGCGGAGTAGTGTTAAAAGAAGAGTCGACGGCCTCTGGCAGCATGCTGCTTAGGTTGTCGGCTTTTTTTGCGATTTTAAGCTTGCAAAATAGGAAGTACGCACGTTATAATCATTGCATTAAGTCGAAAAGTGAACGGGTGTTTATTATATGCAGATTTTAAAGGATGACGTAAAAAAGAGTATCCGCCAAGCGGCATTGTCCGAATTCAAGAAACATGGCTATATGAAAGCTTCTATACGGCATATTGCAGACGCTGCGGGTATTACACCAGGAAATATTTACCGGTATTTTAAAAATAAAGAAGACTTATTCTATGAGCTGATTCAACCCGTCTATGAGCAGCTTGCTGCTTACACCTTAGAGATTAAAAATGAGGTTGATTTCAAATTGTGCACGGAAACTGCCGATCATCTCGTTATTTTGCGTAAAATCGATGCGACGATTATGCAGCTTTTCAAGCAATCAAGTGTGGAGCTGACCATCCTCTTAAATCTGAGTGAAGGCTCACGCTACGAAACCGTGAAAGAGGAACTTATTACACTGGTGTATCAAATTTTGGAGAACGTCTTCACCACCAAGAAGGAAACGTCGGCCCCGCTCGAAGCGAAAGAGCAGCAATCTGCACGGATGCTAGCTGTTACGCTTATTGAAGGCATGAGCCTTATTCTGCGCGATTATGAGGATGGCGATACGATTAAGGTGCTGGTTGATGAACTGTTGTACCTGTATTCTGCGGGTATTTCAGAAAAAATAAAGCTTCAAGGACTGTGCTAAAATTTTTTTGACTCAAAAATGAACGCTTGTTTACTAACGTTTTGTAAAATCGGAGGAGGAATCAGAGAAATGAAACAAATTATTAAATGGCGCTGGACGATTGTCGCCTTGTGGCTGGTAGCCACTGTAGTTCTGACCGTTTTTCAGCCCGATGTGAACGCCATTTTAGGGCTCAGGGGTCAAGATCCGCTGCCAAAGGACAGTCCGTCCAAGGTCGCTACCTCTATTTTGAATAAAATGAATGGGGTTAATGGGACTAGCGATATCATCGTGTTCCACAACCCGAATAAACTGTCGGATGCGGACATGAAGCAGATCGAGTCCGGTATAACGAGTATGAAAAACCATCAAGCGGAGCTTGGCTTTGATCAATTGCTGGATCCGTTCTCGCTGCCTGACGCGAAGTCCTCGCTAATTTCGGAGGATCAGACTACGTTAATGGCGAGCTTCAGCTTGGATAAAAGAGGCCGTCATGTCGATGAGATTCAACAAGAGTTTGAGGGTGTTTTGAAAGATGTGAAGGTGGATTACTACCTCTCGGGTGAGGACTTCATTCAGAACGATTACATCAAAGCTTCCGAGTCGGGTGTGGCCAAAAGTGCGGCCTTAACGGTGATTTTCATCTTAGCAGTGCTGGTCATTATGTTCCGTTCCGTTGTGATTCCGATTGTCTCGCTGCTTGCTGTAGGTATTTCCTACTTGTGCTCCATGGGGATTGCCGCGCAGCTGATTGATAAATTTGAGTTTCCAGTGACAAGTGTCACGGAGATGTTGTTGATTTTGATTCTTTTTGGAATTGGAACCGACTATAACATCCTGTTGTTCAATCGATTCAAAGAAGAATTATCCCACGGTCTGTCCGTGGATGAAGCGATTATCGTGACATATAAAACGGCTGGCAAAACGATTTTTTATAGTATTTTGACCGTATTTATTGCTTTCGCGAGCTTGACGTTCTCGGACTTTGGGATTTATAAATCAGGAAATGTCGTAGCTATCGGTACCGCGGTACTCCTGCTTGAAATTATGACAGTGACGCCTTTCCTCATGAAAGTACTAGGCAATAAGCTGTATTGGCCTTCCAAGGGTGTAACCGGGCATAAGGAAAGTAAATTTTGGGCGAGCTTGACGGCTATTGCGGTGAAAAGACCGGTGATCACAACGCTGCTTATTCTGATTGTGATGATTCCGATTGCCCTTTCCAACCATCAGAAACTGTCTTTTGACCAGTTGAAAGAATTAGGAAATGGCCATGAATCCACCAAAGGATTCAGCCTTGTAGCGGATCATTTTAGCCGAGGCCAAGCGCTGCCAACTATGGTCGTTTTAGAGAATGATAAAGCACTTGATAATAATGACGGATTAGCCGCAATTGATAAGTTGACGGACAAATTAAAGAGTGTTCCGGGCGTGGATAAGGTGTCCAGTGTGACGCAACCACAGTCGAAGCCAATTGATAACTTCTATATTTCCAACCAAACGTCGACCGTCGCTGAAGGAATTACGGCTTCGCAGAAGGGCGTTAATCAAATAAAAGATGGTTTGAATTTGATGCAGAGCAAGCTGGTCAGTCCAGATTTGTCCGGCACCGATCAGTTAGTTGACGGAACGGGTAAGGTACAGGATGGCTACAGCCAGATTACTGTTGCGCTTGGGCAAGTATCGAAGGGTATTGCTCAGGGGGCCGACGGAGCTGGGGAGCTAAGCGCGGGCATTGCGAGCTTAAAGGATGGCATGACGCAAGTTGATGCCAATACGTCGAAGATTAGCAGCGGGCTAACGCAGCTACAGCAGGGCTATAGTGCTTTAGCTGACGGCTATCGTCAGATTGAAGGGAAGCTTCCTGGTATTCAGCAGGGGCTGACCGGGATGAATGGGCTTATTGGCGGGCTGGGGGAAAAGTACAGCCAGTTGTCTAAAGATAGCGACTACATCAAGCTGAAGCAGACGGGGGAGGGCTTGGAATCCGGTCTCGCCCAGCTGAACGGCGGGCTGAAGGAGCTTGGCGCGAATGCCGCCAAGTTGAATGGCTCTTTTGCTGAGGCTGCTGCGGGGCTTGCGCAGATTAACGGCGCGCAGGCGCAGCTTGCTGCGGGATTGGCATCGCTACAGAGCGGCTCGGACGCGCTCGCTAATGGGCTGAAGCAAGGCAGCGCGGGCAGCCAAGAGATCGCCTCGAACATGGCGAAGCTGAATGACGCGCTGGGCAGCGTCAAGGACGGGCAGCAGAAGCTGAACGAGGGCTTGTCGGGCTTGGCTGGCGGCATGAGCCAGCTGAAGGACGGCCTCGGCCAAAGCGGCAACGGACTTGGCGATGTGTCCGATGGGCTCGGCAAAACGAGCCAGTTCCTGACGCAGCTGAACAGCTCGAAGACGTTCTTCATTCCGAAAGAAGCGCTAACGAGCGCAGATTTCGGCAAATCGATGGACAGCTTCATGTCCAAGGATCGCAAGAGTACGAAACTCATCGTCATTCTGAAGGATGATCCGTACTCGTCAGCGGCTATGGACACCATCGAGGGGATTAACGCCGAGTTAACGTCTAGTTTGAAAGGCACAGTGCTGGAGAAAGCGAAATTCGGTGCCGCGGGACCAAGCTCCACGACTTACGACACGAACAAAGCACAGCTGAAATCCTTCAACAGCACGGCAATCATCGTAATTATTGGCGTATTTATTGTCTTGTTGTTCGTGATACGCTCATTCTGGCCAGCGGTCTATATCATCGTGTCCTTAGTGATTTCCTACTATGTGGCCATGACCGCTACGAATATCGTCACAGATAAAATCATCGGAGCAGACGGTGTTTCCTCTTTCGTACCGTTCTTCTCCTTCATCATCATCATCGCAGTCGGTGTCGACTACAGCATCTTCCTGATGATGCGATATAAAGAGCTTGGCGAATTATCGCCGTCTAAAGCGATCGTTCAAGCCGCTAAGCATATCGGCGGCGTGGTGATCTCGGCTATGATCATCCTAGGCGGTACCTTCGCGACGTTGGTTCCATCAGGGCTAGTTCTGCTGATTGAGCTAGCCGTAGCCGTGATCGTTGGGCTCGTTGTGCTTTGCTTTATTTTGCTGCCGATGCTGCTGCCGGCTTTGCTGGCTATGCCTGAGGCGCTGCGGATGAAGCGCAAGTCAGCGGCTCGGCAAGTGTCCACGGAAAGTAGAACCGCGTGAGCATGAAGTGAGTGAATTTGATGGCGCCTCCCACATTGTGGGGGGCGTTTTTTTGTCGTGTTGTGAATGTGGTGGCTTTAACGATGATTTCCATCGTTAAAGTGATGATCTTGAGCAGCAGCCCGACTATAGCGATGAAAAACAGTCTTACGAGCAGGGAAATATACTTAAAGGCAGAGTAGATGTGGCCCTAACGATGAAATTCATCGTTAAAGTGCTGAATTTGAGCAGCAGCCCGACTGTAGCGATGAAAAACAACCTTACAAGCAGAAAATTTTACTTAAGAGCCAAGTAGCATGAATTGGGAACTGGACGTGTTGTAAGTCGGAGGGAATTTGGATAATTGGAAGCAGGCCTGAGCGTGAAAACCGTACTACATGCATTTTGTGCATCAAAATTGCATGTTGAATGTCTGTTTGGAGGTTTTATATGTAAAATGTGCAGCTAATTTCTCGCAAAAGCGTTAAAACTCACTTTTTCCAGGAAATTAACTGTAGGAAATGCAGCTAATTCATAAACAAAGCAAGCTGAATCAAAATTAGCAGCACGTTTTACATCAAAAGGCGTTGAGAACTTACGTATGCCGCGCAATAGACGGAAGGTGCTCGACACTGTGAGGACGGATGCTAGTTAGCCGAATACTTCTATTGTGTTTCTCACCCTTCTTCGCCTTCTCGCCTCCGCACCTCCCACACGTCAACCACAAGTCGCACCGCGGCACATTTACCCACCTAAAAAAAACACAAGTGAGGGAAAAGCCAATCCATTGTTGCAAGCGCTTTAGCAGGATACGATATAGGTATAACATCAGCGAAGAATAGTGAGGGGGGCCAAGGATGGCGGTCAACGCACAAGCGGTTAATAAGATGAATCAGCGCTCGCAGGTACGGAAAGGTAGATCCTTTCTGCGAACGTTCTGGAAGTATAAGGCGCTGTATTTAATATCGCTGCCGGGGATTTTGTATTTTATTGTTTTCAAGTATGTACCCTTGTTAGGTTCAGTCATTGCTTTTCAAGATTACAACATTTTTGATGGCTTCACGGGAAGTGAATGGGTTGGGTTCGAACATTTCATTCGGATGTTTGCCCACTATGACTTCCTCAAGATTTTGAAGAATACGATTCTGATCGGCATTTACGATTTGGTACTGGCTTTTCCAGCGCCAATCATACTCGCCTTGCTGCTTAATGAGCTGCGCGTTGTAGTGTACAAGCGGTTACTTCAAACCGTTGTTTACATGCCTCACTTCTTGTCGTGGGTTATTGTGAGCGGGATTGCGATCGGTATTCTATCTCCTTCAACGGGAGCTTTGAACCATCTCATCACTTGGCTAGGTTTCGAGCCGATTTATTTCATGGGTGAAGAGTCATGGATTCGTACAGTGCTCATTTCTTCGGGTATTTGGCGTGATTCCGGCTACGGTACGATTATTTATTTGGCTGCTCTGGCAGGGATTAATCCGGATCTATATGAAGCTTCTGAGGTGGATGGCGCGAACCGCTGGAGACAAACCATTTCAATTACTCTCCCGTCGCTTCTACCAACCATTATGATTTTGTTCCTCCTTCATATCGGTAAATTCTTAGACTTTGGCTTCGAACGTGTTTACGTGTTCCTGAACCCGCTAAATAAGGAAAATGGTGAAATTTTAGACACGTATATCTACACTGCGGGGTTGTTAGGTCAGCAGTTTAGCTATACGACGGCGATTGGACTTTTCAAAGCACTTGTTGGCGTGATTTTTATTGTTACGGGTAATATTTTAAGCAAAAAAACAACGGGTGAAAGCTTGTACTAAGACGGAGGTGAACGCTTTATGAATCGCAAGCCGACAGCCGGCTGGCAAGTTTTTAACTTCTTTAATGTGCTATTTCTGACTCTTCTATCGCTAGCGATGCTCCTGCCGTTCTTAAACGTGCTGGCCCAATCGTTCAGTTCTTCGGAAGCCATCGTGAATGGGAAGGTATTATTCCTACCTGTTCAATTTACATCGATCAACTATCAATATGTGTTTAGCGATGCGGCAATCTGGCGTTCTTTCGGAGTGACCGTGTATATTACAGTAGTGGGTACCCTGATCAATCTGATCGCCACGGCATCACTTGCATATCCGGTGTCTCGACCAGAGTATGCTGGCCGTAACGTTGTCGTTATTATGGTTCTCATTACGATGGTTTTTACAGCTCCACTGATTCCAAACTTTATTTTGATGAAAAATTTACACCTGACGAATTCGCTTTGGGCTTTATTGCTTCCAGGTGCAATCAGTGCTTTCAATTTTTTCATTATGCGGTCCTTTTTCTTGCAAATTCCGAGTGAGCTGATTGATTCCGGACGTATCGACGGCTGCTCCGAGCTTCGCATGATCTGGAATATCATTCTGCCTTTGTCCAAACCCGTGATGGCCTCTCTGGGGATCTTCTATGCGGTGGGTCACTGGAATACGTACCAAAGTGCACTGTACTATATTAACAAGCCTGCCTTATGGCCGCTTCAGGTAAAGCTTCGTCAATTGATTGTGTCTGAGGATATTAGTATTGATCCGAACGCTTCCCAATTCAGCGGACTTGCTCATATGGATCCGGAAGGCATCAAGATGGCGACCATTATTATTGCGACGATCCCCATTATTCTTATCTATCCGTTCTTGCAGCGTCATTTTGTCAAAGGAATGATGGTTGGTTCTGTAAAATCTTAAGGTTGCATGAAATCAACAATTTCTACAGCATTCTAAAAAAAAGACAAATCGAACTAAAGACATTCCATATCGGCAATTTGTAAACGCTTTTACAATGAAGATGTGAATGCGTTCATATCTTAGTGAAATGAAAAGAGGGGTAGAAATGAAAAAATGGATTCCCACCACGATGGCAGCCGTAATGATGGCCAGTTTGCTGGTTGCTTGCTCTTCTAAACCCGCTGAACAATCGGCGTCAAACGCTGCGGCTGGCACATCAAGCGCAAAGCCTGCTGAAAAAACGAAATTCTCCATCTCCTTGCGTACACTCGCATTCGGACATGTAGAGAAGTCGCCTGATATTAATCAAGACAAATGGGTGAAAAAGTTAGAAGAGATGACGAACTCGGATATGAATATCGTACTTGTTCCTCACAAAGAATATGAGCAAAAAATGATTCAGATGTTTGCAACCAATGACATTCCTGACGTTGTACAGGGTAGTGGTGGCGTGAACGGTAAAGAAATGGCAGGTTCCGTGAAGGCTGGCGTGTTCACGCCGCTTGATGAATTGTTGAAGAAGTATGGACCGAATCTGCTCAAAAAAGTGCCGAAAGACGCTTGGGATAACGTTACTTACCAAGGTAAAATTTTCGCCATTCCGGAATACTTGTCCAACCCTTCCCGCCGTGCCATTTTCATTCGTAAAGATTTACTCGACAAAACAGGCCTAGGGGTTCCAAAAACGGTTGACGAGTACATGGCAGTACTTCGCAAGTTCAAAGAAATGGGCGTTGAGAACCCGTACATGGGTCGTGAAAACTTCAAGTACGCAGACTCCTTCTTCGGTGCTTATGACGTATTTCCTTACTTATCCATGTTCGAGAAATCAGGCGATCAAGTTCTGCCTAAATTCTTCGACACAGAGAATATGACGAAAGCGCTGCAAACATACAAAACAATGTTTGATGAAGGCCTGATCAATAAAGAGTTCGCAACGATCAACGCCACAGTATTCAAAAACACTATTCTTGCGGGTAAAGCAGGGATGTGGTCCATGAATGCAAATGAATTGCTGCAATGGGAAACACAGCTGAAAACAACGGTTCCAACGGGTGATATCGAGATTATTGCATCTCCGACAGGACCAGATGGCAAAGGCGGTCACTACTTGTATGGACCTGCGCCGCGTGCTTACTTTATCAATAAAAATGCTAAAAATGCTGCGCAAATTATTCAGTTCTTCGATTGGATGATGTCGGATGAGGCAGAGAAATACTTTACATTCGGTATTGAAGGTGACACGTACAAAACGGTGGATGGCAAAATCGACTACAAAGCCCCAACAGATACAGCGGGTGTCGATGAAGAGCGTTACCGTCAATCCTTCTTGTGGCTTGTCCAAGATACGACTTATAATAAAGGGACACTTAGCTTGTCAGAAGAAGGTAAGAAATTAATGAATGTCTACGATACAACGTTAAAAAATGAAGGGCGCGACGGTATCAGTTTCGAGCCACGTCTTGAATCTTTAATGAAAAATCCTGACATTTCGCCGCTTTCCGACCAAGCACCTCCAGTCATTCTCCAGCACATGGTGAAGATGGTGTACGGCAAAGAGCCGATCTCCGATTGGCCGAAAGTATTGGAAGAGTGGAAATCCAAAGGCGGTAACGAAGTAATCAAGGAAGCAACAGAGAAATTCAATAGTAAAGATTCCGGTACGACCGTGTCGATGCCGCGTAAATAAGCTCATCTGCTGAGCATAACCGCCTCCTCACGTGCCCACCAGCCCGTGGGGAGCGTGCATTTCATAAGGGTTTGAAAGGAGCACTCCTCATGTACCGCATACTCATTGTCGATGACGAACCGATGATACGCAAAGGCTTACAGAAACTCGTTGAACAATCGGAGCTCCCCATCGAAAGCCTGCGAACGGCTGAGAATGGCGTTGTCGCGCTGCAGCGGATTCAAGAGGAACGACCTGACTTCCTGTTCACCGATATTCGGATGCCTAAGATGGACGGGCTGGAATTATGTGCTCGTGTTGCAGAAATGGATGCGGACATCCAAGTTGTGGTCATTTCCGGCTATGGTGATTTCGAATATGCGCAGAAATGCGTCTCATACGGGGTGAAAGAGTACTTACTGAAACCCGTCAACATTAAGGGATTTCAGCATGTGTTAGAAAAGCTAATTCGTAACCAAAGTAAAGTAAGCTCCGAATCCTTCGTTGCTGTAACGAAGCTCGAACAGTGGGCAGGCCGCATGGAGCAAGCCGTATGGATGCTGCAGCAGGCGGAATTAAATTTCGTTGTAGAGGAAATTCAGGCAGAGCTGAAGGCCAATAAGCTTAAGCTCAATCGGGTTAGTGATATTTTGCAAGAAATCCACACCCTCCTGCACCAAAGGTTGAATGTGAGAGATGTCTATTTCATCCAGGGTGAGCTTGATTTAACCGGTGCTGTGAGCGAAGAGGAAGCGTGGCTTCGTTTCACGACCGCGATCAGCGGGTATCTGGATGAGCTTCGAATCAAACGCAAAGGCAAGCTTAAGGACCCTGTTGAGGAAGCCAAGCACTATATAGAGACGCATCTCGCTGAGGAAGTATCTTTAGAAGAGGTGGCTGACTTTATCGGGCTTAATCCTTCTTATTTCAGCCAACTGTTTAAGCAAAGTACGGCAGAAACGTTCGTGCAGTACCGCACGCGCAGACGCATGGAGAAGGCGAAGAAGCTGCTTCAACAGCCGCAGTGGCGAATTACCGATATCTCGGGTGAGGTCGGTTACGCCGATCATCCTCATTTTACAAAAACATTTAAGAAATACGAGGGCTGCCTTCCTTCTGAATATCGACAACAAATGGGTATCCGTTCATGAAAAGAAAGACGCTGTCAGGTCAAATTTATACGTACTTTCTCATTGTGATCGTGCTGTCACTTTTGTCCGTAGGCGCTGTATCCTATTGGCAATCATCACGGGCGTTAGACGACCAAGTGAAGCAGTATATGGAGCAAATGGTCGACAGTGCGAACTATCAGACTGATAGTTATTTGCAGGCTTACGAGCTGCTTAGCAATGCCTTTTCATCCAACTCCGATGTGCGCGCTTTCATGGAAATTAAGCCAGATGACGCGTATGAGTATTATGTGTATTCGGATAAAATCAAGAAATTTTCGGAATCTTCCGTTCAGTCCGTTGTCACCTTGTACAAACAGTTGAACATGATTTATGTCGTCGGCCAACATGGGCGTTCCTTCATTTATGAGAATCAGAATCTACTGAACTTCGATCCGGTGCTCGTACAAGAACAATTTGATAACCTGATGAAAATTGCGGGTGACGGGAAAATTGCGCTGCTGAATATGAGCATACGTCCAATTGATCAAGGAACTGTCGTGACGATGGCTCGTAAAGTCAGAGGACCTTCTTATGGCGATGAGAATCGCGGGGTTGTTGCCATTGAAATCAAGTTAGCGGAATTGGCGAAAACGTGGGATCGTGTCAGCTTGGGTAAAGAAGGCTTTTTCTTTATCGTCGATGATACCGGGAACTACATTTACCCGCCTTCCATGGGGCTGCGGAAGCCTCAAGATGAACTAGCATCGCTCGTTTTGGCGAGCGGTAATCAGACATTCCTCCATAAATACAATGGAGAAGAACGTATGTTTGTATCAAGGAAATCCGGTTACTCCGATTGGAATCTTGTCGCATCGATGCCAGTTGAAGAACTGCACCGCCCAGCAGATACGATTCGAACGACGACCATCATCGTTGGTCTGGTTACATTGGCTATCGCATTATGGCTAGCATACCGTTTCGGTAGGTCTATTATTGCCCCCATACGAGGGCTGAAAGACAGCATGCGGGAAACAGAAAAAGGAAACTGGCAGTACATCGACGAGATTGGTCGAACGGATGAGATCGGCGGACTTATTCACAGCTACAATCTAATGGTGACGCGTCTTTCCGATATGATCAAACGGGTGTATGAAGCCGAGCTGGAGCAGCAGAAGAACCAGCTTGAGCTAGGTGAGACGAAGCTTGAACGGCAGCGGGCAGAATTTCAGTCCTTGCAGCTGCAGATCAATCCGCATTTTTTATATAACACGTTGGAAACGATCAATTGTTATGCAATAGTTCAGGATTCCAGTGAAATTACAGAGATGGTAGAAGCAATGGCTTTCATGCTCCGCTACTCGGTGCAGACGAATTTAGAAGAAATTACAGTAGCGAATGAACTGAATCATGTACGCAATTATATGATTGTTTTGCAGCACAGGACGGGTAAAGAGTTTGAAATTGATGTCGCGATCCCGCCAGGCTTGCTTTTGGAAAAGATGGTTCGGCTGACTCTGCAGCCGCTCATCGAAAATATTTTTCAGCATGCATTCCCAGATGGTGTGGAACCGCATCATTTCATGCGTATCGATGCTCGCAAAGAAGGCGGATTGTTCCAAGTGTTCATCCAGGACAATGGCACAGGTATCAAGCCGGAGAGGCTCGCCGAGCTGCGTACGAAGCTGGAGGAAAACCGCTTGGCGGAGCCGGAAGAGACAGGCGAATCACAAGGTGGCGGCATTGGACTCATGAACGTCCATCGACGGATTCAGATGGTGTTCGGCGAGGCCTACGGCCTGTCTATTGACAGTGAGTGGGGACGAGGGACCTGTGTGACGATGACCATGCCGGAGACGGTGAGGCCTCGGTTGCGTGGGTGAGTGGGGTTTTTATCACTGTAGACGGACTTTCGCTAGGTCGTTCCGTCCGCATTAAGCGTGTTTTATATCGTTAAGCGGGCAGGTTTCCACGAGAGTCATCATTTAGCGATGGAAAACATCGTTTCAGGCGGTAGTAAGGAAGGAAATGGTCGTTTCCCTCAGAGTTAAGCATGTTTTATATCGTTAAGTGGGCAGGTTTCCGCGGGAGTCATCATTTAGCGATGAAAAACATTGTCTCAGGCGGAATCTACAAAGTGATGTAAGTTGAAATTTTAAATACACATACATGGGAGGTAATTCATATGAATATCGATTTGACGGGGAAAATTGCACTGGTGACAGGATCTAATGCGGGGATTGGACGCGCAATTGCACTAGCTCTGGCTAGCAATGGGGCGAAGGTTGGTGTGAATTGCTTGAATAATGTTGCACAAGGTCAGGAAGTTGTAGCGGCTATTCAAGCAGCAGGCGGCGAGGCTGTATTAGTACAGGCGGATGTAACGAATTTGGAGCAAATCGATAGACTCGTTAGCGAAGTTGAGCAAGCTCTAGGCGGGACGATTGATATTCTCGTGAACAATGCAGGCCATCTCGTTCAGCGTGTGGCGAATTCTGAAATGTTCGAAGAAATGTACAACCGAATTATGGATGTAAATTTAAAGAGTGCGGTGTTCATGTCCAAAAGAGTGCTTGCCGGCATGAAGGCGAAGGGCTACGGCCGCATCGTGAATATGACATCGGTTGCTGCGCATAACGGCGGAGGACCTGGTTCCAGTATATATGCAGCTAGCAAAGCAGCCGTACAAACTTTTTCCAAAGGATTAGCCAAGGAAGTAGCGGCAAGTGGAATTACCGTCAACAACGTCTCCCCTGGCTTTATCGGCAATACGATGTTCCATGCGACATTCACAACGGACACAGCACGCCAAGCAACTGTAAATGGCATTCCGCTGCAGCGTGAAGGAACACCGGACGATGTAGCAGGCGCCGTGCTTTACCTTGCTTCCGATCTAGCTGCCTACGTAACAGGTGAAACGATCGAAATCAATGGCGGGATGATGATGCGATGAGTACCGCGCTGAGGTTAGGCGAAAAACTAGAAAAACTAACTTGGGCAGGCCGAACAGCGCACATATTGAAAGAGGAGATTGATAGGCTGCAGCAAGCAGGCAGCCTATCAATTCCTAAGGAACCTGGGGGTTGGTGGCACCAGTATGTCTGTCCACACCATCATACCGAACTGACGTTCGATCCGATGCGAGTGGATGCGTCCGAATTTCTATGTCCGCACGGCTGCATAATTGAGGGCGAAGCTTACCGAGGTGCTTGGCTCGTGTTCAAGCACCAATCACTTGCGCGGGTGGCTTTGCAGTCAGCGGCCGTTTATGCAGCGCTGGGTGATAAGTCGTATGCGCAGATTAGTAAAAGGCTGCTCGTAGAGTACGCAGAGCAGTTCCCGCTCTACCCCGTGCATCCGGAAGCTCAGAGCTGGATGTTGAAGGGGCGGGCTTTTCACCAGGCGCTAACCGAGGCGATCTGGTCCACGACCTTGATTCGCGCTTACTTGTTACTGCGCGATGAGGGCGTTGTTTTCGAGGCGAAGGAGCAGGCGGCGATTGACGCCTTCCTAGGTTTACTCGCGGGGAGTATGGAAGAATACCGGCACATCCTGATTCATGAGCGGAACAATGCGGAGAACAACTACACCGCTTGGCTGAACGCGTCATTATCTTGTGTCTATGCCGCTCGCGGAGAGCAAGCGGCGCTGGAAGCGCTCATTGAAGGCCAAGGTGGCTTCAAGCATCATTTATCGATCGGCGTGAAGGCCGATCAACTGGAGTTCGAGGGAAGCACGTATTACCACGTATTCGTGCTTAGGGCGTACTTAATCTCCGCGGAGATGGCGCAGCGATTCGGCATTGATCTCTACGCCACGACAGGCGCAGATGGTCAATCTATGCGCGGCATGCTCGAGGCGTTGGCCGATCTGGCAGACGACCAGGGCGCGCTGCCCGCCCTGCATGACGGGCCGCTGGCGCGGGACCCTTACGCCCGTGAGATCGCCGAGATCGCTGAGCAGGGGCTCGCGATCTACGGCATCGCTGGGCTCGCGCCGGTCCTGCGCGAAGCGTACCGGCAGCTAGGCGCTGCCGGCGGCGAGCAGCTCGAGGCGCTGCTCTACGGCGCTGGCGAGTCCGCTGACCGCGCGCCTGCCCAAGAGCCGCGAGGATCGCGGCTCTGGCCGGACGCCGGCTTCGTCATCGGCCGCGCAGCCGGGAACCCGCTGTCGTTCCTCGCCGATTTTGGCGAGCACGGCGGGTCCCACGGCCATTACGACAAGCTGCATCTGACGTTGATGCACACGGACCAAACCCTGACGCCCGATTTCGGAATGGTGCCTTACGGTTCGCCCATGCGGAAATCGTGGTTTGCCGAAACCGCCAGCCACAACACCGTGTCGCTGGATGGCCGATCCCAAGCGCCGCATGAAGGGCGCTGCGTCCGCTATGAGGCCAACGATTCGACCGTGTACGCATGGCTTCAGTCAACAGCAGCCTACGAGGGGTGCACGTTGAATCGCCATTTGCTGCTTACCGGCGAGTGGCTGCTTGATTGGTTCCAAGTCGAACTCGCAGGCGAAGAGCCGAGGAGCATCGAGTGGTGGATGCATCCTGCTGTTCAAATGCAATCAGAGCAGTTACGTAGCCGAGATGAAGTTTACAAGCTTCTCATTGAACAGAAAGATGCTGCTTCCGATGCCGCCGCTGTATCAGAGCAAAATCTGCCGATCATCGGCCAGTACGTTGCTAGCGATTCCGTCGACGCAAGCGGTGCATCTCAATTGCACGCATCTTATGCCCTAGGTTCTGATCCTAACGGCTCCACTGCGACCGTATTCCACACGGCGCTTGCGCAACCGGGCGATGAGCTTCTAGCTGTACAGACACCGGGCGACTCCGTTGACCCGAGTCGATCGCTCACAGCGATGCTTCACCGTCGGAATGATCGTCAGGCTGACTTCATTTATATTTACCGTGCAGGCAGCCGTGCTGAGCTAACGCGTATTTCCGCACAGGAAATTGCCATTACAGTTCCGGGACAAACAAACAGCTCAAAACGCATTCAATTAACAGCCCATAATGGCTTGCTTTTTATATAAAAAAGAGAACCCATCCGGGAGGAGAATGGATATGACTTCATTGTCGCCATTATACGAACCGCAGAGCGGCGTTTTAACTGTACAATACGAACCGAATGAGATGACCTTACTGCTGGAAAACCCACCTCGTTTCACATGGATTCCCGCACAATTGGAGCATGATCGCTATGTACTGCAAATCTCGCATTCTGAGGCCTTCTCTCAGGCTGACACACGAACGATTAAGCCGATTCCTTACAACTTATATACACCGGATGATGCGTTAACCCCCGGCACATATTTCTGGCGGTACGCCCTTCTCCAAGAAGATGGCACCCAAACCGTCTGGAGCCTCGTTCGACGCTTCGAGGTGCCAGACGATTTACCGGAAACACCATTACCTAGCAGAGAACGCCGATATGCGGAAGCGTCGTCCCAACACCCTAGATTGTGGCTGCAATCTTCTGAGCTTGATGACTTCCGTAGTAGGCTAGCAACAGATCCGGCTTATTGCGGGTTTGATATCTTTTACGAGAAATCCGTCAAGCCTTGGATTGAGCGTGAGCTGATGGCCGAGCCTCTGCCATACCCAGACAATAAACGTGTAGCAAAGCTATGGCGCCAAATGTACATGGACACTCAAGAGGCCCTCTATGCGGTTCGCCATCTCGTGGTGGCAGGATCGATTTTGAATGACCAAACGCTGCTGGATCGCGCGAAAACGTGGCTGCTCCATCTGTGCAGCTGGGACGTGAATGGTACAACAAGCCGTGACTACAACGACGAAGCCTCCTTCCGAATGGCTGGAGCTATCGCATGGGGCTATGACTGGCTTCATGCCCAGCTAACAGAGGATGAGCGGAAGCAGGTGCGGAAAGTTTTGCTCGCCCGTACGCGTCAAATCGCCCAGCATGTTATTGAGCATTCCAAGATCCATCATGTGCCGTTCGATAGTCATGCGGTGCGTTCGTTATCCAGTGTACTAGTCCCGTGCTGCATTGCGCTCTTGAATGAGGAGACGGAAGTTCGTGAATGGCTCGATTATACCCTTGAATACTATGCCTGCTTATATTCGCCTTGGGGCGGACCGGATGGAGGCTGGGCGGAAGGTCCGATGTATTGGACGACCGGGATGGCTTTTGTCACGGAAGCGATGAATTTGCTGAAAAAATATACTGGCATTAACTTTTATAAACGACCGTTTTTCACGAAAACAGGCGATTTCCCGCTATACACGTTCAGTCCGGATACCCTTCGCGCAAGCTTCGGCGACCAATCGACCCTTGGCGATCCGGTAAGTTTGAAGACCGGTTTTAACATTCGTCAGTTCGCCGGTGTGACTGGAAACGGGCTGTACCAGTGGTATTTTGAGCGGGTACGTGAAACAGATACCGACTCGGAAATGAAATTTTACAACTATGGTTGGTGGGATTTCCGTTTCGACGAAATGGTCTACCGTCATGATTATCCGCAAGTGGAAGCTATCGCCCCAACTGATGCGAATATCGAGCCGGTCAAATGGTTCCGCGATATCGGCTGGGTGGCGTTTCACTCGCAAATGGCCGATCCAGAGCGCCATATCATGCTGCTGATGAAAAGCAGCAAATACGGCTCCGTCAGCCATAGTCATGGCGACCAGAATGGCTTCCTGCTTCATGCTTACGGGGAACCGCTTGCCATTGAAAGCGGCTATTATGTGGCATTTAGCAGCACGATGCATATGAATTGGCGCAGACAGACGCGCTCGACGAACAATATTTTGATTGACGGTTTGGGTCAATATGCCGAAAAGAACAAAGTGCTGAACATGGCGGCTAACGGGTTCGTTGAAGTTGCCGAGCAGCGCAAAGGCTACGGTTATTCCCGCAGCAACGCAACTGCAGCTTACAAGGAGTACGTTCCTTATTTGGAGCGTTATGTACGTGAGCTCTACTTTTTCGGCACGTACGTTGTTGTCGTCGACCACATCGACCTGTCGCAAGCAGGTTCTGTTGATTGGCTGTTCCAGATGCTATATGAAATGAAGCTAAGCGGACAGACTTTCAAAGTCCAAGGCCGCAAGGCGGATATGGACGGCCGTTTCGTCTATTGCTCATCTGGTGAATTGGAGCTGACACAGCATCAAGGCTTTACGGATGTGGATCCGGCCGAAATCGAGGGACTGCCGCCGCACTGGCATCTCAAGGCAACGACCAAGCCGGCGCGCAGCCACCGCATTGCAACACTCCTTGTGCCGATCAAGCACGGCGAGCCCAAATACGTATCCTATTTCATGGATGATCAAGGCTTCGACACGCATATTTATTTCACCGAAAACGGTGTAACGCATAGAGTCGAGGTGCCGAAGGCTTACTAGTTTTTCACGAGCTGCACTCATCATTTATCTATAAAGATCGATCTCTTCATCGCTGGGTAGCGAAAGAGGTTGATCTTTTTTGCTTTATAGGAAGCTGTTTATTATATAGGTATCTGATTGTAATTGTAATGGGTATTTATAGGTTCTGGGGGTGTGAACATGTGTCAATCAGCCGGGAGGGAGGATGAGTTTTGTTTTGTTTTTTCGGGGTGAGAGGATGAGAAGAGGTTAGTCAGACATAGGTATGAGTTTAAAAAAAGAAGATTTGAGATGTAACTAGAGGACTTGAAATTGTTCAAATGGTTGGAAGTAATCAGAGGTGGGGGATGGGAGATAGGTGAATAGAAATAGGATGTAAGAAATAAGAAATAAGAGTTAGAAGATAAGTGGTGAGGGCCGAGATGTGAGGTGCAAGGTTAACTCCAACCAGCCACCACCGCACCAGCACTCCTACTAGTCACTCCACCATTCCTCACCCCCATCCGCCAACCACCCACCATTCCCCTCACTTCCAGCATAAACCTATAAAAATCAAACATCATACCTATAGTTCCCACATTGTAAGGGTTACCAATTTCGAGCGATAATAAGGACATCAAGAACAACCAACCAAACGAGGGGGATTCACATTGGTAACTAAATATAAAGCACTAAGCGTCGTGGCAGCTAGCTTGATGGCGATCAGCTTGACGGCATGCGGTGCAGGTGGAAGCACGAGCGGCAGCACAACGGATACGAAAGCTACCGCAGCACCGACTGCGACAGCACAAGCTAAAAAGCAGGAAAACATTACGATCACGTTCCAAAATATATATCCGGATCCAACGGATCCAAAAAACGGCATGTTGAAGAAAATCGTTAACGATTACCAAACGAAAAATCCGAACATCAAGATCGAGCTTGATTCCTTGAACACGGATCAACAAAAGCTGAAGCTCAAAACGCAAGCCGCTTCCAAAGAGGTTCCCGACATCACGATCGTGAATCCGGCCGCGCAAATGAAGCCTTTCGTCGATGCTGGCCTTTTCGCGCCACTGAACGATATGGTGGATCAAAACGGATTAAAGGGGACGTTCCAAGAAGGTATTCTGAACTGGTACACATTCAACAACAACATCTACGCATTGCCTGACGGTAATAACATTGCTGTCGTTTATTACAATAAAGATCTATTCAAGCAAGCTGGCGTTGAAGTACCGAAGACTTTCGAAGAAATGGTAACAGCGGTAAAAACGCTCAAAGGCAAAGGCATTCAGCCAATGGCGATCGGTGAAAAAGATTCCTGGACAGGTTCCTTCTTGTTCATGAACGTACTGCTTCGCACCAATGGCGGCCCTGGCTTCCTACAAGCTGTCGTAGATGGCAAAAAGACGTTTGCTGATCCAGCATTCACTGAAGCCGTAAGCAGCTTCCAAGACCTAGTTCAAGCTGGCGCTTTCCAAGAGGGCGCAACATCTTTTGACTACAATGCAGGCGAAAACTTGTTTAAAACCGGCAAAGCCGCTATGTACTTCATGGGCAGCTGGGCAACAGGCGGAATCGAAACCTCTTCCGTGAATGGTAAAGTTGGCGTGTTCAAATTCCCAACCGTTAATGGCAAGGGGAACCCAGACGAGTTCATGCTTGCTCCAGGAAGCGCGTTCGCCGTGTCTGCTAACAGCAAACATTTGAAAGAAACCAAAGATTTCTTGAACTATTTCATGCTGAACTTCCCTAAAGAAGCTTTCGCTGTAAAAGGCGCTGTAGGTATCGCACAAAAAGTAGATGGCGACTTCAAAGCCGCTGGTTACTCCGATATGGCGATGGAAGTGCTTGGTTTGTTCAAACAAGTAAAAGGCGGAGATCTTGCGTTCGATAATACGATGAACCCTGGAACAGCGCAAGGACACTTAACAAGCATCCAAAACCTTTTCGTACAGAAGAAAGACCCTGCTGAAGTAGGCAAAGAGCACCAAACCGCTTATGAAACGAATAAAAAATAAGATGAATTAGCAGCCGAATCGGAATTTATCTTGAGCGCCTTGATGGGCTGAAGGTAGATTCCGATTGGTATATGTGAGGAAGGAGGCGAGCCAAGTGAATGTGTTAAGAGTCTCCAAGTGGACAATTGCCATGTTTGTATTACCGTGTTTGCTGATCTATGTGAGTCTCGTTTTCGTCCCGATTCTCGTGTCTCTGTACAGTGGTTTGCTGGATTGGAACGGAATTGGCGATTCGACATTCGTAGGTTTCAAAAATTTTCAAACTCTGCTATTCGCAGACCCGGTGTTCTGGCCGTCCGTTCGCCGTACATTGATGTTTGCTGTATTTTCCATGGCCGAAATTCCGGTCGCTTTAGGTGTAGCTATTCTCCTGAACCGATTTATCAAAGAACCGAATTTTCTCGTTTCGAGTTATTTTTTACCTGTTATTCTATCCGTCGTTATCATCGGTCAATTGTGGAAAACCATCTATAACCCCGCCGCGATGGGGGGCATGCTCAATCAAGTGCTCGATATGCTCAATTTACATGGTTGGACGAGATCGTGGCTGACAGATCCTAAGATTGCGATGTATTCTCTTTATTTTGTAGCCCTATGGCAGTACTTGGGTTACCATACGCTGATCCAGTTTACCGGTATTCAGAACATCCCTGCTGATATCTATGAGGCAGCCCGGATTGACGGAGCCGAGGGGCTTAAAGCCGACTGGCATATTACTTTCCCTATGAATATTCCGATTTTTAAAATATCGATCGTCCTCGCCTTCATCGGCTCGCTGCAAGCGTTCGACATGGTCATGGTCATGACCGCAGGGGGACCGGCACACGCGACAGACGTAATCTCCACGCATATGTACAACATGTCCTTCCTCTCCATGAAATATGGGTACGGAAGCGCGATTGCGGCTTTCTTGGTCGGCATGTGCTTAATCGCAACGGTTATCATTAATGCGGTTTTCAACCGACTAGAGAGAAGATTTTCATGAAGGAGGGGAGTGTTACCATGCAGACCGCACGGGAAATAGCTTCGGCTAAGCCTGCAACCATTCGGAGACGCAAACGCCTCTCTATCGTCAAAATCATCGTGATCGCTTTTCTTTCGCTACTTGTGGTCACGCAAGTATATCCGCTGATTTGGCTAGCTATTTACTCATTAAAAAGTAATGAAGAAATCCTGTCGGGCCAGTTTTTCGCTCTCCCTCATACGCTTCAATGGAAGAATTTCACGGATGCTATCAAGGCGGGACACTATTTTCAATATTTGAAAAACAGCTTATTCGTCACTTCAATTACGATGGTGAGCGTCCTGCTGCTCAGTTCTCTTACCTCGTTCGCTATCGCCCGATTCCGTTGGAAATACGGTCAAATCGTGATGGTTATCTTCCTCATCGGGATGATGGTGCCGCTGCAGGCAACATTATTGCCGTTGATGATTATTTTCAAAAATCTACACTCATTGAATACTCATCTTTCGATCATTCTTCCTTATATAGCGTTCCAGACTCCGATTGCGGTCTTTATCCTCAGTGGATTTATGAAATCCATTCCGAGTGAGATAGAGGAATCCGCTGTCATGGATGGCGCGGGGGTTTTCAGGATCTTCCGCAGTATTATCTTACCGATTTCGATTCCACCGATGATGACGGTTTGTATTTTAACTTTCATTAGCATCTGGAATGAATACATTCTCGCGGCGACTTTCATTTCGTCCGAGCGGCTTAAGACGCTTCCTTTCGGTGTTAATAGCTTCGTCAGTCAATATTCGGTTAATTACGGGGCTATCGGTGCCTTCCTTGTGCTGGGCGCGCTGCCGGTCATTCTTATCTATTTCTTGTTAGCTGATAAAATTACAAAAGGTATGGTAGCGGGAGCGGTGAAGGGTTAATTTCACCCCTCTCTTTTTGCTGTTTCTTGGGATGCCTGTGATAAAATAGGAAGAAGCAAATACGAAAGGGGACCTACACCTAAGTGACACGAGGCCTACACTCCATTCATAACCGGCTATTTCTGCTATTTATCTCCTGCATGCTAGTTCTCGTGCTTCTTTTAAGTGTGCTCTATTATCAGAAAACAACGCAAATTATCCATAGTAAAATTAGTGATTTGGCGGAGAAAAATATTTCTCAAACGGTAGGTTTATTTGATTTGCTGCTGCAAGGCTATGACAGTATCACGAAATCTCTGAATAGCAATTATGAAATGCTGAGGCTTATTCAAGATCGGGACACGAACAAGGATCAAGCGGTTAGTATCATCAATGAGCGAACCATTACGAATATTCTAGGCGCTATTTATTATTCACGCGATGATATCGTTGGGATTCATGTCATCACGAATGCGGGTAAAAACTACAACTACGAGCGAGGATTCGATAGTGTCATCGATACGAATTATTCGTCCTCGGAGTGGTATCAGAAGCTGCAAGACTCATCCGGAGAAATGGTGTGGCTCGGGTTATTTCAAGGCTCTGTGATCAATCGGTTCCAGAAGGATCAGTTGTTCGTATTCGGGCGCAAGCTGTACGATTTAACAGACCATCGTGTGATCGGCGTCATGCTCATCGAGACGAATCCGCAGCCGATACTAGCTGCACTTTCGAATGTGACGATAAGCCCGAACAGTCGTGTATACATTGTTGACCGCGAGAATCGGATGATCGCCTCTACCGCGGAAGAGAAGGTCATTCCGCCTTCATTCAGCGGGCTTCCGCGTCCTCAATCCGATGAGATCATCGTCGATGATCGGACGGATCAGCTTATCGTCGCTGCGAAGGCGAAGATGTCGGATTGGACCGTGCTTGGTTTGACTCCAAAAGGGGATATCAACGCCGAGGTCGTGAAGACAAGAGAGTATTTGTACGTAGTTATTGTAGTACTCGTTATTTTGTCTACGGCTTTGGCAAGTCTCATTTCCCGCAACATCGCTTCGCCGCTCAAGCTGCTCATCCGCGAGATGAAGCAGGTGGAGATGGGGAATTTCAAAGGCTCGGTGACGGTGAAGTCATTTGAGGAAATCAATTCGTTGGTTTCATCGTTTAACCGCATGGTGAATCGAATGGAGGAGCTTATCGAGCGCATTACGCTCTCTTCCATGAGTGAGAAGAATGCGGAGCTGCAGGCCCTTCAATCGCAGGTCAACCCTCATTTCCTCTACAACACACTGGATATGATTTATTGGATGCTGGATGAGCGGGAGAACGACCGGTTGGGCAAGGTAATCTTAGCCCTGTCTCACATGTTCCGCTACAGCAGCGACTGGCAGGAAGCGTCGAAGACGACGCTGCGGCAGGAGCTGGACCAAATGAGGCATTACATCACGATTATCGAAAGCCGTTTGGAAGGTAGAGTTAGTACTGACATACAAATTGATCCTGATGTCCTTGATGTCATCCTACCGAAAATGACCTTGCAGCCGATCATCGAGAACGCTGTTAAATATGGGCTGGAGCCTCTCCGTGAGCCGGGTATTCTTCGTGTACGTACGGAAGTTCATGAGCAAGAGCTCCATATCATTATTCAGGATAATGGGGTCGGCATCGAGGAGAGCACACTAACGGAGATGCAGGAGCTGCTGCGCGCGGATACAGCGGAAGCGGGTGGCCTGGTGGCTTCGATGAAAATGGAGCAGCAGACAGCTGCAAGCTCCGTCCAAGCGGCAGGTCCTTCTGTTAAAACAAGGCGGGGCATTGGACTCACCAATGTTCACCGCCGTATAGCGTTAATGTTCGGAGATGCCTATGGGCTCCGTATTCATAGTAATCAAGGGGAAGGAACAACGGTCATCATCGCGATGCCGCTTCCTAGGAAAGGAATGTAAAACATGGACATTCTCATCGTAGATGATGAAACGGTCATACGAGAGGGCATTCAGCGTACGCTGCAGAATCGTTTCCCCGAGTATCGGGTTCATCTGGCTGCGAATGCAGAGCAAGCCGTTACGCTGCTGCGGAGCCATCCGATTCATATCGTTCTCACGGATATTTTGATGCCGGGCATGACCGGACTAGAGTTTATGAATATGTCTCGGAGCCGACACCCCCATGTGAAATGGGTTGTCATTTCGGCCTATTCGGAGTTTGCTTACGCCCAGGAGGCTGTGCGGCTAGGGGCAAAGGACTATTTGCTTAAGCCGATCGGCAAAGAAGTTTTGATTGACATGATCAGCAAGCTAAGCGAAGAAATTACGCGTGAAACGGAGCTGACCGAAGAGGCTGAACTGTTGAAGGCTAACCGCAAATACTTGCAGGAAGCCGTCTTCCAGCGCTTTGCGCAGGGCTTGGACACGGGTCGCATCGACATGGGCCCCTTCATGGAGCAGCACCCTTATTTTCATCTTATCATGGTTAAAATGGAGACCGATAAGCCCGTCTTCCTCGAAAATTTCATTATCGAGAACGTCACGCTTGAGCTTATCGAGCGCTACGGCAAGGGCTTCGTGACGGTGCACGACAGCAAAAGCCTGCTAGGTCTCGTCACGCTACCCGAAGGCAGAAGCCTGACCCTGCTGATTGATGAGCTGCGCAGCCATCTGGTGAAGTACCTGAAGGTGCCCTTCCAGATGATGAGCTCCGAGCTAATCGACTGCTTTCAGGCGGTGCCTGCGGAAGTACAGCGTATGAGGCAAGCGTCTACGACGCAAATCTACGAGCATCATGCCAGCGGCAGTGATCGCTCTATAGACGTCGCCTTGCAATATATCCGCACGCATTACCATGCTGATCTATCACTAGAGAAGGTCGCTTCGATCGTTTACCTAAACTCGGTTTACTTTAGCCAGCTTTTTAAGCAAAAGACGGGTCAAGGCTTCAAGGAGTATGTTATTCACCTTCGTTTGGAGCAGGCTAAGCAGCTGCTGATGAATCCCAAGCTCAAGCTCGCTGACGTGGCTGAACGTATCGGCTACCATGACATGCGCCATTTCTCGCAAGTTTTCCGCAAAAAGTACGGTGTAACCCCTTCGGAATATCGCCAGGAGAATACGGGGGATAAGTCAGATAAATTTGTGTCAAGAGACTGATGCTCATCAAATTCTCATGAAATTCTAAGAATGGCGGATAATGCTAGGTGTGGCGTGACTTTCTCCTAATTCAGGTAAATATTGGGTGATCGTAGTGTGGTAAGGTGGAATCAGGGCAAACAAGCCCATCACAACACGATCCATGAAGGAGGAAGTCAAGTCATGCAAACATTGAAAAACAACCGCCTTAGCAAATCGTTAGTGGGGATAAGCCTTAGCCTTTCCTTGTTAACTTCAGGAACGATGTTCCTTAGTCCACAGTCCGCTCATGCAGCAGCTGCCCCCGCGGCAACTGCAACCTATAGCGCAACCGCAACTAGTGCTAGCAAAGCAGACAGTATCGTACGTACAGCACAATCTTATATAGGTAAAGTTCGCTACGTATTTGGCGTAAGAGATACGAAACGTTTACTCTTAGACTGTTCTGCTTATACGCAAATGGTATTTAAACAGAATGGCATTTCGATTCCTTGGGGATCAAGTGCACAAGCGAAGTTAGGAACTCCTGTTAAAAATAAATCGCAATTACAAAAAGGCGATCTCGTTTTCTTTAGTGTTAGCAAACCAGGCCGCATTAATCACGTTGGCATCTATGTTGGCAATGGTAAGTTTATTAGCAACACGACCAGCTCCGGTGTAGTCATTCGCGATATGAATACGGGATATTGGAAAGATAGATTCATTACAGGTCGTCATTTGTAAAATTGGACAAGCAGCTAAGGCGGGAAAATTGCGCCTTAGCTGCTTGCCGCGCGCGTGTCGCAGTCAATAAGCGCGTTTTCCGCGCTTAACGTCAATCCTACCTTTAGAAGCCCTCACTCGATCCTCCTATCAAATAGGTGAATCGAAGTGAGGGCTTCATGTTGACCAAGCATACTTTTAAATGGTATATAAAAGAAAACCGTTTACAAGGGAGCAGAAGAATCGAAATGACCTTAAAACAAGCATTTGAAGATGTTAAAAAGTTTCATGAAACGTTTGAACATCCAGTAGGTACAACCCCACAGCGCCTTTCTGACAGCCGCAAAGCTGCTCGTCTAGCTTGGATGCAAGAGGAGCTCCAGGAGTTCAAAGAAGCAGTCACACTGGAAGACGAAGTGGATGCGATGATCGATGAGTTATATTTTGTCCTAGGTACGTTGGTTGAAATGGGAGTGGAGCCTGGACCGATTTTTGATATTGTTCAGCATGCAAATATGTCCAAGGTATGGCCCGATGGACAAGTTCATAAAAATGAGACCGGCAAAACAATTAAGCCCCCTCATTGGCAGGACCCATTCGACAAAATTAAAGCCGAAATTCGCAGACAGCAAGGCAACCAAAATGGCTGAGGAGGGCGCAGCAGTGGCGTTTCACACGAAATTAAAAGAGCTCAGACAACAGCAAAATCTAACTCTCCGTAAGCTCGGAGAGAAGGCAGGAATCAGCTATTCCATCCTTAATTCTATCGAAAATGGTCGAATCGAGCCGTCGAAAGATGTCGCATTAGCACTGGCTATTGCCTTGAAAATAGAGGACAGGGAAGAGTTCTTATCTTTAGCAAGAAATCCCTTCTAGGGGTAATTGCATTACATGATATTGTGTGGTAAAGTAATGTTAAGTCTTAAAGATTCAACCTGAATTGCGTATTGCAAAGGGTTATCATTAAGTTAATGAAACCTTTTCCAATGTGTAATTTTTTTGTTCGAAACAAGAAAAAAGACATGTTAATAAAACTTTGGAGGTATTACCCATGGCAGTAGGAACAGTAAAATGGTTTAACGCAGAAAAAGGATTTGGCTTTATCGAAGTTGAAGGCGGCAACGATGTATTCGTACATTTCTCCGCAATCACTGGCGAAGGTTTCAAATCTTTGGACGAAGGCCAACGCGTTGAGTTCAACGTAGTTCAAGGCAACCGCGGACCACAAGCTGAGAACGTTGTAAAACTGTAAGCTTAGCTTGCACAAATAGCATTCTCTAAGAACGGCCTCTCAACTTTATGTTGAGGGTCGTTCTTTTTTGCGTCCTACTCCATTGGTGTATTATTTTTTTGGCAAGACTCTATTGAGCAGAGAGGTAAACAACTATTGGGAGCACGAGTTGTTCTGTGTTATAATTCGATTATTAATAGTCGAGGTGATGACAATGACGGTCACTGAACATAATAAATATATTGAAATTCTTGATGAGTATATTAAGAAGATTATTGAGGAGCCGCGTGAAAGGTCTTTGGACTTCTTAACCAAAGCCGGTATTGTTGATAACGATGGTAAATTAATGCCCCAATACCAAGAACGATGATGTACTCTAATTTGCCTAATTTCGTACTTGGCTTCCATGGATGTGATCAATCGATTGCCGATAGGATTTTGATGCATCAGTACGCCGATGCCTGTCCATAAAAATGGACGTGGAAATGAGAGCCAAGATTTACTTCTGCGATTTTTGGATTGTGCTGTTATTCAATCAGTTCACGAATTTAATCGTGAGATGGGTCTTAAACAGTATGATTCTGTTCGAGGAGTATTTTTTGAAGGGAATGAACTTTATCCTGGGGCAAGTTTTATGGAAAAGAATCATATCCAAATATGTGTTATTAATCCTAATTGCATTAAAGGATACTTTAAGCCGATGATTCCATTAGAGGGTTATAGCGTTCCTTAAATGATGATAAATGGTAAGGCTTTAGCAAAGAGAACCCAAAAGAGGACTGGGCGTACATCCCTGACCTTTTTTGGGTTCTCTTTGCATTTAATCTGGCTTTTATTGATAATCCTTCGCCTTTTTCACAAGCTCATCATAAGCAGCTTCAGGCGTTATTTTGCCGAACATCACTTTTTCACCGATACTCTTATAATCTTTAGCTGTATAGTTACTCCAGCCCTTAGCTCCAGCATTGAAAGGTTGAGCGTCAGGAGCAACATTTTTAATGAGTTCAATTTGCAATTTATCAGCAGGTGTTAACTTAGGTGTTAGGTAATCAAGCATTTTCTTGGAAACCGGCACGCCTCTTGTTGTCGTTAGGATGTCTGCGGCTTCGCTATCATTCACGAACCAGTCGATGAATTTCTTGGATTCTTCGGCATACTTGGAATCAGCACTCACTGACCAGAACATGGAAGGCTTCAGCCAACCGCTAGACTTTGGCCCTTTCGGCTGAGCAACAAGTGAGTAAGCACCTGGTTTTACACCCTCGTAGCCTGGGAATAGCGCGGCGAAAGTACGTTTCATCAATACGCTGTCATTGTTCATCAAGTCGAGCTTAGCATCAGACTCTTTGTCTGTGCTAGCGATTTCTGCGGGAGGAATGACCCCGGCTGTTCTCAGCTCCGCATATTTCTTAACGAAGGTCAGCCACGTATCTTTATCGAAGTTAAATTTGCCGTCCTCGGTAATCGGGTAGCCTTTGCCCTGACTAATTTGATAGGCGGAATACGTGGTATAATCGGATGTCGCATCCATCAGCACATATTTGTCTTTCTCAAGCTTGGCTTTAGCGTCTTTACCGAATTGGAAGTATTCGTCCCATGTCCAACCATTTTTAGGAGGCGTAATCCCTAATTTATCAACGGCATTCTTATTGTAGATCATGCCAGTTGCATTATTGCCAAGCGCGATGGCATAAAGCTTATCTTTAAATTTCCCTGAATCCACGAGCGATTTGTCGATATCTTCGGTACGAATGCCTTTGGATAAGTCCGCCAACTGGTTTCTGCCTGCATACTCGGCAAGCCATGCCGGATCCATTTGGATAATGTCCGGAGCATTTTTAGCTGCAGCTTGGGTAGCCAGCTTATCCGCATAACCATCAAACCCAGAAAATTCTGGCTCAAAGGTCACATTCGGATGTTTCTTTGTATACGCATCTAGTGCTTTTAATGTAGCGTCGTGCCTTGCCTGTGAACCCCACCAAACAATGCGAAGCTTAACAGGCTGGGAGGTTGTAGCCGCGGGTGCTGCTGTTGCTGCAGGGCTGCTTCCCGTAGTACTTGGTGTATTTCCGGAACCACATGCACTTAGGGACAGCGCTATCATGGCAGTCATCGAGAGCATGCTCCATTTTCTCATCTGCACTTTCATTGAAAATCCCCTTTCACTACCTCATTATCTTTACAAGTTAATTATAGGACAACTGAAAAGAAGAAAAAGGAGAGTAATGAACACACTTCTTTCACTATTGATCACAATATGGCTCATAACAGGACGACGAATAGGTACCTTCCGCGTTATAATCCACTCTTACTTACTTCACTCGGGCTAATGCCATTATATTTTTTGAAAATTGAGCTAAAATAAGGGACGTTTTTATAGCCGACTTTTTCGGATATCTCATAAATCAAATATTTGCCTTCGGCTAGAAGGGCTTGTGCCTTCTTCATTCGTACTTGGATGACGTAGTTCGTAAAGGTTTCGCCGGTTGCTTTCTTGAATATTTGATTCAAATAATTGCGAGACAAATAAAGCTGCTTCGACATATCTTCCAAGCTGATCTCTTCGGCATAGTGATCATGTGCATATTGAATCATGAAATCAACCGCTTCTTTATGTTTGGAATTCTCGTTCCAATGTCGGCTGGTAGCAATAATATGAATTTTTCCTCGCAACCATTGCTGCAATTGTTCGGGTGTTTGGATTTGAATAATTTCCGACTGCAGCTTCATTCCAGGAAACAGCTCATCAAGCACAATACCTACGCTATATAAGGAATAAGCAAAGATGGTCCACAGCTCTGTACATAAATACTGCAAGTAAGCCGGAGTTATGGTTGACATGCTTTGCAAGCGATTGATATAAGCTTCCACAATCTGTGCAGCGGTTTCTTCTTTGGAATAGACAATTGCTTCCGCAAGCTCTTGATAAAACTTAATTGGACGAATAGCCAGTTCTTTCTCGGATGGAACGGTAGATAGCTGATCTCCTTTAAGTTGCGGGATGTTGGACATTTGTAATAAATCTAGAAAGGCTTCCTCGGTGGAGTCCGATATTTCCTGCCAGGATTCCTTCATTTGACCTAGCCCCAAGCGGATCGTTAGCCGAAGGTAAGTAAGCACACAGTCCGTGATACGCTCGCCAATCAACTGAATCCGACGCATCGCATCAGCTGTCACGCTCGAACGCTCAACATGAAACATAATCGCAGCATGATGGCTGTGAAGCTCAATAAAGTCGGACTCCGGCCAATCTTCGGCCAAGATTTCTCGAATAATATTGGCTAATGCAAAGCGAAACAAGTTCCAATCGATTAGCGATAGGTTAGCCGTGCGAACAGTACTCATCAGCTCTATACCCATCACGACGTGGTTTCTTTGCAGCCAGTAGGCTTGTTCAGATAGCAGAATGCTTTCCACGGCAATCGTTTCATTAAAGGTGCCGGTCATGACCGACTTCAACCATTCTTGCTGGACAAAGGGTTCATACATCATCAGCCTTCTTTTGACTTCTTCTTGCTCTATTTTTTTCAGTTCTTTCGTTTCCAGTTCTTTAATGACTTTGGCCAGAACAGCCCCCAGCTCTTCAATGGTCACGGGCTTGGACAAATAGTCGCTCACCTGCAGCCTCAGAGCCTGCCGTGCATACTGGAAGTCGGCGTAGCCACTTAGGATTATCAGCTCACCGGGAAAGTTATTCTCGCGGAGTTTCTCAATCATTTCTAGCCCGTTCATCACAGGCATGTAAATATCCGTAATCACGATATCCGGCTGAGTTTGTCGGACCATCTTTAGACCCTCAGCGCCATCACTCGCTTCACCAACTAATACGGCGTCAATGGACTCCCAGGGAATCGCCTTCTTCATACCTTCCAACACTTGAAAGTCGTCATCAATAATGAGTATTTTCCACATGATACCTCTCCTCGACTTCTTCTTTATTTTGGATTTGCGGCAGTAGAATAGTGACTTCGGTGCCCCTGCCTTCCGTACTTGTAATATGGACCCCATAAGGAGGCCCGAAATAAGCCTCAATGCGTTCTTTCACATTTCGCAAGCCATAACCGCCAGTTTTCCTTGCCTTCGGTTGATCCCAGTCGGGTCGCAGCCCAACGCCATCATCCCAAACTTGAAATTGAATGTCTTGCCCTAGCAGCTGCACATTCACGCGGATTTCGCCTTTCTTGCGCCCGTGGAAACCGTGAATAATCGCATTTTCGATAAAAGGCTGCAGGGTTAGTCTCGGTACATAGAGGTCTTTGGCTGTTTCATCGACAGAGATGGTGAATGCCAAGCGATCGCCCCAACGAATTTGCTGTATTTGCAAATAACATTCGATATGCGTGATTTCGTCTGCGATGGGAATCAATGTTTCACCATTGGAGAGGCCGATGCGAAACATTTTACCCATTAAGGAGAGGATCTTGCTGATTTTCGTTTGACCGGAATCAATAGCTAACCAGTTTAATTGATCTAATGTGTTGTACAGAAAATGGGGATTAATCATGGCTTGCAGCGCCTTAATTTCGGCTTCGCGTTGACGTTTGTGCTGAGCTTTCAATGAGATTAATAGTTCATCAATTCGTTCCATTTGTTTCCGATAACCGTTAAATAAATTGCCAAACTCATTGGTATAGTCCGTAGGCAAGTCCGAAACAAGACCCCGATCAGGAAGCTTATTCATAAAAGCAACCAAAAGTCGAATGGGGTTGGTGAATTGTCTGGATATAAAGAATGTGAAAAAGGAAGCGATAAAAATGGCGGATAAGCCAACGGTTAAGAGAATCAGCGCTAATCGAATACTGCCATTGACAATGCTCTTCCATGGTGTCACCTCAATTAGTGTCCAGTTCGAAGGGGATTTACTCCAAACGAGTAAGGATTCATTTTGTGGTTTGGCTGTTAAATGAACACTTCCGGACTTCTCCTTCAGTCTAATCTTCTCCAGCTCACTCTCTTGTAAGTTGGGATCGCCAATGGCAGCAATGGTTCTGCCGCCAGCATCAATTAACAGTCTGCTTCTTCCCTCCGTTTCACCTCGAATCAAATTCTGAATCTCGGATGATTTCACATTGAGCAAGAGCAAGCCGTAATAGATACCTGAGTTATTGTAAAGCTTTCTTGCAAAGCCAGTAACCGCTAGCGAGCCTGTATTGGTCTGAATCGTACGTTCTTTTACCCAGGCAAAATCATTATTTTGGATGTCCAAAAACCAATCCTCGTCCTTCAATTTCTGCCAATCATAAACGCGAATGGGTCCCTGAGCATCTGTTACAAACGGACGATCAATATATAAATAAATGGATTGTACCATTGTCGTACTGTACGTAATGCTAGCAAGAAGATTACTCAAATCTACTTTGCGTTTGTTTCGCTCAAATAAGTCACTCTCCAGAGGATCATACCCGATAATATCGATATTTCTAGAGGCTGCATTAGACATCTGCTCAATCGAATTCAACTGAGTCGCCAGGCGCTTATTCAGTTCATTTAATAGATCCTGCTGATAGTTGGCGGTATTGTCAGCTAATTCGCGTGAAGTTAGGCTGTAGCTGATCCAGGAGGAAATGAGCAGCAGCACGGCAATGAACGCGGCGAAGCTTCCAAAGAACAGGCGGCCGATGCGAACGCGCTTGAATAAGTTAAACACAGCAGTTCCTCCTCATTTACTTCCAATAAAAGTGGAAAAAAGGCTGCAGGTAGCAACCTTTTTCATGATATTTAATTTATTCTATCCTTTCACTGCACCCGAAGCAATGCCATCGACAAAATGACGCTGCGCCATAAAAAAGAGAATCAGTGATGGAATAATTGAAACGAGCGACATGGCAAGCAATTGTCCCCACGGAAGCGCCGATTGGCTGTCGACGAACAGCTTCAAGGCAAGACCGACGGTGTATTTGCTCACAGAATTGATATACAGCAAGTGTCCGAAGAAATCGTCCCAATTCCAAAGGAAACAATAAATGGCGACTGTTACGAGTGCCGGTTTCGTTAAGGGCAGCACAATGCGTAAGTAAATGCCGAACCAGCTGCAGCCGTCCATTTTGGCCGATTCATCGAGCTCCCGCGGAATCCCGCGTATAAACTGCACCAATAGGAAGATAAAGAAGGGTCCTCCGATACCGCCTGCTAGGGCATGTGGAACATAGAAAGGCAGATACGTATTGATCCAACCCCAAGTGTTAAACATGATGTACTGTGGAACTAGTGTCACTTGACTTGGCAGCATCAGGGTGACCATCAGAATGGAAAACCAGAAATTTTTCAACGGAAAATCCAATCGAGCGAAACCAAAAGCAACCAAGCTGCAGGAAATAATAGACGTTACAAGAACTCCAGCAATCAGTTCAAAGGTATTCAGATAAAAATGAGTAAAAGTAAACTTAGGAATGGCTACCCACCCTTGGCTGAAGTTGCTCCATAACCACTCCGTAGGAAAGAAGCTGGGTGAGCTCATCTCCGCGTTCGATTTAAAGGCAGCTCCTACCCACCATAGCATGGGATATATCATGATTAGACTAAAAAGCGCTAATAAGAAATGCGTTCGAAAAGTCCGTACTCCAGACAGATGGTTTCTCATTTTCTTCTCGCTCCTTCGGTTTCATAGAATACCCAGTAACGGGATGAGGCGAAAATTAAAGCCGTTACGATCGCAATCACCACAAGGAGTATCCAAGCCAGAGCGGAAGCATAACCCATCTCATATCTAGAAAAGGCGCGATCATATAGGTATAAAGCGTACATGTACGTGGAGTTAATGGGTCCGCCTTTTGTAATGATGAAAGCTTGCGTAAACATTTGAAAGGAACCGATCGTCTGCAGCACGAGATTAAACAATAGTACAGGCGACAACATAGGTAAGGTAATACTGACAAACTGTCTGACTTTAGATGCGCCATCCACGGAGGAAGCCTCGTATAACTCGGCAGGTATTTGTTTTAATCCGGCTAGAAATATAACCATCGAAGAACCAAACTGCCAAGCAACCAGAATAATTAAAGTGCCTAAAGCCGTACTTGGATTGCTGATCCAACTGATTCCCTCAATACCGAAATAACTTAAAAATCGATTGATAAAACCGTTGATACCGAAAATGTTTTGCCAAAGAATAGCTACAGCAATGCTGCTCCCTATTAATGAAGGCAAATAGATGAACGTTCGGTAAACAGAAATCCCTTTTATTTTCTTATTAAGCACCATCGCAACCATTAAGGCGCTGAAGAGCTTGATGGGCACGGATAAAACGACGAAAAGTATCGTTATTTTCAATGATTGACGAAACATTTCATCATCTGCAAAAATACGCTCATAGTTTCTTAGGCCAATCCACTCTGGCGCATCTAACAACGTATATTTAGTAAAAGAGTAATACATCGATTGAACCATCGGCCATAAGGTTAACAGCAGAAATCCAAGTAACCACGGGGAAATAAAGAGATACCCAGCTATGGGCGATTCCCAGCGTCCTTTCAGAGTGAATGCTGTTGTTTTTTTGCGTGAGGAAAGCTTTTGGTGAGCAATGGTAGTTTCAGGCTTCATCCGGAAAAACCGCCTTTCATTTCAATAACACCTTTATGTTTAGTATAAAAGGAATTGCTCCCCCGAAAAATGAGAGTAATGAACACAATTCATTCACAATCGAACAAATTGGTTTCTGAGATCTAATAAACAAAAACCCAGTCAAAACACCAAAATGGTCTTACCCCCTTTAAGTAGACACTCAAAAAAAACCTTATGGTACCATAAGGAAATGAGTACAACTTGGAGGGGATATTTCTATGGCTAAAAAAGGACAAACATTTAATCAGTATACGGAGGAATTTAAGTTAGCTGCCGTTCAGGAATACATGAAGGGATCATCCAGCTATAGAAGGGTAGCTGAAAAGTTAGACATTAGAAACTGTACTCAATTGAAGGTATGGGTGAAGAATGGCTTAACGGAGAGGCCTTTAAGGTATGATCAGAGAAGACAACTACACCTCTTACAGGACGTCCTCGCACGATTTTCAATACGGTA